>NZ_DATELF010000085.1:0-90890 GCF_035276945.1 Amycolatopsis sp. | reverse complement strand
GGCGGGCGGGACCCGGCGCTGGACGCGGTCCGGATCGGGCCCGGGCCGCCGCGGCGGCTGTTCGTCGCCGGTCGGCCAGTGGGGGGACGGCGACCGGGGTGCTCGTGGCGGAGACTCGTTTCCGTTGGGCCACTGGGGTTCCTCGCCCGTCGGCCACTGGGCACGACGGGGATCATCAGGCTCCTGGCCGGGCCAGGAACGGTTGTACTGGTCGTTCACGAAAGAGCCTCCCAGACCGGCAGCTCGGGGGACGCCGTTCTGTGATCGGTTGTTCGCACGCCTTCGGTCACTGCCCCGCTGTCTTCTTGGAGGACCCTCGTGGGTCCCCTGTGCCCAGGACGTATGACCGCACCAGGTGGTTCCATGCGCAGGTCTGGCAGACCTCGACCACGTACACGGTGAACTCGCCGAACAGCTTCGCCATCCGGGCGAGTTCGGCCGGTGTCCTGGCCGAACCGGAGGCGTGCTGGAGTTCGTCCCCATAGACCCAGGACACCAGCGTCACCGCCTCCTTCCGGCAGACCGGGCAGGGGCCCTCGCCCGGTTCGCCGTGGAACTTGGCGGCCCTGAGCAGGTACGGGCCGGCGTCGCAGACCTCGGCCGTGCCGACCCGACCGGAGCGGACGTCGGCCAGCAGCGCCCTGCGCTGCAAGGCGTAATCCACGACCTGTCGCTGGTTTCGCACGCTGACAGAGTACGTGGCCCAGGCGTGGCGGCGCTGACCTGTTCTGCCTAGAGATCACCTCGGTTGCCGTAACACGCCGACGATTCGATAACTCTCCGGTGAACTTCGCGGTGTTCAGGGCCGTTAGCTGCGCCACTTCGATGTATCGCTTCGATATAATGGGACGTTAGGTTGAAGATGCTGTTTGATCCCGGAGGGGAGGTGCACCGTGCTGGAGTTCGCGATCCTCGGGCTACTGCACGAGGCGCCCATGCACGGTTATGTGCTGCGCAAACGGCTACACGACACGTTCGGCATGTTCCGCACGTTCTCCTACGGCTCGCTGTACCCGACCCTACGTCGGTTGCAGCGGGCGGGCTTCATCGTCGAGGAGGCCGATGAGGCGGTCGAGCCGTCCCGAAGCTGGGGCAGGCGGGCGCGCCGGGTGTACAAGCTCACGGCCGAAGGCAAGGAGCACTTCGCCGAACTGCTCGCCGACGCCGGTCCCCAGACCTGGGACGACGAGGGCTTCGGCGTTCACCTGGCGTTCTTTTCCCGGACTCCGGCCGCGGTGAGGATGCGCATTCTCGAGGGCCGTCGCCGGCGCGTCGAGGAACGCCGCGAGGGTCTTCGCGCGGCTCTGGCCAGGGCCGAGGAGAAGATCGACCGGTACACGCGTGAACTGCACCGGCTCGGTCTGGAGAGCAGCGAGCGTGAGGTGCGCTGGCTCAACGAGTTGATCGCGAGCGAACAGGCCGAACAACGCGGGCTCCAGAGCTGAAGGCGCCGCGTGGAAGACCAGTCAACAAAGAGTGAAGGAGAGACCGGCATGGGCGACGACAGCGGCCGCGTGAAGGTGGCCATCGTTGGCGTCGGCAACTGCGCGGCATCACTGGTGCAGGGCGTGCACTACTACCGTGACGCCGACCCGGCGGCCCGCGTGCCCGGGTTGATGCATGTCCGCTTCGGCCAGTACCACGTGGGCGACGTGGAGTTCGTGGCCGCGTTCGACGTCGATGCGAAGAAGGTGGGCCGGGACCTGTCGGAGGCCATCCTCGCCAGCGAGAACAACACCATCAAGATCACCGACGTGCCGCCGCTGGGCGTTCCGGTGCAGCGGGGGCACACCCTGGACGGGCTCGGCCGGTTCTACCAGGAGACCATCGAGGAGTCGGACGAGTCCCCGGTGGACATCGCCGCCGCGTTGCGCGAGTCCGGTGCGCACGTGCTGGTGTCCTACCTACCGGTGGGCTCGGAAGCGGCGCAGAAGTTCTATGCCCAGGCCGCGATCGACGCCGGAGTGGCGTTCGTGAACGCGATCCCGGTGTTCATCGCCTCCGATCCGGAGTGGGCGCGCAAGTTCACCGACGCCGGCCTGCCGATCGTCGGTGACGACATCAAGTCCCAGGTCGGCGCGACCATCACGCACCGCGTGCTGGCGAGGCTGTTCGAGGACCGCGGGGTCCAACTCGACCGCACCATGCAGCTCAACGTGGGCGGCAACATGGACTTCAAGAACATGAAGGAGCTCGAGCGGCTGGAGTCGAAGAAGGTCTCCAAGACCCAGGCGGTGACCTCCCAGATCGACCGTGACCTCGGCAAGGCCAACGTGCACGTCGGCCCGTCGGACTACGTGCAGTGGCTCGACGACCGCAAGTGGGCGTACGTGCGGCTGGAGGGCCGGGCGTTCGGTGACGTGCCGCTGAGCCTGGAGTACAAGCTCGAGGTGTGGGACTCGCCGAACTCGGCGGGCATCATCATCGACGCGGTCCGTGCCGCGAAGATCGCGCTCGACCGGGGGATCGGCGGCCCGCTGCTGTCCGCGTCCTCGTACTTCATGAAGTCGCCACCGGTGCAGTACTCCGACTCGGAGGCCCGCGACGCGGTGGAAGCCTTCATCCGGGGCGACCTCGACCGGTAGGCGACAGCACGATCAACGGCCCGTTCCGGGCTTCGCCGGAGCGGGCCCACCCGTGTTCCGCCACCACCCTCAAGGGAAGTGCTGCCGACCGTTTCTTGGGCGCGACGAGTTTCACGAGGCTTGCCGGTCTGTATCGCCGTAAGCCGGGACTCACTTCGGGAGCGCATTATGGGCAAGATCGTGTCGAACTTCTTCATCTCACTGGACGGCGTCGTCGAATCGCCGGAAAAGTGGCACTTCCCGTACTTCAACGACGAGATGGGTGCCGCGGTCGAACGGGGAATGCGGACGGCCGGGGCGTTCCTGATGGGGCGCGTACTCTACGACGCCTGGTCGGCCTACTGGCCGGGGCAGGAGCGGAATCCGGGAACACCCGAGCAGGCGGATGCCTTTGCCGAGTTCATCAACGACGTGCCGAAGTACGTCGTGTCGAACACCTTGAAGAATCCGGCGTGGCACGACACAACCGTCGTTTCCGGAGACGTCGCGACGCGGTTGAGGAAGATCAAGGAAGAGACCGACGGCGACATCGGGATGTTCGGGAGTGCCACCCTCGTGCGCTGGCTGCTCGCGAACGATCTGCTGGACGAGCTCAACCTCCTGGTCCACCCGATCGTCGTCGGTCACGGGCAGCGGCTTTTCGAGCAGGGGCCCACCCATCCGCTGCGACTAGTGCGGAGCGAGACGTTCAAGACCGGGGTGCTGGACCTGACCTTCACTCCGGCAGCCGGCTGAGCGCGGCAGGCAACTCCGTGATGTCGGTAAGCACGGCGCTGACCTTGGCGAGGACTTCCTCATCCGGCGGGAAGTGGGGGTTCGGTACCGCGTTGACCGTCATCCCGGCCTCGAGGGCGGCGCGCAGGCCGTTGGTGGTGTCTTCGACGGCGGCGCAGGATTCCGGTCGCGCCCCCAGCCTGCGGGCGGCCTCCAGGTAGACGTCGGGGGCCGGCTTGCCCCCCGCGACCTCCTCGCTGGACACCGCGACCCGGACGATCCCGGTCAGGCCGGTTGCTTCGAGGAACGCGTTGATGAGCACCGGGGGTGAGGAACTGGCGATCGCGACCGGGTAGCGCTTGGCGACCGTCCGGACGGTCGCCGCGGCGCCGGGCAGCACCGGCGGCGCCTCGGCGTAGCGACGGGCCATCTCCTCGATCACGATCTGGGCGATCCGCTCGGGGGCGAGCTTGGCGCCGAGTTCCTCGACGAGGTAGCGCGCCCACTCGGGGGTGCTCATCCCCTGCATGGCCCGGGTGGCTTCAGCGGTCCAGCGGCCACCGTTTTCGGCGATCACCGCTCGGCGCACCTCGTCCCAGGTCCGCTCGGAGTCGACCAGCACGCCGTCGAGATCGAAAATCACGGCCTCCATGGGGTACGACGCTACCCGCCGGGCGCCTTTCCCTTCTGTTTACCTGAACTTTGGGACAGGATGGTCTTTCTCGCTTAGCGTCACGAACACGTTCCCCTGACGGAGTGATCTGGAGGCTTCGTGTTTCTGCCTTTGCTGTCCCACACCGGTGGCCGAGCCGCCGTTACCTGCGAATACAGATGTGGCAACCAGTGCGCGCACGACGCCCCGAACACGTCGGGTAACGAGTACTTCGGCGATGTCGCGAAGGGTGTGCTCTCCCGGCGCGGGATGTTCAAGGCCGGCGCGGTGATGGCCGCGGCGGCGGGTGGCTTCGCGGGCCTGACCGGTAGCGCCGCCGCCGTGCCGAGCCGGCCCTGGCCTGGCCGGCCCACGCCGGGCACGGACTTCCAGCCCGTGCCGCCGAACACCGCGGACGCCGTCACGATCCCGCCCGGGTACCAGCAGAACGTGGTGATCCGGTGGGGGGACCCGGTGGTGCCGGGTGCGCCGAAGTTCGACGTGGCCAACCAGACGGCGGCCGCGCAGGAGAAGCAGTTCGGCTACAACAACGACTTCGTCGGGCTGATCCCGCACGGCGACGGCTACCTGATGGTGGTCAACCACGAGTACACCACCGAAGTCCAGATGTATCCGGCCGGCCGGTACGACGCGGCCAACCCGACCGAGGAGCAGGTCAGGATCTCCTGGGCGGCGCACGGGCTGTCGGTGGTGCGAGTGGTCCAGGAGCACTGTGGCGGGCTGAAGGTGGTGCCGAGCCGGTACGGCCGCCGGATCACGCTGAACACCGAGTTCGAGGTGCGCGGCCCGGCCGCCGGTTCCCGGTTCCTCCAGACCTCCGCCGACCCGACCGGCCGGAAGGTCCGCGGCACGCAGAACAACTGCTCCGGCGGCGTGACCCCGTGGGGCACCGTCCTTTCCGGCGAAGAGAACTTCCACCAGTACTTCGCCAACTCCGACAAGGTCACCGACCCGGTCACGCAGGCGCGGCTGACCCGGTACGGCGTCGGCAAGGGCACCAGCACTCGTAAGTGGGAGCGCTTCGACAAGCGCTGGGACGTGGCACAGGAGCCCAACGAGCCGAACCGGTTCGGCTGGGTGGTCGAGATCGACCCCAACGATCCGAACTCGACGCCGGTCAAGCACACCGCGCTCGGCCGGGTCAAGCACGAAGCGGCCACGGTCAAGATCACCGAAGACGGCCGGGTCGCGGTCTACTCCGGTGATGACGAGCGCTTCGAATACATCTACAAGTTCGTCTCCAAGGGCAAGTACAAGCCGGGCACGAGTGCTCTCGCGCGCAGGCACAACTCGGCACTGCTCGACGAAGGCACCCTGTACGTCGCGAAGTTCACCGGCGACAGCCCGGGCGAGTTCGACGGCACCGGCAAGCTGCCCGGCGACGGCGAGTTCGACGGCACCGGCGAGTGGATTCCGTTGGCCAGCGGTGACAACTCCTTTGTGGACGGTTTCACCGCCGAAGAGGTGTACGTGTTCACCCGCCAGGCGGCGGACAAGGTGGGCGCGACCAAGATGGACCGCCCCGAGGACATCGAGCCGAACCCGGTCAACGGCCGGATCTACGCCGCGCTGACCAACAACTCCGACCGTGGCGCGGCGGGCAAGGCCGGCGCCGACGAGGTGAACCCGCGCAACGGCAACAAGAACGGGCACATCCTCGAATGGGACGAAGCCGGCGGCGACGCGGCCGCGACGAAGTTCTCATGGCGGCTCCTGCTGGTCTGTGGTGACCCGGCCACCGCCGACACCTACTTCGGCGGCTTCCCGAAGGACCAGGTCAGCCCGATCTCCTGCCCCGACAACGTGGCCTTCGACCCGTACGGCAACCTGTGGATCGCCACCGACGGCAACGCGCTCGGCGCCAACGACGGGTTGTTCTCGGTGCCCGTCCAGGGCCCCGAACGGGGTCACGTCAAGCAGTTCCTGTCCGTGCCGATCGGGGCGGAAACCTGCGGTCCGGTGGTGACCGGGGACTTCGTGGTCGTCGCCGTGCAGCATCCCGGTGAGAACGGAACCCCGGCCGCGCCCACCTCGCACTGGCCGGACGGCGGCACCTCGCACCCCCGCCCGTCCGTGATCTCGGTCTGGAAGTCGGGGAGGTAGCTCACTCCCGTCCGCTACGGGGCTTGGCACCCAGCACGATGGCCACAGGCCTGGGCGCTGGGTGCCGGGCAGGTCCTCAGCCAGGCCGGTGACGTCGGCGAGCGAGTGGGGAAGACGATGAGCTCCGGAACCGTCAGGGTTCGTTCGGAGAGATTGTCCGGGAGCCATCTCGTAAGGTTGAGCCATGTCACTCGCCCTCGTCACCGGAGCATCGCGCGGGATCGGCGCGGCCGTTGCCCGCGCACTGGCATCCTCGTACCGGGTGCTGCTCGGCGGTCGCGACGCCGACGCGCTCGCGAAGCAGGCCGTGGACCTGCCGGGCGCCGAGCCGTGGCCGGTGGACCTGACCGACTTCGACGCCCTGCGCCGCGCGACCGCCGAGATCGACCGGCTGGACGTGTTGGTGCACTCGGCCGGGGTCGCCGAACTCGGCACGGTCGCGGAGTCGGAACCCTCGGCGTGGCGCGCGAACTTCGAGGTGAACGTGGTCGCCGTCGCCGAGTTGACCCGGCTGCTGCTGCCCGCGCTCCGGGCCGCGCGCGGGCACGTCGTAGTGATCAACTCAGGGCAGGGACTCACCGCGCGAGCCCGGTGGGGTCCTTATGCGGCAAGCAAGTTCGCCGCGCGCGCGTTCGCGGATGTGCTCCGGGCCGAGGAGGAGGGCAACGGCATCCGGGTCACCTCCGTCTTTCCGGGCCGGACGGACACCGGGATGCAGCGGGCCGTCAGCACTGCCGAGGCCAAGGAGTACTCGCCCGAGGAGTACCTGCGGCCGGACTCGGTCGCGAAGGCCGTCTTCGCCGCCGTGTCGGCAAGCGCGGACGCGCACCTGACCGAACTGACTATCCGCCCCCTACCCCACTGAGCCACGCAGTCGCGCCGCGACCTCACGCGCGGCCGACTGGACTTTCGCACGCTCAACGCGGAGCGGTTCACCGTCGCCGACGACCTGCTCGCCCGCCACCCACACGTCGCGGACGCGGCGAGAGCCCGCCGCCCACACCAGGTTCGCCAGCAGTTGCTCGTCGGGTACGTCGAGCCCGGCCGCGAATGCCGGGTCGTCGGTGTCGATGTGCACGAAGTCGGCCCAGCGGCCGGGTTCGAGCGCGCCGAGATCATCGCGTCCGGCCGCGTCCGCCCCGCCTCGCGTGGCCAGCAGCAACGCGTCCGCCGCCCGAACCGCCATAGCGTCCTTGGTGGACAGACGAGCGAGCAGCGCGGAAAGCTGGATTTCCTCCCACAGGTCCAGATCGTCGTTACTGGCCGGGCCGTCGGTACCCAGCCCGACGGCGACGGACGCCGACCGCAGCTCGGTCAACCGGGCGAAACCGGACGCCAGCTTGGCGTTCGACCCGGGGCAGTGCGCCACGCCGACCCCGCGCGCGGCGAACAGCGCGATGTCCTCATCGGACAGATGCACCGCGTGCGCGGCCAGCACCCGCCCGTCGAGCAGTCCCACCTCGTCCAGCAGCCGGGGCACCGAACCGAATTCCGCGCGTTGCCTGACATCCTCGTCGGCCGCCTCGGCCACATGGATCTGCACCAGGGCACCGCGCGCCGCCGCGGACTCCCCGATGAGCCGCAGCGCCTCCGGCGGGAGCATGTACGCCGAGTGCGGCGCGTAGGACAGTTCGATCCGCTCGGCGGGACCGAAGCGCAGCCCGTCGGTGTCGATCCAGCGGTCGGTCGCGGTGATCATCGCGCGCCAGTCCACCCCGGGCAGGTCGATCGCGGGCCCGCCGAGCACCGCCCTGGCGCCGGTGTCCAGCACGGCGGACGCCACTTCCTCGGGCCGGAAGTACATTTCGACACTGGTGGTGACCCCGTTCCGGAGCATCTCCACCGACCCCAGCAGCATGCCGGCCCGGACGTCCTCCGGCCGCAACCGTGCTTCCGCGGGCCAGATGATTTCGTTGAGCCAGCGCAGCAAGGGCAGGTCGCCGCCCATGCCCCGCAGCAACGTCATGGGGCTGTGCGCGTGTGCGTTCACCAGTCCCGGCAACAGGATGCCCGGCAGATTCGTGACGGGTGCCTCCGACGCCGGTGCGTCGACGGCAGGCCCGCAGTGCACGATCCGCCCCTCGTCGACGTCCACCACACCGTCCCGGATCACCGAACATGTCGGGTCGCAGGGCAGGATGATCGGCGCGGTGAACCGTTGTGGCATTTTCCGATGGTAGCCCGCGGGTCAGTCCATGAGGCCGGATCGCCAGGCCCAGGCCGCGATCTCGACGCGGTTCCGCGCCCCGATCTTGCTCTGCACCGAAGCCAGGTGCGTCTTCACCGTGGACAGCGAGAGGTACAGCTCCGTGCCGATCTCGGTGTTGGTCCGGCCGCGTGCGGCGGCGCGAACCACGTCCCGCTCGCGGGCGGTCAGCGCTTCCTTCGGCGGTGCCACCCGCTGTTTCGTCGAACCGTTGAAGTGCTTGAGCAGACGGACGGTGATCTGTGGCGACACCAGCGCGTCTCCCCGCTCGGCCGCCCGTACCGCTTCGATCAGCAGCGAGGGCCCCGCGTCCTTGAGCAGAAACCCGCTGGCGCCGTTGTGCAGCGCGGTGTGCACGTACTCGTCGAGGTCGAACGTGGTCACCACGACCACCTTGACCGGGTCGGCCACGTCCGGCCCGGCCAGCTGCCGGGTCACCTCCAGGCCGTCGAGCCCTGGCATCCGGATGTCCAGCAGGCACACGTCCGGCCGCAGCTCACGGGCCTTGCTCACCGCCGAGACGCCGTCGGCGACGTCCGCGACCACCTCGATGTCGTCCTGGGCATCGAGGATCATGCGGAATCCCGTGCGCACCATGCTCTGGTCGTCCGCGATCAGTACCCGGATCACTCGGCGGCAACCTCCTCCAGAGGCAACCAGGCCTCGACAAGCCAGCCCTGCCGGACCGGTCCCGCGATGAGCCGGCCGCGCAGCAGCTCGACCCGCTCCCGCATACCGACCAGACCATATCCTCCCGAGCCGCCGGCCGGTCGCGGGTCCCCGGCCCGCCCGTCGTCGCTGACCTGGATGTGCAGCTCCTGTGTCGTCTGGCGGTGCAACCCGTTCAGGGGCAAGCCCTCGGACCCCGTTTCGACGACCTCGGCCAGCACCCGGACCCGGGTGGCGCCCACCGAGTGCTTGCCGACGTTGGTCAGCGACTCCTGCACCAGCCGCAGCGCAGACCGCCCCACCTCCTGCGGGATCTCGCCCGGCAAGCGCAGGTCCACGTCGGTCGGCACACCGTGATGCCCGGCCGCCACGAGCCGCCGCAGGTCCGCGCCCAGATCGGTGGTGGCGTCCTGGGCGTTGTCGCCGTGGGAACGCATGCTCCGCACCAGCCTGCGCATCGCCGTGAGGGCGTCCGCGCCGGCCTCCTCGATGCGGGTCAGCGCTTCCATCGCGAGCGCCGGATTCCGCTCCGCCATCATTTTCGCCGCCTGCGCCTGCACCACGATCCCGGTGACGTGGTGCGCGACCACGTCGTGCAGTTCACGGGCCAGCGCCATCCGTTCGGAGGTCTGCGCGTCCGTCACCGCGGCCTCGACCACCTTCGCGCGTTCCGAGTCGCGGGCCCGGAAGTACAGCCCTGTCGCGACCGAGATGCCGAGAAGCAGCAGGGCCGCGACGGTCAGCGAGCCCAGTTCGCCCCGGCTACGGTGCTGCACGAGGTTCACCGTGGTGGTGACCGCCACCGACAACGAGAGGACGGCGATCACCGGCCAGGCCCGGTCGGGCGGGCGATACCGGACGAGCTGGACGACCACTACCAGCCCGGCCAGCACCTCGGTGATCGTCATCGCGTCGGCGGGCAGGACGTAGTCGCGCGGCGTGATCGAGGCCGCGGGCACCGTGCCGAGGATCGCCGCGGCGAGAGCCAGTCCCGATCGCGCCGGGTACCGGGCGGCCAGCACCGCGAGCATCGCGGCAGCGAGCGAGCAGAGCATCAGCGGGAACAGCCGGACGCCGTAGGAGATCATCGCGTACAGCTCGAAGAACAGCGGCACGCAGAGCGCGCCCGTCAACGGCCACTGGTCGCGCAACAGACGTGACACCGCGGTCGCTTCCGCCGGCGTGCCGACCTTCCGGAAGCGCAGGCCCGCGATCACCACCGTGACCAGCATCGCCGCGCCGACGACCACGGTCATTCCAGCGCGGTAGCCGGTGGTCGTGTCACTGCGGAAAAGACTGGCCAGCAGCGCCGCGCACACCAGCGCCGAGACGGCCAGGAACGCGGCCGAGGCCCGCGCCCGGCGCACGCAGTGGAAGACCAGCTCCAGACCGGCGACGGTTTCGCTCAACGAGATGTCTTGGAGCAGGGTCGAATACGCGTTGGCATGGGTCGCGGTGATCAGCTTGGTCGAGACCACGAGGACAGCTGCCCCGCTGAACGCGGCCCCCGCGGGCCGTTTACGGGCCCACAGCGCGCACGCGCAGATCGCGAACATTCCCGGCAGGAGAAGCAGATCGCGGCCGTTCGGGCCGACGTTGTCGAAGGCCGCGGGCACCACGATCAGCAGGTCGCAGAGCAGGGCGGCGAGTAGCACGACGCCTTCGAGCCCGAGCCATCGCCAGGCCAGGTCGGCTTTCCGCGGGAACGTCACATCGTGACGGTAAGGGGTTTCGGGTTCTGGCGGACGTTGGCCGTCCAGCCAGTCGATATCGGCCGAAAGGCCGATACCTCTCCGCGCCGATGCTGTGAACCTGCTGGGCACGCGTCCACAGTGGAACCCCCGGACGGCACTGCTTTCGGGCGGGACTGGTGAAACGCTACGGCGATCAGTACGCGCTCGCGGGGTGGACATCGACGTCCGGTCAGGCGAGGCGGTGGCCATCGCCGGTCCGTCGGGATCGGGCAAAACCTCGCTGCGCGTCGAAGGCGCGTACGGAGCGTGCCTTCTGGCGGCAGCCCCGGGCCAGCGGCCAGACCGACAGAACGATGCTGAAGGACACCGGCACCGACTTCAGCGGCGGCGCGGAGATCACGGTGGTGCGGGTAGCGTCCACTGTGGACTCAGCGTCGATCGCGCTGCCGCAGGGCGTGCCCCGCTTCCCACGCCCCGGCGAGGTGGTCGTGTCGCCGGCGCTGTTCGAGCGGACGCACGCGTTGCCCGCGGCCAAGCTCGCCGACCGCTTTCCCGGCAATGTCGTGGGCACCCTCGGCGATGCCGCCCTCGTCGACCCCGGCCAGCTCGTCGCGCTCGTGGGTCGATCGGAATTCTGGTCGGGGTCGGACTCTTCGCGGTCGGCACCCGTGGCCGCGAAGCGGCGAGCGTCATGCTCACCTCGTGGTTGCTCGCGCCGGTCGTGCTGGGGCTCGGAACGACCGTGCTCACCGCCCCGGTCTGCACGCCCGCGCTCAACCGTGTCCGAGCCGAGCCTTTGGCTAACGAATAGGCCTGGATTTGGTCAGGCGCTGCGTGCAGAGCCGTAGGGCCTCGCGCAGCGCCTCGACCTGTGAGGCGTCCAGGTCGGCCAGCATCTCGTGTTCGATTTCGTCTGTCTCGTGGTCCGACTCGGCCAGCTTCGCCAGCCCGCGCTTGGTGACGCTCAGGCGCAGGATCCGCCGGTTGTCTTCCTGCTGGGTCCGCTCGATCAGGCCCTGCTGTTCGAGCTTGACCACCAGCTCCTGCATCGTCTGGGCGCTCACGAACGACCGGCGCGCGAGCTGGGCCGACGACAGGCCAGGCTGCCTTCTCAGCACCGTGAGCGCGGTGTACTGCGCGACGGTCAGCTCGTGCGGCCGCAACGCCGCGTCGAGCTGCGCCCGTACCGCGAGCTCCAGCCGCTTGATCAGGTACGCAGTTCTCTCCCCGCTCACGGCTGATACGGTATCAGGCTTGTTGTAATCGTTATCACATCAAGAAAACCGGGCAAATCTCCTGAAAGCACGCCGCCACTGCGCTGGACTCAGTGCCCGGCTCGCGGGTCGCCGGGAATTCGCTCGAAGATCAGGTCCCGGCTGATCCGCCCCTCCTCGTCCGCACGCTGCTCGAACTTCGTGACCGGGCGCCAGCTCGGGCGGGGTGCCCAGGTAGGGAACCGGTTGCGCAACAACGGCTCCGCCGAGCAGACCTCGAGCATCTGCTCGGCGTAGTGCGCCCAGTCGGTGGCCAGGTGCAGCATGCCGCCCGGAGCGATCCGGGAGGCCAGCAGGCGCACGAACGGAGGCTGCACCAGGCGCCGCTTGTGGTGACGTTTCTTCGGCCAGGGGTCCGGGAAGAAGATCCGCACCCCGGACAGCGACTCGGGCGCGATGTGCTCGGTCAGCAGAACCACCGCGTCACCACGGAGCAGCCGCAGGTTTTCCAGGCCGAGCTTCTCCGCTCGCAACATCAGCTGACCGAGCCCGGCCTCGTAGACCTCCACGGCGACGTAGTTCACTTCCGGCTCGGCGGCGGCCAGCTGGGCTGTCGTCTCGCCCATCCCGGAGCCGATCTCCAGCAGCACCGGCGCCGCGCGGGAAAACCACCTGTCGAAGTCGATCGGCCCGCTCGGCAACTCCGACACCTCTCGGCCGAGTTCCGGCCACAGATGAGCCCACGCACGTTGCTGGCCGACGGTCATCCGCCCACCACGCTGCACGTAGCTGACCACGCTCCGGAGCCGGGGTTGCTGCTCGCTCTTCACCTGGCCAAAGGTAGCCGGGCGCCGACACCAAGCAGGCCGCGGCTGCGCCCTCCCGGGCCGGCTCAGCGCACCGCCTCGAACTCGCCCAGCCGGGACCGCAACCCGGCCAGGCCCGCCACCGCGATCGGCTCGGGCGTGATGCCGCTGTGCGCGGGCAGCACGTCGATCCAACCGTCGTGACGAGAAGTGTTCAGGATGGTGGTGGGGATGCGGTGGCCCGACCTTCCCCGCTCGGAGGGCATGAACTCCCAGTAACCGGACTCGCCGTCGGCGGCCCACGGCACGTACTCCCAGCCGGGACGCCTGGACAGCAACTGCGTCATCCGGTCCTCGACCCGGAACCCGGTGTCCCGGGAATCGAGTCTGCCGTCGGCGAGCGCCCGGAGCCACCAGGGCGCGGGGATGGGTTGCTCACCGTCCGACCTGACGGCACGGAAGAGCGCGACGACTTCACGCTCGGGAGCGCGATGAATCCAGGCACGACGCATTTCCGACGGCTTGCTCGCCGAGGTCGCGTCTCGTGGCAGTTCGATCGCCTGAGACCACTGAAGCCGGTCCAGGGGTTCGAGAAGGGGCTGGCGCGCTTCGCTGCGCTGAGCGGGAACGGGTGTGTCGATTTCTGGTCCGGTATCCACCGTCAAGGGTCACCTCCGTAGAGTCTCCTGACGTGGTGCTCCTAATATGCCCTGGTCAGAGACGGGCTGTCTGCCTCTTGTGAGGCCAGCCACAAGGTCTTTACGTGCCCTTAACCCGCCTGGCCCAACCGACTCCCCCGGATTAATCGTTCAAACTTTGATTGCCTGTCGGGTAGCGCACTTTCCGGCAACCCGCCGCTTGGGTCCGCGCAGTGAAAGGCCCGGGCCACCCCCCGAAATGGTGGCCCGGGCCTTCCTCCCCTGTCCGGCAGATCGCGCCCCGAATTCGCAACCGGTGCCGGGTATCCCCTGTGGGATGTTTACGCGTCCCGCTTCTTCGCCACCGCGATCGCGGAGACGAGCAGGACCAGAGCGAAGGCCGCGAAGTACGCCAGCGCCCAGCCCTGGCTCAGCGCCGCGGTGGACATCGGCCCCGCCCCGGCCGCGCGCCCGCCGTTGGACGCCCCGTCACCGGTGAGGAACCTTTCGGCCATGTTGAACGGCATCCACTTGTAGACGTCCTTGCCGACCCCCGGGATCAGCTGCACGAGGGACTCCACGGCGAGCGCGTAGATCAGCAGCAGCGCGATGGCGCCGGCGCTGTGCCGGAGCAGGATGCCCACCGCCACCGCGATGACCGCGGCCAGCGCGTAGAGCACGCCGACGCCGGTCACGTTGATCCAGTCCGCGGCGCTGTTCAGCGCGAGGTCGGCGTTGGGCTTGAGCAGCGTGCCCACGAACCACGAGCCGAATGCGCTGATCTCACCGATGACCAGGGCGAGCGCGGCGACCACCACGGCCTTGGCGAGCAATGCCGAACTGCGCTGCGGCACCGCCTGGAAGGTGGTGCGGATCGTGCCGAAGCGGTACTCGGTGGTGACCGACAGAGCGGCCAGCACCATGATCACGGCCATGCCGAAGCCGTAGCCGAACTGGGTCGAGGCGACCGTGGCGGCGAACTCGGCGTCGTTCGAGTTGCCGACGACGAGCGCGGCGAACCCGATGGTCACGGCCAGTGTGACGAGCGCGCACCACCACGGCGAACGCGTGGTGAACAGCTTGATGCGCTCAACTGCGAGCAAAGTCATGGTCTCCCCTTAGCGAGTCGGCTCGAACGCGGCGTCAAGTCCGGTGTGGTACTCGACGGCGTCGCCGGTGATCTGCATGAACGCCTGCTCCAGCGAGCCGGTCTGCGGGCTCAGCTCGTGCAGCACGATGTGGTGGGCGGCGGCGAGCTCCCCGATCTTGTCGCTGTCCATGCCGGACACCAGAATTCCGCCGTCCGCACTGGTCACGGTGGCGCTGGCCGCGACCAGCGCGGCACGCAGTTCCCCCAGTTGCGGGCTGCGCACCTTGACCGTGTTCTCGGCCGCCCTGGCCACGAAGTCCTTCGTCGAGGACTGCGAGATCAGCTGTCCCTTGCCGATCACTACCAGGTTGCTGGCGGTCAGCGCCATCTCGGAGAGCAGGTGGCTGGAGACGAACACCGTGCGGCCCTCGTCGGCAAGACGGTGCATGAACTTCCGGATCCACAGGATGCCCTCGGGGTCGAGGCCGTTCACCGGCTCGTCGAACAGCAGCACCTCGGGATCACCCAGCAGGGCCCCGGCGATGCCCAGCCGCTGAGACATGCCGAGCGAGAACCCGCCGGCCCGCTTGCCCGCGACACTGGTCAGCCCGACGATGTCGAGCACCTCGTCCACCCGGGTGAGCGGGATCTTGTTGGACACCGAGAGCCACTTCAGGTGCGCTCGTGCCGACCGGTTCGGGTGCACCCACTTCGCGTCGAGCAGGGCGCCGACGGTCCGCAGGGGGTTCTTGAGCTCGTGGTAGCGCTTGCCGCCGATGCGCACTTCACCGGCGGTGGGGTTGTCCAGGCCGAGGATCATGCGCATGGTCGTCGACTTGCCGGCGCCGTTCGGCCCGAGGAAGCCGGTGACCTGCCCGGGTTCGACACTGAACGTCAGGTTGTTCACGGCGAGTGTCTTGCCGTATCGCTTGGTGAGGCCTGCTGCCTCGATCATGGTTACTCCCCTGTCAATACCTGCGGTTCCCCTGATGAGGTGAAGTCTGCCCATCGGGTTTCCCTGGCGCGTCATCCTGAGGTTCGAACTTGGCCCCGACTGCGGTAGTAGCTTCTCGTGCGGCCGGGGTTGGCGCGATCGGTGATGACCCTGAATCGCCCCTGAGCTTTCGCACCGGTTTGTCAGGGTGCCCGCTACGGCGCGGGTCATGGCGGAACTCAAACGGTGGCCTGAACGATAATGTGGCCGTCGTCACCGGGGCGACAAGGCGCCGTGGCCGGTGACCGCCGACCCAGCGACTTTCCGCTGATCAGCTGGTGCCGGGTCGGATGAGCCCGGTTTCGTAGGCGAGGACCACGGCCTGTACGCGGTCTCGGAGTTCGAGCTTGGCGAGGATACGGCCGACATGGGTCTTCACCGTAGCCTTGGACAGGAAAAGCTTTTCCGCGATCTCCATGTTCGACAGTCATGTCGACAGTGTTGTCTCCGCGAAGCACCTCCAGGAGCCGGCGCAGTTCCGCCAGCGCCTCGCGTCCGGAAATGGTGTGCACCGTGTGTTCGGCGAGCTCCGGGTCCGATCGCACGGCGTAGGAAGCGCCGTCGGCCTGGACCACGATCACGCTCACCGCGTGCGCCACCACGTCGTGGAGTTCCCGGGCGATCCGGCCGCGTTCCTCGGCGACGGCGATCCAGGAGGCATGGTCTCGCGGTCGCCGCACTGGTTCAACCCAGGTCCTCCCCGGCGAACCGCGCGTCATCCCACGGGAGGATCGCTTGCCGGGACGGGAGGATGAATCCTCCGGTGCCGTTCTGGCAGGATGCCACCCGGAGACGAAGGGGGGCGACGTGACGGACCAGGGCCGGCTGGCTGGCCCCTTGTCGATGTCGGTGGCCAACCTGTGCCGGCGGCTGCAGCCGCAGGTCTCCGCCCGCACCGCCGCCGGGTTCGCGGAGGTGCTGCGCCGGTTGTCCGCGCCGCTGCAGGTGGCGGTGGCGGGACGGATCAAGTCCGGCAAGTCCACCCTGGTCAACGCGCTGATCGGGCGCCGCGTCGCGCCGACCGACGTGGGCGAGTGCACCCGGCTGGTTACCCGCTTCCAGTACGGCACGGTGGACCGCATCGAGGTGGTCTTCACCAGCGGGCGCAAGCAGGTGCTGCCGTTCGCCGCGGACGGCACGATTCCCGCCGAGCTGGGCGGCGTCGCGGACATCTCCGAGGTTTCGCACATCGAGGCCTACCTGACCAACGCGGTGCTCGAAGACATGACGGTGATCGACACGCCCGGTCTCGGTTCCCTTGACGCCGCATCGGTTTCGCGCACCGAGGAACTACTGGGCGCGGCGAAGCAGGACGAAGGTTCTGACGAGCTCGACGAAACCTCGCGCAACGCGGTCGCGGGCGCGGAAGCCGTGCTTTACGTCGTCACACAGGGCGTGCGCGCGGACGACCAGCAGGCACTGGCCGCCTTCACCGCGGCCACGGCGAGCCGCGAGGCCGGCCCGGTCAACGCGATCGCGGTACTCAACAAGGCCGACACGATCGCGCCGGAATCGGTGGAGGGCGCGGACGACGACGTCTGGAAGGCCGCCGGCATCCTGGCGGAGAAGCAGGCCGCGCTGTTGCGACCACGGGTGGCCGACGTGCTGCCGGTGATCGGGCTGATCGCCGAGTCGGCCGAGTCCGGCGGGTTCACCTCCGCCGACGCCGAGGCGCTCCGCCAGCTGTCCAAAATGGACGATTCGACGCTGGACACCATGTTGATGGCCGCGGACATCTTCACCAGTTGGGAATGCGAGGTTCCGGCGGG
Organism: Amycolatopsis sp.; assembly: GCF_035276945.1. Taxonomy (GTDB): domain Bacteria; phylum Actinomycetota; class Actinomycetes; order Mycobacteriales; family Pseudonocardiaceae; genus Amycolatopsis_E. Next base: position 73,735 of record NZ_DATELF010000085.1, on the reverse strand, counting down.
CAGCCGGCTGCGGCTGCTGGAAAAGCTCGACCTGTACGGCATTCGCCGGGCCGTGACCGCGATCCGCGAGGAGCCGGAGATCACGGCGGGCGCGCTGCGCAGGCTGCTGCTCGAGGCGTCCGGCCTGGCCGCGGTGCGGGCCCGGCTGAACGTCGTGTTCGCCGCCCGCGCGGACGGCATCAAGGCGGCCGCGGCGCTGGCGTCGGTCACCGCGCTGGCACACGCCTCCGGAGATCCCGCCGAACGGCAGCGCGTGCACGACGCGATCGAGGTACTGCTGGCCAAACCCGAGGCCCACCAGCTCCGGCTGCTGGAGGCGCTGACCCTGGTGGCTGCCGGTGCGGTGGACATGCCGGAGGACCTGGCCGAGGAGGTGCTGCGGGTGGGCAGCAATGCCGAGATCGACGCCCAGCTGGGCCTGCCGGGCGGTACCAGGGAAAACCTTGCCGCACACGCGCTCGAACGGGCAGGCTGGTGGCGCTCGTTCGCGTCCTTCGGCGCCACCCCGGCGCAGAGCCGGGTCGCGCACGTCGTGCACCGCGCGTATTTCCTTATCTGGCAACAGTTGCGCGAGAACCGGGGGTGAGCACAGTGGACGATCTGCCGACCGGGCCGATCCCCGCCGCGGTGGTGGCCAGAATCGTCGAGGAAATGCGGGGAACCGGTGCCTCACCGGACGCGTCAAAGACCGATGTGAACGCTGGAGGGCTGGTGGGCGGCGAGACCGCGCACCAAGGCTCAGAGCTGGAGCGGGCGCTCGCCGATCGCCACGCGCTGATCCAGCTTTGCCTCTATGCGCTGGATCGCGCCCGCAGCGGCGGTGTCGTCGAGCGTATCGAGCAGGGGCTGGCCGGGGTCGGCGTGGTCGCGGTGCGGCCGGACGGCGAGCGGTTCGACCCGTCGCTGCACGAGGCGGGTGGCGCGGTGGAGACGGACAATCCCACGCTGGACGGGCTGGTCGCGGAGACCGAGGTGGTCGGGTTCGCCGATCACGACCGTCTGCTCCGGGCACCCGTGGTGATGGTGTACAAGAAGCGATGAAGGGCTTCGTGTCGCGTCGCCGCCAAGGTGATCACAAGGTGCCCCCTGACGGCACTGACGGCACTGTCGGGCGGAAGGTCGCGGGGGTGCGGCGATGAGTGCCTCGGCGTTGCCCGCCCAGGTCAAGCAGGCTCGGGACGTGCTGCTCAGCCAGTTGCGGGACGCCGATCCGCAGGCCGCGAAATGGGTGGAGGACATCCGCCGCGCGAGGCCCGGGAAGCCGTCGGTGGTCGTGGTCGGCGAAACCAACCGAGGTAAGAGTTCCCTTGTCAACGCGCTTCTGGCGAGGCCGGGTCTGTCCCCTGTGGACGCCGAGGTCGCCACGGCGACGTACCTGGTCTTCGATCACTCGCCGGAATGGCTGGCCCAGGCCTGTTATCCCGGCCAGCTGGCGCCGGTCGCGATCGGGCTCGAAGAGCTGAACCGGTGGGTTTCGTCGGCGCACGAACTACCGGAAGGGCAGATCCCGCCGCGTTATGTCGAGATCACCGGGCCGGTGCCGATTCTCGAGCGTGTGTCTATTGTAGACACTCCAGGTGTCGGTGGGCTCAACTCGATGCACGGCGAGCTGGCGCTCGAGGCGGCCGCGTCGGCCACCTGCCTGCTGTTCGTGGTCGACGCATCGTCCCCGTTCACCGCCGGTGAGCTGAACTTCCTGCGCAAGATGGGCGATCGGGTCGAGACCGTGCTGTTCGCGCTGTCGAAGACCGACCAGTTCCGCGCCTGGCGCGAAGTGCTCGAAGCCGACCGGCGGCTGCTCGCCGAGCACGCGCCGCGGTTCGCCGGCGCGACCTTCCACCCGGTGTCGGCGCGGATGTTCGAGATGGCGGCCAAGGCCCCGAACGAGCAGGCGGCCGCGATGCTGCGGGAACGCTCCGGGGTGATCGAACTCCAGACCGCCCTGCAGGAGTTGCTGGTCGGCCGGTCCGCGATGCTCGGCGAGGCCAACACGTTGCGCGCGCTGACCAGCGCGTTCGGCGAGCGGATCGCGGTGCTCAACGCCGAGCAGCGGGCACTTTCCGCCGGCGAGGCCGAGGCGGAGTCGCTGCGCGAGCGGCGTGACGAGCTGGCCGCCGAGCGCCGGTCGTCGACCCGGGGCTGGCTGCTCAAGCTGCGCGGCGAGATCCAGCGGGCGCGGGTGGACCTCGGGCACGAGTCGTCGCGCCAGATGCGCGATGCCCAGTCGTACTTCCGGCAGCGCATCGACAGCGCCAGACGCGACGAGTTCGCCGAACTCCCCCAGCAGGTCGATGCCGCGTTGCAGTCGATCTCGCAGCGCGTGTCGGCGACCATGGCGCTGCGCCTCAACAGGGTCACCGACGTGGCGCTGTCCGACCTGTTCTCCGCCGAAGAGCTCGACGTCATCCGTGCGCAGTTCCTGCGGGCCGGCGGCCCCCAGGTGGTGTTGCGGCCGCCGGACAAGAAGCCGCCGACGCCGGAGGACAAGCTGCTGATCTTCATGGGCGTCTCCGGCGGGGTCGGCGCGGGCAAGATCGCCGCGCTCCCGCTGGCCGGGGTCGCCCTGCTGAACCCGGTCGTGTTGCCGGCGACGATCGTGATCGGGCTCGGCGCGGGCTGGTGGATGGCCCGCACCCGCAAGCACGCGTCGGACAAGCAGCACCTCAAGCAGTGGCTGGTCGAGTCGATCGCCGACGCCCGCTCGACCCTGGACCAGCTGGTCGCCGAGCAGCTGATCGAGGCCGAGCAGCAGCTTTCCCTCGCACTGGACGACGCGCTGGCACGGCGGATCGAAGCGATCGAGACGGAGCTCAAAGAAGTCGACAAAACGATAAAAATGGACGCCCAGGATCGCGCGAAGAGCCTGGCCACCGTGAACCGGCGGATCAGGGAGGCCACCGACGCGCGGGAAAAGGCCGAGTCCCTGCTGGCCAGGATGCGGACACTGCGTGACCAGGTCTGACCCGTGGTTGTGGAGGGGAACCGAACCGGCATACGGTGAGTCCAACGGACAAGGACAAGACGGCAAGAGCGGGGAGTTCCGGCGTGTGGATCGACGACAGCGGCTCAGCCACGGAGGCCAGTGACACCACGCACGACGGCGAACTGGAAATCACCGTCGACGGCCAGACTTACACCGCCGAAGAGAACATGGACCTCAACCACGACGGGGTCTACGACACCGTCCGGATGGACAACGCGGACGGCACGATCACCGCGTACGTGGACACCGACGGTGACGGTCACGCGGACGAATACATCCACGCCGACACCGAAGGCAATGTGGAGCAGGAGGCGACCTACGACGTCTCCACCGGCGACTGGGTGGCTTCCGACGGAGGTGGCGCGGGCGGGCACGAAACGGACACCGCGCACGCCGGCGAGATCACCGCGGACACCAAGGACGGCACGGTCGTGGTCGGCCCCGCGACGGTGGACAGCAACCAGGACGGCACGGCGGACACGGCGTCGGCGACCGATTCGGAGGGCAACACGCTGCTGTTCACCGACGCTGACGGTGACGGCAAGGCCGATGTCGAGACGGTCATCACCGCGACCGGGGAAAGCCACACCTACGAGCACACCGGTCCGGGCCAGTGGACCGAGACGTCCGGGAGTGACGGGGTGGCCGCCGACAGCGACCAGTTGTGGGGCAGCCCCGGCCTCCAGGTGGTCGAAGGGGTCGCGAAGATCGACTCGATCACCGGTCAGTGGATCTCACAGAACTGAAGTAAGTCTTCCGGAGCCGGCTCCGTCCCCCGTTCGGGCGGCGAGAGCCGGCTTTTCGCTACGCGCCCGCCGGGCGGGTTGCGCCCGCGAAAGACACGGGGAGATCACGGCGTCACCGGAAACCTTTTTCCGCTACGCCGGTTCAGCGATATCTGAATCGATTCCCTGATCGTTTTTGTGAGAGAACCGACAGGTCAGCCCTCGGTTGAGCGCTCTCCACCCGGCTACTCTCGAAAAATCCCCGAAACGCACACCGGGACCACCCCGGTGTGTTAGGCCATTTCGTCGTCGAGGTCAGGAGAAGGAATGACTGCAGTAGCCATCCCGGGTCTGGACAAGGCGCCGACCTCGCACAGTGGTGTGCTTGCGTGGGTGCGGGAGATCGCCGAGCTCACCACTCCCGACCGCGTGGTCTGGTGCGACGGTTCCGAGGAGGAGGCCGCGCGGGTCGATTCCGAACTCGTCGACGCGGGGACGTTCGTGCCCCTGAGCGCCAAACCCAACTCGTTCTGGGCGGCGTCGGACCCCAGTGACGTGGCCCGTGTCGAGGAGCGGACCTTCATCTGTTCCGAGCGCGAGGAGGACGCCGGGCCGACCAACAACTGGGTCCACCCGGACGAGATGAAGGCCACCATGACCGAGCTGTACCGGGGCTGCATGCGTGGTCGCACGATGTACGTCGTCCCGTTCTGCATGGGCCCGCTCGGCTCCGACGACCCGAAGCTCGGTATCGAGATCACCGACTTCGCCTACGTCGTCGCCTCGATGCGCGTGATGACCAGGATGGGCGCCGCGGCACTGGCCAGGTTCGTCGCCGAAGACGGCACCGAGCGGGCCTTCGTGCCGGCGCTGCACTCGGTCGGCAAGCCGCTCGAGTCCGGTGAGCAGGACGTTCCCTGGCCGTGCAACGACACCAAGTACATCTCGCACTTCCCGGAGACCCGCGAGATCTGGAGCTACGGGTCCGGCTACGGCGGGAACTCGCTGCTCGGTAAGAAGTGCTACTCGCTGCGCATCGGTTCGGTGATCGCCCGTGACGAAGGCTGGCTCGCCGAGCACATGCTGATCCTCAAGCTGATCTCGCCGGAGAACAAGGCGTACTACGTCGCCGCGGCCTTCCCCAGCGCCTGCGGCAAGACCAACCTGGCCATGCTGCAGCCCACGATTCCCGGCTGGCGTGCGGAAACCCTGGGCGACGACATCGCGTGGATGCGGTTCGGCGAGGACGGCCGGCTCTACGCCGTCAACCCCGAGTTCGGTTTCTTCGGTGTCGCGCCCGGTACGGACTGGCACACCAACCCGAACGCCATGCGCACCATCGAAAAGGGCAACACGGTGTTCACCAACGTCGCCCTCACCGACGACGGCGACATCTGGTGGGAGGGCATGGACTCCAAGCCCGAGCACCTGACCTCGTGGAAGGGCGCGGACTGGACGCCGGAGTCCACCGAGCCGGCGGCCCACCCGAACTCGCGGTACTGCACACCCATGTCGCAGTGCCCGATTCTGGCCCCGGAGTGGGACGACCCGAAGGGCGTGCCGATCTCGGCGATCCTGTTCGGCGGCCGTCGTGCCACCACGGTTCCGCTGGTCACGCAGTCGCGCGACTGGCAGCACGGGGTGTTCATGGGCGCCACCATGTCGTCGGAGAAGACCGCGGCCGCGGCGGGCAAGGTCGGCGAGGTGCGCCGCGACCCGATGGCGATGCTGCCGTTCCTCGGCTACCACGCCGGTGACTACTTCCAGCACTGGATCGACACCGGCAAGAACGCCGACGCGGGGAAGTTGCCGAAGATCTTCTACGTGAACTGGTTCCGCCGCGGTGAGGACAAGCGGTTCCTGTGGCCGGGCTTCGGTGAGAACTCCCGAGTGCTGAAGTGGGTCATCGAGCGGATCGAAGGCAAGGCCTCCGCGGTCGAGACGCCGATCGGCTTCGTCCCGCGGGCCGAGGATCTCGACACCGAGGGTCTGTCCGAGCCGGCCCAGGACATCCAGGCCGCGCTCGATGTCAAGCCCGAGGAGTGGCGTCAGGAGATCCCGCTGATCGAGGAGTGGTTCGCCAAGATCGGCGACAAGGTTCCGTCCACGCTCCGTGACGAGCTCGAATTGCTCAAGTCACGCCTGGCCTGATCACTCTTGGCCGAACGGCCGGCTTCCCACCGTGGGGAGCCGGCCGTTCGCTGACCGTTCGGTAATCTGGCGGCGTGAACACCTTCCGGTTCGGCGTGAACATGACGGTCCCGGGAAGCCGGGCCGAGTGGGTGGACAAGTGCCGCAAAACCGAGGACCTCGGGTACGACGTGCTGTCGGTGGCCGATCACCTGGGTATGCAGGCGCCGTTCCCGGCCTTGGTGCTCGCCGGTGAAGCCACCGAGCGGGTGCGGCTGAACACGTTCGTGCTCAACACGCCGTTCTACAACCCGGTCCTGCTGGCAAGAGATGTCGCTGGCACCGACCAGTTCGTCGACGGCCGGCTGGACCTGGGTCTGGGCGCCGGCTATGTCAAGGCCGAGTTCGAAGCGGCGGGCATCCCGTTCCCCGGCGCCGGTGAGCGGATCGACCATCTCCAGCGCAGCATCCTCGAGCTTCGACGGCTCTTCGCCGACCCGGACTACCAGCCGCGCCCCGCGCAACACGGCGGCCCACCACTGCTCATCGCCGGCTGGGGGCGCCGGCTGCTGACGCTGGCCGCCGCACACGCCGACATCATCGCTTTCGCCGGCGCGTCGGCGAACCGCGAGGGCAAGCTTGAGGGGCTTGCGGACATCGACGCCCTGGCCGAGCGTGTGGAGTTCGTCCGCGCCGCGCTCGGGGAGCGGGTCGGCAAGGTCGATTTCAACATCCTGGTGCAACTCGTCGCCATCACCGACGACCGCCAGGGCCTGCTCGAACGACTGCGGCCCTACGCGCCGACGCTCACCCTTGAGCAACTGGGCCAGCTGCCGACGCTACTGGTGGGCACCGCCAAGCAGATCGCCGAACAGTTGCGGGCCAACCTGGAGCGGTTCGGCCTGAACTACATCACCGTGCTGGAGCACAACCTGGAAACGTTCGCCCCGGTCATCGAGCTGCTCCGCTAATCCCTTGCCAGCAATCCAGCAGGATCGATTTCGAGGGCGGCCGGCTCGCCGAGCTTGATTCGCTCGGTGGCCTTCGCGACCTCCTCGTACAGCCCGTCGGCCAGCTTGTGGACGGTCAGGGCCACGGGCTCGGTCAGATCGATCAGCCAGTAGTGGGGAATCCCGGCCTCGGCATATTCGCACAGCTTGGTGACGCGATCAATCCGGCCAGTGCCGGGAGAAACGATCTCGACAGCGACGAGAACATCGACGGCGTCCAGCCGCGCCGGGTTCAGCTGCGCGATTTCCTCGCGTGTGACGACCACGTCAGGTGCGCGCACGGTAGGCGGATGTGGTTTGTCGACAACGACCTCGACGTCAGGTAACGCCGTCAGGTCGCGGGGTAGCTGCTCATCAAGCAGCCATGTCAACCGCCACATCGCTCGTTGATGGAGTGGTGCTGGTTTGGGGACCACGTAGAGGACACCTTCGGCGAGCTCGAAGAGATGTTGATCGTCTTTGGGCAACTCGTCCCACTCGTCCAGGGTCAGCAGATGGTCGGGCCAAACGGCGGTGGTCATCTTTGGTCCTTCGGAAGAACGGGTGTCGTCGCTACTCACCGTATGTCTCCCGTTTCCGCTCAACCGGCCGGGACGCGGCTTGCCGCGTCCCGGAGCGACTCCAGTGGCAGCCCGACCGCGTCGGCGACCGCGACCACCGTGAAGAACGCCGGGGTCGGAATGCGGCCGGTCTCGATCTTGCGCAGGGTTTCCACCGAGATCCCCGCCTCGGCGGCCACCTCGACCATGCTCCGCGGTCCCCGCGCTTCACGCAGCACGGCGCCGAGCCGCTCGCCGCGGTCACGTTCGGCTTCGGTCAGCGGCACTCGCACCATGGGCCACAGTCTATCCGCGGATTCATCCCCAGCCTGTGGACAACTCTGTGCACAGGCTGGGGACTACTGGCCAGTTGCAACCAAAACGAAACCGCGAATTTGGCAACTTCTCTCATGATCCACCCGTCTGAGGGAACACCAGGCACCGGAAAGGAGGTTTGAAATGTGGCTCGCAGGCTTCGCCATGCTCATCCTGTCGATGGGTTCCACGCTGCTGGTCGTGGTGTCCGGCAAGCTTGGCCGGAACAACGACAAGGACCCCGCCGGGCCGGGGCGGCTCGACGGGGTCCTCAGCAGAAAACCCTAAGAGTCTGACAGTACGGGCAGTGGCATGCCAGGCAGGCTCTGGTCGTTCGGCACCACCCCGTCCACGAGGTAGCTCTCCACGACCTTGTCCACCCCGGCGTTTCCACCCGCGTAGATCCCGTGGTCACCCTCGCCGGTGACGGTGATCAGCCGCGAGCCGCGGAACGCCTGGTGCGCCCGCGACGCGCCTTCGATCGGCGTCGCCGGGTCGTGCGTGGACTGAACCATCAGGATCGGCGGCACACCCCTGCCGTCCAGCACCGGCAACGGAGCGGGCGAGTTCTTCCAGAAGATGCACGCCTGGATCAGCCAGCCCCAGCCCAGCAGCGGGTACTTCGGCCCCAGCTCGGCCGACTGCTGGATCGCGGTCTGCCGGTTCCCCAACCACGGCCCCTCGTTGCACGGGATGGTCCAGAAACTGGCGTCGTAGGCGTCGTCGTAGTCGCTGGGCACCACGAGCGGCTGCGGCCCCAGCGCCCTGGCGTCCGGGTTCGCGGCGGCCGCCTCGACCCTCGCCCGCCGGTCCGCGTTCTGCGCGGGCAAGCCCTCGGTCAGCGTCTTCACGCTCGCCAGGAAGTCGGCCAGGCCGGGGAAGGCCCTCTTGTCGTACAGCTGCGGCACGATCTGGGCGTCGAACTCGTTCGCGGACAGCTTCGCGCCGTCGATCTCGACCGGGTGCTGGGTCAGCGCGTACCGGACCCGTTCGTAGGTCTGGCGGGCGGCCTCGCCCGTCGTTCCGTAGTGGAACAGCTTGTCGTACTGGGCCAGCCACGGGAGGAAGTCCTCCCGCCACCGTCGCTCGAAGCCCATCGGCTGCCAGTCGAAGGACTTCTGCCAGGTGGTGGTGAACTCGGTGTTCGAGTCGAGCACGAAACGCCCGGTCCGGTCCGGGAATGCCTGCGCGTAGTGCGCGCCGAGCCAGGTTCCCGCCGAGTAGCCGACCCAGTTGACCCGGTTCCGGCCGAGCAGCACGCGCAGCAGGTCCAGGTCGTGCACGGTCTGGTCGGTGTTGATCAGCGGTCCGAGTTCGCCGGACTTGGCCTGACAGGCGTCGGCGGTGTACTTCGTCGCGTCGAGGATGAGGTTGAGGTTCGGGCGGCTGCGGTCGCGCGGGTCCAGATCGCTGCCGGTGCCGACGGTGCCGCCGCAGGTGATGTTCGTGCTCTTCCCGGTGCCACGGGGATCGAAGCCGACGATCTCCTGGTGCTCACGCAGCTTGCCCTGGTTCCGGAGCCTGGTCGGGAACATCCGGCCCGGCGCGCCCGGCCCACCCGGGTTGACCAGCACGCTCGCCGTGGAGTTCTTGGCCGCCTTCAGCCGGCTCACCGCGATCGTGACGTCGATCTTGTCCTCGGTCCGGTACCAGTTGCGCGGTGACTGGAAGGTGGCGCACTCGATGCCCTCCGCGCCGGCGGGCGGTGTCTGACCGGACAGCTCATCCGGCGTACAGCCATGCCAGTTCAGCACCTGGCTCGAGTACCGGTCGGGGATGTTCGTCGAGTTCAGCGGCCCCTCGGCCGGGCTTGCGAAGGCCGTACTTCCTGCCAGCAGAGATCCTGCCAGCGTGGGGACCACTATCGCGGCGCGCAAGCGGTTCACTTCGTCCCTTTCGTTCACTGACGGTCGCCCATTGATAGCGGGCAGCGCCAGCGCGGGCAACCCTACGGAAGTTGGGCAATGCTGATCAAATCGATATGTCCGAAACCGGTCCGAGGACTTAGGGTCAACCAGGCTGTTACAACTGGTGAGTGAGGGTTTGATGTCTGGCAAAGCCGCCGGCCGGGTGACCGGGTTGCAGTGGAGCGCCTGGAACCTGCTTCTGCTGGTTCCCCTGCTGATGTTGATTACGCCCTGGTTCAACTTCGACAAGCCGAGACTGCTCGGGCTGCCGTTCTTCTACTGGTATCAGTTCCTGTTCGTGATCGTCGGGGTCGGCTCGGTGGCACTGGTCTACGTGATGACGAAGGGCAAGCCCGTCGTCACCGGGAAGCCGGACCGGCTGGCCGAAGTCGACGGACTGGATGAGGGGGCCGACCAGTGAAAACCGAAGCCATCCTGGCAGCCGCTCCGGGCAGCGGCCTGCAGTGGACCGAGCTGAGCATCTTCGTGGTGCTCTTCCTGCTGGTCAGCGTCCTGGGCTTCGTCGCGTCCCGATGGCGCGCCGCCGCGTCGCTGGACCACCTCGACGAATGGGGGTTGGGCGGGCGCAAGTTCGGCTCCTGGATCACCTGGTTCCTGGTCGGCGGCGACCTTTACACGGCCTACACCTTCGTGGCCGTGCCTGCCCTGGTGTTCGGCGCCGGCGCGCTCGGCTTCTACGCGCTGCCGTACACGGTCATCCTGTACCCGATCGTGTTCCTGCCGGCGCTGCGCATGTGGTCGGTGTCCCGCTCGCGCGGCTACGTCACGCCGGCGGACTTCGTGCGTGGTCGGTTCGGTTCGCCGACCCTGGCGTTGCTGATCGCGCTCACCGGCATCGTCGCCACCATGCCGTACATCGCGCTGCAACTGGTCGGCATCGAGGCGGTGCTGCGCACGATGGGCCTCAACGGCGGTGGCATCGTCGGTCACCTGCCGCTGCTGGTCGCCTTCGTCATCCTGGCGCTCTACACCTACCAGTCCGGGCTGCGCGCGCCCGCGCTCATCGCGTTCGTCAAGGACGGCCTGATCTACGTGGTCATCCTGGTGGCGGTGTTCTACCTGCCGGCGAAACTCGGCGGCTGGTCGCACATCTTCGACGTCAGCCAGCAGAAACTGACCACACCTGACCCGAAGACGGGCAAACCGTCGGGGTCGATCCTGCTGGGCGCCAACAACCAGTTGCAGTACATCACCCTCGCGCTGGGCTCCGCACTCGCACTGTTCCTCTACCCGCACTCGCTGACCGGCGTGCTGGCCTCGCGTGGCCGCAACGTGATCAAGCGGAACATGATGGCGCTTCCGGCGTACTCGTTCCTGCTGGGCCTGCTCGCGTTGCTCGGTTATGTCGCGCTGTCCGCGGGGGTCAAGCCGATCACCAACGCGGCCACCGGCAACGCCGACTCCAACACCGTGATCCCGGTGCTGTTCGACACCCAGTTCCCGTCCTGGTTCGCCGGTATCGCGTTCGCCGCGATCGGCATCGGGGCGCTGGTGCCCGCCGCGATCATGTCGATCGCCGCGGCGAACCTGTGGACTCGCAACATCTACAAGGAGTACCTGCACCGGGACGCCACCCCCGCTCAGGAAGCGAAGCAGGCCAAACTCGCCTCGCTGGTCGTGAAGTTCGGGGCGGTCGCGTTCATCCTGTTCATCGACCCGCAGTTCTCGATCGACCTGCAGCTGATCGGCGGCGTGCTCATCCTGCAGACCCTGCCGGCGGTGGCGATCTCGCTCTACACCCGCTGGTTCCACCGGTGGGGCCTGGTCGCGGGCTGGGTGGTCGGCATGGTGTGGGGCCTGATGATGCTCTACAACATCCCGAACCCGAAGACCGGCAAGGCGCACTTCGGCGGCTCCGCGCTGGCCCTCGACAAGCTGTCGATCTTCGGCTGGCATCCGTTCGCGGGCTCCCAGGTGCAGATCTACCCCGGTTTCGTGGCGCTGGTGGCGAACCTGGTGGTGGCCGTCGTGGTCACGGTGATCGCGCGGCGGATGAAGGTGTTCAACGGCACCGACGACACCGAGCCGACCGACTACCACGCCGACGAGCACGACAAGAACCTGCGCCCGGTCGGCGCGCACTGACCCGAACAGGGGTTCAATAGACGCAACGAGTAACCCGGGCAAGCCGCGGCACGCAAGACAGCCAAGGCCCGCGTCAGGTTCCGCTATCGGGGTGGTGGGGCACCCTTCGTGTGAGGAGCGCCCCGCCGACACGATCACGGGCACGCGCAGAATCGCGGAGAAGAGTGCATGAGTGACGTAAGCCGCTTCCCGGTGGTCGAGCTCGGCCAGCTGCCGGAGGATCTGCGCGAGCGCATCGGGGTGATCGCGCAGAAGTCGGGATTCGTCCCGAACATCTTCCGCGCGCTCGGCCACCGGCCCGTCGAACTCCGGGCGTTCCTCGACTACCACGACGCGTTGATGGAGCGCCCCGAAGGGCTGAGCAAGGCGGAGCGGGAACTGGTCGTGGTGGCGACCTCCGGCGCCAACCACTGCACTTACTGCGTGGTGGCGCACGGGGCCATCCTGCGGATCCGGGCGAAGGATCCGGAGCTGGCGGACCGGGTGTCGAGCAACCCGTGGCAGGTCGAGCTGGACAAGCGGGGCCGCGCGATCGTCGACCTTGCCTTGGCGCTCGCCCAGGATTCGGCGAAGTTCGGTGAGGAGAACCTGGCGGCCGCGCGGGAGGCCGGGCTGACCGAGGACGAGATCTGGGACGTCGGCGCGATCACCGCGTTGTTCGCCATGTCCAACCGCCTCGCGCACCTCACCGCGCTCCGGCCGAATCCCGAGTTCTTCCTGATGGGCCGGGAAAAGCGCTAAAGCGGCGCCAGATCTCGCCGACGAGGTCGTGCCCTCGGGCAATGGAAAACCCCGTGCTGCTGCCAGGTCGGGGGTCCGCCAGCATCACGGGGTCATTCTGGGTATCGCCACTCACAACGGTGGCGTTACACCTTCATGATATGTGGTCTAGCTCACTCTTACGAGTGGTGCTACCGGAGATTGGTCTGGCGTGCCTGCGCGATGGCGATCAGTTCCTGGCGCACGGTCGGGGTGGCCGCGGTGTTGATCGCATTGTTGATGGCTCGCCGGGTGCGGGCTTCGGCGCGGCGGGCGCGGAGCTTGGCGGCGATGTTGTTCATCGGTTCTGCATCCCTCGATGGTCGCTCGGTGTCTGTACCTCCAGTATGCGCCCCGTTTTCATCAGCTCGCCAATGAGTATCCGGTGATTTGGCGCACTAGCCGATGAATCATCGGATAAGATGCCCTATTGTGGACGATGTCTTAATCTAGCCGAAAAGCTAGAGAGCCACAGAAAGCTCAATCCTCGGTGCGCCCCAGCAGGTAGTGCCCGAAGTGGGGCACCGTGAAGGCGATGAGGCCACGCTCGGCCGAGTACACCAGGCCCTTTTTCATCAGGCTGTCCCGCGCCGGTGACAGCGACGACGGCTTCCGGCCCAAATAGACGGCGATGTCGGAGGTGCCCGCCCCCTCGTCACGGCCCTGCGTCAGCTCGGCCATCGCCAGCAGGTACTCGCGTTCCGCCGGTGTCGCCCGCTCATAGCGCGAGCCGAAGAAGCCCACGGCCAGCTCCTGCTCCGCCTCGGGCGCGGCGACCTGGACGTCCTTCATCGTGATGGGGTCGGCGGGCGCGGCGTCCCAGGCGGCCTTGGCATAGGCCTGGATGAAGTAGGGGTAGCCACCGGAAGCGTCGAACAGGGCGTCCAGGGCCTCCGGCTCGATCCCGGCCTCCTCGCGCTCGATCGGGAGGGTCACCGCGCGATCGGCCTGGTCGCGGTCCAGGCGATCGATCCGGGCGTAGGAGAACAGCCGTTCGGAGTAGGACTTCGACGCCGACAGCACGGCGGGCACGTGCGGCAGCCCCGCGCCGACCACCACCAGGGGCGCGCCGGACTGGGAAAGCTCGTGGCAGGCCGCGCACAGCGCCGACACGTCGGCCGGCTTGAGATCCTGGATCTCGTCGATCAGCAGCGCCGCACCCGTGCCGACATCCGCCGCCAGTTCGGCGACCTCGGTGAACAGCTCGACCAGGTCGATTTCGATGTCGCCCGAGTCGGCGCGACCCTGCGCGGCCGCGACGTCGATCCCCGGCTGCCATCGGTCGCGAAGTTTCGCGTCCGGTTTGTTGGCCTTGAGCGCGAACGCCTTCAGCACGCCCAGCACTTCCTCGACGCGATCCGGCGCGCGGTGGCGTACGGCGAGGTCCCGGATCGCCCGGTGCAGCGCGGCGGACAACGGTCGCCGGAGGTCGGCGTCCGGCCGGGCTTCGATCTTGCCCGCGCCCCAGCCTTGGCGGATGGCCATCGACCGCAGCTCGCCGAGTAGCACGGTCTTGCCGACGCCACGCAGACCGGTCAGCACGAGGCTGCGCTCGGGTCTGCCTCGCGCGACCCGCTGGAGCACCACCTCGAACGCGTGGATCTCGCGTTCGCGCCCGGCCAGTTCCGGCGGCCGTTGCCCGGCGCCGGGTGCGAAGGGGTTGCGGATGGGGTCCACGGCTAGGACAGTATCGGCCTTTCTAGCGTCAGCTCGATATTTGTCGAGAAATCCCTAGCCGTGTCGCGATCGCTACCGGGGTATAGTCAAATCTAGTTAAGATCCAATAGATGCTTAGAGTGTGGTAGGCGGACTGAGCGGGTAAGTTCTCGACATGATTCTGCGTCGACTGGCTCGTCCCATGCTCGCGTCCATCTTCATCTACGGCGGGGTCAACGCGCTGCGCCAGGCCGAGGGGCACGCGGAGGTCGCGAAACCCTTGCTGGACAAGACGGCCGGCCGGCAGCAGCTGCCGGAGGCGGTGCCGACCGACCCGGTCACCCTGGTCCGCGCCGACGCGGTGGTGAAGATCGTGGCGGGCACCGCGTTCGCCTTCGGCAAGTTGCCGCGGCTTTCCGCGCTGGCTCTGTTGGGCAGCCTGGTGCCGACGACGGCCGCGGCCCATCCCTTCTGGGAGGCGAAAGACCCGGGTGAGCGGCAGCAGCAGCTCACTCACTTCCTGAAGAACGCCGGCCTCGCCGGTGGCCTGCTGATCGCCGCCGCCGACACGGAGGGCAAGCCTTCATTGGGCTGGCGTGCCCGCCGCGCCGCGAAGAAGGCGTCGGAGAAGGTCGCCAAGGCGTCGGAGAAGGTTTCCGGGAACTGAAACCTGGTTACCGCTCCAGGATCGCGGTGACGCCCTGGCCGCCCGCCGCGCAGATGGAGATCAGGCCACGGCCGGAGCCCTTCTCGTGCAGGAGTTTGGCCAGCGTCGCCACGATCCGGCCACCGGTCGCGGCGAAGGGGTGTCCCGCGGCCAGCGAGGAGCCGTTCACGTTCAGCTTCGCGCGGTCGATCGAACCCAGCGGACCATCCAGGCCGAGTCGCTCCTTGGCGAAGGCCGGGGATTCCCATGCCTTGAGCGTGGCCAGGACCTGCGACGCGAAAGCTTCGTGGATTTCACAAAAATCGAAGTCCCGCAGGGTGAGCCCGGCCTTCGCGAGCATCCTCGGCACCGCGTGGACCGGCGCCATCAGCAGGCCTGCCCGGCCGTGCACGTAGTCCACGGCCGCGGTCTCCGAGAACGTCAGGTACGCCAGCACGGGAAGATTCCGCTCGGCGGCCCACTCCTCCGTGGCCAGTAGCACGGCCGAAGCGCCGTCGGACAGCGGTGTCGAGTTGCCCGCGGTCATCGTCCCGGTCGGGCCGCCGAACACCGGCTTGAGTTTCGCCAGCTTCTCCGGCGTCGAGTCGGCGCGCAGGTTCTGGTCCCGCTCGAGACCCAGGTATGGGGTGACCAGGTCGTCGAAGAATCCCCGGTCGTAGGCGGCGGCCAGGCGCTGGTGGCTGGCCGCCGCGAGCTCGTCCTGCTCGGCCCGCGTGATCCCCCATTCCGCCGCGGTGATCGCCGCGTGTTCCCCCATCGACAGGCCGGTGCGGGGCTCGGCGTTTCGCGGGATTTCGGGCACGATGTGGCCTGGTCGTAGCCTGGCCAGCAGCTTGAGCCGGTCGCCGAGCGACTTCGTCGTGGTCAGCCGGACCAGCACCCGGCGCAGGTCGTCGTTGACGGCCAGTGGTGCGTCGGAGGTGGTGTCCACCCCGCCCGCGATCGCGGAGTCGAGCTGCCCGAGCGCGATCTTGTTCGCCACGTTGACGATCGCCTGCAGCCCCGTGCCGCACGCCATTTGCACGTCCGACGCCGGGGTCTCCGGTGCCAGCCTGCTGCCGAGCACGGACTCGCGTGCCAGGTTGAAGTCGCGAGAGTGCTTGAGGACCGCGCCTGCCGCGACCTCGCCGATCCGCTCACCCTGCAACGCGAAGCGGCTCACCAGGCCATCGAGCGCGGCGGTGAACATGTCCTGGTTGGACGCGTTCGCGTACGGGCCGTTCGAGCGTGCGAACGGAATGCGGTTGCCACCGACGATCGCCACCTTACGAACGTCCATGTTGCTCCCTTCTCGGCGCTGTCGTGCCTGTTCCTGCTTGGCCCGAGGTTTACGCCGCCGCGCTTGTGGAACTTTGAGTCGAGGGTAACCTACTTACGAGTAGGTATGCCGTAGGGAGGAGCTCGATGGCCGATCGGTACCAGCAGTTCACCCGGACCCCGATCGGCAGGTTCCTGGTACCCAAGCTGGGCCTGCCGGACCCTCCGAGGCTGCGCCGTCACCACCCGGGACTGCCACCACTGGACGGTCCCGTCCTGCTCGGCGCCGCACCGGGCGGCCGTCTGGAGAAGGTCGTGCGGACGCGGCTCGCGGACGCCGGAATCGAGGTCGCGGACGGGGACGCGCGGTATGGCGCGCTGGTCTTCGACGCGACGGGCATCACCGACCCGAAGCAGCTTCGACAGCTGTATCACTTCTTCCACCCGGTGATCCGGAAGGTCGGCCCGTCCGGGCGGGTCGTCGTGCTCGGCACCCCACCGGAACTGTCCGAGGGCCGGGAACGGATCGCCCAACGAGCGCTGGAGGGCTTCGTCCGGTCGGTGGGCAAGGAACTCAGGCGGGGGGCGACCGCGCAGCTCGTCTACGTGGCACCAGGAGCCGAGGACGCGGCCGAGTCCACCATGCGTTTCCTGCTGTCGGCCAAATCGGCGTTCGTCGACGGCCAGGTGATCCGGGTCGGCGCGCACGGTATTCCGGAAACCGCAGCGCCCGAGAACTGGGACAAGCCGCTCGACGGCAAGGTCGCGCTGGTCACCGGCGCCGCCCGCGGGATCGGTGCGGCGATCGCCGAGGTCTTCGCCCGGGACGGCGCTCACGTCATCGCGCTGGACATTCCCGCTCGGGGCGCGGAACTGTCCGAGGTCGCGAACAAGATCGCCGGCTCGGCGCTGCAACTCGACATCACCGAGCCCGATGCCCCCGGCCGGCTCGCCGACCACCTGACACAGCGGCATGGTGGCGTCGACATCGTCGTGCACAACGCCGGGATCACCCGCGACAGGACGCTTGGCAACCTCACCGAAGACAACTGGGACGCGGTGCTCACCGTCAATCTCGCCGCGCCCCTGGCCGTCAACGACAAACTGCTGGCGGACCAGGTGTTGCGGGACAACGGCCGGATCATCGGGGTGTCCTCGATCGCCGGAATCGCCGGCAACGTGGGGCAGACGAACTACGCCGCCAGCAAGGCGGGAGTGGTCGGGATGGTGCAGGACGGCGCGGCAAAACTCGGTGAGTACGGACGGCACTACACGATCAACGCGGTCGCGCCCGGCTTCATCGAAACGAAGATGACCGCGCAGGTGCCGGTGTTCATTCGCGAAGCGGGCCGGCGGCTGTCCAGCCTCGCGCAGGGCGGGCTGCCGGTCGACGTCGCCGAAACCATCGCCTGGTACGCCAATCCGGCGTCCGGTGCGGTCAACGGCAACGTGGTCCGCGTCTGCGGCCAGGCACTGCTGGGGGCGTGATGACGAAACTCCTGCCACAGCGGACCGTCAAGCAGGACGCGCCGGCTTTGCCCGTGCTGTATGCCAAGGCGCTGCTTCCGCAGGTCGGCGGCGAAACGCTTCCGAACACCGAGTACGTCCGCCCCGACATCGACGTGGACCTGGCGCATCTGGCCGCGTACGACCAGGTGTGCGGGTTCCGGCTCACCGACGAACTACCCGCGACCTATCCGCACATGCTGATCTTCCGCCTCCAGATGGCGTTGATGACCGAGAAGGAGTTCCCGTTCCCGCTGCTGGGAATGGTGCACGTGGCCAACCGCATCACCCAGCACCGGCCCCTCGGACTCGGCGAGACCTACACCGCCCGCGTGTGGGCGGAGAACCTGCGCTCGCACGCGAGCGGCAGGCAGTTCGACGTGCGCGGCGAACTGTCGGTGGGCGGCCGTCCCGTGTGGACGGAGGTGAGCACCTACCTGCGCCGGGGCGGCGATGAAGGTCCGTCGCGGAGCGGGCAGCTCACCCCGCCGGCGCCGACCGCGATCTGGCGGGTGTCCGGGGACATCGGGCGCCGCTACGCGGAGGTGTCCGGCGACCGCAACCCCATCCACCTGCACGCGCTCACCGCGCGGCTGTTCGGTTTCCCGTCGGCGATCGCGCACGGCATGTGGATCAAGGCCCGCGCCCTGGCCGCGTTCGAGGGCAGGCTGCCCGGCGCTTACACGGTCGACGTGCGGTTCAAGCGTCCCGTGCCGTTGCCCGCCAAGGTGGGATTCACCTCCTGGCGGACCGACGAGGGCTGGGCCTTCGAGTTGTGGGGCACGCGCAAGCCGAGGCCCCACCTCGAGGGCTCACTGCGGCCGCCACACCTGGCCCTCGACGAGGTCGTTGAAGCCTAGCCAGACGAGGTTCATCAGCCAGGACGCGAGCACGCCATCGGAGATGTCGGGGTGGTCGAGCCCCCAGTCGGCCAGTGACTCGGCCGCGCCGACCAGTGCCACGGCGAGCGCCGGGCCGGAGAACTCGGCCACTTCGCCGAGTCCCTTCTTGGTGCCCGCGCTGACCACGAGCGCGGAGACCATTTCGATCGCCCTGCTGCGCAGGGCGTTGACCTCACCGGCGAACTGCCCACCGACGGTCAGTGCCTGGCGGTGCAGCACCGTCCACGCGTCCCGGTAGTCCGCGACGAAACGGTAGAACGCGCGCAGCCCGTGCCACAGTTGCATGTCCGGGGGCAGTTCGGCGTGCACTCCGTGGCGCAGGGCCTCCAGCAGCCTCGCCGCCTCCCGCTGGATGCACTTGGCGAACAGATCCTCCTTCGCGCCGAGATACGAGTAGATCATCGGCTTGGAAACGCCCGCGACCTCGGAGATCTCGTCCATCGACGCCGAGTGGTAGCCGTGCCACGAGAACACCTGCACCGCCGCGTCCAGGATCTGCCGTTCCCGCACCTCCCTGGGCAGCCGCCGCGGCCGCGTCGGCGTGGGCTTCACTTCCTCGGTCACATCGACCTCACGTTGTGCATCGAAGGTCTCCTCTCAGACGACAAACGCTACCTGGTCGGTCTTGCGCCGGTAGAATTCTCGCCCATGTCCGCGGACCTGATCGATCTGCCGGCACGCCGGGCCGACTTCGGCAAACCGGGTGTGGACGAGTTCATCCGGCTGCTGGAAACCCTGCATATGCCGGAGCGCGCGGGTTGGGGTGGAATCGCGCGCACTTTCCACGCAGACGCTGGTGGACGTCCTCCACCGCGCATCGGGAGTCCCGGCTCGGTGCCCTCGCCGAACATCCCGAGCCGCGGCCTGTTGTTTCCCGGGGAAATCTTCGGGCGGAGGTCGGAACACTTTTTTCCGGAAAAGGAACGCCACGCCAGTTTCGCGGTGAAATGGCGGTTTTCCGGGGGCGGCGGATTCGGCCGTTTCCAGCCGGTCGTCGCTACTTCGACCTTGCGAAGCCGATCAACGGCTCTCGATGACCGGGTGCTGCTTGTCGTCCGGCACGACCTCGCTGTCCACCACGATCACCCGGCCCGCCCCGTGCGTCGCCATCCGGCGTTCGGCGCGGCGCAGCCAGGCGCGGCGGACGACCGCGCGCGTCGGGGGCAGCAGGAGGAGCAGCCCGGCAAGGTCGCTCAGGAATCCCGGCACCATGATCAGCAGACCGCCGAAGGCGATCAACATGCCGTCGGTGACCTCGTTGTGCGCCGGTCGCCCTGCCCGCACGGTGGCGAGGAACGCGCTCGCGGCGCGGGAACCCTCCCGCCGCGCGAGCCACGATCCGAGGAACGCCCCGGCCAGCAGGAGCGCCAGCGTGCCGAGCACGCCCACGACCGAGCTCACCGCCCAGACCGCGGCGGCCTCGGCGACCAGGTAGAGCAGAAGCACGACAGCCATACCCGGACAACGCGCGACCTGCTCGGTTTGCTCCCCGGGAAGCTACCGGAGATTTTCCAGAAATGCCTTGACCTCGCGCGGGTTCGACAGCCGCAGTTGCCGGGCGCAACGGCCGTGTTCGGCGACCTTCGCCAGTGCGCGTGGTCGCGAATCGCGGCGCCAACGCCAGATCCAGCGCAGGAATTCCAGATCCACGCGTTCGGGGCACCCCGTTGCCTGCCCGTCCTTGCCCCAGCCCTGGACCGTGCGTTTCGCCACCCGGTACAGGCAGTGCCAGCGGGGGAAGTCGAGCAGGACGATGGTGTCGGCGGCGGGCAGCCGGATGTGCAGGCTGCCGCTGTAGTTCCCGTCGATCACCCAGCGGTCCTTGGCGACCAGCGCCCGCTGGGCGGCGTGGAACTTCTCCTCGGGCGCCGCCACCCAGCCCGGTCGCCAGTAGTGCCGGTCGAGGTGGAAGACCGGCAGATCGAGCAGCTTCCCCAGGTGTCGCGAGAACGTCGTCTTGCCCGCGCCGGCGCATCCGAGCACGACCACGCGTTGCATGCCGAACAGCGTAAAGCCGCCTCGATGCGAAAGCCCGAATCGTCGAGTAGACCTACTCAGGACACCCGCTGTGCTCTCCATCACAGTGAAGGCATGACTGCGGGACGGCCTCCGGGCTTCCGCGTTTTCGGCCGGCACTCGGTGGACGTCGCCGGGTACGTCCCGAAGGTTCATCCTCATGGTGCCACTAAGGTGATCTCTCATTATGGCGCCACTTGAAAGAGTCGCGGTCCAGAAAGTGACATCGGGGAACAACCGGGGCGAAACAGCGTGTTGGATCGGGTTGTGACGGTTGAACGGCAAGCCCGCGTGCGCGCCCCGGAACTGTCGGGAGACGTGTGGCTCAACACTGGCGACAGACAGGTCAAGCTGGCCGAACTCCGCGGCAAGGTCGTGCTGCTGGACTTCTGGACCTCGGGCTGCATCAACTGCCTCCATGTGCTGGACGAGTTGCGCCCGCTGGAGGCCGAGTTCGCCGAGGTGCTGGTGACCGTCGGCGTGCACTCCCCGAAGTTCCTCCACGAGGGCGAGGCGTCGGCGATCGAGGCCGCGGTGCGGCGGCACGGCGTACACCATCCCGTGCTCAACGACCCCGATCTCGCGACCTGGCAGCAGTACGCGGTCAAGGCCTGGCCGACGCTGGTGCTCGTCGACCCCGAGGGTTACGTCGTGCATGTGGCCGCGGGTGAGGGGCACGCCGGGGCGCTGCGCCGGGTGATCGCCGAGCAGGTCGCGGTGCACGAGGCGAAGGGGACGCTGCGTCGCGGTGGTAGCCCGTATGTGCTGCCCATCGAGGATCAGCCGGCCACCCTGCGTTTTCCCAGCAAGGCGGTGCGTACCGTCGAAGGCCGCATTCTCGTGGCGGATACCGGCAACCACTCGATCGCCGAATTCGCCTCCGACGGTGAAACCGTCATCCGGCGGTTCGGCAGTGGTGAGCGCGGCTGGGCCGATGGCGCGTTCGACGTCGCGAGGTTCGCCGAGCCGAGCGGTTTGGCGCTGCTGCCCGCCGAGGTCGCCGAGCGGGCCGGATACCACCTGCTGGTCGCCGACACCGCGAGCCACCTGCTGCGCGGCCTCGACCTGCGCACCGGCGAAGTGTCCACAGTGGCCGGTACCGGACAGCAGTGGCGGGACGGCGGAACCGACGGCCCCGCCCGTGAAGTCGACCTGACCAGCCCCTGGGACGTGGCGTGGTGGGAGCCGATGGGCGGGTTTGTCGTGGCGATGGCCGGGAACCACACCCTCGGCCTTTTCGACCCGGTGCGCGGGACGATCTCCCGGTTCGCCGGTACCACGGTCGAAGGCCTGCGCGATGGCAAAGTCGACGAAGCGTTCTTCGCGCAGACTTCCGGGCTGGCGGTGCAGGGCGACCGGCTGTGGCTGGCCGACGCCGAAACGTCCGCCCTGCGGTGGATCGACGCCGACCAGGCGGTGTACACCGCGATCGGCACGGACCTGTTCTCGTTCGGGCACCGGGACGGCGACGCGGCCGACGCCCTGCTGCAACATCCGCTGGGCGTGGCCGTGCTGACCGACGGCACGATCGCGATCGCCGACACCTACAACGGCGCGATCCGGCGCTACGACCCGGAAAGCGGCAAGGTCACCACGATCGCCGACGGACTCGCGGAGCCGTCCGGGCTTCTGGTGACGGAGGAGGCGCTGTTCGTGGTCGAGTCGGCCGCGCACCGGTTGCGGTCGCTGCCCGGCTCGTCCGAAGCATCCCGGCAAGTCACCGGTGACGCCCACGCCGTGCGACGGCCGCCGAGCGTGTTGTCGCCGGGAACCGTCGAACTGTCCGTGGTCTTCACGCCGGCGCCCGGCGAAAAACTCGACGACCGGTACGGCCCGTCGACGCGGCTGGAGATCAGCGCCGCCCCGCCGGAGCTACTGGTGGAAGGCACCGGCACCGGCACCGAACTGAGCCGCACCATCAAGCTCGCCGGCGGCCATCCGGAAGGCGTGCTGCAGATCGTCGCGCAGGCGGCCAGTTGCGACATCGACGCCGAACATCCGGTGTGCCGGGTCACCCGGCAGGACTGGGGCGTCCCGATCCGCGTTTCCGACGACGGGCAGGCCAGGCTGCAACTCGTTCTCGCGGGGGTGTGAGGCCGCTTTCCAGCACGTCCATCGCCTGGTGCAGCAGCGCGACCAGGTCCGGCCCGCCGTCGGGCCGCCAGCACGTGATGGCAGCCCGATGGGCGGCGAAGGCCGTGGCGGCGACTGTGTGTACGTAGATGTCGCCCGTGGGCAGGCCGGTGGGGCGGCGACCGCGGCCTCCTCCATCGAGCGGTTCGTCCGCGCGAGCCGTGGCACGAGTTCGGGGCGTTCACGCAACAGTGTCCGCTCGCGCCAGGTTTCGCTGTCGATCAAGCGGGTATGCCGCGCCGACGGCACTGCCCGCGCACCCGCACCGGTTCGGCGAGCAGCTGCCCATGCTGACCGGCACCGTCCGCGACCCGGGGGCCGAGGTGTCCAGGGCGCGGCCGTGACGGTAACCGACGGGCGGGGCAGGCAGCTCGTGCGCGCGATCACCGGGGACGACGGCCGGTACGCGGTGGCCGGACCGCCCGAGCAGTTCGTCGACGCGGTCGTCTCCGCTCCCGGCATGGCGTCCACGGTGCGGCGGGTGCGGTGCACGAAGGTGCGGCCAAACGTGCGGATTTCGAGCTCACCAGCGGGCGTTCGACCGCCGGTGTGGGCACGTAGCATTGTTCGGGTGTCGGATGCGATGGAAATTCCGGTTCCCAAACTCGAGATACAGATGCTCCACGACCGGGTGCTGGTCCGGCTGTCTCCGGAGGAAGGCGAACGGCGGAGCAGCGGGGGCATCGTGATTCCCGCGACCGCTCAGGTGGCCCGCCGACTGGCGTGGGGTGACGTACTGGGTGTAGGCAGTAACGTGCGAAACGTGAAGGTCTTGGACCGCGTGCTGTTCAACCCGGAGGACCAGCTCGAGGTCGAGGTTCAGGGCGAGGCCTACCTGGTGATGCGGGAACGGGACATTCACGCGGTCGCCTCCGAGCGTACGGAGCACGGGACGGGGTTGTACTTGTAACGTTTGCGGGAGGGGCGAGTGCGGGACGACCAAGGCTGGCCGGACTCGGATGCGGACGAGCCCACGCAACCGATTCCTCGCGTCGACTTGCCGCCGCCGACGCGGTTTCTGGCGCCGCCGGAAGACGAGCTGGCCGAGGAGATCCTCGCCGTCGGTGACGTCGCGCGGCCGGAGCGGTCTCCCGCGAAACGTTTCCTCGGCCGGGCGCTGATGGTCGCCGGTGGGGTGATCGCGCTCGGTGTGGTGCTCTACACGATCGATCTGATGGCCAGCGCGGGGGACGTGCCGCGCGGAGTCGTGGTGGCGGGTGTCGAAGTCGGCGGGCTGAGCCCCGCCGACGCCGAGGCGAAACTGCGCCGGGAACTCGAGCCACGACTGATCCAGCCGGTTCCGGTACTCGCCGGCGATGTCCAGACCGCGCTCGACCCGGTCACCTCCGGGCTCGGCCTCGACTGGGCGTCGACGCTGGCGCAGGCCGGTCACCAGCCGCTCGACCCGTGGACCAGGATCACGTCCTTCTTCGTCAAGCGTTCGGTCGGCTTGGTCACCATGACCGACGACAAGGCGCTCACGGAAGCCATTTCCCAGCTCGCCACGGAGCGGATCAACCACCCACCGACCGAGGGCAGCGTCGGTTTCCAGCCGGTCGCGGGCACCGACGGTGATGTCACCCCCTACGCCGTCGAGCCTCGCGACGGGCAGACGCTCAACGACGTGAAGGGCGCCGCGAACCTGGTCAAGGCGCGTTGGCTGGAGAAGAGCGGGGTGCGGCTGGCCGTGGACCTGACGCCCGTGCTCGCGACTTCGGCGGGCGTCCACAAGACGCTCGATCAGGTGGTCAGGCCGGCGGTGGCGAACCCGGTCGCGCTGCACGGCGACGGCGTGGACGCCCTGCTGAAACCGGCCGCGATCGCCGCGGCGATGCGCTTCACGCCGCGCCCGACCGGGGCGCTGGACGCGACCCTGGACGCGGCGAAGCTCCGGGAAAACCTGCAACCCCAGCTGGTGAGCACCGAGAAAGCCGGCCAGAACGCGCAGCTCGTCTTCACCGACTCGGGACCTACCGTGCGGCCGTCCCAGGACGCTCGCAAGATCGACTGGATGGCCACCTTCACGCCGATGATGTCCGTGCTGACCAGAGCGGACGGCCGCGAGGTCTCGGTGCGATACCAGTCCTCCCGGCCCGAGGTGACCACCGAGGATCTCACCGGGCTCGGCATCAAAGAGGTCGTCGCGGAGTTCACCACGAGCGGGCTTTCCGGTGCGGCGGCCGCGAACGTGCGGACCATGGCGGCCAAGGTGACCGGCGCGGTCGTTCGTCCCGGCCAGACCTTCAGCCTGAACGACCGTAGCGGACCGTGGTCGCAGGCCCAGGGTTTCGTGCCCGCGCCGGCGAACGAGGACGGCACCGGACCGCAGGTGGCCGGCGGCGGGGTTTCCCAGTTCGCGACCACCCTGTACAACGCGGCGTACTACGCGGGGCTGACCGATGCCGGGCACCGCGAGCACGGCTATTACCTGGACCGGTACTCCCCGGGACGGGACGCGAGGTCCTTCTCCGACGACGGTTCCCCGGTCGATCTGCGGTTCACCAACAGCCTGACCGGCGGGGTGGCGATCCAGGCGGTGAGCACGGGACCGACCGTCACCGTGCGGATCTGGGGCACCAGGCAGTTCCGGGTCGAGAGCACCACCAGCGACTGGAGTGACTTCGCGGCCCCGCCGGTGCAGCAGGGCTCCGGCGGTGGCTGCCAGCAGTCCCTGGGCGGTCCGGGGTTCACTGTCACCGACATCCGCATCCGCTATGACCTGGCCACCGGAGCCGAGGTCGGTCGCGAGACCCGGGTGGTGCACTACGAGCCGAAGCCCGCGGTGTTCTGCACCTGATCTTCCGGACAGGGAACGGGCCGGGAAGCGTTGTCGGGTAAACGCTTCCCGGCCCTGGCTGGGTCAGCGCGTCAGTCGGTTACGGCCGTACATACCTGCCACGAGGGAGACACCGATGGCCGCGAGGACGACCTGGGTGATGAGCTCGAGCCAGTCGAACCCGGGCGTGTTGGCGTAGCCGACGCCACGGGCGATGGCCGTGCCGATGAACGCGGCGACGATGCCGACCAGCATGGTCAGCCAGATGGGGATCGCCTGCTTCCCGGGTACGACCAGGCGTCCCAGCGCGCCGATGATCAAACCGACGATGAGCGCCGTGATGATTCCCGTGATGGTCATCGAAATCTCCTTTGGTTGCTGGAGGTCATTGGAATACCGCTTGTCCGTCCGGCCAAAACGCGAAGCTTCTATATCTGTTGACGGGTATATAAGCGATGCGCGATATTTGCTGCGTGGACGCGTTCGAAGCGGTGGCCGAGCCGCATCGCAGGGCGCTGCTGGATCTGCTCGCCGACGGTGAGCGGCCTGCCGGCGAACTGGTCGCGAGCCTGCCCGGGCTCACCCAGCCCGAAGGCTCCCGGCATCCGCGAATCCTGCGGGAGGCCGGGCTGGTCGAGGTCCGGCCCGACGGGCAGCGCCGGATCTACGCCCTCCGTGCCGACGGCCTGGCCGAGATCGCCGGATGGCTCGGCCGGTACCGCGGGTACTGGGCGGCCTGAGCGCTGAACGCACCAAGGCCACCTCGGGGCGTTCACCCGCGAGGTGGCCTTGATTGGTTGCCCGATCAGAAGGCGGCTTCGGGGACCTCCATGAGGTCGTTGTCCGCGGAGGCAACGATCGCGCGGCGCGCCGTCAGCTCCGGGAGAACCGTCTTCGCGAAGAACGAGGCGACCGCGACCTTGCCCTCGTAGAAGGCCTTGTCCTTCGCCGGGACATCGCCGTCGAGCTTGCTCAGCGCGATCTCCGACTGGCGCAGCAGCTGCCAGCCGACCAGCAGGTCACCCGTTGACATCAGCAGCCGCACGGTGTGCTGGCCGACCTTGTACATGTTCTTCGGGTCATCCTGGGACGCGGTCAGGTAGCCGATCATCGTGCCCAGCATGCCCTGCACGTCCTCCAGGGCCTGCTTGAGCAGCTGACGCTCGTTCTTCAGCGCGCGAGAAGCCTCGGATGCCGTGTCTTCCACGAACTCGGTGATCTCCCCGGCCAGGTAGGCAAGCGCCTGGCCCTTGTCCCGGACGATCTTCCGGAAGAAGAAGTCCATGGACTGGATGGCCGTGGTGCCCTCGTACAGCGAGTCGATCTTCGAGTCGCGGATGTACTGCTCGACCGGGTAGTCCTGCAGGAAGCCGGAGCCGCCGAGGGTCTGCAGTGACTGCACGAGCTGCTCGGTCGCACGCTCGGAGCCGACGCCCTTGACGATCGGCAGCAGCATGTCGTTGACCCGCTCGGCCAGCTTCAGCGACTCCTCGTCGCCGTCCTGCGTCCACACCTGGTCCTGGAAGGACGCCGTGTAGAGGTACACCGCACGCAGCCCCTCGGCGTAGGCCTTCTGCAGCATGAGCGAGCGGCGGACGTCCGGGTGGTGGGTGATGGTGACCCGGGGCGCGGTCTTGTCCAGCATCTGGGTCAGGTCCGCACCCTGCACGCGCTCCTTGGCGTACTCCAGGGCGTTGAGGTAGCCGGTGGACAGCGTGGCGATCGCCTTGGTGCCGACCATCATCCGGGCGTACTCGATGACCTGGAACATCTGCGCGATGCCGTCGTGCACGTCGCCGAGCAGCCAGCCCTTGGCCGGCACGCCGTGCTGGCCGAAGGTCAGCTCGCAGGTGGTCGAGGCCTTCAGGCCCATCTTGTGCTCGACTCCGGTGACGAAGGCGCCGTTGCGCTCGCCGAGTTCACCGGTCTCGGTGTCGAAGTGGAACTTCGGGACCAGGAACAGCGACAGGCCCTTGGTGCCGGCCTTGGCTTCGATGCCGGGGCTCTCGGGGCGGGCCAGTACCAGGTGCATGATGTTCTCGGTCATGTCCTGGTCGCCGGAGGTGATGAAGCGTTTCACGCCCTCCAGGTGCCAGGATCCGTCTTCCTGCCGGACGGCCTTGGTGCGGCCGGCACCCACGTCCGAGCCGGCGTCCGGCTCGGTGAGCACCATGGTGGCGCCCCAGGCCCGCTCGATCATGATGTGTGCCCAGCGCTTCTGCTCCTCGTTGCCGTTGCGGTCGAGGATGCCGGCGAAGCTCGGGCCGGCCATGTACATGAACAGCGCGGGGTTTGCTCCGAGGATCAGCTCGGAGGCCGCCCAGCACACGGTCGGCGGGAGGCCGAAGCCGCCCAGCTCGTTGTTCAGACCGAGCCGCCACCATTCGCCGTCCCGCAGCGCTCGGTAGCTCTTCTTGAAGGACTCCGGCAGGGTCGCGGAGAAGGTCTTGGGGTCGTAGACCGGCGGGTTACGGTCCGCGTCGGCGAAGGACTCGGCGAGCGGTCCCACGGCAAGGGTGTTCAGCTCGGCGAGCACGCCGCGCACGGTCTCCTCGTCGGACTCCGCCAGCACCCCCTTGCCAAGGCGGTTCTGGACGCCGAGGACCTCGAAGAGGTTGAACTCCAGGTCCCGGACGTTGCTCCTGTAGTGGCCCATGTCGTCGCTCCGTTGTCGTCGGGTTTCCGGCTGGGCGCGTGTCGTCCCCCTACTGGCCGGTAACATGAGGATATTACCTGCCGGTAACCTGGGCAAGTGAAATTTGTTCGGCTGTGATGAAGGAGTGCCCGCACGGGCAGCCCGGAAGGGTCAGCGTGTCGGGTATTCGGTCAGTCCCGGTGGGGGTGCGTGTCCCGGCGCGCGCTCCGGGCTGTCGTCGGGCTGGGCGATGAGGATCCCCGCCCGAAACGCGATCGTTACCGCATGCGTGCGATCTCGCGCGGAAAGCTTGCGGAGGATGCTCTTCACGTGGGTACGGACGGTCTCCGTCGACAGGTAGAGGATCTTGGCGATCGCCGCGTTCTCCAGGCCCTCCGCGACCAACTGGAGGACCTGGTACTCCCGGCGCGACAACGGCATCCGCGGCCGTTTCCCGGGCAGGCCCGGCTCTCCCGAGCGCAGCCCGGACCGGCCGGGCGGCACCGCGAGTGGCGCCAGTGACGGGTCGACATACCGCCGGTCCAGATAAGCCCGCCGAATCGCTTCGATCAGCCTGCGCGGCTCGACGGACCGGGGCACGACGGCGTGCGCGCCCAGCGACAGCGCGCCGTTGAGGAAGCCGGGGGTGCGGTGGACCTCCCGGATCAGCACGATGACCAGCAGTGCCGGATCGCCGCTGACCAGCAACTTGGTCAGGTGACCGTGTGGGTCGAGGCCGGTGTCGATCAGTACGACGTCCGGACGAACCTGCTCGGCCAGTTGGAGGGCGGCATGCGGGTTCGCGGCGTACCCGGCCCAGTGCATGCCCGGGGTGCGCTGGACGAGTGCCGACAGGCCGTCGCGGAAGATCGGGACCGGGTCGATGGCCGCGACGCCGAGGCTTCGACCGGTCCCCGCGGCCTGGGGAGCCTTCCCTGGATCATTACTGTGCGTCATCACGGCTCCGTCCCGGCGCGGTCAAACCTGGCTGCGAGGCCAGCCGGGGCGGTTCCCTCCCTGGACGGCCCGCCCGGGCTCCTCCGGCGTCGCCAATCCGATCCTCCCTGCTAGGACCGGCCAGGTGTGACACCAAGTCCATTGTGTGACTAACCCGCGCGGGGTGCGTGACCAGGGTCCTTCAAAGTCGAAAAAAAGACTACTCAGAGTATGTATGCTGACGCAGGGCAGCGAACTCCTCGGCCAGTGTGGCCACGGTCCAGTGCGCGTTGAGGCCGCTGGGGTGTCAGATTGTTCCCATCACATCATACTTAAAGTGACAACGAAATTACACTTCGTAGTGTTGCAGGTCGGGCGCGCGATGCGCAGGAGAGCCCACAGGGAGGTGACATGTTGAACTGGAGAGAGGTGGGGGTCTCAGGAGCCCGAGTCTGACCCCCGCTGGTGGGACAACGTACCAACTGGGCTCGAAGACCCTGAGAAGCCATGGCGCGCATTATTACGGAACGCGTGAGGCAACCTCGGCCACCATCCCGACGAAGGATAAGCAGTTCCATGTGCGGATCGGCTCGAAAGACCGGACTTCGGGTGGTGAGGAAGCAGCCACCGTTACCAACATAGTGGTAAATCCCGGTTGGCACTGGGGAGCGGGAGCACCTAGCGCCGAGGTTGACGACATCGCGCTTCTTGAGCTTGACCACCTGGTGGACGCGCAAACCATTCAGATAGCCAGCACGGCGGCCCGACCTGGTGATGCGGTCAAGCTCTTGGGATGGGGCGACACTGAACCGGACTCGACGAGCGCGAACCTGCCTACCCAGTTACAGCAGATCGATACCAAGATCGTGAGTAAGGCCAAGTGCGCGGACGAGGCCATCTCCGCCAAGGAGATATGCACCGGTAACCCGAGCGGGACCGACGGCCCGTGCTACGGCGATTCGGCGGACCGGCCGTGACGCTCGTTGACGGCGTGGCACAACTCGTCGGCAGCACCAGCGGGGGGGCCAGTACTGCGGTGTCACCCCCGACATCTACACGGGTGAGCCCGACTTTCGGACCTGGATTTACGATACGGCGCGCGGCGCACCGGCCGCGTAAGGCTTAAGAAGAGAGTGGCAAATAGTCGCGTTGTGGGGGTGGTGAAGTTGCTTGACTTTATCACCCCTACAAGGTGTTCATGATCGAGATTTCCGGTGACACGCTCGGTAGAGGTCAACTACCCGAAAAGACCTGGCACGCCGGTCGTTTTTTGACTTACGGTTCATAAAGCCTTGAGGGAAAGGGGCCGTTGTGGGGAGCGAGCGAGGCTTATTCGTTACGTTGGATGGGCCAAGTGGGGTAGGGAAAACGACCGTGGCCGCGCTCCTGCACGAGCTGTTGACGGCCAGGGGCACTCCGGCTCGCCTCACGTCGACGCCGTCCAGCTCGGCGATCGGCAAACTGGCGCGCGGTCACACCTTTGAGCTTCATGGGCATGAGTTGACATGCCTGGTGGCTGCTGACCGCTATCACCACTACCGGACGACCATTCATCCCGCGCTTCACGAGGGTATGACCGTGGTCTGTGACCGGTTCATGCCCTCGTCATTGGTTTTTGATCAGCAAGACGAGGTAGAGCGTAGGTACGTCTGGTCACTCTATGAGTGCCTGCCATCTCCTGACATCGCGTTCATCTTGCAGGGTCCGCCCGAGCAGTGCGCTGAGCGCGCGGCGGCCCGTGGCACCTATAGCCGGTTTCACGACACGAGCGAGGAACACAGTCGGCAGGAGTGCGGAATGTTCCAAGATGCCGCGCATTTCCTGAAGCTTGTTGGCTATCCCGTATATGAGCACGAGATTGGTGCAAATTCTGCCGAAGCCGTAACCAACGATTTACTGAACGTAATTGCTGAACGAAACGAGGGGCGAGCATGAAGGTGGCTTTGTTATATCCCGAGGTTTACGACATGGCCCGATTCAAAGAGCAGCGCAAAGAGTTTCCACCGTTTGGCGTCCTGTATCTCGCGGCCGTAATCGAGCAGGCGGGGCACCTGGTTTCGATTGAGAAAGTCACGCCACGGCAAACCGAGCTGGACCTTCTCGAATACGACGCAGTGGGCTTTAGCCTGGCGTCTTCGGCGACCTACGGGTTCATGCGAGAAGCCCGGCTTCGGGCGGCGATTCGAGACGACGCCTTGGTGATGGTCGGCGGGGTGCATTGCAATTTCTATCCAGTCGAAAGCCTGCGGGACTTCCGGGCTCACGTTGCGACCGATGGCGAGTCCGAAGAGACCATCTTGGAAATTCTCGGCCGTGCTGAGGAGAAGCGCTTTAACGGGGTCAGTGGTGTGCTGTGGCTTCAGGACGGCGAAGTAATGTGTGAGCCAGCGCGCCCACTCATGCGCAATATCGATGACTTACCGCTACCGGCTCGGCATCTCCTTCCGGTCGAAGATTTCGTCATTCCAGATCGGTTGGCCGGTAGAGAAATGCGCATGGCTCACGTCATGTTCAGCCGCGGTTGTCCATTCCCGTGTAGCTTCTGCGCCGCCGGCCAAACTCGCATTCAATACCGGAGCGGTGCCAGTGCGCGGAAGGAGCTGCGTCACCTGGTTGATGCCTATGGCATTGAGGGATTCGCCATCGTTGACGATAACTTTATCGTCAACAAGAACAAGGTTGGCGACATATGCGAGCACATCGAGGACCTGGGGCTGCTGTGGTCGGCACTCTCTCGGGTGGACACCATCGATGAGGCGCTGCTTGGCAAGATGGCGCGCGCAGGCTGCATTGAGATCAAGTACGGCATGGAGTCCGGCAGCGAACCGCTTTTGAAGGCCATGCGCAAGAACACGAAGCAGGAGCAGATTAAGCGAGCTATCTATGCCACCGCTGAGGCAGGCATTGAGGCCAAGGTCTTCATCATCCACGGTTTCCCTGGCGAAAATATGGAGACAACCGAAGCAACCATGAACTTGCTCGGCGAACTCGGCTCGGCGCTGTCGCGCGTGTCGCTCTTCCGATTTGTCCCGCTGCCGGGTACCCAGGTCTATGACCAGCCCGACCTTTACCGCATCCGGGGAACCCACTCGCAGCCAGACTGGGACGGCGATTGGTCTAAATTCCACATTCACCACAATGACCGGCATTGGTGGGGGACGGACGAGCAACGGAAAGAGACCGAGGCCGCATACAAGCGGCTTCGAGATTTTGTCGAGGCCACCTGGAACCGGCAAGGCTAACCACGAGCCAACAGAAACCCATGTTAGCCTAACCGCATGGTTTGTGTACCTGCAGTCTCGGGGGTTTTCGAGCTTGATGATGCGCGGGCGCGTCAGCTGTGGAACTGGGTTCTTGGCCGACAGGGGTTGGCCGACCACCGGAAATTCAGTTCTGTTGCCGACATCGCCCAGGCGTCGCTCGGCCTTCACGCCGCCCGCTTACCCTCGCCATTTGCGACGGTGCTGGCGCGGAGTAAAACGCCGGATGTCGCGCTTAGTATCTTTAGCTCTGATTCGCGCGAACTGGTTACCACGATTCGGTGTATGCGAAAAACTCTGCATACCTTGCCATTACCGTTAGCGGCAGCCGCTCACGCCGCCACACTGCATTTTAGGGAGCGAGACGCACTCAGGGCTATCACAAACGCTGGGATAAGCCCTCGCTTGGTCCTGCGGGCTGTCGATGCCATTAGCGGGATACTCGTAGACGGGCCGCTCTTTCATCGCGAGATTGAGGAGCGGCTGACGGGACCACGGCGCCCTGTGGCGACGGTTAGACTTGCTCTAAAGCTGGCTTGGGAGCGCGGCAGCTTGAGCTACGTCAATGACTCCTTGGGCTGGAACCGTGAGTACCGCATGTTCGGGCTTACCAAGGCCCTGTATCCCGAGCTGGACATGACGGTGGACCGCGCCAAGGCGACGGGCGAGCTGGTGCGCGAGTACTTCGAGCGGTACGGGCCGGCCACCCTCAAAGACGTCATGTGGTGGTCGGCGCTATCGCGTACGGCCGTTGTGACAGCGTTGGCCGAGTCAGGTCGAGACTGGGTTGAGATGCGAACGGAGTGGTGTGACGCTCCGTTATATATGTACCGCGATCGACTGGCGGAGTTCGAGGCGTCCGAGCAGCAAGAGCGCGTGACCGGCCTGAACTTCTTGGCCCATGAAGACGTGGCTCTCAAGGCATACTTCGAGTCGCGGCGGCGCTATCTCGGTGCGTTGCCAGCGCAGCGCGCGTTCAACCAGATAGGTGAGGTCTTGCCGACGATCGTGCAGGACGGCCAAGTGGTCGGCACATGGAGTTGGGACGTTGCCAAGCGAAGGGTCACTACCTCGATCGCGAGGGGCTACGGCTCGGCCGAGTTGTCGCGAGAGGTCCCAAGACACAGGGAGCGCCTTACCGAGGCACTTCGGGCCGGTTGGGTTGAACCGCTCGCCGATGGCCCCTCCGCGATTCAACGATGATCAGCTCACCCTCAGCCTGTAGCCCTCACACGCACTCGGTGTAAGCCCGGGCGTCGCCCAAGGTGACAGAGTCGAGGTTATGCGGGTCAATGCCCGGCTCCTGGTGGGTGTAGTGCTAACGTCCTCGCATCCTGACGGAGTACCGGCCCTTTGCGAGAGGTTGCGACATGCTTCCTTTGAGGCAAGCTTCGGCACTTGAAGACATCCAGCGCTACGTAGCTGAGATGGAAGACGAGCGGGGCTTTAGCTCACGGGACGTACTCCACCAGTCGCTATTGCTCGGTGAAGAGGTTGGCGAGCTGTTCAAGGCCATCCGCAAGCATCAAAACATGCGGACCGGAACAACCTCGATCATCGGCAGTGTTGACGAAGAGCTGGCTGACGTACTGATCTACCTGTGCGCCATCGCCAACCGCCTCGGCATAAGCCTTGAGGACGCTCTGAGGAAGAAAGAAGCGGTCAACGAGACACGCTCCTGGGTCTAGCCGCCGACAGCAGTGCCGGCCCGACCGCCTTTGGCCTAAGCTCCGCCTCGCTCGTGCTTAAGGGCTATTGACCGACGCGATACCATCTGTCTTACCAGCGATAAAGTCAGCCAGCCACGGCTCAAAAACCTTCTCGGACAACCTCAGCCTTAAAGCCGAATTATCGTTGTCGACGTAATCTTCGGTGACTACCCCACCACTACGCTCAATGAACGGATGCACGATCCGAAACTGCCGGTCTATACCGGGCGCTCGTTCTTCGTCTGTATCACTGATGCGGGCATATGGAGATACCCGAGGTGTTTGAAGTTCTTCCCTTCTATAGTTATGGGTTGCTCTGTATAGTTATACTATGCATGCAGTCTTAGGGCACTCGAGGCCGCTCGGATTGGGCAGGACCCACACCTGCGCGCAGCCGATCGGCTCCGCCTGGCGGCCCACCCGAGCCGTGGGGCGCTCGAAAGCCGTGCGGTAGGCGGCGATCCCGACTACGGCGAGCCATCGCGGCCGGTACCGGGCGACCTTCCGTGCCAACGCCACGCCGCCTTCGCGTAGCTCCGCGCGGCTCAGCTCATCGGCCCGCGCGGTCGCCCTCGCCACGAGGTTGGTGATGCCGAGGCCGTAGTCGAGGAGTTGGGCCTGCTCGCTCGGGTGGAGACGCCTGGGCGTGAACCCCGAAGCATGCAACGCCGGCCAGAAGCGGTTTCCCGGCCGGGCGAAGTGGCAGCCAGTGGCGCCGGAGTAGAGGCTGGGGTTGATCCGCAGAACAGCACCCGCAAGCCCGGCGCGAGTACATCGGGGATGGTCGCGTCACGTGCGGCCGCGAGCTTGGAGGCGTCCATGAGTGGCCGGATCCCAGCCATCGCGATCGACTGCCGGGACGCCGATGCGCTGGCTTCGTTCTGGTGCGGCACTGGGGTACCGCCTGGTCAAGCGGTTCACCGACGCCAACGGCGTGGAGTACGTCGAGATCGGGGCAGACGGCGGCGGATTAGTGCTCCTTTTCCAACCTGTCCCGGAAGGCAAGGTAGCGAAGAACCGGCTGCACCTGGACCTGGCTCCGACCGGGGGAAGCCAGGCCGACGAGGTGTGCCGCCTCGTCGGCCTGGGCGCGAGGCAACTGGCGGACGATCCGGAATTCCCGTGGATCGTTCTCGCCGACCCCGAGGGAAACGAATTCTGCGTCCTCCCCGCCCGGTAACCCGGTGATTCGGGTGAAGGTGGCAAATTAACCGGAGAACGCGTACGCTTTGTGATCTGTCACACAAGCACGACGCCAAAGGAGGCGACGTGGAGATCGCGCTCGTCGTCGGGCTCGTCCTGCTGCTCTTCATCGCGGCCGCGGCAACGGTCGCGTGGGAGGATCGGCGAGCCGCACGACGGCAGGCGGCGCGGCGGGCGGCCAGGCTGGCGCGGCTGGGCGAGCAGGACGGTCTTCCGCCGAACCGCTTCCCCCTGGACCGGTGACGTGTAGCGCCAGGAACAAGGCGCCCGCCAGCCAGCCGAGCGTGGCGCCGCCCGTGTTGTTCAGCAGATCGTCCACGTCGAAGATCCGGTACTGAAACGGCGCGGTGCCCCAGTTCGCGGTCAGTTGGGTCGCTTCGACGAGCAGCGAACAGGCAAAGCCGAGCAGTGCCGTGCCCACGAACCCTCGTTTGAACAACACGCGCGCCAAGATTCCCAGCGGCACGAACAACAGCACGTTCAGCGTGGCGCCCTGGAACGCCGGTGTGGCGTAGGCGTGCACCCACGAAAGCCCTTGTGTTCGCAACTCTCTGTGCACGTCGTCGATCCATTGGACCGGCACGAGCTGAATGGTTTGCGTGGGCCGCGGCGTCGTCGGGCCGGGCAGCGGGAGGAACACGGCGGCCGCCACCAGGCAGCCGTACAGCAGTACCGCGCCGCTCGCGACCACCCTCCTGATCTGCGCTTTCGTCATGGTTCACCAAGGTATGGACCAGTGCGCGCCGCCGGATCGGTCGAAGGGCTACCCCATGTCGGCCACTTGGCCGGTCATCCGGCGTTTCCGCACAGGCCGCCTTTCGGACCTGGTGATCGCCTTCCTACGTTGGCAAGATCCTGCGACGTATGCGCCACATCGGAGGAAAAATGAAGTTTTCACCGCGACGCGTAGTAACGGTCGCCACCGTCGCGCTCGCTTCCTGCGCGGTCGCCGTCGGGCCCGCGTCCGCGCACGGGATCGACCCGACCACGGACGTCCGGCTGATCGCCATCAACGACTTCCACGGAAACCTCGAACCCCCGTCGGGCTCCTCGGGGCGGGTCACGCTGCCGGACGGAACCACGGTCGACGCCGGTGGCGCCGCCTACCTCGCGACGCACGTCAAGCAGCTGGAGGCGCAGGCGCGCAACTCACTGGTGGTCTCCGCGGGCGACAACATCGGGGCGTCTCCGCTGACCTCGGCGCTGTTCCACGACGAGCCGACCATCGACTTCCTCAACGATCTCGGCGTGGCGGCCTCCGTCGTCGGCAACCACGAGTTCGACGAGGGGTACCGGGAGCTGCGGCGCATGCAGTTCGGCGGCTGTCACCCGACCGACGGCTGCCAGTTCTCCAGCTCCTTCTCCGGCGCGAAATTCCCGTTCCTCGGCGCCAACGTCACCTTCGACAACGGGCTGCCCGCGCTGTTGCCGTTCACCGTCAAGTTCTCCGGCGGCGTCCCGATCGGCATCATCGGCGCGACGCTGAAGGATCTGCCCACCGTCGTCACCCCGTCGGCCATCGAGGGCCTGAAGTTCGGCGACGAGACCGAGGCGATCAACCGGACCTCGGGCTGGCTGGACCGGCTCGGGGTGCCCACCCAGATCGTGCTGATGCACCAGGGCGACAACACCGAGGGCGGTGGTCCGGACGACTGCCGGCTCAGGCCCGGCCCGGCCGCGGCGATCGCGGCGAAGGTGTCGCCGAGTGTCGACGCGATCTTCACCGGACACAGCCACCAGCAGTACGACTGCGTGATCAACGACCCGGCGGGCAACCCACGCACGGTGATCCAGGGGGCGTCGTTCGGGCGGTTGCTGTCGGTCATCGATCTGAAGATCGACCGGCGGACCCGGGACGTGGTCCGCTCGGCGACCACGGCGCACAACGAGGTCGTCACCCGGGACGTCACCCCTGATCCGGCGGTGGCCAAGCTGGTCGACGAGGCCAGGACGAAGGCCGCGCCGATCGCGAACAAGCAGGTCGGCACGATCACCGCGGACCTCAAGGCGGCGGGTGTGGCGTCCGGCGAGTCGCCACTCGGGGACGTGATCGCCGACGGGCAGTTGGCGGCGACCAAGACGAACGGCGCGCAGATCGCGATCACCAACCCGGGCGGTATCCGGGCCGATCTCACCTACGCGTCTTCACCGAACGGAGAGGGCGACGGTGTGGTGACCTACGGCGAGGCGTTCACCGTGCAGCCCTTCTCCAACATCATGCAGACCATCACGCTGACCGGAGCGAACCTGAAGAACGTGCTCGAGCAGCAGTGGACCGCCACCGGACCCAGGATCCTGCAGATCTCCTCGAGCCTGCACTACACGTATTCGGCCGCTGCTCCGATCGGGTCCAAGGTGCAGACCATTACGGTGAACGGCACACCGGTGGATCCGAATGTCACCTACCGTGTCTCGGTCAACAATTTCCTCGCCGCTGGCGGGGACGGCTTCACCGAGTTCACCAAGGGCACGGGGCTCACCGGCGGACCGGTCGACCTGGACGCCTTCGCCGCCTACCTGGGCGCTCATTCGCCCGTCGCGCCACCTCCCGCCGACCGCATCACCGTGGTCGCCTGAGGCGGACCCGTGGCCGGCTTCCCCGATTTCTTCCAGTTCTTTCGAGGGAAGCCGGCCGCTCAATTCACTGAGACCGGGCTGTGTCCGGACTCGGGTAAAGCTCTTCCGAATACTGGCGAGAGCCGACCGCCGGAACTTTTCGCCGAGCCCGTAGAACTGTCGGAAACGCGTGATCACGTGGCCCTCGACGCAGCGAACGCGACCGTTCTGCCAGGGTCACCACCGGCGATCGGACAAATCGTCCCAGCAGGTTCAGCGTGTTCTGCGACTTCGCGCCGAGGTCGAGGATTTCCGGCCAGTCCAGCCGGCAAGCGGGCGAAATGGGCGCCGAAAGGAAGAATATCCGGCTCGATTTCCTCGTCCTTCCGGGCACACAGAGCGAGCGTCTTGGTCCGGTTGAGCGAAGTTCACGTCATAGCCGTATTGATCGCTCAAGCCGAGCCTCTTATCAGACGACAAGACCTGGTGTGACGGAGGTGAATGGGGTGTCACTACCGTGGGGTGACGCCGGCCTGCTCCGGGTACACGAGTCGATCGCGGAAATGCTCGCGTCACGGGGGGACTGGCGGCGCGCCTACGAGCATCTGCGCATCGCGTTCGACCTGGCTTGTGCCGGGTCCGCCGCGATTCCCGAGCAGTTGCGGCGTGAGGTCGATCGCTTGCGCCGAGAGCAGGAGCAGGTGCGCGAGGAAAGTCTCCGCGACGCGCTCACCGCGGTGTACAACCGCCGGTATCTCGATCGACGGCTGGCGGACCTGCTCTCCGACGCGCGTACCCCGACCGCGGTCGCGCTGGCCGACATCGATCTGTTCAAAGCGGTTAACGACACGTTCGGTCACCTTGTCGGGGACCAGGTCCTGCGCCGGGTCGCCGCGCTGCTGCGGGAAGATCTCCCGGCGAACGGCTTCTGCGCGCGCTATGGTGGCGAGGAATTCATGCTCGTGCTGCCCGGCGTTTCCGCCAGTGCCGCGCTGTGCATCGCCGAGCGGGCTCGGACGCGCGTGGCCGAACATCCCTGGTCAGCGGTGTGCTCTGGCCTCGCGGTGACGATCAGTGTGGGGATCGCACTGGACCAGGGCGAGGGCCCGCGGCAGTTGGGTGAGGCGGATCGGCTGCTCTACGCCGCCAAGCACGGCGGGCGCAATCGGGTCGCCTATCGCGAGCGCGAGGCCGTCAGGCTCATCGAATACCGTCCGTAGTTATCGGCGCGGCCTTCTCCCTATTTGCCTGGTTTCAAGTTCACCCAGTTCGTCGCTTGGGCACCTTTCTCGCACGCTATGTAAAAAATCGTGGGAGGGTGTCGTCAGGAAGGGCAGGTATCCGTACCATAACGGTGCTCGCCACACTGGCGATCAATGTCGAGGCGGCCGATCCCGCCCGAAACGAGTGAGAGGAGACCGGGTGCCAGACGACCGTTCGGCCGGGCCCGGTCCCCGTGGAGACGCCGGACCACCGAGAGCTCGGCGCCGGCGTTCGGCCGACACTCCAGGTGGGATCAGCGTCGCGGACGTCATCGCCCAGCGCACGGGCGTGCGCCCGAAGTTCGATGTCAGGACGCCTTCTGGCAACGCACACGGCGTGGAGGAGTCGGACGCGCCCGAGAACAGGCCGCGTGACCCGCACCCGTCGATGCCGCCGGAGGTCCGCGGGCCGGTGCCGGCTGAGCCTCGCCGTCGTGAGCCCAGACCGCCCGAGCCTCCCGTCCAGCGCCGCCAGGGCACGCCACCGCCCTCGAACCGTTCGCCGCGTCAGGCACCGCCTCCGCAGCCGCCGCAGCGTCGGCCGCTGCCCGAGCCTCCGGCCGAAGGAACACCTCCGCCGGGCCCCTCCAGACGGATGGCGACAGAGCCGGCCACCCCGCCCAGGAAACCCGCGCCACCGGTCCCGCAGGCCCAGGCCACCCGGAGTGCCCCGGCCGGGCGTGACGTTCCGCCCCCGCGGCCCGCCGCTCCGCCCCAGCAGGCCGCTCCGCAGCGGCCGGCCGCCCCACCGCCACCCCGGCGCCGTCCGGTTTCGCTCGAAGACCGGCTCACCATGACCGACGAGCTGGAGCCGATCGACGACAGCACCAAGGTCCGCCGGAAGATCGACAACACGTTGGCCAGGTTCTCCGCGGCGCATGATGAGCTCGAAGCCGAAGAAGCCCGGCGCAAGCAGCGTTTCGAGCGCTTCGCCCGCCCCGCGCAGTTGCTCGAGCAGACCATGACCCGGCTGCAACGGGTCGTCACGCGCAACGGCGAAGTGGAAGAACCCGAGTCGGACGAGGCCGCGCCGCAGACCCGCCTGCAGGAGAAGAAGGCGCGCCGTATCGAGCGGTCGCTGAAGATCGGCCGGATCAGTGCCGTCGTACTCGCCGTGCTGATCTTCCTGGGCATCGGTACCGCCTGGGGTGCGAAGACCTGGTTCAACAGCAAGTTCACGCAGGTGGCCGCGCTCGACGAGAACTCGGCGGACATCCAGGACGCGCCGGCCCAGAACGGCGACGAGAACTTTCTGATCGCCGGGTCCGACACCCGCGCCGGCGCCACCGCCGAGGAGAACGTCGGCAACGCCGCCGAGGTCCAGGGTGCCCGCTCGGACACCGTCATGCTCGCCCACATTCCCGCCGACCGGCAGCGGGCCGTGGTCATCTCGTTCCCGCGCGACCTGGAGATCTCCCGGCCTGCCTGTAACCGCTTCGACTCCGCCAAGAACGACTACACAAGCGAGATCGTGCCTGCCGAGACCAAGGTCAAGCTGAACACCGCGTACGCGCTCGGCGGCCCGCGCTGCCTGACCAAGTGGATGCAGCAACTGACCGGCATGAGGATCAACCATTTCGTGGGGATCGACTTCGGCGGGTTCAAGGACATGGTGGACGCGGTGCAGGGGGTCACCGTGCACGTCGACAAGCCGATGAAGGACACCGTGCTCGGCATGGTGATCGCGCAGACGGGAGACGTGACGATCTCCGGCGACCAGGCGCTGAGCTTCGTCAGGGCTCGGCACGTGGTCGGCGACCTGACCTCCGACTACGGCCGCATCAAGCGACAGCAGGAGTTCATCAAGGCGCTGATGCAGAAGGTCATGTCGCGCGGGGTGATGACCAGTCCCGCCCAGCTGTCGGGTTTCGTGACGGCGTTCGCCAAGGCGACCTTCGGCGACAACATCGGCGTCGACCAGATGCTCACGCTGGCCCAGTCGATGAAGGGCCTCGACCCGAGCAAGGTCAACTTCATGACCGTGCCCACCACGGGAGAGTCGAACAGCCGGGGCAACGAAGTTCTCCTGGACAGCAAGGCGAAGGCGGTCTTCCAGGCGCTCATCGAGAACACCGTGCTGCCGGGAACCACCCAGACGCCGGCGAACTCGCCCAGCTCGCAGGCCGGTTCCAGCGGCAAGAAGACCACTCAGTCCGACCAGTAGATCGTTTGTCCCGGGTTCATATCCGGTTCACCGGCGGATGCGGCGAATGGCTGATCCGGGCCGTAGAGTACGGACATGCGCGAGGCATACCACGTCGAACTCGAAGAACTGGCCGGGAATCTGGCGAGCATGTCCGTCCAGGTGGCCACCGCCATGGAGCGGGCCACGAAGGCGCTCCTGGACGCCGACCTGGGACTGGCCGAACAGGTGATCGGGGACGACGCCAAGGTCGACGACGCGCGGGCCGCGTGTGAGGAGCAGGCGTACGCCCTGCTGGCGCTACAGGCGCCGGTGGCCACGGACCTGCGCACGGTACTCGCGGTGATCCACGCCGCGGAAAGCCTGGAGCGGATGGGTGATCTCGCCCTGCACGTGGCGAAGGCGGCGCGGCGGCGCCACCCGCACCACGTCGTGCCTGAGCCCGTTCGCCCGTTCTTCGCGGAGCTGGGTGAGGTGGACGTCACGCTCGCCCTGCGGGCGCAAGAGGTGATCAAGTCCAGGGACGTCGACGCGGCCCGCTCGATCGAGTCCGACGATGACCGCGTGGACGACATTCACCGCCACCTGTTCAGCGTGATCATGGACAAGGATTGGCGGTACGGGGTTCCGGCCGCGGTGGACGTGACCCTGCTTGGGAGGTTCTACGAGCGCTACGCCGACCACGCCGTCTCGGTGGCGCGGCGGATGGTGTTCGTGGCGACCGGCAAGATGCCGGGTTACGGCTCGGACGAGAACATCTGACCGCCTGCACGACCCGATGCGCTGGTGTAGCGCGTTCATCCCGGCATCCAGATCGGCTGCGGTTTCCGCGGCCGACCGCAGTTCGGCGGCGAAATCCTCCGGGGCGCCGCCGTATCTTGTAGAACAGCTTGTGCTCCATGGCGGCCCAGAAGTCCATCGCGATCGTGCGCATCTGGATCTCCACCTTGACCCGCTCCACCCGGTCGGACAGGAAGACCGGGATCCGCACGGTCAGG
Organism: Amycolatopsis sp.; assembly: GCF_035276945.1. Classification (GTDB taxonomy): domain Bacteria; phylum Actinomycetota; class Actinomycetes; order Mycobacteriales; family Pseudonocardiaceae; genus Amycolatopsis_E. The sequence continues at coordinate 31,646 of NZ_DATELF010000085.1, read as the reverse complement.
TGCAGGCTGCGGTAGCCGTCCAGTTCTGCACACGAACGGGGGTGTTTGTTGCTCCCGACCCACGTCGAACACAGCCCCCGGCGTTCGCCGCCGGGGTCCGCGTTCATGCAGTTGATGGGTTCCCCTCTGCGGCACCCCCCACCGGCCGGCTTGCCTTCCGCATCGTTCGTGGGCGGCGACGACCGATCGGAGAGACGTGATCCTGTCACTCACCAAAGCCCGAAGGCCGTGCGCTACCGCAGGACATCGAGCGGACGTGGACCGAACTCGGGCGGATACGCCCTGAACTGGGTCGATGACCTGTGCGGGCTCACAGCTGCTCGTACTCCACCACAACGTCGTAGATGGCCGGGTTTGGTGCGACCACACCCGGCACCGGCTGGTGATGTGCTCGATGGGATCGTGCTGGTGCGCGAAGTCGAACTCCTCGGAGGAGGATCTTGAGTTTCGTCATCAGCTCGTCGATCGCGAACTTGTGCACCATCAGGCCACGGGCGAGCACGAGCGTATCGACAGGGCTTGCCCCAGGAACCGTCACGCGCTCCAGCCCTACCCAGCGTTCTTGCTGGTCGAGCGGGTAGCTCCGACGACAGCGGCGCCACCGCGAGACCGGCCGGGAGCGGCTACGGCGAAAGTCGGCCGGTGCCGGTCCGCACGACCCAGGCATGGCGACCCGTCTGGGGGCAAGCTTCCAGACGGTGGTGGGCAGCCTTCCACCGGTGCCCTCCACGTGAACCGAAACCACGGCGCTGACGCCACGGGGAGGCCCTCCGGACCAGTGTCCCAGGTTCCAAAGGCTCAGCCGAAGCGACCGGAAATGTAGTCCTCGGTGGCCTTCTCGTTGGGGTTGGAGAAGATCTTTTCGGTCTCGTCGAGCTCGACGAGCCTGCCCGGCTGGCCGACGCCGGCGAGGTTGAAGAAGGCCGTCTGATCGGAGACCCGCGCTGCCTGCTGCATGTTGTGGGTCACGATGACGATGGTGTAGTCCTTCTTCAGCTCGCCGATCAAATCCTCGATGGCGAGCGTGGAGATCGGGTCCAGTGCCGAGCATGGCTCGTCCATCAGCAGCACGTCCGGTCGCACGGCGATCGCCCGCGCGATGCACAGCCGCTGCTGCTGACCACCGGACAGCCCGCCGCCCGGCTTGTTCAGCCGGTCCTTGACCTCGTTCCACAGGTTCGCGCCGCGCAGGGCCCGCTCGGCGATTTCGTCGAGCTGTTTCCGGTTCTTGCTGCCCGCCAGCCGCAGCCCGGCCACCACGTTGTCCCGGATGGACATCGTGGGGAACGGGTTGGGTCGCTGGAACACCATGCCGATGGTCCGCCGCACCTGCACCGGGTCGACGCCGGGCGAATAGATGTTCTCCCCGTCGAGCAGCACCTCGCCGTCGACCCTCGCCCCGGGGATGACCTCGTGCATCCGGTTCAGGGTGCGCAGCACGGTCGACTTGCCGCAGCCGGACGGACCGATGAACGCGGTCACGTTCCGTGGCGGCACCGACAGGGTCACGCTGTCCACCGCATGGAACTTGCCGTAGTAGATGTCGAGGTCCTTGACGTCGATTCGCTTAGCCATCGATCTCACTTCTTCTTCGGGGCGACGAGGCGGGACAGCCCTGTGGCGATGAGGTTGAGCAGGGCGATGATGATGACCAGGGTCAGCGCGGCGCCCCAGATCCGATAGAACCCGATGGTGCCGGGGTCCATCGTGTTGGTGGCTCGTTCGTTGTTCATCAGCAGCGGCAGTGCGGCCTGCTCGTGGTTGAACATGTTCCAGTTGACGTAGGCCGAGTAGCCGACGAGCACCAGCAGGGGCGCGGTCTCGCCCATCACGCGGGCGAGCGCCATCATGACGCCGGTGATGATGCCGGACAGCGCGGTGGGCAGGACGACCTTCATGATCGTCTTCCACTTCGGCACACCCAGCGCGTAGGACGCTTCGCGCAGGTCGTCCGGGACGATCCGCAGCATCTCCTCGGCCGAGCGGACGACCACCGGGATCATCAGCAGCACCAGGGCCAGTGATACCGCGAATCCGCTGCGCGGCAGGCCGAGCGTGGTGATCCACAGCGCGTAGATGAACAGCGCGGCCACGATGGAGGGCACCCCGGAAAGGATGTCCACCATGAACGTGGTGATCTTCGCCAGCCGCGTGCCCTGGCCGTATTCGACCAGGTAGATCGCCACCAGCAGGCCGAGCGGCACGGCGATGATCGCACACACCAGCCCCTGTTCGAGGGTGCCGACGATGGCGTGCAGCACGCCGCCGCCGACCTCGTCGGACAGCACCGAACCGAAGTCCTGAGTCCACCAGTTCGAGTACGGGAGCTTCTTGATGCCGTTGGCGATGACCGTGTACAGCACCCATACCAGCGGCACGACGGCGATGAGGAAGGACAGCCACACCAGCGCGGTGGCGATCGCGTTCTTGGCCTTCCGGCCGAAGCTGAGCTGCTGGAAGGCCGGTGCGGTGGCGGGACGTTCGAGCGTGCTCGTCATGCGCTCTGCCTTTCCCCGATGATGGCCCTGGCCGCGAAGTTCACGGCGAAGGTCAGTACGAACAGCACCAGGCCCGCGGCGATGTAGGCACCGGCCGAAGTCGGGTTGTTGAACTCGGCGGCGTTCGAGGCGATCTTCGAGGCGAAGGTGGCGCCACCGTCGAACACGCTCCAGTCGAAGTGACCGGCCTGCGGGATGAACAGGATCACGGCGAGCGCGATCGTCTCACCGAGCGCGCGGCCGAGACCGAGCATCGACGCCCCGATGTAGCCGGCCTTGCCGAACGGCAGCACGGTGGTACGGATGACTTCCCACCGGGTCGCGCCGAGCGCGAGCGCGCCTTCGACGTGCGGCGTGGGGGTGCGCTCGAAGACCTCGCGGCTCAGCGAGGTGATGATCGGCAACACCATCACGGCGAGCACCACACCGGCGGTGAAGATGGTGCCGGCGAAGTTCGGGAAGATGTTGCCCTTGCCGAAGATCGGGATGAAACCCAGCACGTCGTTGATCCACTGCGCGACGGGCGAGAGCACGGGCGCCAGCACGAGGATGCCCCACAGGCCGAAGATGATCGACGGCACGGCGGCCAGCAGATCGACGACGTAGGCGAAGGGGCGGGCAAGCTGCCGGGGCGCGTACTGGGTGAGGAACAGCGCGATACCCAGCGAGATCGGCATGGCGATGATCAGCGCGACCAGCGACGTGTAGATGGTGACCAGCGCGAGGTCGAGGATGCCGAACCGAAGGTTGGTCGGGTCGTTGGTCACCCAGGTCCGCGAGGTCAGGAAGTTGACCCCGTCCGCCTTCAGCGCGGGGATGGCCTGCACCACAAGGAAGATGCCGATCAGGCCGATCAGCGCGACGACGAGGACACCGGCGCCGGTGGTCAGATTCTGGAAGATGCGGTCGCCGGCCCGCACCTTGGTCTTATTGGCCGAAATGGGAGGCCTCCGGGAGGGGTAGAGACGACGACGGACGCCCACCGGGGTGACCGGTGGGCGTCCGCGTCGAGGTTGGCTCACTCATGGGGGATTCTCAGTCCAACCCAGGTTCGTTCCCTAGGAGATCGCGTTGACCGCGGTCAGCACCTTGTCCTGCAGGCTCTGCGGCAGCGGGACGAAGCCCTTGTTCGCGATGGGCTGCTGGGCGGTGGTGGCGGACACGGTCAGGAACGCCTTGACGGCCTTGGCCGTGTCGGCGTCGTAGCCCTTCGAGCAGACGAGCTCGTAGGTGGTCAGCAGCAGCGGGTACGCGCCGGGGGTGTTGCTGGCGTAGATCTTGTCCAGGTCCATCGCCAGGTCGTTGGTGCCCGGGGCCTTGAACGAGGCCGCGTCGAGCGCCTTGGCCACGTTCTGCGGGGTCAGCTCGACGGCGCCGGAGCCGCTGTCGAGCTTCGCGGCGGTCAGGCCGTTGGTGACGTACGAGGACTCCATGTAGCCGATCGCGCCGTCGGCCGCGCGGACCGCGGAGGCGACACCGTTGGAGCCCTGCGCGCCGTTGCCGACGCCACCCTTGAACGCCTTGCCGGTGCCCTGGGTCCACGCGCCCTTGCCGGCGGCGGCCAGGTAGTGCTGGAAGTTGTCGGTGGTGCCGGACTCGTCCGACCTCGAGAACACCTGGATCGGGGTGCTCGGCAGCGAGACGCCCGGGTTGATCGCGACCAGCGCGGGGTCGTTCCAGGTCTTGATCTGGCCGTTGAAGATCTTGGCGGCGACCTCGGGGGTCAGCGTGAGCGAAGTGACGCCGTTGATCTTGTAGGCGATCGAGATCGGCCCGACCACCAGAGGCAGGTTCCAGGCCGGGTTGCCACCGCAGCGGGTCTTCGCGGCGTCGACGTCCGCGCCGGACAGCGGCGAGTCCGAACCACCGAAGTCGACCTGCTTGGCGTTGAACTGCTTGACGCCGGCGCCGGAGCCGGTGGCGTTGTAGTTGACGGTCTGGCCAGGGCAGGCCTTGGCGTACTCCTGGCTGAAGATGTCCACCGCGGTCTTCTGGGCAGTGGAGCCTTCGCCGGACAGCGGGGTCTTGCCGCCGCAGGCCACGCTCGCGGTCGCCGTTGCCGCGGAGGCTGCGCCCGAGGTCGGCGTGTTCCCGCTCGAGCTCTCCTGACTACAGGCGGCGAGCACGAGCGCGGCACTGGCCACGATGCCGACTGCACCCATCGGCCGCATGATCTTCACTGCATGTCCTCCCACAACTGGATTTGTCGAAACCGGACACTAGGGAAACAGGGTGGACGGACTCCCGTGAACGGGTGAACGGAAGGTGAACAACACTGCCGTTGGGAGTGGCAAATTTCACCCGAACGGGCGTTGTGTCCTCGCTGTGACCAGCAAGTTCGGTATTCGTGATCGACAAAACGTAACGGTTAACGAAATGCGTACTGAACATCGCTCTCTAGCTGGGCAAAACCGAGGCGGCGGTATACCGCGACAGCCGGCGCATTGTCGCCTTCGACGTACAGGATTACCTGCTTGAGGCCCTTTTCGCGCAGATATCGAAGCCCGGCGGTGGTCAGGACTTTACCGAGTCCGCCGCCCTGCGCTGCTGGATCGACGCCCACCACGTAGACCTCGCCGACCGGCTCGCCACCGAACCGCCGCGGGTTGGGCTGATGCACCTTGGTCCAGTGGAACCCGGCCACGCGTCTGTCCTCGCGGACGGCGAGGAAGAAGCCCGCCGGGTCGAACCAATTCTCGGTCTCCGTCGCGCGCAGCTCGTCGACGGTCAGGCTGCCTTGTTCGGGATGCCAGTCGAAGGCGCGGGCGTTGACCTCGATCACCGCCCGCTCGTCCTGGCCCGGCACGAACGTGCGCAGCGAAATTCCGGGCGGCGGCGCGGGTTCCGGCCAGTCGTCGCGCACCGGCGTGTGCATGATCAGCAGTTCCCTGGCGCGGGAGAACCCCAGTCGTTCGGCGATCCGCGCGGCCGCCGGATGGTCGCCGTGCGCCCAGACCCGCAGCTTCGCCGGAACCTGTTCGATCAGGGCTCGTGCCAGGCGCGTCCCGATCCCCCGGCGACGGTGGTCCGGGTGCACGATCAGCTCGGAGACCTGGTGGCCGAACGCGTCCCCCGAAGTGTCGAGATGCGCGTACCCGGCCAGCACGCCCGAGTCGTGGACCAGTAGGTGGCGGCCGCCGCGTGCGGGATCGGTCTCCTCGGGGCGGCCATCGGCCGCTCGCGCGGCGGTCAGCAGCTCGCCGACGGCATGCTCGGCGTCCTCGTCCAGCTCGTCGACCCAGCGCATGCGTCCAACCTATCCCGCACTCGGCGTGCCGAACACGAGCGTGGAGCCCGAACCTTCGGCCGAGCTCCACATTCGGCGGACTTGATCAGTGGGTGGACAGTTCGCTGGGCAGGTCGCTGTGCTCGAACGGCAGCGAGGGCAGGCCGGGTTTGGCCGGACCCTTGGCCGGGCGCTCGAACTTGTAGCCGACGTTGCGCACGGTGCCGATCATCTGCTCGTGCTCGGGGCCGAGCTTGGCGCGCAGCCGCCGGACGTGCACGTCGACCGTGCGGGTGCCACCGAAGAAGTCGTAGCCCCAGACCTCCTGCAGCAGCTGGGCACGGGTGAACACCCGGCCGGCGTGCTGGGCGAGGTACTTCAGCAGCTCGAACTCCTTGTAGGTGAGTTCGAGGGTGCGGCGGCGCAGGCGGGCGGTGTAGGTGGCCTCGTCGATGACCAGCTCGCCCACCCGCAGTTCGGCGTCGACCTGGGTCGAGCCGCCCTCCTTGGTGGTGACCAGGCGCAGCCGGGCGTCCACTTCGGCCGGGCCGGCGGTGGGGAGCAGGATGTCGTCGGTCCGCCACTCGGCACTCACCGCGACCAGACCGCCCTCGCCGACCACGGCGATGATCGGGGTGCTGGCCTCGTCCTCGCCGGTGCCCTTGAGTAACCGGCACAGGCTCTTGGCCGAGGCGAGGTCGGTACGCGCGTCCAGCAGGATCACGTCACGGTGCCCCGCGTCGAGAAGCGCTGTGACTTCCGGTGCGCGCACGCGTACCGTGTGTGGCAACAGGTCCAGTGCCGGCAGAACAGAGGTAGCCTCGGCCTCGGGAGTAAGTACGAGTAGGTCCAGGCTCATCGCCACACCGCCTTCTTTCTCGTGGCCTTGCATGCCCCCGGTCGGCGTTTACGTAAGACTAGCGGGTGAACACGGGAAACACCTCCCCCCTGCCATGCTCGTCACACTGACGTCACATGGAGGAGGTGGCCGCGAAACGCGCGAAGACGGGCGTGGCGGCCAACACGGACCGAAGGATCGGACAGTCAAGGTGAGCAGACCAGCTACTCAGGACCGCCAACTCCCGCCCGACGCCGCCAAGCGCCGCGGCAGGCGCCTGCGCCGGATCCTGATCAGCCTCGTGGTGCTGATCGCGCTGCTGGTCGGCGCGGACTTCGGGCTGGCCGCCTTCGCCGAGCACACGGTTTCGCAGAAGGCCCGGCAGCAGCTCAGCCTGACCGACGACCCGTCGGTGACCATCCACGGCTTCCCGTTCATCACCCAGGCCCTGTCCGGGCACTACGGCCACATCTCGCTGTCGGCCAACGGGGTGCCGATCAAGGACCTGAAGGACGTGGGCGTCAACGCCGAACTGACCGACGTCACGGCACCGCTGTCGGACCTGGCCAACGGCATTACCAGCGCCATCAGCGTCGGCAAGCTGGAGGCGCAGGTCACCATCAAGGCCAGCGACATCGCCAAGATCGACCCGCTGACCAAGGTCGAGGACCTCCGCATCGAGCCGTCGAGCATCGAATACGTGCAGACCGGGCAGGACGCCAGCGACTCCGGCACGACGAAGTCGTCGGAGGAGGACCAGGACAAGTCGAAGGCCGGCATCCGCGTCTCCGGTTACCTCCAGATCGCCGGCCAGAAGATCGAGATCTTCTGCTTCGCGATGATCGAGCTGCACGGCACGACGATCGACATCATCCCCAAGCGTCTGCAGTACGGGAATGACAAGGAGACCACCGTTGTTCCCCAGGCGGTGCAGCAGGCGCTGCTGCCCAACTTCAAGGCGAGCATCGACACCGGGAACCTGCCCTTCGAGGTGACGCCGACGGCGGTGCGGGTGAGCAGCGGTTCCGTGACGTTGAAGGGCGAGGCGCAGAACGTGACGTTCGGCGGGAGGTAGACCTTGGGCTTGTGGGTCGCGCTCGGCGTGGTGGTGATCGGCGTGGTCACGGGCCTTGTGCTGCGTGCCCGTGCGGGCCGGATCCGGGCGGCGAGACAGGACCGGGCATTACCGGGACCCGTGGCGGAAGCGCTCGACAAGGACAGTGCCGTCACGCTGGTTCAGATCTCGACGACGTTCTGCGCGCCTTGTCGCCACGCCAGAGCAGTGCTTTCCACGCTCGCCGAGAAGACAGAAGGTTTGCGGCACGTCGAATTCGATGTGACCAACATGCCGGAGGTGGCGCGGGCGCTGGGCGTGCTCCGCACGCCGACGACGATCGCCTTCACCCCGTCCGGGCGAGAGCTGCTCCGGGTGAGCGGGGTTCCCAAGGCGTCCGGCGTGCTCGATTCGCTGGGCGAACATCTCACGCGTTCCATCACCTGAGCAATGTTCCCAACCAAAGAGATCGTGAGTACCCTTGGGCAGGTGCACAGGCCGCCCTTCCCCCTGCTGACGCAACGCCGCGCGGTGGATCTCTGCCGCGTGCGTAGCAGCCTGTGTCTGGTTTGAGCCGGTTTCCGGCTCCACCACCAACCCCCTGTCCGCCTTTGTGCTGGGAGTTGCCATGTCAGCAGGCCCCGCAGTCGATCCCCGAGGACCCCGTTTCGCCGCCGTCGTGACCACGGTCGTGCTGGTGGTGGTGCTGATCACCGGATGGTGGCCGTTGCTTGCGGCACAGGCCGTCGTGTTCGCCATCGGCGCGTTCGCCGGGCTCAGGGTGGCGCCGTACTCGCTGCTCTACCGTTACCTCGTGGCGCCGCGGCTGGCACCGGCAAGCGAACGCGAGGACGCCGCGCGGGTACGGTTCGCCCAGGGCGTCGGGTTCGTGTTCGCGCTGGCCGGCACGCTCGGCTACGCCACCGGACTCACCGCGCTCGGTATCGTGGCGACCGCGTTCGCGCTGTTCGCCGCGTTCCTCAACGCGGCGTTCGACTTCTGCCTCGGCTGTGAGGCCTACCTGCTGGTTCGGCGTCTGACCCCGAACGCCGGTGAAGTGTCCTAGCTGTCCACCACGAGAAGAGAGAAAGAGAGTGCAGCTCAAATGAGCCGTGAAGACGTCCTGGTCACAACGCAGTGGGCCGAGGAGAACCTGAACACCCCCGGCGTGGTGTTCGCCGAGGTGGACGAGGACACCACCGCATACGACGGAGGCCACATCCGTGGCGCGGTCAAGATCGACTGGAAAACCGAGCTGCAGGACCCGGTCCGCCGCGACTTCGTGGACAAGGCGGGCTTCGAGGCGCTCCTGGCGGAGAAGGGCATCGCGGCCGACGACCTCGTGATCCTCTACGGCGGCAACAACAACTGGTTCGCCGCCTACGCGTACTGGTACTTCAAGCTCTACGGCCACGACAAGGTCAAGCTGCTCGACGGCGGCCGCAAGAAGTGGGAGCTGGACGGTCGCGAGCTGTCCACCGACGAGGTCAAGCGCGAGCGGGCCAGCTACACCGCGAAGGAGCCGGACACCTCCATCCGCGCCTTCCGCGACGAGGTGGTCGCCGCGATCGGCAACAAGAACCTCGTCGACGTGCGCTCGCCCGACGAGTTCTCCGGCAAGCTGCTGGCCCCGGCGCACCTGCCGCAGGAGTCCGCGCAGCGTGCCGGCCACATCCCGACGGCGCTGAACGTGCCGTGGGCCAAGACCGCCAACGAGGACGGCACCTTCAAGTCCACGGAGGAACTCAAGGAGCTCTACGCGGAGGAGGGCCTGGACACGTCCAAGCCGACCATCGCCTACTGCCGGATCGGCGAGCGGTCCAGCCACACCTGGTTCGCGCTGCACGAGCTGATCGGGCTGCCGGATGTCAAGAACTACGACGGATCGTGGACGGAATACGGCTCGCTGGTCGGCGTGCCCATCGAGACAGGAGCGAAGAAATGAGCAATGACGGTTGCGGCGCGCCGGCGCAGTCGGCCACCCCGGCGGACCTGGACACTCAGGGCCAGGTCGTGGTCGCCGGGAAGGTGACCGGGGGCGACGGCCCGGTGGGCGGGGCCTACGTGCGCCTGCTCAACGGTGACGGCGAGTTCGCGGGCGAGGTCCAGGCCTCCGCCGAGGGCGACTTTCGCTTCTACGCCGCGCCCGGTTCCTGGACCGTCCGCGCCCTTCACAAGTCCGGCAACGGCGAAGCCTCGGTGACCGCCGAAGGCCCTGGCCTCCACCAGGTCGCCATCTCCGTAGCCTGATTTCTCCTGGCAAGGCCACCTCGCCCGGCGTGGCGAGGTGGCCTTCGTCATGTGTGGCGACGTCGCCGCGTGCGGGCGGCTGACCGGCGACTATCCTGCTCCATGTGGAGATCCTGTTTACGACACTGCTGGTGATCGCCGCCGTCGCCATCCTGTGGTTCTCGTGCTACGTCGTCTACCGCCTGTACGCCGACCAGCGTTGACGCCATGAGCAGTGGCGATGACGCCATCCAGGCGGCGGAGCAGCGTGCCGAGCACACGCGGGGCCGCAACCTGCCTCCGTACGGCACTCTTCCCGATCTGCCGATTCCGGCCGACACGGCGAACCTGCGCGAGGGCGCGGAGCTCAACCCCGCCTGCCTCGCCCTGCTTCCGCTGGTCGGGGTGTGGCGGGGTGAAGGTGAGGTCAACTACCCGACCATCGACGGGCCGCGCAAGTTCGCGCAGCAGTTGACCATCGCGCACGACGGCAGGCCGTTCCTGTACCACGAAGCTCGGTCCTGGCTGATCGACGACGACGGCAAGGTGATTCGCCAGGCGGCCCGTGAGGTCGGCTGGTGGCGGCCGCAGCCCGACGACACGATCGAGCTGCTGCTCGCCCACGCCACCGGCATCGTCGAGGTCTTCTACGGCAAGCCGCGAAACCAGACGTCCTGGGAACTGGGCACCGACGCGGTGATCCGCACGTCGACGGCCAAGGAGGTCACCGGCGCGCAGCGACTTTACGGCGTCGTCAACAACGGGGACCTCGGGTACGTCGAGGAGCGGGCGATGGTGGGCGAGCCGATGCAGCCCCACGTCTCCGCCTACCTCCGTCGCGTCGTCGGCTGAGCGGTGTGACCCCGGTGCGATGGTTGCCCTACGGGGCGGACGCGGCACTGATCGAATGCGACTCCCTCGCCGAGACGGGTGCCGTCCGGGCGACGGTCGCGTCGGCCGGCATCCCGGACGTCGTCGAGGTCGTTCCCGCCGCCCGCACGGTGCTGGTCTCGGTGCGACCGGATTCGAAGGCGCTGGCCGAGATCCGTGCCCTGGTCGAAGCCGCGGATCTGGCGCATCCGCCTGCCGGGGAGTCGCGCGAGCACGTGCTGGACGTGCGGTACGACGGCGAGGACCTCGAGCTGGTCGCGAGGACCGCGGGGATCACCGTCGAGGACGTGATCGCCTTGCACACCAGTGCCTTCTACGCCGTCGCGTTCACCGGCTTCGCTCCTGGTTTCGGCTATCTGACCGGGCTGCCGGAGCCGCTTCGACAGTCCAGACTGGACAGCGCGCGGACCCGGGTGCCCGCCGGTTCGGTGGCCATCGCGGGCGAGTTCGCCGGGGTCTACCCACGGGCCTCTCCCGGCGGTTGGCGGCTTCTCGGGCATACCGACACGGTGCTGTTCGACCCACGCGCCGAACGGCCTGCCCTGCTCGCGCCGGGCGACGGGGTCCGCTTCCGGAGGGCTCCGTGAAGCGGACCCTTCAGGTCTTCTCGACCGGGCCGCTCGCGCTCGTGCAGGATCTCGGCCGCCCCGGCCACGCTCACGTCGGCGTGCCACCCTCGGGCGCGCTCGACGTCCCGGCGTTGCGGCTGGCGAACCGGCTGGTCGGCAACGCCGAGCACCTGGCCGGCATCGAGTCGCTGCTGGGCGGGCTCGCCGTGCGGGCGCACAGTTCCTGCACCGTGGCGGTGACCGGGCCCGTGGTGCCGGTCCAGGTCGACGGACGGCCGGTCGGATCGCATGTGCCGGTGCACCTCGCGGGGGGGCGGACGCTGACCATCGGCACGCCGACGGCCGGTCTGCGTTGTTATCTCGCGGTCTCCGGGGGCATCGACGTCGAGCCGGAGCTGGGTAGCCGGTCGCGGGACACCCTGTCCGAGATCGGCCCCGCGCCGCTGGCCGTGGGCGACCTGCTGCCACTCGGCGAGGGCGATGGCATTCCCACCGGCCAGGACGAGCTGGCCCCGCCGTGCCCGCCCGCCGAACTCCTGGTGCCCGTTTCGCTCGGACCCCGCGACGACTGGTTCGAGGATCCGGCCGGTCGACTGGCTGGGTACTGGACCGTCACCCCCGAATCGAACAGGGTCGGTCTGCGGTTGAACGGCGAGCCGCTTCGGCGGAGGGCCGACCGGACCGGTGCCGAACTGCCCAGCGAAGGCGTACTCACCGGCGCGATCCAGGTCCCGCCCAGCGGCCTGCCGGTGGTGTTCCTCGCCGACCATCCGACCACCGGCGGCTATCCCGTCGCCGGTGTGGTGGCCGGCTCGGCACTGCCCGCCCTTGCCCAGGCCAGGCCGGGGACCAGGCTGCGCTTCCGGCCACGGCCCGTCGGCTGACTGCCCGCGGGGAACGGCGGAACGCCCGGATGTCGCCGGTGAACAGGTCAGGGACCTGCGTCGTGGCGAAATGGCGGTTCCGGTCGTACTCCGGCCGATGCTCGATGCGGCCGAGCGGATCCATCAGGCTCCGGATCGATCAGGCGTACACGGCCTCGTAGGCCTTGGCCAGTTCCTGGTGGATTTCGGTGGCGTCCTTCAAAGGTTCACCGTCGAGGGTGTGTACTCGGGTGAGCTTGCGGACGGACGACGCGAGGAACACGCCGTCCGCCGTGCGCAGGTCCTCGACGCGCAGCGGTTCGATCTTGGTCGACCACCCGACCCGCTCGGCGCCGCGGAACACCGCCGCCTGCGTGGTGCCAGGCAGGATGCCGATGCCGGCCGGGGGCGTGTAAAGCGTCCTGCCCCGGGCCACGATCACGTTCGAGGTCGGCCCCTCCAGCACCGAGCCATCGGTCGCGGTGAACACGACGTCGTCCGCGTCCCGCCGGGCGGCTTCGCGCACCGCCGCCATGTTGATGGCGTACGACAACGACTTCGCCCCGAGCAGCAGCCACGGCGCGCGCTCGGCGAGCCCCGGGTCGATGCCCCGGTCGAGGGTGATCACCGACACCCCTTCCTTCCGCGCCCGGACGACCTTCTCCGAGATCTCCAGACCCAGCGCGAACGCGGTCGGCGCGGCGTGGTCGCCCTCGACGCCGCGGCTGTAGATGAGCTTCAGCGCGAACTCCGGGCCGGACCAGTTGTCGATCACCAGCTGGGTCGTGCGTTGCCAGGCCTCGTCGTCGGGCTCGGGCAGGTCGAGCATGGCCGCGGAGCGGGCCAGCCGGTCCAGATGGGGCCGCAGCTCGCGAGGCCGGCCACCCGCCACGAGGACCGTCTCGAAGACGCCGTCGCCGCGCATCAATCCAAGGTCTTCCACGCGAACGTGCGGGAGGTCGGGGTCGCCGAGGGTGCCGTCGAGGAAAGCGAGAACGCGCATACGGCCAACCGTACCCACTCTGTCACGCGAGCCGCCCTCGCTCATGTTCTGTCGCATACGATCGGTGTTATGCCCTACCAGTCGCCGCTACTCGATGTGCACGGCTCGATCGCACCACCTGAAACGAATCCGGAACAGGGCGTGCCATGGCACTGGGGTGATCCGTTCGCCGAGCAGCGCACCGCCACCCGTGGCGTCGCGGTGGTGGACCGGTCGCACCGGGAGGTTCTGCGGGTGACCGGGCCGGAGCGGTTGTCCTGGCTGCATCTGGTCATTTCCCAGCACGTCACCGAGCTGTCCGGGGGCACGGAGGCGCTCGTCCTGGACAGTCAGGGGCACGTCGATACCCATATGGTGCTGGCCCATGCCGGCGAAACCGTGTACCTGGACACCGATCCGGGTGCGCGGGCGACCAGCGCGCTGCCGAAGGGCGGGCCGCAGACGTTGCGCGAGTATCTCGAGGCCATGAAGTTCTGGTCCAAGGTGGAGATCGCCGACGCCACCGGCGAGCTGGCGGTGCTCAGCCTGCTCGGTCCGGCCGCCGGCCGCATACTGTCCTTTTTGGACATAAGTCTGGCGGCGGAGCCGTATTCGGTTACCCGGTTGGCCGGGAACGCCGGTTTCGCCCGCCGGATGCCGTGGCCGGGGCGATCCAGCGTCGACCTTGTCGTCCCCCGGAACGAGTTGACCGGCTGGTGGCAGCGGATCACCGACGCGGGCGCGCGCCCGGCGGGCAGCTGGGCGTTCCACGCGCTGCGCGTGGAGTCGCTCCGGCCCCGGCTCGGCGTGGACACCGACGAGCGCACGATTCCGCACGAGGTGAACTGGATCGGCAGCGCGGCGCACGTGGCCAAGGGCTGTTATCGCGGTCAGGAGACGGTCTCGAAGGTGTTCAACGTGGGCCGGCCGCCCCGGCGGATGCTGCTGCTGCACCTGGACGGCTCGCCCGAGATCTACCCCGAGACCGGCGACCCGGTGCGGCTCGGGGAAAGAGTCGTCGGCCGGGTGGGCAGCGTGGCGCAGCACCACGAACTCGGCCCGGTGGCGCTCGCGTTGATCAAGAGGTCCACCCCGATCGACGCGGAACTGCTTGCCGGAGCCGAGGATCGGGTGGTGCAGGCGGCCATCGACCCGGACTCCGTGCCGGCCGAGGGCGCCGCCCCCGGCAGGGAGGCGGCCGCGCGCCTGCGTGGGTAGCAGGTAAACTTAGTAAACCCACCCTGGTGCGGGGGGGACGAGATGGAGCAGGATGACGCAGTGATCGAAGTCCGGCCGGGTGGACGCCGCCGCATCGACCGCGTCCTGGCCCCTGACTACGTGCGCGGTCTCGAAGAGCTGTCCCTCGACCAGTTGCGCGCGCGCCGTGACGACGCTGCGCAGGAGGAGACGGATTTGTCCTACCTGCGAAGACTCCTGCACGCCCGGATCGACATCGTGCGCGCCGAGCAGGAACGCCGCAGTACCGGCGGCCTGCGCATCCTGGACCAGCTGGCCGCGATCCTGTCCGACAACGCCCTGCCCCCGGCTCGCGGTTCCGGACGCCACCAGCCGCTCGAGCCGTCCCGAGCCGGTGAACATCGGCGGCAGGCCGAGGCGCTCGTCGGCAATACGAACCTCTCCGACGTCGGCTCGCTGACCGACGAAAAGCTGGCCGACACCCTGGAGGATTACCTCGAGGAGGAGACCTCGGTGTCGACTCGCCGGCGGGAGGTGCAGCAGGTGGTCGACAGCTTCAACGCGGAGATCGCCAGCCGCTACGCCCGCGGCGTCGCTTCGGTGGACGAGCTGCTGGCGGCCGAACGGGCTCGCGAAGACTAGCCTGCCGACCGTCGCTCTTCTAGTTCAGCTCTAGTTCAGGTGTTCCCGGGCGGCGAGGTCGCTCCAGTACTCGCGCAGGTCGTTGAACAGTTCGGCCAGTTGCTCGACGTTGCCGGACCGCAACGCGTCGAGGATGCTGTGCATCTCTTCGGCCGAGGTGTCCGACTCCAGGGTCGGATCGGGGATCAGCTGCACGAGCCCGCCGTAGTCGAGTTCCACGGCCGAGGCCGGATGGAAGTTCGCCAGCCAGCGGGCGGTCTCCGCGAGGATCCTGGTCGGTCCGGAGTCGCCCAGCGTTTCCTCCACGAGTTCATGGGCCTCGGTGACCCGGCGGATCGCGTCGCCGATCGCCACCCGCCACGACACCTCGCGCCGGGGGTCGGTCTGGCTGTCGCCGAGTTCGAGCCGCCGCTCGGCGGGATCGACGAGCGCGAACCACGGCAACGGCACCGTCCAGGTCGTGGAGAGCACATGCACGGCCGCCTTCTCGAGTTCGGCGAGCGCGGCGCTGGCCCGGGACCGCGCACCCTCCGCCGTGACCCCGCCTGCGTCGAGCACACTCGCCCGCAACGCGGGGTCCGCGTCGCCGAGGAAGCTGACCAGCGCGGCCGCCGAGCGCGCCCGCAGTTCGAGCGGGCAGACGAGTGGGCCGGTGCCGGTCTCGCCCGGCACCTCGTCCGGATCGAGCACGAGCACGTCGGTGGTCGTGCTGGGTGCGGAGCGGCCGTCGGCCAGCTCGGCGGGCAGTAGCCGCACCGGGGCCGCGACTTGTGATTTGAGCCACATCTGCTGCTCGCGTTCCCCCGCCGCGGTCCTGGTCATACGCGTTGTTTCCACCGCGCTGACCAGTTGATCGGACGGTGGGTCGCCGAATGCCGAGAGGGGCTCGTACACCCGCAGGTACGCCACGAACGGTCGGAGCACTGTTGCATCGTGGCACGTTCGTGCCAAGTGCGACGCACCGAGGGGAGACTCTCGCCACGACAGGAGAAGCCGCGTCGCATTCACCCCCCGAGACAGGGTACGGTATGGACAGGAAATAGTTGTCGAGACGATGCGGGGCCGCCGTTTCCCCCGGCCGCCCCGTCCCTGTGCGAGGGGGTCGAGCCATGGGGCGCGGCCGGGCCAAGGCCAAGCAGACGAAGGTGGCGCGAGAGCTCAAGTACAGCACTCACAACACCGACTTCGCCGCTTTGCAGCGCGAGCTGTCAGGTAAATCCGCTCAGAACTCCCACGACGAGGACGACAAGTACGAGGACCCGTACGCCGACGAAGAAGACGACGACTACCGTCGTTGACGGCTGAAGAAGACGAGGGTGGGCCCGGTGCCTGCCCTCGTTACTCGTGATGTGCGGACTCTGATGTGGAGGGCTGCTAATGGCGGACATTGAGAAGGTCGGCGTTGTCGGAGCCGGCCTGATGGGCTCGGGGATCGCCGAGGTACACGCGCGTGCGGGTGCCGACGTGATCGTCACGGAGGTGAACCAACCCGCGCTGGACTCCGGCCGGGCGCGGGTCGAGAAGTCGCTGCAGCGCGGTGTGCGCAGCGGCAAGATCACCGCGGAGGAGGCCGGCGCGGCGCTCGGCCGGATCACCTTCACCACCGAGCTGGCCGCGTTCGCCGATCGCGACCTCGTCGTCGAGGCCGTCCTCGAGGAGGAACAGGCCAAGGTCGAGGTGTTCCGCTCGCTGGACAAGATCGTCGAGCGGGCCGACGCGATCTTCGCGTCGAACACCTCCTCCATCCCGATCATGAAGCTGGGTATGGCCACCGGCAGGCCCGAGCAGGTGGTCGGCGTCCACTTCTTCAATCCGGTCCCCGTGCTGCCGCTGGTCGAGCTGGTGCCGTCGCTGCTGACCAGCGAGGAGACCGTCGGGCGGGCCAACGAGCACGCCTCCGGCAAGCTCGGCAAGACGGTGATCCGTTCCCAGGACCGCGCCGGGTTCATCGTGAACTCGCTGCTGGTGCCGTACCTGCTCTCGGCCATCCGGATGATCGAGTCCGGGTTCGCCTCCGCCGAGGACATCGACCGCGGTATGGAGCTCGGCACCGCACACCCCATGGGACCGTTGCGGCTGTCCGACCTGATCGGTCTCGACACCATCAAGGCCATCGCCGAGTCCATGTACGAGGAGTTCAAGGAGCCCCTGTACTCGCCGCCGCCGCTGCTGCTGCGAATGGTCGACGCCGGTCTGCACGGCAAGAAGAGCGGTCGTGGCTTCTACTCCTACACCTGATGCCGTCCGCTGATGCCGTCCGCGCGAAGCGCTGAGCCGATCCGCGTCGGGCTCGTCGGCGCCGGGCCGTGGGCGAAATCGGTGCACGCACCCGGGCTGGCCGATCACCCTGGCACCACCCTGACCGCGGTTTGGTCGCGGCGGAAGGAAGCCGCCGAGGAGCTCGGGCACGCCCACGGTGCCCAGGCCTGCGCGGACTTCGACGAACTGCTCGGCCAGGTAGAGGCGGTCGCGTTCGCCGTGCCACCCGTGGTGCAGGCCGAACTCGCCGTGGTGGCGGCCAAGGCGGGCAAGCACGTGATCCTGGAGAAGCCGCTCGCCCCGGACGTGCCCGCCGCCGAACGGCTGGCCGACGTGATTTCCGGCGCGGGGGTGGCCAGCCTGATGATGCTGACTTTGCGCTACGCGATCGAGACTCGCGACTGGCTGGCCGCCCTGGCGGCGACCGGCGGCTGGACCGGCGGCGGCGCGCGCTGGCTGTCCGGTGCCCTGCTGGGCGGTCAGTACAGCGGCTCCCCGTGGCGGCACGAAACCGGCGCGCTCGCCGACATCGGGCCGCATGCGCTGGATCTTCTCGACGCCGCGCTGGGCCCGATCGTCGGGGTCGTGGCCGCGAGCCGGACACCCGCGGACCTCTGGCACCTGATCCTGGCGCACGAGGGTGGTGCAACCAGCTCGGCCACCCTGTCGGTGAAGGTGCCGGTTACTCCGTCGGTGGTCGACATCGCCGTCTACGGGCAGCACGGCTACCGCGCGCTGGGGCGGAAACCCGGCGGCGGCCCCGAGTCCTACATCGCGCTGCTCGACGACTTCGCCGCCATGATCGCCACCGGTACCACGGCCCACCCCTGCGATGTTCAGCGTGGCCTGCACCTGCAGCGCCTCTTGGGCCAAGCGTTACTGTGCCTGTAGATACCAATTCGACCGAACGCTCGGAGCCACGCCGGGTCACCGCGAAGTGCACTCGATTGGCTCTGCCAATTTTCCGGGGCGCTGCCGATGATGATCTTCTATGGGCATCCTGCGGGCGAGCTTCGGGATTCTGCTCCCGGCGACGATCATCGCGCTGACCTTCGCGCTGTTCGCGTGGCGTCTGCTCGCCAACTGGCGCGGCCGGACCAAGCCCACCTGGGTCGCGGCCACCACGGCCGGGCTGGACGTGGCGATCGTGCTCGTCGCGGGTGAGGTGTTCGCGGTGACCATGATGCCGATCGTCAGCGGCCACACCAGCTCACTGCACCTGATGCCGGGATCGGACATCCTGACCGAGTTCCACGGTGACGGTTCGCTCTGGCAGATCGCCGGCAACCTGGTGCTGCTCGCGCCGCTGGGTGTGCTGGTGCCGCTCCGGGTCCCGCCGCTGCGCTCGGTGCGGCGGATGATGGTCACCGCCTTCGTTGTTTCGATCGCGATCGAAACAACGCAGTACCTGTTGCACGTCGGCCGTGTCACGTCCACCGACGACATCCTGCTCAACACGCTCGGCGTGGCCGCCGCGGCGACCTTGAGCTGCGGCTGGGCGCGCCGCCCCGTCCCGCTCGCGATTCCCGCCCAGGCACAGGCCGAGGGTGAGCTACGCGAACCAGCCGATTATCTGTCGTCGTAACGCGTCCGACGGCTCCGTTTGGGGTCGCCGCGCCCGCTTCCTGCCGCGAGGTCAGAACCTGGGGTGGTCACCGGACAGGACGGCGCGCGGACCGTCGGGATCGGTGGCGGGACGAACCTCGCCGATCATCCAGGCCGGCACATGCCGCGCGGTGAGCACGGCCAGCGCCCGGTCGGCGTCCTCCGCGCCGACCACGGCCACCATGCCGACGCCCAGGTTGAACGTCTTCTCCATTTCGGCGGCCTCGACCTTGCCGCGGTGTGCGATCAACGCGAACACCGGCGCGGGTGTCCAGGTGCCCCGATCCAGCTCCGCCCGCAGCCCTCTCGGCATCACGCGCGCCAGGTTCGCCGCCAGCCCGCCACCCGTGACGTGCGCGAACGTGCGCACCTCGGCCTCGGCGGCGAGCGCGAGGCAGTCCTTGGCGTAGATCCGGGTCGGCTCGAGCAGCTCCTCGCCGAGCGTGCGGCCGAACTCCTCGACATGCCCTTCCAACGGCATCCGGGCGATGTCCAGCAGCACGTGCCGGGCCAGCGAGTAGCCATTGGAGTGCAGCCCGGACGAGCCCATGGCGATCACCACGTCCCCGGGGCGGACCCGGTCGGGCCCGAGCACGCCCGACGCCTCGACCACGCCGACCCCGGTGGCCGACAGGTCGTAGTCGTTCTCGCCCATCAGGCCGGGGTGCTCGGCGGTCTCGCCGCCCAGCAGCGCGCAGCCGGCCCGCACGCACCCCTCGGCGACCCCGCCGACCAGCGCTTCGATCTTCTTCGGGTGGACCTTGCCGACCGCGATGTAGTCCTGCAGGAACAGCGGCTCGGCGCCGGTGACCACCAGGTCGTCGACCACCATCGCGACCAGGTCGATACCCACGGTGTCGTGCTTGTCCATGGCCTGCGCGATCGCGATCTTCGTGCCGACCCCGTCCGTCGAGGACGCGAGCACCGGCTCCTTCCACCGGTCCAGCTTCAGCGCGAACAACCCGGCGAACCCGCCGACCCCGCCGAGCACCTCGGGCCTGCTCGTCCGTTCGGCATGGGGCCTGAGCAGCTCGACGGCTTGCTCTCCGGCGTCGATGTCGACGCCGGCGGCGGCATACGTTGCGCGCGTGGGTTCGCTCACGGCGGGCGGACTCCAGTTCCGATCGGATCAAGGACGCCGGACGGCATCCCCAGCACCGTACCCGGCTTGGGCGACCGGACGGGCCGGCCCGTCGGTCCCCTCCAGGCTTTCCAGCAGATGCTTGCCGATCAGCGCCTCTTCGGGGAGCGGGATCGGGTAGGTGCCGTCGAAGCACGCCATGCACAGCCGGCTCTTCGGCTGCTCCGACGCCGAGACCAGCCCTTCCAGGGAGACATAGCCCAGCGAGTCGGCGCCGATGAGCCTCCTGATGCCCTCCAGGTCGGCGCCGTTCGCCACCAGTTCGGCACGAGAGGCGAAGTCGATGCCGTAGAAGCACGGCCAGCGCACGGGCGGCGACGCGATGCGCACGTGCACCTCCAGTGCCCCGGCCTCGCGCAACATGCGGACCAGCGCGCGCTGGGTGTTGCCGCGCACGATCGAATCGTCCACCACGACCAGGCGCTTGCCACGGATCACGTCCCGCAGCGGGTTCAACTTGAGCCGGATGCCGAGCTGCCGGATGGTCTGCGACGGCTGGATGAAGGTCCGGCCGACATAGCCGTTCTTGACCAGGCCCTGGCCGTAGGGGATGCCGGACTCCTGCGCGTAACCGATGGCCGCGGGCGTGCCCGACTCGGGCACCGGGATGACCAGATCGGCTTCGACCGGGTTCTCCCGCGCGAGCCGCTTGCCGATGTCGACGCGGGTGGCGTGCACGCTACGGCCGGCGATGGAGGTGTCCGGCCGGGCGAGGTAGACGTACTCGAAGACGCAGCCCTTGGGCTCCGGATTGGCGAACCTCGAGGACCGCAGCCCATCGGTGTCGATCGCGATCAGCTCACCGGGCTCGACCTCCCGGACGAACGAGGCGCCGATGATGTCCAGCGCGGCGGTCTCGCTGGCGACCACCCAGCCGCGCTCGAGCCTGCCGAGCACGAGCGGGTGCACGCCGTGCGGGTCGCGCGCCGCGTAGAGCGTGCCTTCGTCGGAGAACACCAGGCTGAAGGCGCCACGCAGGGTGGGCAGCAGCTCCAGCGCGGCGGCCTCGATGCCCTTGTCCGCGGCTTCCGCGCCGAGCAGGCCGCAGACCAGGTCGGAGTCGCTGGAGGAACCGGTCAGCCCGGCGTGCGGCTTGAGCCCGGCCACCTTCGTGCGATCCCGCAACTCGGCGGTGTTGACCAGGTTTCCGTTGTGCGCCAGCGACAGTCCGCTGCCGGTGGCGGTGGTGCGGAAGGTCGGCTGGGCGTTTTCCCAGGTCGAGGACCCCGTTGTGGAGTAGCGGCAGTGGCCGACCGCGATGTGCCCCTGCAGGGAGGACAGCACCTGCTCGTCGAACACCTGGCTGACCAGGCCGAGGTCCTTGAAGACCACGATCTGGCTGCCGTCGGAGACCGAGATGCCGGCGGCCTCCTGACCTCGGTGCTGCAGCGCGTACAGCCCGTAGTACGCCATCTTCGCGACCTCTTCGCCCGGTGCCCAGACACCGAAGACGCCGCATTCTTCCCGAGGTTCGGATTCGGGTTGGTCAATGGAGGTGTGGTCGGAAACCACTGCGAATGCTCCCTGAAGACGAGGGCAGGCCACTAACAGTGTAGGTCGCTCCCGACCGGAGTACGGCCCGACGTGACGGTCAGCTCGTTGACACGGTCGCCTGCCACGCCGGGCCCGCTTCGGCTCTCACCCCGTCGCGGCCATCCACTTGGCCATGCCGCCCTCACCGGGCACCCAGCAGCCGTGGATCGTCTTGCCGGCTGCCGAGTCTTCCTGGTCGGGCAGCGCGAGCAACTCGTCGAGCACCTGCTCGGCCCGCCCCGCCCGGCGCCACAGCACCTTGGCCGGGTCGAGCACGTCCATCTCGTCGCCGGGCATCCGGCTGGCCACCACGTCGTCCTCGGCGTTGATCCGTACGACGTCGACCACCGAGTGATGCGGCCGGATGCCGACCACGGCGATCACGCGGCCTTCGCCGTCGCGGGGATGGATGAACCGGTAGCCCCGGTCGATCAGGTCCTGGAGCCGGCTCTCCACCGGGCACCTGCCTCTACTGGGCGATAACATCGTCGAATTCGCCGTCCTTCGCACCCGCCAGAAAAGCGGCCATTTCCGCCTTTGTGTAAACGAGCACTGGCCCGTCCGGGAAACGAGAGTTTCGCACGGCGACCTCGCCGGAGTCGAGTGGTGCCACCTCGACGCAGTTCCCCAGTGCGCCGCTGCGCTTGCTCTTGCGCCAAGACGCCCTGCTCAGCAGGTCCGCGGACGTGCCGTTCACGAATCGCTCTGCCATGAAGCCACCTCTTAGGATCGACTCGGTTGGCGAGTGCAGATGCACGTGCATATGCCTTGTGTTGAGAAAGCTACCAGCAGTGACTGCAGGAGGTAAATGCACGTGCAGATCCACCAAAGTTCAGGTGTTACCGTCCGGATCGATTTCGGCGTGACGCCGGTACGAAAGAGTGAAGGGTGCCGACGGCACCCTCGGCAAACGTTTACCCAAAGTGACGATCAAGCGGATCAGATCTCGTTGCGGAGCTTGCTCAGCAGCTGACGGCTCCGTTCGGGCGTTTCCGCGTCGACGGTGAGCCGATCGAAGGCCCGTCCATAGACTTCGAGCTCGTCCGGTTTCTCCAGGTAGATCGCGCCGTAGCCGTGCTCGACGTAGGCGATGTTCGGCAGTTCCGGTTCGGCGAACTGGAGCAGGGTGAACGCGCCCTCGGCGGCGAACCCGCTCAGGTCGAACGGAACGATCTGCAGCGAAACGTGCGGCAGCGTGGTCATCTCCAGCAGGTGGTCGATCTGCCGCCGGAGCACCGCGGCGCCGCCGACCGGCCGGTGCAGCACCGACTCGTCGAGGACGGCCCACAGCCGCGGCGATTTCGGCGCGGTCAGCACCTTCTGCCTGCGCATCCGCATCGCCACGCGGCGCTCGAGGTTCTCGTCCCCGGAATCCGGGTTGCCCCGGCCCGCCACCGTCCGCGCGTACGGTTCGATCTGGAGCAGGCCCGGGACGAACATCAGCTCGTAGGTGCGGATCCTGCTGGCCGCCTCCTCCAGGCCGATGTAGTTGTCGAACCAGTCGGGTACCAGGTCATTGAACTTGTGCCACCAGCCGGGCTCCTTGGCCCGCTTGACCATTTGGACGGCCCACGCGCGCTCGGTCTCGTCGTAGACGCCGTACATGGTGAGCAGGTCGACGACGTCGCGCTCCTTGCAGCTGACCCGCCCGAGTTCCATCCGGCTGATCTTCGACTCCGAAGCGCGGATCTCGTAGGCCGCCTGCGCTCGAGTCAGCCCCGCGCGCTCGCGGAGCTTGCGCAACTGGGTGCCCAGGATCATCCGCCGCGCGGTGGGGCCGGTGCCCTGATCCGCACCAGGGTCGATCGAGGCCATGCGCCAGCCCTTCCTGGATCAAGGGAAGTTGGAATGAAATCGCCCGACTACCCAAGGTACACCGCGGCCGACCGCGGTCAAGGTCTGCACGTGCATTTACGTGACCGGCCGGTACCTTTACGCTGCGGGGTTGTGTTCTAGCCCACATCACTGGATTCGCCGGAGAACTCCTCATGTCCCGCAGCACCGTCAGCTACCCCAACGAGATTCCGGTCGGCGTCGACCCCACCAGGGCGAGCATCGCCCGCGTCTATGACGCCGCACTCAACGGCAAGGACAACTACAAGATCGACCGGGAGGTGCTGGCCCAGGTCAGGACGGTCGCGCCGCAGGTGAACGACCTCGCCTGGGCCAACCGGGACTTCCTGATCAGGGCCTGCCGCTTCCTGGTCACGCAGACGGGCGTCGACCAGTTCCTCGACCTCGGTTCCGGACTGCCCACGGCGGAGAACACGCACCAGGTGGTGCAGCGGGTCATTCCCGAGGCCAAGGTCATGTACGTGGACAACGACCCGGTGGTGCTGGCGCACGGGCGCGCCCTGCTGGAGGAGAACGAGTACACGCAACTCGTGTCCGCCGACATCTTCCGGCCGCGCGAGATCCTCGAGCACCCCGAGATCCGCGACTTCCTCGACTTCGAGCGTCCGCTCGCGCTGTTCCAGGTGGGCACCCTGCACCACTACCTCCCCGACGATGCCGGCGAGCTGATGAAGAGCTACCTCGACGCGCTGCCGTCCGGCTCGTTCGTGGCGATCGCGCACTTCTTCGACCCGGAAACCGAGCCACACGGCCAGTTGGCGCGGAAGATGGAGGAAAAGTTCCTGCACAGCCCGATGGGCAGCGGGCGGTTCCGCACCAGGGCGCAGATCCTGGCCATGTTCGCCGGGCTGGAACTGGTCGAGCCCGGCCTGGTGCTGTGCGACGACTGGTGGCCGGACGGCCCGCGGTACACGGAACTGAACCTGGTCCGCCAGTGCATCGTGGGCGCGGTCGGCCGGAAACCCTGAGGCCGGCCACTCGCTCACCACCCTCGGTGGAGGCGTTTCGCGCCGCTGCCTTCAAACGATGGGCAGCCAGTGGGACAGATCGGCGCGGGTGCCGGAAGCGGTGATCCGGCCCTCCGCCACCGCTTCTGTCCACTGTAGACGGCCGGTGGCCAGTTCGAGCCAGGTGCGCGGGTCGGTCTCCACGACGTTCGGCGGGGTGCCGCGGGTGTGGCGCGGGCCCGGGACGCACTGCACGGCGGCGAACGGCGGAACCCGCACTTCGACGCTTCGGCCGGGCGCGTCGGCGGCCAGCGTGCGCAGGCTCAACCGGACCGCGGTGGCCAGTTCGGGCCTTTCCGGCACCGGGGCTTCCCCGTCCAGCCAGGCAGATACCGCCCGCAAGGCGGCATGTAACTCACCGGGGTCGACCGTACGCGAAGAAGACACGAGGAAACAGTAGAGTGAACGCTGGCAGCTAGGCACGGGAGACGTGGGGTTGAACATGGCGCAGCGGGACGAAGCAGACCGGCTTCTACCCAATCCCCAAGCCACCGAAAGGCTTACCAAGCCGAAGATCACCGCGGAGATGCGCGCCAACGCGAGGGCCAACCCGAACAGCTGGCTCTATGTGATCGACGAGGCATTCGACCCGAACGGCCCGGTGCCGTCCTGGGCGGTCGTCGGCGCGTACCCGGTGAACGCCGCGGGCCAGATCGTCGAAGAATTCCATCCCAACGACCGCTACCGTCCTTCGCCGAAGGCGCTCGGTTTCCCCGACCCGCGCAACGAGCTGGAACGGCTGTTGCAGTTGGTGCGGATCAACCACCGGCCTGCCGAGGACCTGCCGCCCGTCATCCTGAACGCCACCCTGTTCGTCTACGCGCTTTCCCCGGTGCAGCGCACGGTGATCGGCTTCCACAACACGGACGGCCGCGTGCTCGTGCCGGCCTACACCTCGAAGGCACTGGTGCCACGGGAATGGCCGCACGCCCGTGCGGTGCTCGGCCGCGACGTGGTGCCGCTGCTGGCCGGGCAGCCGCTGGCGATCAACCCGCACGATGTGGTGACCGCGGTGGTGCCCGCCGAGCATCTGGTCCACGCGCTCGGCCGGGAAAACCGCCGATAAGGCGACTTTCCGGCTGGGCCCACGCTTTCGAGTGAGCACCGACTCGCGACGCGT
This sequence comes from Amycolatopsis sp., assembly GCF_035276945.1. Taxonomy (GTDB): domain Bacteria; phylum Actinomycetota; class Actinomycetes; order Mycobacteriales; family Pseudonocardiaceae; genus Amycolatopsis_E. The sequence continues at coordinate 6,138 of NZ_DATELF010000085.1, read as the reverse complement.
GGGGGGCGCGGGCATCGTGGCCCCATCTGGAGGCGGATGGGAGTCGTCGTGCGTTGTTGGACCGCAGGGGCCGCCTTGGCCTTGGCCTTGGTCGTGTCGAATGTGTTGTTTCTCACCCCGTCGGCGGCGGGGGACGGAGCGGACTACAGCCTGGCCGCCGAAACGTTCGCCGGTTCTCAGATAGCCCGGCACGAAGGCGGCGCGGGCACGGCCAGGCTCGAACCGCGCGGTGGCGACACTCTCGGTCACGACGTCAGCGGTCATCAGGGAGACGTCGACTGGCCGGGTGCGAGGGCCGCCGGGGCCCGGTTCGTCTATGTCAAGGCGACCGAGGGAACCGGCTTCCGCAATCCTCGTTTTGCTCAGCAGTACAACGGTTCCTACCGGGCCGGCGTGATCCGTGGTGCCTACCATTTCGCCAGGCCTGATGTGTCCAGCGGCGCGGCTCAGGCGAACTACTTCGTGGATCACGGCGGCGGCTGGTCGCCCGACGGGCAAACGCTTCCCGGCGCGCTGGACGCCGAATACAACCCCTACGGCGAAACCTGCTACGGCCTCGGTCCGGTCGCGATGAGCTGGTGGCTGCGCGACTTCTCGGACACCTACCGCGCCCGCACCGGCCGGTTTCCCACGATCTACACGTCGACCAGCTGGTGGAACCGGTGCACCGGCGGAAATGCCGGGTTCGGGCCCAACAACCCGCTCTGGATCGCACGCTACAACACCGAGATCGGCGCGCTGCCGGCTGGCTGGAACCACCATACGATCTGGCAGTACGCCAACCGTGGCGCACTGCCCGGAGACCAGGATCGGTTCGCCGGGACGGCCGAGGCCGTCCACGCCTTCGCCCATACGCGCTAATGGTCTGATCCAGATTTCTCACAACCAAAGTCGGTCTCTCTCGTGAATCACTCACTTGGCACCAGATATTCAAGGAATTTGGTGACATTTCGGCGTGGACTCAATGAGAATCACGCGCGGACGGATCGCTGCAACGAGCCGTCCTCAGCGAGGGCAACGGGAAAGGGATCGACCATGTCCACACCAACCCCACGAAGAAGATCGCGTCGGTTCGTTGCGGCCGGCATGAGCGCCGCGGCCGGTGTGCTCCTCCTCGGCGCGCTGTCCCCGGCGAGCGCCGATGACACTCCGAACACCATCAACGGCATGCCCATCAACGAATACGTGGCCAAATACGACCACCCGATGGGCTCGCAGATCCGGCGGGTGGAGGGCACGCGGGAGATGCCGAAGGCCGCGCCGGCCGGGGACATCTCCGCGCAGGCCACGGTGCCCGGCATGGACGTCAGCGGCTACCAGGGCAACGTCGACTGGTCGAGCTACTGGAGTCAGGGGTACAAGTTCGCCTACGTCAAGGCGAGTGAGGGGACGTACTACACGAATCCCTATTTCGCTCAACAGTACAACGGTTCCTACAACGTGGGGATGATCCGCGGCGCTTACCACTTCGCGGTGCCGAGCGACAGCAGCGGCGCCACCCAGGCGAACTATTTCCTCGCGAACGGCGGAGGCTGGTCCGCCGACGGCAAGACGCTCCCCGGGGCACTCGACATGGAGTACAACCCGTACGACGGCGGGACCTGCTACGGGTTGTCGCAGAGCGCCATGACCGCGTGGATCAAGGACTTCAGCGACACCTACCACGGCAGAACCGGCAAATGGCCGACGATCTACACCAGCACGAGCTGGTGGAGCCAGTGCGTGAGCGGCGACTTCAGCTCGACCAACCCGCTGTGGGTGGCAAGGTACGCCTCCAGCGTCGGAACCCTGCCGTACGACTGGGGGGGCTACACCTTCTGGCAGTACAGCTCGAGCCCGATCGACCAGGACACCTTCAACGGCGCCTACGACCGGCTGGTGGTCTTCGCCACGAATCACGATTAGCGCAAAGGGCTTGCACCGCCGGGGAGCTTTGGTACGAATCGTTCGTACCGAAGCTCCCCGGGAACCAGGTCCGGCGCTGGTACGTCCGAGCGGCGTAGTGATTCACCGAAAGGCGACGTCGATGACCCATCCACCGCAGCCGGGGCAGCCCGATTACGGTCAGCAGCCCAGCCCATATGGTCAACAGCCTGGCGGGTACGGCCAGCAGCCGGGTGACCACCCGCAAACCGGTGGTTATCCGCAAACCGGCGGCTTCCCGCAGTCCGGTGGGTTCCCGCAGCCGGGACAGCAGCCTTACGGGCAGCCGGGGTACGGCCAGCAGCCCTATCCCGGATACGACGCGGGTGGCGGTGGTGGGTACCCGCCCACCGCCCAGTACGGGCAATACGGTGGGTACGGCGCGCCTCCGCCCGGCGGTGGTGGCGGCAAGAAGGGACTGTGGATCGGGCTGGGCGTCGGGCTCGTGGTGATCCTCGCCGCGCTCGGCGTCACCGGGTTCTGGGTCCCGGGTTTCTTCCTCAGCAAGGACAGCAAGGCCGGCTCCGGCGGCGCGCAGGCCGTGGCGCAGCAGATCGTCGATGGTTTCAACCAGCACGACAAGGCCGAGTTGACCGCGCTGAAGTGTGCCAACGCCAACCAGGACGTCGGGGAGGCGATCGCCGACGCCAGCTCGGTCAGCAACATGAAGCTCTCCGGGGTGCAGACCAACGGTAACCAGGCCACGGCCAACGTCACCCTGACCGTCGACGGTGACGCCACCACGGCAACGGCGAAGCTGTCGAACGAGAACGGCAAGTGGTGCTGGCAGGACGTGGGCACCTCGGCTTCCAGCGGTTCGAGCAGGTCGTCCTCCGTGCCGACGTCGCGGTCGTCCTCGTCGCGCACGAGCACCGGCTCGGGTTCCGGTTCGAGTGGGGAGGCCTACCAGGCCACCGTGCAGTCGTTCCTGGACAAGATCAATGGCGGGGACAGCTCGGGCGCGATGTCGATGGTCTGCGAAAAGTCGGTGTCCGAGCTGCAGTCAGATGTCGGCAAGGCCGCGGTGTCCGGCACGGATCTGGAGGTCGAGCACCTGTCCGGGTACGGCAACTTCAGCTTCGGCACGATGAAGGGCAAGGTCGCGGGCGAGGACATCACGACCGGCCTGGTCGGCTCGGACGACGCGCCCAGCGGCGGCGCCTGCATCGACACGTTCAGCGTCTACTGATAAAACTAGCTGGTCACACCCCCTTTGCGGAGGGCTGGGGCCGTACTGGGGCCGCACCAGGCCGCGTCGATCGCGGACTTGGTGCGGTCCTCGCTGGAGGGCATCATGTGGCCGTAGATCTCCAGCGTGGTCACCGTGCTCACGTGGCCCAGGAACTCGCTCACGGCCTTGATGTTCTCCCCAGCGTCCAGGAGCACGCTCGCGTAGTAGTGGCGCATGGCGTGCATCCCGTTCTCGCGGGTCTGCGGGACGCCGGCCTTCGCACGCGTCTTCCGCCACACCTCCCGGTTGAAGGTGGTCCGGTGGCAGGCCGAGCCGTCCTCGCTCGGCACCACCAGGTCGACCGTCACCGGCTTGCCGCCCGGTTCCCGCCAGGGCAGCGTCACCGCGACGGCCGGATACTCGGCCAGGTGCGCGGCCAGCTCGTCGCGCACGCTGCCCGGCAACGGGACATCTCGGGACTTCCGGCCCTTCGGCAGTGCGAACACCAACTGGCCGTCGACCACCTTCACCTGACGTTGCACGGTGACCTTCCCGCGGAGGAAGTCGACGTCCTTGACCGCCAGGCCGAAGATCTCGCCCTGGCGTAGGCCGACGCCCGACCCCAGCGGCACCGCCACCCGGTACCGGTCGGGCATCTGGGCATGCATCGCGACGACCCACTCACGCGGCCACGCGACCACCTTCCGGTCGTCCGGCTTGGGCTTGCGCACAGTCGGCGAGTTGCACGGGTTCTTGCCGATCAGCTCATCGGCCACGGCCGCGTTCAGGATCGCGGACACGTTCGACCACACGACGAGCTTCGTCGACTCGGCGATACCGGCGCCACCGCGGCCGGCGCCGTCGAGCGCCCGTACCCACGCCTGGATCGTGCCCGGCTTGACCTTGCCGAGCTGGGTCCGCCACAGCGTGAACGGCTCCACGTAGCGACGTAGCCGCGCCGCGGTTTCCGCCCGCGTCACGGGGTCGGTGGTCTGGTCGGCAAGCCACCGCGTCGCGAAGTCGCCGAACAGCTCCTTCCCGGCCCGCGCGTCGATGTACTGCCCGCGCAGCATGTCCGCCTCGACGGTCGCCTTGTGCGCGTCGGCATCCACCTTCTTCGCGAACGACTGGCGCCGCTCGCGGCCGTCCGGCTCATACCAGCGGACACACCACCGCAAGCCCTTTCCATGCCGGTCGGTCTGTTCCAGCACCGACTTACCGCGCTCGTCGAGTACCGGCTTCCGGGTCTTCGGGTCGCGCTTCGGGCGGAACCAGCGATCCTCAATGCTCGCCATCGCTGGCTCCTAGTAGCGCTTCGACCTCGGCAATCAGGCGGTTGAGATGTAGCCGCAAGGTCTTCCTGATGTCCGGATCGACCACGCCATCTACCGCGCCGCCGACGTTCTCGACCGCAAGGAGGTGCCAGATCTTTTGAGTGACCGCGCGCGCGGCCTGCATGGCTGTGTGTTGATCGCGAATTCGGTCCTCGACCGGCCTTGCATGCCGAAGGAAGTCGTCCAGCAGCTCGGCTTGGGGAGGCTCGTCCTCGCGGTCGTCTGGGCCCATCCGCCACGGCTGTAGAAGTCCTGCACGGCCGTCAGCCCAACCCCATGCCCTCCGCTGATCTACCTCGAACTCGGGGGTCAGCGCCACGGGTGAGCCGTCGACTGGCAGGAGAAGCCTGTTCGGATTGACGCCGAGCGCCAAGGCGAGCGCGACCAGATCGGCCACGCTCACGCGCCTGGTCTGGTTCTCGATCTTGGTGATTCCCGATGGAAGGATCGAGTGCCCCAACTTGCGGAGCAGGGCGGCCAAAAACCGCACGGTGAATCCTCGCTGCTCTCGGAGCGCGGCCACGTTCCGAGCTACCAAGGTGTCCGGTGTTTCCATAAGGCGAACAGTAGAGGCCAGTTGACAAACGTGCAACCTCTCGCGCAAACTCGCATCCGTTGAGTCTGAATTACAACCATGTGATTCTAGAAAGGAAACGTGATGTCCGAGAGTAGGCCACTGGCCACGCGCGCCGAAGTCGCCGACTTCCTCGGGCTGCCTGTGGGGACGCTCACCCAATGGGCCCACAAGGGGAAGGGCCCCGAGTACATCCGCATTGGCCGCCATGCTCGCTACGACTGGGCCAAGGTCGAGCTATGGCTCAATGAACAGGCCAAGGGCGGCGGAGGCCGCGCGGCGTGAGCAAGTCTGGCCCACGGCCGGAGTCCGAGCGGGAGGAATGGCCCCGTGATCGTTGGATGGATGCCATTTGGGAGAACCAGACGTTGAAGCCCGCCCCGCGCGCTGCGGCGTACGCCTTCTTTCGGTATGCCAAGGACAGTCCCATTTCCTGGTGCGCCTGGTCCGAGCTGAAGCGCCGTACTGGCCTCAAGTCCAACGATGCTGTTCAAGCAGCCGTAGCCGCGCTCGTCGATGGCGGATGGCTCACTGAGGTGGAGAAGGCACACCAGCACTACGCGCCCCGGTACCGACTCACCATCCCCGCTCAGACCTCGGAAGACCGGAGGTCTGAAAAAGCTCCCCAGACCTCCAGAAATCGGAGCGCTGAGAGTTCCAGACCTCCGGTTTCCGCGCGCCAGACCTCCGGTTTCCCGCGCGCCAGACCTCCGGATTCCGGAGAGGACTATTCAGAGAGACCAGTCAGAAAGACCTCTCCGCGCGCGCGTGCCGAACGCATCGTGGCCGAGGAGTGCCCAGACGCCAGCGAGGATGAGATTCGATCGATCGTGGACGCACTCGCGGACGAGGCGACGACGTCGCTTCCTGGTTACGCGCGGGCGCTGGCCGAGAACGGCGACCTTGGCCAGCGCATCCGGGGCATCCGCGCCGAACGAGAGCGCGCCACCGAGGCGGCCGAGCTAGAGACCGCGCGCGCGGATCCGCGGATGCGCTGCGAGCACGGCACGGACGGCGGCCGCTGGCTCCGTGCTGACGGTACGAGCGCCACGTGCGCGTTCTGCCGTCGTGCTCAGGGTCCCCCGGTTGGAGGTGGTGATTTCGGATGCGTCATGACCGAACCGGCGAGCTGATCG
>NZ_DATELF010000084.1:0-11680 GCF_035276945.1 Amycolatopsis sp. | reverse complement strand
GTGTCGATGCCCTGCTCGAGCACTTTCAGCCCGACGCCACGCTCGCGCAGCTCCGCGCCGAGCAGCACCAGGTGCACCACCGAGCGCCCGAGCCTGTCCAGCCGGGTCACCACCAGCGTGTCGCCCCTGCGGACCAGCTTGAGCACCAGATCCAGCTTCGGGCGGGAAGCCTTCGCGCCGCTGGCGGAGTCGATGTGGATGTCGTTGGGCTCGACTCCGGCGCGGGTGAGGGCGTCGATTTGGTGGGCGGGGTTCTGCTCGGCGGTGGACACCCGCCCGTAGCCGATCAACATGTGTCGACAATACCGAACAGCATGTTTACCGACATTGATTTCCGGCACGAGTTCTCGACAGTCGCCACCTGGAAGTTTCGCTGGTCGTGTCTATGTCCGAAGTCGATTGCACTGATGTCCGTAGTCCTCTGCACGATGACCGAGCGGCGCGGGTCCCGGCAGGATTTCGAACCAGGACTGTCGGTGGTCGCTCCTAGACTCGAACCATGAGATGCACAGCACCCGTACGCGGCCACATCCGTGGTGGCGGCGCAGACTGCCCTGTTCATGGTGGCCGTTACCGGTCGTCCTACTCCCCGCCTCCCTACACTTCGCCGACCGCTCGCGTTTCGAGCGGCAGTGGCGGGTCCAGCGGTGGAAGTAGAGGCGGCGCTGGCCGATCGACTCGTCCGCGTTGGTCGCCGGCCAACTCTCCCGTCACCTATAGCTCTGACGAAGCAGCGGCGCTTGAGCGCTACCGTCAGAAGGTTGAAGTGGTGGGACCGCGCGCGGAGTCCTACGACCTGTTTCTCTGCCATGCCTGGGACGACCGGCGAGGGACCGCGACTGAACTGCACGATTTTCTCGAAGCGCAGGACGTGTCGGTCTGGTTCAGCGAGCGGGACATCATCCTTGGCCAGCCGTTCATGCGGGAGATCGACAAGGGCCTGGCCAAGACGCGCATCGGTCTCGTCCTCATCACGCCCGCCTTCCTCAAGCGCATCGAACGCGGTGGTGTGTCCGAGAAGGAACTCTCTGAGCTGCTGGCTCGCGACCTGCTGATCCCCGTCGCGCACGGGGTGACCTACGACGAAATTCGGGCCGTCAGCCCGCTCCTCGGCTCCCGCAACGGTCTCAGCACTGACGAGGACTCGCTCAAAGACATCGCTAAGAAGATCGCTGAGCTCATCGCCTTGTAGTGGCGATGTCCGAAGCCGGTTGCATGGATGTTCGAAGTCGCGTATGTGGAGCGAGGTTCACAGGGGCAGGTCTGCCGCCACGCGTTCACGGATCAACGGCATGACCGCAGGTTGCAGGGCGTCTGCGATCTCGGTGGGGCTCCTGAGCTGGGCTTCGATCACAACGCGGCCGGCCGATGCGGCCAGGTCCGCCGACCACGGCGCGATGCGGTTCCTGCACGACAAGCAGAAGCTGTTCAGTCCTGAGTTTGTCCAATAGCACCAGGTCGTCGGCGTGAGCGCGGGTCTGGAGCAGCAGGCCCAGTAGCGGCTCGACGGACCTTCTCCGGCAGCGCCACCGCGCTTGATCGAGCCGGGCGAAGAACGAGTCGACGGTTTCCTTGTCGCCTCCGCCGCGATGGGTCGTTCTGGCCAGGCTGACGAAGGCGGCCATCAAGGGATCCCACAGCTCGCCGAGCCCGCGGGGTCCATCGCGGAAGAGGGAGACCGCCAGCTTCCGTGCCGTGCCATCGCGGTACAAGTCGATGCCCCGTGTGTGGGTCAATTCCTCGACCAGCAAGTCGATCATCTTCGAGACGATCAGGTAGCGCTTGTCGTCAATGACGACCCGGTCTTCCAGCGCACCACCAGGCCCCAGCGCATCGGCGAGGGCTTTCCGACCACGTCTGGTTTTGAACTGGGCGAACTTCGCCTCGGGAGACTGAGTTGCTCCTGCCTGCTGTCGCAGGTCGGCGAGAAGCGGGCCTGCGGTCTTGTCGTCGATCCGTACCGCAGCATGAGCGAACACGCCGCCGCCCTGCGGACCGGCGAGATTTTCTCCCGAGGAGCCGGATTCGTCAGCGGCTACCCAGACAGGGGCCGGCGCCGTCGACGGTCGCGGTGTCCGCCCACAGCGGCCACGTCGAATCCACCGCCTTCATGATCCGGCCGCCGCTTCTGTGCGCTGGTCGTGGTCGCGCAGCATGCGCAGGACGGTGGCTGGCGAGGGGTGCTGGCCTTTCTTCTTGCCGGTGGTGATGACGAGGCGTTTGGCGATCTCGCGGAGGCTGAGGTTTTGCTGGTCGCGCAGGTGCAGGGCGTGGGAGAGCATGGCGTCGTCGGTGACGGCGGCGCCGCCGATGCTCTTGCCGCGGGAGCGGGCGGACTCATGTCCTTCGAGGGTGCGGTCGCGGATGTACTCGCGTTCCATCCCCGAGAGGGCGGCCAGGACAGTGAACACGATGCCGGTCGGGTCGTGGGAGCCCTGCAGCTCGCCGGTGAGGAACTGCAGGCCAATGCCAGCGGCGCGTAGTTGCTCAGCGAGGGTGGCCAGTTCGATGCCGCGGCCGAGGCGTTTGTGCTCGTGCACGACGAGGGTGACCGCGAGGCCGGAGGCGCGCATCTCGCGGGCCAGCGTGACGGCCTTGTCGAGTTCGGGGCGGCGCAGCGCGCGGGTGGAGATCTTCTCGGAGAACACCCGGGCGACTCCGGCGCGGGCGAGGGAGTCGAGCTGGGTGTCGAGGGACTGGCGGGCGGTGGAGGCGCGGGCGTAGCCGATCCGGGCGTGCCCGGCCGGCTCAGCACCGGCCGCCGCCGGGCGGGGCAACTCGGTCCAGGCCGTGCCCGGCTTGCGCAGCGCGGGCGTGGCGACGGTGAGCGCCTTGGCCAGCGCGGGCACGAGCCGGAACCGCGCGGTGTGGTACTGGACGCCCACTTTGCCCTTGCCGGTCCGGCACGGCGACCCGGCCGGGGCGGCGCAGCTCGACATCGGGCAGTCGTGATCCTCGACCCGGAGGAAATCGTCGTCGCTCACCCCGGGATCGTTTCATGGGTGCGTTTCAACCGTCCAGCTGTTTGAATCGTCCTATGAAACACGATCAGGCCTGAACGTGCCGGACGCCGCCGGGTGTTTCATAGGTGGTCGCCTATGAAACAGACTTCTCGGAACACCTCCGCCTGGCTCGGTGTTACGGGTTCGTTCAGGTTCGGCGATCCAACTGACTGCTCGGCCGGATCGCGCCGTTCACATCATGGACGTCCCTCGTTGCTGGGATGTCATCCTCGTGGGACAGCGTCTCCAGGTGCGCCAGCAACGCAGCGGGAGACTTGAGCAGATGCTGGTTACGCTCAAGTGCGCGAACCTGCGCCACCGAGAGCGTTTGCGCATAGGCGTTGACCCGGCCCGACTCGTCGGTGTGTTTCACCATCAACATCGATCCGACGAGGGCCACGAAGCTATCGCATTTCTCCGCCGAGGACAGCAGCTTGTTCACCGCGTCGGCGTGCTGCGCATTCACTTCACTCATCGGCTTCTGCACAGCGACGACCTCGAGGGCGTGCTCGACCTTCTGCAGCCGTTGCTTGACCTCAGAGCGGCTCAGGAACCGTTTGACGCTCAAGGTGAACCGTTGAGCCCATGAGGAGATCACGGGAGGCCCATCCGGTGCGGCCTCAATCCCCTGCCGCGCGAGCACCTCCGTGATGGCAGCAGCCAACTCCTGTGCCGCCTCGTAGTCATTCCCCGCCACATACACGAAAAGCGACTGGTCCAGCACTCGTGTGGTGTGCTGCTCGGGGACCCGCCCCGCTCGGTCGCTGCCGGTGGCCTCTTCCTGGTCAACGGAGGCAGCAGGCACGTCCCGAGCGTCCTCGACGCCAATGCGTTCCACCGCGTCTTCCACAGCCACGGCGAACGCCATCCGGGCGGCCAAGTCGTCAGGGACCGCGTCCACCATGTCGAACAGCGCGTCCAGCTGCCTGAACAGCTCTTCGTCACTGCCCGGCCAGGATTCCTCCCCGAATTCGGAGAGCACGGAGAACAGTTCGCGCAGCGTTTTCAGGCATCGTCGCCTGCTCGGCCCGATACTCGCGCGCGGCCTCAGCATGACGTCGGCCACCACGCGGTACTCGGCGCGCCCGGCCAAGACGGTCAGCCGGAGCAACTCCTGGCAGCGGCCGGGGAGCTGCTGGAAGGCAAGCCAGAGCCGCCGGTCCCGCTCCGCGTGCAACACCTCGGCTTCGGCGGGCTGGGTGCCCGGCATGGTCTCGTCCAGCACGTCGGTGAGCGGGACCGGCGGCGGCTTGCGCCCGTGACTGCGGAGCGACTCGTGCCGTGTGGTGGTGATCAGCCAGCCAACGAGGCCCTTGGGTTCCCTGATCTGGTCGAGGTGGCTGAACAGCGCCAGCCACACCGTCCTTGCCACGTCCTCCGCGGCGTGCCGGTCCAGCCCGTTGCCCCGCGCCACATGCCAGACAAGCGGCGTCATCTCCGCGACCAGGACATCCCACGCCGAGCGATTGCCAGTTCTGGCCGCCAACAGGTAGACCTGCTGCCGATCTGTGCCAGTCAACCCTTCCCATGGGCGATCGACATTCTTAGTTCGTTTTTCAGCCATCCACGTCACCGGTCCACACGTCGCTCACCGCCGATCGTAGAGCAGCCGCAGACCCAGGCCGCCGAGTTTGAAGAATGACCGCTCGCACAGGTACCAGCCACTCCAGGCAGACCACCCACACGGACCAACGCCAACCCTGACTAGAAACCACGCACGACTGGCCAACTGAAGCGCAACTGAAGCGCAGTCACACTCACGGTGGGCAAGTGATAGACGATCAATCAGGCTCCGATTCGATTTGTCAGCGGCCGGGCGTCATTACTGACACGCCCACGCGGGGGATCACCGGGAAACCAGTGACATCGAGTGACGCCTACCTACTGACACCTGGTGACGTATTCCAGGCCAGCGAAATGACGCCTCACAACTGCCAGGCGGGGAGTTCGCGCTGGTCGCCGATCCTCGTTGTGGATCAAGCTACCGGATAATGGCCCGTTATCCGGTAGCTCGCGACGGGCACGCCGGCACCGCGACGTCGAGCGTTCGTTCGAGATGAAAGACCCGGTCGCGGTAGGGCAGACCAGTGACGGCCCTACCGTCCCCGTAGGCCACCTCACGCTCCGGTTTCAGACTTGATCGCGTCTATGAGCGAAACGAGCAGCGAACCAAGATCCCCTTCGCTACGCACCCCGACTGAGCACCGTGCAGAGAACTTCGGAAGACATCACAGGCGACTTCGAGCTTTGACACGAGGCGCCAGCCTCCACCGCCTCGCCAAGAACAAACCCCGCTGACCAGCAACGATAAGCTCGTTTGCGGCTGGTGACAGCTTCCTCCCCGTCACCCCTACTCTGGACGACCCGCTACCTGGACGCCGCGGTCGCCCAGCTCGAGGCCGACGGGCACGTCATCGACGACGCCGACAAGGCCCGGCTCTCGCCGCTGAAGGACAAGCACGTCAACGTCCTGGGCCGCTACTCGATCACCCCGTCCCAGCCCGCACAGGGCCTGCGGCCGCTGCGCGACCCGGCCACCGTGGAGGAGAGCGAGGTCGACTTCTGACCGGCTCGCCTCGCCCGGCGCGCGCGGGGAGCCTCGACTGGCCGGAGCCGGGGGTTGCGGTGGCCGTTCGGCGGATTCGGAGTAATGCTGGTCGGCATGGGGACGGTGCATCAGCTGGCGGGCCGGAGGCCCGGCGATGGTGATCGGGAACGTCGGCTGGTACGGCCACCGGCGGAAGCTCCAGCGGGCCATCAGTACTTCCAACTGGTGCCGGTGCCGCGGTACTGCTCGACCGGGATCGGCTCGACCCCGACGCGCATCTGGTCGGTGTAGAGCTGCCCGTGCAGGTGGTCGACTTCGTGGGCGACGAGGCGGGCGACGCCGCGTTCGAACACGGTGATCTTCGGCTGGCCGTCGATGGTGGTGTGCTCGACGTGGATCACATGCGAGCGCGGGACCTGTCCGCGGACGTCGAAGAACGAGAGGCAGCCCTCGTACTGCTCGTCGACCTCGCCGCCGGATTCGATGATGGTGGGGTTGAACAGGGTGATCGCCTCGCCGTCCGGCGTCCGCACGATCGCCGCCGCACGGTCGATCCCGATCTGCGGCGCGGCGATCCCCATGCCTTTGCCGAAGGTGTGGGCCTGGGCGACCCGCTCGCAGGCGGAGTTCAGCGCGGTCACCACCCGGCGGGCGTCCTCGGTCTCGGCGGGGAGGTCGAAGCGGCGGGCGACGCGACGCAACGCGGGGTCGCTGTCCTGCACGATGCCGAGGGCCGCCATCACGGCGCTCGGCGCGGGCGGCGGGCCGTCCGAGGCGGCGCGGCCGCGGAAGTCCCATTCGAGCCGGTAGCGGGCGTGCAGCGGCGGGTCCTCGCAGGACCAGGAGAAGATGTGCCGGTCGCCGGTGTCGTCGCGGGCGATCGCGGTGGCGAATGGCATCGCCTGCGCGGTCATCGAGGTATGCAGCCCCCAGACGGACGCGGCGAGGTCGGCCGGGAAGTCCAGGCACACCGACAGGGTGCGGGTCGGGAGCCGGACGGCGCGCTGGAACCAGTTGCCCCAGTGCATCTCGCTGACGGTGTACTCGTACTCGATCCAGCAGGATTCCCCGGGATACAACGGAAAATGCCCGTGCTCGCCGGCGAAGAGCAGCCACACTTCCTTGAACGCGTCGCGGTCGTGATGCGCGGTCCAGCCCATCGGGTTCGCGCGGCCGCGGCCGTGCCAGGCGTGCAGGTCGATCTCGTCCCAGGTCAGCGGGTTCTCGGAGTAGAGCTGGTTCGAGCGCTCCGGATCGCCGGGAAACCGGTCTACGGAGATGCGGATCAGGTAGCGGGTGATCGGCTCGGCGCCCTGGTTGACCAGGTGCCGGCGCTGGGTGAGCCGGTAGACGCCGTCCTCGTAGCGCAGGGTCGCGTCGTCATGGTCGACCACCAGGCTGCCCGTCTGCGGGTCCGGCAGTGGTGGTGCGGGCGGACGGGTTTTGGCGGGCCGGTCGGCGTCGTAGTCGCGCCAGGCCGCGACCAGCGCGCCGCCCGAGCGCAGCGCCTTCTCCGCGTGCGCGGCGAACGGCTCGGACGGATTCTCCGTTCCGGAGAGCACCTTCGACACGTAGGAGCGGTCGTAGCCCATCACCTTGGCCAGCGCGGCGCGGGAGAATCCGCGCACGTCGCGCCAGCGTTCGAGCTCGACGGCGAACACGTTCACCTCGGCATCCGGCCCGCCGGTGTCCGTGGTGCCGGTCGTGCCCGTCGTCATCGCCGCCTCCGCCATTCGAAGACCGTGAGTGTGCGTGAATCCACCGTGAGTCGCAGCTCAGCCTAGAGGCACACCCGCAGGTCGCGGTCTCCTCCAGTTAGCACGACGGTCGAGGACGGGGGCGGGCACGCGATGACGGGCAGCACGAGGCCGACACGTATGGTGATCCGTTCTACGGCGGGGACAGCCGCCGCCACGCCTACCTGGCCGAGGACGTCGCGGCCGCCGGCCGATATCACCAGCTGCACCCGGTGTGCCATCCCTCGCTCGGCTACCACCTCGGGCACCCGACCGACATGATCAGCCCGGTCCAGTTCCGTACCCTCGGCGGCGTCTTCGACGCCTGCGGCTCGTGCGGGCTGTGGCTGCGGCAGAACCCGCACGAGATCCTGGCCGACAATGAAATCGCCGCCGTGCACGGCATCCTGCCGATCCCGGCGCCGCGGAGTGCCCGCCGAGAGCGAGCCGTAGCCGCGTCCGCGCCGACGTGACCAGCAGGTTCGCTCGGTCGGATCTTGCCTCGGTCGTCCGCGCCTGAGCAGGGTGGATAAGCGCCCCGAGTGTGCTACCGCGCACCCCAACCAGGGAGGTCGAGTTCAGCATGCCCCCGTTCGACACGGCAGCCGGAGACCTTGGTGACCCGTTGATGCCGACGAGCCAGCGGTTCCCGGTCAACGTCGGCGCCCGGCCGCTGTCCGACGAGAACCCCAGTGTCGTCCGGCCGTTCATCCTGCGCGGCGTGCAGGCCCGGCGGATCACGGTGGTACCGGAGGCCAAGCACCGCACCACGGCACACGACACGTTCCATCGCCGCAACTGCAACGAGGACGGCAAGCTGGTCGACGACTCCTACACCACCCCGGATGACTGAGCACCGCGATCCGCTGGTCCTGCTGATCGGCATCCAGGAGGACTACGCGGCCGCCGCAGTCGGGCGGGAACTCGATGCCCGCGGTGTCCGCTGGCAGGCGGTCAACATCGGCGACTTTCCGCTCACCATGTCGATCGGCGCCGAGCTGACCCCGGACACGGCCGGCTGGCGCGGTGCCCTGCGCACCACCGAGCACGACGTCCCGCTGCACGAGGTCACCGCGGTCTACTACGGCAAACCGACCGAACCCGTCATGCCGTCCGGGATGTCCGCTCCGGAGTTGCGGTTCAGCCGGGCGCAGGCCCGGGTCGGGCTCGGCGGCGTGCTGGCGAGCCTGCCGGTCACCTGGTTCTCGCACCCGTCGGCGCTGGCCGATGCCGCGTACAAGCCGCGGCAGCTGGCCGTGCTGAAGCAGGCCGGGCTGGCCGTCCCGCCGACGCTGATCACCAACGACGCCGACGCGGTCCGGGCGTTCGCGAAGGAATTCGGGGACCTGATCGTGAAGCCGCTGGCCGAGCCGGTGGTGTACGAGTCCGGCGGCGAGGCGCTGGTCTATACCCGGCGTCTCGGCCGCGACGAACTCGACGCGCTGGACGGGGTTGAGTTGACGGCGCACCTCGTTCAGCAGTGGCAGCCGAAGCGGTTCGAGGCCCGCGTGACCGCGGTCGGGGACCGGCTGTTCGGAGTGGCGATCCACGCGAGTAGCGACAAGGCGCAGGTAGATTGGCGGTCGGACTACGACGCCCTGACCTACGAGGTGATCGACGTCCCCGAGCACGTCCGGGCGGGGATCGCCCGGTACCTGGACGTGGCCGGGCTGGCGTTCAGCGCGTTCGATTTTGTCGTTCACCCGGACGGGGCGTGGACCTGTCTTGAGGCGAACGCGGTTGCCGCGTGGGGCTGGCTGGCCGAAGAATGCGACTTGCCGATCGCCGCGGCGATCGCCGACGCACTGACCGAGGAGTAGACCGTGGACGTCCTGGACACCGCCACCTGGGAAACCCGGGCGGCCGCCCTCGCCGACGAGCTCGTTGCCGCCGGTGTCTTGGCCGACCCGGCCTGGCGCGACGCGTTCGCCGCGACGCCCCGGCACCTGTTCGTCCCGCGCATCCTCGACGGCCCCGCCTCGCTCGGCACGGGTGATCCGGGCTGGCTGGACGCGGTCTACTCCGACGAATCCCTGGCCACCCAGACCCGCCCCGCCGCCGACGCCCCGGCCGGGCGGGAGATCACCAGCTCGTCCTCGAGCAAGCCCACCGTGATGGCAGTGATGCTGGAGCGGCTCGCCGCCGAGCCGGGGCACCGGGTGCTGGAGATCGGCACCGGCACCGGCTACAACACGGCCCTGCTGTCGCATCGCCTCGGCGCGGACAACGTCTACTCCCTCGACCTGGACCCCGACCTGGTCGACGCCGCCCACGAGCACCTGACCGCCGCCGGATACAGCCCGCACCTGGCCGCGGGCGACGGCTTCGCCGGATGGCCGGGCGAGATGAAATTCGACCGGATCATCGCGACCTGCGCGGTCACCGCGATCCCGCCGGCCTGGATCGACCAGCTCGCCGACGGCGGCCGGATCGTCGCTCCGCTCGACGCCGGCACCGCCGGGCCGCTGCTCGTGCTCGACAAGACCGCCGACGACGAGGTCGCAGGCCGCATCGACCCGTTCCCGGTGCTGTTCATGCCAATGCGCACCGACGTCGAAAGCCCCTTCGGGCCCGGGCAAGAACCGGTCGGAGCATCGACCGGCATCCCGCACTACGGCACCACGGCCGTCGATCCCGCCGCGCTGCTGGACCGACCAGATCTGGAGCTGTTCCTCTGGCTGCACGCGCCAGGTTTGCAGTTCGGCGGCAGCCTCGAACACGGCGTCGTCGTAGCCGAACGCGGCCCCGCCCGCGCCGAAGCCGACCTGACACCGCTGGCCGAGGGGACCTGGGCGGTCCGGCAGTCCGGGCCCTACCGGCTGTGGGACACCATCGAGCACGCCGCCGCCACGTTCGACGCCCTCGACAAGCCAGACGCCGCCCGGCTCGGCGTCACCGCACTCAACGTCCCGGGCAAGCAGTTCATCTGGCTCGACGACCCCGACAGCGACCACAGCTGGCCGCTGGGCAGCGGCTTCTGAGCCGCTCGCCGGAGCCGAGGGCGCGGACGTGGACGTTGTTGTCAGCGCGGGAGTTCTGGCTTAACCCGAGTGTCGGGAACATCGCGGCGGGGCTGGCCGTTGAACGTGGGCTGTTGGTCCGATCCCGCTGAGTGCGGAGGAAAGCCATCACCACCGAGCCTGACGTCCCGAACCTGAAGAGCTTCGACGAGCCCAGCCCGGATGTCACCGAGGACGCGTTCCACCTCGACGACCTGTTCATGCTGCTGGACTACTACACCCTGCCCGGCGGGGACGACTGGCCGGACCGGTTCCCCGCGTTCCCCGAGTACGTGATCGACTGCTACCGGCGCTACGCCAGCTTCCCGTTCCGTACCGGCGAGGCCCTCGGGTCCCTGCCCGACGAGGCATCGACGCTGGCCGGGCAATGCCTGTCGTTGCTTGATCCGGACAGCGAGGCACTGCACGAGGAGATCGGAAATCTGCTGGAACCCGTGATGGCGCAGGTGAAGAACCGGCGCGCGTTCGCCCGGCGCTGGCTGGAGGACGTGCTGGCGGATCTGGGTTCGCACGCAGGGCCACGACGCGCGGTACCGGTACTTCCACCACGACAACGAGCCCGAGCTGCACCGGCGCCACGTCCCGACCAGCGACGGCTCGCTGACGAACAAGTACCACCGCCAGGTCGAGAAGCAGCGCGCACGCGAATAGCACCGTGCGGGACCCCGCTGCCGTCGCCGCGGGCTCCCGCACCGCTGGCGGCTCCGGCTCAGGTGCGGACTCGGCATCAGGCTCCATGCTGTCCGCGGCGGTAGGGCCGAGCCGGGGGAAATGGGTCGATGCCGAGGTACTCGATGCGCGCACGGTCGTGTTCCCGATCGCGATGCGCGAGCGGGTAGCGCACACGCAGGTGCCCCGCGGGCGGGTCGTTGAGGTAGCTCGCCCGGGGGCAGCCGTCGAGATGCGGACACTCGTCGATCCAGGCGTTGCAGGTCCAGCACAACAACCCGCGAACGTGCCCGGTGAAGTGGTCGTGATCGACGACGACGCCAATGGCCCGGCCGCAAGCGTGGCACAGCGGTCCGGCGAGGTCGACCAGCTGCTGGCGGATCCGGCCCATCCGAGACTCGCCCGACAGGTACGGCGGCCAGACACTCAGGCCGCCGCCGAACACGCACCGGCGAGAAGGCGGCACGGTACTCGGGTCGACAGGGTCGTCCAACAGACGCACGGCCCACCAGACCCGCTGTTCTTCCAGAGGAGCGAACCGCTGCTCGCGGGACGCTGTCTTCGGGAGGAATGCTTGAAACCTGTGGATGGGCCGGGAGGGGGCGTACCTTCCCGGTGACCGGTTGAAGGTTCCAAGCAAGGCCGACGTTGGCGCGTCGGCCGGGAAGGTACGACCCGATGCTGAGCGTAGTCCCTGGTCCTGCT
>NZ_DATELF010000083.1:0-31987 GCF_035276945.1 Amycolatopsis sp. | reverse complement strand
ACACCGACGGGTTGCGTGCGTACCTGGCCGGGATGCTGCCAGACTATCTGGTGCCTGCCGCGGTGTTCATGGTGGATTCGTTGCCGGTCACGGCGAACGGCAAACTCGACCGGGCAGCACTACCCACCCCGAAGTTCACCGCGCGCGGCACCGGACGTGGACCGGCCACCGCGGTCGAGGAAGTCCTCTGTGGACTGTTCGGCGAGGTGCTCGGGCTGGAGCGGGTTCCGGCGGAGGCCTCCTTCTTCGCCCTCGGCGGTGACTCGTTGCTGGCCATGCGGCTGATCGCCAGAGTCCGCGTCACGCTGAAGGCAGACTTGGGCATCCGGGACCTGTTCGGTGCTCCCACGGTGGCGGAACTGGCGCGGCTGGCTGACCACCGCCACGGCGGAACCCGGACCGCGCTGACCGCGCGAGAGCGGCCCGAGGTGCTGCCGCTGTCCTATGGGCAGCAACGGATGTGGTTCCTCAACCAGCTCGAGGAGGCAGGCGCGGGCGCGGCCTACCACGTGCCGCTGGTGCTCGGGCTGACCGGTGACCTCGACGTCGCCGCACTGGAGACCGCACTCGGCGACGTCGCCGATCGGCACGAATCCCTGCGCACGGTTTATCGCGCGCTCCAAGGCGCCCCGCGGCAGGAAGTCCTTTGTGGACCGTCGTCCCGGCCGACGCTGGGGAGCCGGCCGGTGACCGGGCCGGAGGTTCCCGGTGCGGTGGCCGGCATCGTGGGCCAGGGATTCGACCTGGCCGCGGAACCGCCGTGGCGGGCCGAACTGCTCACGTGCTCGGAGACCGAGCACGTGCTGGTGATCGTGGCTCATCACATCGCCGTCGACGGCTGGTCCATGGGGCTCGTCACGCGGGAACTCCAGGCCGCGTACGACGCCAGGCTGCGCGGTGGGCCGCCGAGCTGGGCGCCGCTTCCGGTGCAGTACGCCGATTACGCGCTGTGGCAGCGGGAGGTGCTCGGGGACCTGGACGATCCGGACAGCGTGCTCAGCGGCCAGCTCGCGTACTGGCGGCGGGCGCTGGCCGGACTGCCCGCGGAGCTGACCTTGCCCACCGACCGGCCGCGGCCCGCCATCCCGTCGTTCGCGGGCGCGACCGTGCCGTTCGGGATCGACGCGCACACGCACGCGCGCCTGGTGGAAGTGGCACAGCAGGGTTCGTCCACTTTGTTCATGGTGGTGCAGGCGGCGCTGGCGATGCTGCTGGCACGCCTCGGCGCGGGCACGGACATCCCGGTGGGCACCACGGTGGCCGGGCGGGGCGACGCGACGCTTGAGAACCTCGTCGGGTTTTTCGTGAACACGCTGGTGTTGCGGACCGACGTGAGCGGTGACCCGAGTTTCGCCGACTTGCTCGCCCGGGTGCGCGAAACCGATCTGGCCGCCTATACCCATCAGGACGTGCCGTTCGAACGGCTGGTGGACGAACTGGCGCCGGAGCGGTCGCTCGCCCGCAACCCGCTGTTCCAGATCATGCTCACGCTGCGGAACACGCCCGCGGGCGAGGAGTGGGATCTGCCCGGTGTCGTGGTCGAACCGGTGCGCGTGGACGAGTCGGTGGCCGCCCAGTTCGACCTGTCGATCAGTGTCGGCGAGCACCGGGACGAGCGGGGCGAACCGGCCGGGCTCGGCGGCGAGATCCAGTTCGCGACGGAACTATTCGACGAGTCCACGGTGACGGCGCTCGCCACGCGGCTGGCCCGGCTCCTGGAACAGGTGGGCGCGGATCCGCGCCTGCGGGTCAGTGAGCTGGACGTGCTGGAGCCGGCCGAGTGGCACGCGGTGCTCGACCAGTGGCAGGGCGCCGCGGTGGTGGTGCCTTCGGTGAGTGTGCCGGAGTTGTTCGCGGTGCAGGTGGCTCGGGTGCCGGGTGGGGTCGCGGTTGTTGATGGTGATGTGTCGTTGACGTATGGGGAGTTGGATGGGCGGGCGGATCGGGTGGCGAATTGGTTGTTGGGTAGGGGGGTGGGGTGTGCGGATCGGGTTGGTGTGTTGATGGGGCGGTCGGCGGATTTGGTCGCGGTGTTGCTTGGTGTGTTGAAGGTGGGGGCGGTGTATGTGCCGTTGGATGGGGGACATCCGGTGGAGCGGTTGCGGGGGTTGGTGGCGGATGCCGGGTTGTCGATGGTGTTGGCGGATCGGTTTGTGGAGGGGTTGTGCACGGTTGGGGTGGCGGAGGTTTTGGCGGTGGGTGGTGATGGGGCGCCTGGTATTGCGGTTTCGCCGGAGGGTTTGGCGTATGTGATGTTCACGTCGGGGTCGACGGGGGCGCCGAAGGGGGTGGCGGTGACTCATGCGAATGTCGTGGGTTTTGTGTTGGATCGGTGTTGGCGTGCTGGGGTGGTTGAGCGGGTTCTGGTGCAGGCCAATCATGCGTTCGATGCGTCGACGTATGAGTTGTGGGTTCCGTTGTTGCGGGGTGGGTGTCTGGTGTTGGCGCCGGCGGATCTGGCGCGGTGGGCGCGGGTCGTCGCTGAACATCGGGTGACGAACGTGCATGTCACGTCCGGGTTGTTCCGGGTGCTGGCGGAGGAGTCGCCGGAGGTGTTCGAGGGGGTGCGTGAGGTTTCCACTGGCGGCGATGTCGTGTCCGCGGCCGCGGTTCGGACTTTGCTGGCGGCTTGTCCCGGCATGGTGGTGCGCACGACGTATGGGCCGACGGAGACCACCGCGTTCACCACGCAACTGGCGTTTGGGTCGGGTGAGGAGGTGCCGGATTCGGTGCCTCTCGGTCATCCGATGGACAACGCCCGCGTCTATGTGCTCGACGGGTTTTTGCGTCCGGTACCGCCGGGGGTGATCGGGGAGTTGTATGTGGCCGGTGCGGGTGTGGCGCGTGGTTACGATGGCCAGGCCGGGCTGACGGCGGGGTGGTTCGTGGCGTGTCCGTTCGGTGGGCGGATGTACCGGACCGGTGATCTGGTGAGCTGGACTGTTGATGGGTTGCTGAGCTTTGCCGGGCGTGCTGATGATCAGGTGAAGATTCGTGGTTTTCGGGTAGAGCCCGGTGAAGTGGAAGCCGCCCTGGCTGGGCATGTCGATGTCGGTCAGGCCACGGTGATCGTGCGGGAGGACGAACCGGGAATCAAACGTCTGGTCGGTTACGTCGTCGCGGCCAACGGACAGGTCGACACCGACGGGTTGCGTGCGTACCTGGCCGGGATGCTGCCAGACTATCTGGTGCCTGCCGCGGTGTTCATGGTGGATTCGTTGCCGGTCACGGCGAACGGCAAACTCGACCGGGCAGCACTACCCACCCCGAAGTTCGACCACACTCCCGGTCGCGCTCCCGCGACGGCCGTGGAGAGAGTCCTGTGTGGACTGTTCGCCGACGTGCTCGGCCGCGACCGGGTCGACGTCGACGATTCCTTCTTCGCCCTCGGCGGCGATTCGTTGCTGGCCATGCGCTTGATCGCCCGTATCCGGTCCGCGGTGGACGCGGAGATCGGTATCCGGGACCTGTTCGGTGCGCCCACCGTGGCCGGGCTGGCACGGTTGGCCGGCACCGGGGGCGGCACGGTCCGAGCGGCGATCACCGCGCGAGAGCGGCCCGAAGTGCTGCCGCTGTCCTATGGGCAGCAACGGATGTGGTTTCTCAACCAACTCGAAGAGGCGGGCGCCGGAGCGGCGTACAACGTGTCGCTGGTCTTGCGGTTGAGCGGCGCGCTCGACGTCTCCGCGCTGGAAGCGGCGCTGGCTGATGTGGCCGATCGCCACGAGTGCCTGCGGACCGTCTACCCGGCCACCGATGGCTTGCCACGGCAGGAGATCCGGCACGGCGCGCCGGGCCGGCCCGCCCTGAGCTGCGCCGACGCCGTTCCGGCGGACGTGCCGGGTGCGGTGACCGCGGCCGCCGGACGCGGCTTCGACCTTGCCACCGAGTTGCCGTGGCGTGTCGAACTGCTCGCGCTGTCGGATACCGAACACGTGCTGGTGCTCGTCGCCCACCACATCGCGGTGGACGGCTCGTCCGTGGGCGTACTCGCCAGGGACCTCCGCACCGCTTTCGCCGCGCGGGTTTCCGGGCGGGCACCGGAGTGGACGCCGTTGCCCGTGCAGTACGCCGACTACGCGTTGTGGCAGCGTGAGGTGCTCGGGGAACTCGACGATCCGGACAGTTTGATCAGCGCCCAGCTCGCGTACTGGCGCGACGCGCTGGCCGGTATGCCCGAGGAGTTGGCCCTGCCCACCGACCACGGCCGCCCGGCCGTCCCGTCCTTCGTCGGCGGCGTGGTGCCGTTCCAGCTGGACGTGGCCGCGCACAAGAGTCTCGTCCGGATCGCGGGCGACAGCTCGGCCACGCTGTTCATGGTCGTCCAGGCGGCGCTGGCGATGCTGCTGGCGCGCCTCGGTGCGGGCACCGACGTTCCCGTCGGTGTGGCGACCGCCGGGCGCACGGACAGCGCGCTGGCGGATCTCACCGGGTTCTTCGTCAACACCCTGGTGTTGCGCACGGACGTGAGCGGCGATCCGACGTTCGCGGAGTTGCTGGCGCGGGTGCGCGAGCAGGACCTGGCCGCTTACGCGCACCAGGAGCTGCCGTTCGAGCGATTGGTGGACGAGGTCGCGCCGGAACGGTCATTGGCGCGGAACCCGTTGTTCCAGATCATGCTGGCAGTGCAGGACGATCCGCGGGCCGAGGCGTCGTGGGAGCTGCCGGGGCTCGTGGTGGAACCGATGCCCGCGAACATCGCGGGCGGCGCGCGCTTCGACCTGTCCATCGGGATCGACGAACTTCGCGACGACGATGGCGCACCGGCCGGTCTCGGCGGCGGCGTGCAGTACGCCGCGGATCTGTTCGACAAGCTCACGGCGGTGGCGATCGCGGGACGGCTGGCGAGGGTGCTGGCGCAGATCGCGGCCGATCCGCGCATCCGGGTCAGCCGGCTCGAGGTGCTGGATCTCGACGAACGGCGCGCGGTGCTCGACCACTGGCAGGGCACCGCCGTCCCGGTCCCCGCGGGCACCCTGCCGCGGCTGTTCGCGACCCAGGTGCGGCGCTCGCCGGACGCGGCCGCGGTGGCGGGCAGCGAGGGCACGCTCAGCTACGCCGAGCTGGACGCGCGGGCGAACCGGGTGGCGAACTGGCTGCTGGACAAGGGAGTGCGGCCGGAGGATCGGGTCGGGGTCGTGCTGGAGCGCTCTGCCGATCTGGTCGCCGTCCTGCTCGGCGTGCTCAAGGCGGGGGCGGTGTATGTGCCGATCGACCCGGGCTGTCCGGCCGAGCGGGTCGCGCGCATGCTCACCGACTCCGCGCCCGTGGTGGTACTGGCGGACCGGCCCGTGGCCGGTGCGCCCGCTACCGCTGTCGCCGACGTGCTGGCCGCGGGAAGCGCCGGGGCGCCGGATGTGGTGGTGCGGCCGGAGCAACTGGCGTACGTCATCTACACGTCGGGGTCGACCGGGACGCCGAAGGGGGTGGCGGTCACCCACGCCAACATCGTGGGTTTCGTGCTCGACGAGTGCTGGCGCACCGAGGTGGTCCAGCGGGTACTGGTGCAGGCCAATCACGCGTTCGACGCCTCGACCTACGAACTCTGGGTTCCGTTGGTGCGCGGCGGATGCCTGGTGCTGGCGCCGGCCGGTGAGGTGGACGCGGCGCAGCGGGCCCGGGTCGTCGCCGAACACCAGGTGACGAACGTCCATGCCACAGCTGGGTTGTTCCGAGTACTGGCCGAAGAGTCGCCGGAGATGTTCGATGGGGTGCACGAGGTTTCCACTGGCGGCGACGTCGTGTCCGCGGCCGCGATCCGGGCGCTGCTGGCGGCTCATCCCGGCATGGTGGTGCGCACGACGTACGGGCCGACGGAGACCACCGCTTTCACCACGCAACTGGCGTTCACGAGGACCGACGAGGTGCCGGATTCGGTGCCGCTGGGGTGCCCGATGGACGGGAGCCGTGCCTTCGTGCTGGACGAGTTCCTGCGCCCGGTGCCGCCGGGGGTGACCGGCGAGCTGTACGTCGCCGGTGCGGGTGTGGCGCGGGGATACGACGGCGCGCCGACGTCGACCGCGCAGCGATTCGTGGCTTGTTCGCCGGGCGGGCGGATGTATCGCACCGGTGACCTGGCGCGGTGGAGCCGCGAGGGACGGCTGGTGTTCGCCGGGCGCGCCGACGAACAGGTGAAGATCCGGGGTTTCCGGGTCGAGCCGGGTGAGGTGGAAGCCGCACTGGCCGGGCATCCCGCGGTCGGGCAGGCCGCGGTGGTCGTCCGGGAGGACCAGCCGGGGGTGAAGCGGCTGGTCGGGTATGTGGTTCCGGCGAACGGGCAAGTCGATGCCGAGGCGGTGCGGGACTACCTCGCTCGCGTGCTGCCGGACTACCTGGTCCCCGCCGCGTTGCTCCCGGTGGACTCTCTTCCGGTCACGGTCAACGGCAAGCTCGACCGGGCGGCGTTGCCCACTCCGGAGCTCGACGTCGCGCCCGGTCGCGCACCCGCCACCGCGACGGAACGAGTCCTCTGTGGACTGTTTGCCGAGGTGCTCGGGCTGGAGCGGGTTCCGGCGGACGCCTCGTTCTTCGCGCTCGGCGGGGATTCGTTGCTCGCGATGCGGCTGATCGCGCGTGCGAGGTCCGCATTGGACATTGAGATCAGTGTTCGCGAGTTGTTCGGCGCGCCCACCGTGGCCGGTCTGGCGCGGCTGGCGGAAGGCGGCCGCCGCGGTACCCGGGCCGCGCTGACCGTGCGGGAACGGCCGGCCGTCCTGCCGCTGTCCTACGGGCAGCGGCGGATGTGGTTTCTCAACCAGCTCGAGGAGGCCGGCGCCGGAGCCGCGTACAACGTGTCGTTCTCCTTGCGGTTGAGCGGAAATCTCGATGCGACGGCGTTGCGGGCGGCGCTCGGGGATGTGGCCGATCGCCACGAATCCCTGCGGACCGTCTACCCGGCCACCGAGGGTGAACCACGCCAGGAGATCCTGAGCGGGCCCGCCGCGCGGCCGGTCCCGCGGGTGTATGCCGCGACCGAGCCCGAACTGCCCGCGCTGACGGCCGCCGCCGGTGACCGGCACTTCGACCTCGCCGCCGACCTGCCGTGGCGCGTCGAACTCCTCGCGCTGTCGGAGACCGAGCACGTGCTGGTGCTCGTGGCGCACCACATCGCGGTGGACGGCTGGTCGATGGGGCTGATCACCGCGGAGCTGTGGAACGCCTACGGGGCAAGGGTTTCCGGCCACGCGCCAGAGTGGAAGCCGCTGCCGGTGCAGTATGCCGACTACGCGTTGTGGCAGCGTGAGGTGCTCGGGGAACTCGAAGATCCGGACAGTTTGATCAGCGGCCAGCTCGCGTACTGGCGGCACGCGCTGGCCGGTCTGCCCGAGGAACTGACCCTCCCGGTGGACCGGCCTCGCGCCACGGTCACGTCGCACCGCGGGCGTGCCGTCCCGCTCGAGGTGGACGCGGAAGCGCACGCCGGGCTGTCCGGGATCGCCGAGCGGACCGGCGCGACCCTGTTCATGGTGGTGCAGGCCGCGCTCGCCGCGCTGCTGACCCGCCTCGGCGCCGGGACGGACATCCCGATCGGCACCGCGGTGGCCGGACGCGGGGACAGCGCGCTCGACGAGCTCGCCGGATTCTTCGTCAACACGCTGGTGCTGCGTACCGACGTCAACGGTGACCCCACGTTCGCCGAGCTGCTGGCGCGCGTCCGGGACGCCGACACGGCGGCGTACACCCATCAGGAGCTACCGTTCGAGCGGCTGGTCGACCAACTGAACCCGCGGCGTTCGCTGGCGCGGCACCCGCTGTTCCAGGTCATGCTCGTTCTGCAGAACCTGCCGCGCGGGCAGCGACCGGTGCGGGTGCCGGGGCTGTCCGTCGAGCCGATGCCGGTCGACGACACCGTGGCGGCGCGGTTCGACCTGTCGGTGAACCTGTCCGAACACCGCGACGAACAGGGCGCGCCGGGCGGCCTCGCCGGCGGCATCCAATACGCGACCGACCTCTTCGACGCGGCCACCGCGCGGACGCTCGCCGAGCGGCTGACCC
This sequence comes from Amycolatopsis sp., assembly GCF_035276945.1. Taxonomy (GTDB): domain Bacteria; phylum Actinomycetota; class Actinomycetes; order Mycobacteriales; family Pseudonocardiaceae; genus Amycolatopsis_E. Next base: position 23,992 of record NZ_DATELF010000083.1, on the reverse strand, counting down.
GGGTGCTGCGGCAGGCCGCGGCGCGGCCGGACACGCGGGTCAGCGGGCTCGCCGTGCTGGACGGCGAGGAGGAGCGGCGGGTCGTCGAGGACTGGAACGACACCGCGGCGCCGGTCCCCGCCGCCACGCTGCCCGAGCTGTTCGCCGCCCAGGTCAGCGCGACACCCGGTGGTATCGCGGTGACCGGGGAGGGAACGCTGACCTACGGCGAGCTCGACGAACGGGCGAGCCGCGTCGCGAACTGGTTGCTGCACAAGGGAGTGCGGCCGGAGGACCGGGTCGGGATGCTGCTCGGCCGTTCGGCGGAGCTGGCCGTCCTCCTGCTCGGCGTGCTCAAGGCGGGCGCCGCCTACGTCCCGGTCGACCCGGGCTATCCCGCCGAGCGCATCGGTTTCGTCCTGACCGACGCCGATCCCGTGCTCGTGCTGTGCGGCCGTGAGACCGAGCCGTTGGTGCCGAAGCACCTTCACCGGGTCGTCTACGACGATCCGGCAACGGCCGCGGAGATCGCCCGGCATCCGGCCACCGCACCCGCCGTGCCGTTGCGCCCGGCGCACCCGGCTTACGTCATCTACACCTCCGGGTCGACCGGGACACCCAAGGGCGTCGTGGTCTCGCACGAGGGCATCGCGAGCCTGGCCGCCTGCCAGCTCGACCGGTTCGGCACCGGGCCCGGCAGCCGGGTGCTGCAGTTCGCCGCGCTCGGCTTCGACGCTTCGGTGTGGGAACTGGTGATGGCGCTGACCTCCGGCGCTACCCTGGTCGTGCCGCCCACCGACCGCATGCCGCCACACCGCCCGCTCGCCGAGGTGCTGGCGGACAACGAAATCACGCACGTCACCCTGCCCCCGTCCGCGCTGGCCGGGGTGGACGAACTGCCGCCGGGCCTCGCGACGGTGATCGTCGCGGGCGAAGCCTGCCCGCCCGCGCTGGCCGAGGCCTGGGCGGATGACGTGCGGCTGGTCAATGCCTACGGGCCCACCGAGGCGACGGTCTGCGTCACGATGTCGGACGAACTCGCCGCGACGCCGGAGCTCACCGGGGTACCGATCGGCCGTCCACTGTGGAACGTGCGGGCCTACGTGCTCGACGCGGTCCTGCGGCCGGTCGCGCCCGGTGTCGCCGGGGAGCTGTACGTCGCCGGACCCGGGCTGGCCCGCGGCTACGGCGGTCGGCCGGGCCGCACCGCCGAGCGGTTCGTCGCGTGCCCGTACGGCGGCCGGATGTACCGCACCGGCGATGTGGCGCGGTGGAGCCGCGACGGGCAGCTGCTGTTCGCCGGGCGGGCCGACGACCAGGTGAAGATCCGCGGGTTCCGCATCGAGCCCGCCGAGATCGAAGCGGTGCTCGGCCGCCACCCGTCCGTCGGCCGCGCCGTCGTGCTCGCCCGGGAAGACCAGCCCGGCGTCCCGCGACTGGTGGCCTATGTCGTACCGGCCGGCGGTGGCGTGGAATCCGCCGCGCTGCGCGAGTTCGTCGGCGAGAGGTTGCCGGACCACATGGTGCCTGCCGCGGTCGTCGAGCTGGCCGAACTGCCGGCCACCCCGAACGGCAAGCTCGACCGGGCGGCGCTGCCCGCCCCGGAGTTCGGCTCCGCCGGTGGGCGCGCCCCGGCCACCGCCACCGAGGAAACCTTGTGCGGGCTGTTCGCCGAGGTGCTCGGGGTGACGCCGGGCGGGGTGGCGGACTCGTTCTTCGACCTGGGCGGGGACTCGCTGCTGGCGATGCGGCTGATCGCCCGGATCCGCGCGGCGCTCGACGTGGAGATCACCATCCGGGAGCTGTTCGGCGCGCCGACCGTCGCGGGTCTGGCGGCTCTGGTCGACGGCGGCCGGGGTGGTGCCGTCCGGGCCAGGATCACCGCCGGGAAGCGGCCCGAGGTGGTGCCGCTTTCCTTCGGGCAGCAGCGGATGTGGTTCCTCAGCCGCCTCGCCGAGGCGGGCGCCGGGACCGCCCACCACGTGCCGCTCGCGCTGCGGCTGGAGGGCGCGCTGGACGTGGCGGCGCTACGCGCGGCCCTCGCGGATGTCGCGGACCGGCACGAGGTCCTCCGCACGGTCTTTCCGGAAACCGGTGGTGTGCCACGGCAACTGGTGCTGGACGGCGCACACGGGCGGCCGGAGCTGCGCACCCGGGCCGTCACCCCGGACACCGTGGTGCCGACCATGGCCGAGGTCGCCACCGCGCGGTTCGACCTCGCCGCCGACCTGCCGTGGCGCGCCGAACTCCTTGCGCTGTCGGAGAACGAGCACGTGCTGGTGCTCGTCGCGCACCACATCGCGGTGGACGGCTGGTCGATGGGCGTCCTCGCCGGTGACCTCCGCACCGCGTATGCCGCACGCCTCGACGGCGGGGCGCCCGGCTGGGCGCCGCTGCCGGTGCAGTACGCCGACTACGCCTTGTGGCAGCGGGAAGTCCTCGGTGACCTGAGTGATCCGGACAGCGTGATCGGTGCCCAGCTCGCCTACTGGCGGGACATGCTGACCGGGCTTCCCGAGGAGCTCACCCTGCCCGCCGACCGCGCCCGGCCCCCGATCGCTTCCGCCCGAGGTGCGTCGGTCCCGGTCGAGCTGGGCCGGGAAGCCCACTCCTCGCTGGCGGCGGCCGCCAAGCGCGGTTCCGCGACGATGTTCATGGCGGTCCAGGCGGCGCTGGCGATGCTGCTGGCTCGGCTCGGCGCGGGCAGCGACATCCCGATCGGCACGGTCGTGGCCGGCCGGGGCGACGCGGCGCTGGAGGAACTGGCCGGGTTCTTCGTCAACACCCTGGTGCTGCGCACCGATCTCAGCGGAGACCCGACGTTCGAGGAACTGCTCGCGAACGTGCGTGAGCACGACCTCGCTGCCTTCGCGCACCAGGATCTGCCGTTCGAGCGGCTGGTGGACGAGCTGCGGCCGGCGCGGTCGCTGTCCCGGCACCCGCTGTTCCAGGTCATGCTGGTGCTGCAGAGCCTGCCGCTGGCGGCATCCTCGTCCTGGGACCTGCCCGGCCTCGACGTGCGGCCGGTGCCGGCGGAGGAGACCGAGGCGGCGCGCTTCGACCTGTCGCTCACCTTGGCCGAGCAGCACGACGAGGACGGCCGTCCGGACGGCTTGCGCGGCGGGCTGCTCTACGCGACGGACCTCTTCGACGCGGCGACCGCGCAAGGCTTGGCGACCCGCCTGACCCGCGTGCTGGAGCAGGTCGCGGCGGATCCCACCGTGCCGCTCACTGGCCTTGACGTGCTGACCGGCGCCGAGGAGCGCGACGTCGTCGCGTCCTGGAACGAGACCGCGCTGCCCGAACCGGCGGACTCGCTGGCGGGCTTGGTCGCCGCGCAGGCGCTGTGCACGCCGGACGCCGTCGCGGTCGTCGGCGAGGTCGAGCTGACCTACGCGGAGCTGGAGGCCAGGGCCGACCGGGTGGCGCACTGGCTGCGCGGCCGGGGCATCGGCCGGGAGTCCCGGGTCGGCGTGCTGCTGGAGCGTTCCGCCGAACTCGTGGTGCTGCTGCTGGGCGTGACGAAGACCGGTGCGGCCTACGTGCCGGTGGATCCTGGATATCCGGCGGAGCGCATCGCGCACATCCTCGCCGGCGCGCGGCCGGAACTCGTGGTGTACCAAGGAGACTGGCCGGTCGAGCCCGGCTGGGTGCGGTGGGACGACGAAGCGTTGCCCGCCGAGCCGAACGCGTCGATCGTGCCCGCTCCTTCGCCGGATTCGGCGGTGTACGTGATGTTCACGTCCGGCTCCACCGGCGTGCCGAAGGGCATCGTGACGACCGAACGCGGCGTCACCGGGCTGGTCTGCGACAGCGGCTGGGCCATGGCGCCGGGGGACCGGGTGCTGATGCACGCGCCGCACGCCTTCGACGCGTCGACCTTCGAAATCTGGGTGCCGCTCGTGCACGGGGCGACGGTGGTCGTCGCGCCGCCCGGGACCGTCGACGCCTCGGTGCTCAGCGGTCTCATCGAGGCGTACGACGTGACGGTGGCCCACGTGACCGCCGGGCATTTCGGTGTGCTGGCCGAGGAATCCCCGCGGGCGCTGACCGGTCTGCGCGAGGTGCTGACCGGTGGCGACGTGGTCCCCGCCGGCGCCGTGGCCGCGGCCAGGCGGGCTGCGCCGCGGCTGCGGGTGCGGCACCTGTACGGGCCGACCGAGTCGACCCTGTGCGCGACCACGTTCGTGGTGGCGCCGGAGGACGCCACCCCCGAGGTGCTGCCGATCGGCATGCCCCGGGACAACACCCGCGCCTTCGTGCTGGACCGGTTCCTGCGCCCCGTTCCTCCCGGCGTGCTCGGGGAGCTGTACCTCGCCGGGTCCGGGCTGGCCCGCGGCTACACCGGCCGGCCGGGATTCACCGCCGAGCGGTTCGTCGCGTGCCCGTTCGCCGAGCACCGGATGTACCGGACCGGCGACCTCGCGAAGTGGACCCGCGACGGCGAGCTGGTGTTCGCCGGGCGCACCGACGACCAGGTCAAGATCCGCGGGTTCCGCGTCGAGCCCGGGGAGGTCGCGGCGGTGCTCGCCCGGCACCCCGGCGTCGGCCGGACCGCTGTACTGGCGAGGGAAGACCGGCCCGGGACCAAACGACTGGTCGCGTACGTCGTTCCGGCGGAGGTGGACGCCGGAGTCGACCCGGCCGAGCTCCGCCGCTACGCGGGCACAGTGCTGCCCGACTACCTGGTGCCCGCCGCCGTCGTCGTACTCGACGAGCTGCCGCTCACCGTGCACGGCAAGCTGGACCGGGCCGCGCTGCCCGCACCGGAGTTCGCCGCCGCGCCGGGCCGTGGTCCCGTCACGCCGACCGAAGATGTCCTTTGTGGACTTTTCGTCGAAGTGCTCGGTGTGCCGCGGGTGGGCGCGGAAGAGTCCTTCTTCGACCTGGGCGGGGACTCGCTGCTGGCGATGCGGCTGATCGCCCGGATCCGCGCGGCGCTCGACGCCGAGATCACCATCCGCGACCTGTTCGGCGCGCAGACGGTGGCCGCCCTCGGTGCGCTCGTCGACGGTGCCGCGGGCGAGACCCGAGCCGCGCTGGCCGCGCGTGAACGCCCGGACGTCATCCCGCTTTCCTTCGGGCAGCAGCGGATGTGGTTCCTCAGCAGGCTCGCGGCCTCCGGCGCGGGCGCCGCCTACACGATGCCGCTGGCCCTGCGGCTTTCCGGCGACCTCGATGTGCTGGCACTCGAAGCGGCGCTCGGCGATCTCGCCGACCGCCACGAAACGCTGCGCACCCGCTTCCCGGACACCGACGGGGTGCCGCGGCAGGAAGTCCTGACCGCGGGACCGGTCCTGCGCGTCGAGGACGTCACGTCCGAGCGGTTGCCGGACGCGCTGGCCGAGTCCGCTCGGCAGGAGTTCGTCCTGGCGGAAGAGCCGCCCTGGCGCACCGAACTGTTCCGGCTGTCCGCCACCGACCACGCGCTGATGCTGGTGGCCCACCACATCGCGCTGGACGGCTGGTCGATGGGCGTGCTCGCTGACGACCTGCACACCGCCTACGCCGCCCGGCTGGAAAACCGCCCGCCGGACTGGGCGCCGCTGACCGTGCAGTACGCCGACTATGCGTTGTGGCAGCGCGAAGTCCTCGGTGAGCTGGACGATCCGGACTCGCTGATCAGCGCGCAGCTCGGCTACTGGCGTGACGCACTGGCGGGCCTGCCGGAGGAACTGGCACTGCCCGCCGACCGGACGCGCCCGGCGGTGGCGTCGTTCGAAGGCGGCGCCGTGCCGCTGCGGGTCGGTCCGCGGACGCACACCGCGCTCGCCGAACTCGCCAGGCGCAACTCGGCCACCCTGTTCATGGTCGTCCAGGCGGCGCTGGTCGCGATGCTTTCGCGGCTGGGCTGCGGAACGGACATCCCGGTGGGGACGGCGGTGGCCGGCCGCGGCGACGCGGCGCTGGAGAAGCTGGCCGGGTTCTTCGTGAACACCCTCGTGCTGCGCACCGACGCGGGCGGCGACCCGACCTTCGCGGAGCTGCTGGCCCGCGTGCGGGAGACCGACCTCGCCGCGTACGCGCACCAGGACGTGCCGTTCGAGCGGCTCGTCGAAGAGCTCAAACCGGCGCGTTCGCTCGCCCGGCACCCGCTGTTCCAGGTCATGCTGGCGCTGCACGGAAACGCTGCCGGCGAAGGGAAGTCAGCGTGGCGGGTGCCCGGTCTCCGGGTCGAGCCCCTGCACGCGAGCGACTCGGTCGCCGCCCGCTTCGACCTGTCGGTCACGCTGGGCGAGTCCCGGGACGGCGCCGGTCAGCCCGGCGGAATCGGCGGTACCCTCGAGTACGCCCAGGACCTGTTCGACGAGCGGACCGCCGAAAAGCTGGCCGGCAGGCTGGTGCGGGTGCTGGAGTCGGTAGCGGCCGACCCGGACGTGCGGATGAGCCGGCTCGACCTGCTGGACGACGCCGAGCGACGCACGCTGACGGCGAACGGAAATGGTGCGGCGGTGGAACTTCCGGTCGCGACGCTGCCGGAGTTGTTCGCCCGCCAGGCCGCGCGGACGCCGGACGCGGTCGCGATCACCGACGGCGAGGTGTCACTCAGCTATGCCGAGGTGGACGCGCTCGCCAACCGGGTCGCGCACTGGCTCGCCGGACAAGGTGTCACGGTGGACAGCCGGGTGGGCGTGCTCCTGCCCCGGTCGGCCGATCTGCTGGTGATCCTGCTCGGCGTGGTCAAGGCCGGCGCGGCGTACGTGCCGATCGACCCGGGCTACCCGGCCGAGCGGATCGCGTTCGTGATCGCCGACGCCGAACCGGTCGTCGTACTCGGCTCGCGGGCCGCCGCGGCGTCGGTGCCCGCGGACGTCGCGGTCTGGGAGGACGCGGTCGTCGAGATGGCGGCGCTTTCCCCTGCCGCGCCGGCGGTCCCGGGCTTGCGGCCGGACCACCTCGCCTACTTGATGTACACCTCCGGGTCCACCGGCACCCCCAAGGGCGTCGCCGTCACCCAGCGGAATGTGGTCGCCCTCGCGCTGGACCGGTGCTGGACGCGCGAGACGGCCGAACGGACGCTGGTGCAGTCCACGCCCGCGTTCGACGCCTCGACCTACGAGTTCTGGGTTCCGCTCGCCCGCGGCGGGCGGCTGGTCGTCCTGCCGGACGGCGCGGTCAGCCCGGCCGGGCGCGGGCAGGTGATCGCCGCGCACGGGGTCACCAACGTGTGGGTCACCGCGGGGCTTTTCCGGGTGCTGGCCGAGGAAACCCCCGAGATCTTCGCGGGCGTGCGCGAGGTACTGACCGGTGGGGACGTGGTGCCCGCGTCGGCGGTGCGGACGCTGCTGCGGGCGCATCCGGGGCTGACCGTGAGCGCCAACTACGGGCCCACCGAGGCGACCGTGTTCGCCACGCGGCTCGCCTACACCGACCCGGAGCAGGTGCCCGGCGCGGTGCCCCTCGGGCGTCCGATGGACAACAGCGGCGCCTGCGTGCTCGACGAGTTCCTGCGGCCGCGGCCGGCCGGGGTGACCGGCGAGCTGTATCTCACCGGCGCCGGGCTGGCCCGCGGCTACTCGGGCCGGGCCGCGCTGACCGCCGAACGGTTCATCGCCTGCCCGTTCGACGCGGGGACGCGGATGTACCGGACCGGCGATTACGCCCGCTGGTCGGCCGAAGGTGAGCTGGTGTTCGCCGGCCGGGCCGACGAGCAGGTGAAGATCCGCGGGTTCCGGATCGAGCCGGGCGAGGTCGAGGCGGTGCTGGCCGAGCACGACGGCGTCCGGCAGGTCGCGGTGGTGGTGCGCGAGGACCAGCCGGGGGACAAGCGGCTGGTCGCCTATGTGGTCCCGGCGGAAAACTCGTCCGATGTGGACGATCGCGTGCTGCGCGAGTACGCCGCGGGGCGGCTGCCCGGTCACCTCGTGCCGTCGTCGGTGGTCGCGGTGGCGGCGCTGCCGATCACCGCGAACGGGAAGCTGGACGTCGCGGGCCTGCCCCCGGTGCCGCGGCCACCCGGCCGTGGTCCCGGCACGGCGGCGGAGGCCGTGCTCGCCGAGCTGTTCGCGGAGGTGCTCGGGGCGGGCGAGGTCGGCGCGGAGGTCTCGTTCTTCGATCTCGGCGGTGACTCGCTGCTGGCCATGCGGCTGGTCGAGCGGATCAGGGCGGTGCTCGACGCGAAGATCACCATCCGCGAGGTGTTCGCGCGGCCGACGGTCGCCGAACTGGCCGGTGCACTGGACGAATCCGCCGACGCGACCGGGGACTTCGCCCGGATCCTGCCGTTACGCGCCGGCCGCGGCGGGCCCGCGTTGTTCTGCCTGCACCCCGGCGGCGGACTCGGCTGGCAGTACGCGGCCCTGGCCCGGCTGCTGCCCGGCGAGTACCCGGTCTACGCCGTGCAGGCAGCCGGGCTTGACAGCGAGGCGCCGCTGCCCGGATCGATCGAGGAGATGGCCGCGGAGAGCGCCCGGCAGATCCGCGCTGTGCGGCCGGACGGGCCGTACCGGTTGCTCGGCTGGTCCTACGGCGCGGTGCTCGCCCATGCCGTCGCGGTGGTGCTGCGCGAGGAGGGCGAAACCGTCGAACTCTTGGCGCTGCTGGACGGTTATCCGCTCCACACGGTGCGGACGGGCGGCGCGGACGAGGACACCCCGCCGGAGCCGCTCGAGGAGTTGAAGCCGGGCGGGGACATGGTGCTGCGGGTCCAGGGCGGCCCGGATCCGGCGTTGCCGGACGCGACGACGTCGGCCGTGCAACGGGTGACGGCCAACAATCTGCGGCTGCTGCACGACTACACGCCCGGCGTCTTCGACGGTGACGCGCTGCTGTTCGTGGCAGAGCAGGACCGGCCCGAACTGCTGCCCGCCGAGGCCGCCGCGCCGGCCTGGGAACCCTATGTCCGCGGCACCGTGGTGCGTCACCCGGTGGACTCCGACCATCGCCGCATGCTGCTGGCGGAACCGCTCGCCGAAATCACCGAAGTGCTCTCGGCGGCGCTGGAAGGCTGACCGCGTAACGGTGATACGACCGTGAAACCCCGTGCGCCGTACTTTGAGCCGAGACCATGGCCGAATGACGCAACAGTCTGACGCTGTTGGTCGGGAAAATCGAAACGAAGATATGGAGTGGGATAATGCCACTAATCCATGGTCACGTTCTTTCGGGGGGACGTAGCCGGCACCGACGGCGAGTCTGGTCATTGACCGGTGCGGCCGCCGTGGTATTGCTGGTGGGCGCGTGTAACACGGGCGCGGCCGGGGGCGGCACACCCGGAACCAGCTCGGCGGCGGGGGGCAGCGGAATGCTGGCCTACAGCAAATGCATGCGCACCGAAGGCGTGGCCGACTTCCCCGATCCCAACGCCCAGGGAAAAATAGATCTCGGCAGCAACCAGAAGTTCGATCCCAATTCCGCGACATTCAAGGCGGCGGACGCGAAATGCAAGAAAATGCTGCCCGACAACGGAAACGCGTCGCCCGCGCCCGCCGTCTCCGGTGAGGCCCAGATCAACTACGCCAAGTGCATGCGGGCGAACGGGGTACCGAAGTTCCCGGACCCGAATGCCGAGGGCGGTATCGACGTCAACGGCGACACCCTGGGTGTCGACCCCACCGGACCGGTCTTCAAGGCCGCGGACGACAAGTGCAAGCACTTCCTCGAGGACGCGGCCGGTGGAGCGCCGAAGATCGAAAAGCCGGGTCGCCCTTGATCGTGCACGGCCGCTGACCGTGCTGCGCCGCGTGGACCCTCGAGACTCCCGCGCTCGGGGGTTCACGCATCGCCGGCCGGTGCGGAAGCAGGAGTCCGTTCACTCCGTGTTTCACCGGCGTACACGGGAAAGACGACCCGGATCGACAGCCCGCCACCGGGTCGCGGGCGCGCGTCGATGGTCGCGTCGTGCGCCTCGACGATCGCGTGGACGATGGACAGGCCGAGACCGAGGCCCTCGGTTTTGGCGGTGCGGTCCGATTCCCGCCGCTGGAACGGCTGGAAGAGCCGCTCGATTTCGCCGGGGGCCACTTCCGGGCCGGTGTTGCTCACCGACAGTTCGGGTCTGCCGTTCACGACATCGGTGCCGATGTCCACCGTTCCGCCCGCGACGTTGTGGCGCAAGGCGTTGTCGACGAGATTGGTGACGAGCCTTTCCGCGAGTTGGGGGTCTCCGGAGGTCGCCGCGGGGGAGAGGCGGGTCCGCAGCGATAGGCCTCTCGTCGCGGCTTCCGGCAGCCTGGTGCTCAGCGCCTCCTCGACCAACGTCTCCAGGTCGAACGGTTCGTGGGCCTCGATGCCGCTCTGCCCCTTGGCGAGCGTGAGCAGCGCGGTGATGAGCCGGTCCTGCCGCTCGCCGGCCGCGAGCACCCGCCGGTGGGCCGTGCGCAGGCTTTCCACGGTCGCGTCCGGATCGTCCAGCGCCACTTGCCCGAGCACGCGCTGTCTCGCCAGCGGGGTGCGCATCTCGTGGGAGGCGTTGGCGACGAACTGGCGCTGTGCCTGGAAGGACGCCTCCAGCCGGCTCAGCAGTTCGTCGATGGTGTCGCCGAGCTGGCGCAGTTCGTCGTCCGGCCCCGGGAGGTCGAGGCGACGGTGGAGATCGGTCGCCGAGATCCGCCGCGCGGTCAGCGTGATGGTGCGCAGGCGGCGGAGGATCCGCCCGGCGATGAGCCAGCCGAGGACGATGGACACCGCCACCATGATCGCCAGCGCGAAGCCCGCCTGGACCACCAGTTGGTGCAGGTTGTCCGAGCGTTGCCTGATCGCGCGGTCGCGCAGGACCTGCACCTGCTGGTCGACCTGTGACGGGGTGAGCTGCGGCTGGTCGCCGGCGGCCTGGCCGGACGCCAGCGGGGTGGGCAGCTCGTCGATGCTGCCGCTGATGCCGGCGTCGTTCCGGAAGGAGACCGCGCCCTGGGTGGCGTTGCTGACCAGTACGTAGGTCAGCGCGAGCAGCGCCGACGCGGAGAGTAGGAACAGACCGCCGTAGACCAGGGTGAGACGCATCCGCACCGTGCGCCGCTTGGCCCACACCCGGTCGGCGAACAGGCGGATCGACCTCATGGTGATTCCTCAGGGGGTAGCGGTGGCTTCTCCGATGCGGTAACCGGACTTGGCGACGGTCTGGATGACGGCCGGCTCGCCGAGCTTGGTCCGCAGCCGGCTGATCGTGATCTTGACCGCGTTGGTGAACGGATCCGCTTGCTCGTCCCACACGTGCTCGAGCAGTTCCTCGGCGGACACGATCCGTCCGCGCGCGGCGAGGAGCATTTCCAGCACGCCAAACTCCTTGTGCGCCAGCGGGAGGCGCCGATCTGCCCGGTGGGCCACGCGTCGGGCGGCATCCAGGACCAGGTCACCGTGCCGGAGCAGGGGTGGGTGCGCGGGCTGCGACCGCCGCGCGAGCGCGCTGATCCGGGCGACCAGCACGGGAAAGTCGAAGGGTTTGGCCAGGTAGTCGTCCGCGCCCAGTGCCAGGCCGTTCACCAGGTCCTCGGTGGATGAGGCCGCGGTCAGCAGCAGGACTCGGCTCTGGCACCCGGCGGCCAGCAGCTCGGTGCACACCTTGTCCCCGTGCATCCCGGGCAGGTCCCGGTCGAGCACGATGACGTTGTAGTCGTTGACCAGCGCGCGTTCCAGGCCACTCGCCCCGTCGAACGCAACGTCCACAGCCATCTTCGCGCGGCGTAGGCCGACGCCGATGGCGTGCGCCATCTCCTCGTCGTCTTCGACGACCAGCACCCGCACGGCCTTGTCCCCCTCCAGTTTCCAGCGCACCACTCGCCGCAAAGGCGTGCTGTCCAGTCTCTCGACCGGGGGTTTCGCCAGGGTTTCATCCTAATCCAATAGGGTTCTGTCAGGTGATGTGAGTCTCAGCGATGTTGTTCGCGCCGTGAAGCGGCGTGAACCGAGGGAGATGGAAGTTCTTCCCGCCGGGGTGTCGCAGCAGCCCGGTAGGAGCTGGGCGCAGTGGTTCCGACCTGGGAGACGCCAGGAAGGGCAGGAAGCAGCGCTGACAAAGCCGGAACGGCTTGGCACTGCTGGTAGGGCAGCCGCGCTTTGGTGGTCGTGGCTGGTCAGGGTTGCCGGGGGCCTGCTGATCTTGAGGGCATGCTCGCCCGGGGACAGGTCGGCAAGCTGACCGACCGGATCGGCCCGCGGCCGGTCGTGCTGGCTGGCGTCGTCCTGACGGCGGCCGCCACGCTCGGCTTCACCCAGTCGGCGCCGGGCACCAGCGACGCCAGGGACGGGCGCGGCGAAGAACACCCACACGTGCGCGCCGACGCCTGACCGCGAAACCTCCAAGGCGGCCGGTACCTACCAGGCTCGGGCGGCCTTCGCATAGGCCAGGGCGTCCAGCATGGCAGCTTGCCCGTCGAAATCGGCCGCGAGCCAGCAACACAGGTCGCCGTCCAGCAGCGGATACAGCCCGAGGTGCGTCTGGCCGGACAGGTGGGCGCGCAGGACCTCCCCGGTCAACGGCAGGGTAGTTGCGATTCTCGTGGCGCACGCCTTTGCGCCAGCCGCCGCGCACTGCGGGCAACCAGCCTGCCCGACCTGTGCGGGAGTTCTCCCAACGAGTCGCGTAGATGGCCTGGCGAGAGGCGAACAATACTTCGAAGAACGCGACTTTCACGTCCGGTACGGACCCCCGGTCCACCACGCCCGGCCGGGTCTCGACGAAGCCGGTCTGGGTAGGACCTGGCGGCTGGCAGTGAGGGGGTCAGGGGTTCGAGTCCCCGCTGCCCTGCTAGAAAACTCGCTGCACCGCTTCTCCGACCACCGCTGCGTCAACCGACCCGTCTCACCAGCGCCGTGCCGCGGTGACGGCGGGATTGCGGTGTCCGGCCAGCCCGCAAAAGAAGTCGTTCACGCCAAGCTGGTGCTCCAGCTTGGGCCACTGCGCGATCCGTTCCAGGCTCTCGGCGTACGCCTTCGGCGCGGGCGGCTTCTCCGCACGCCGCGCGGCGATCAGCCGCTTACCGAGGTAACCCAGCGCGAACCGCGTCTGACTTGTCCCGCCGTCCACGTAGGACTCCCGGAACGCGAACACCACCCCCAGTTCGCGCAGCCGCCGCAACCGGTCCTGCGCCCGCCGCACCGAGGCGAACTCGATCGCCGCGATCTGGTTCCGGCGTATCCTCTGTGCACCGGGCTGGACCGCCGCGCTATGGAACTTCCGCACGACTGGTGAGTCCGCATTTGCCAGTGTGTTCGACGCCCTTTGGCGGGATGTGCTCGGGCCGCCGCCCGCGGGAGGGCGAGACGAAATTGAAGAAGTCGTCGTACCTGATTTCTTCAAAGCCGCAAGCTTCGGGCGCTACTCGTTCGCTAATCCTTTGCTCTGCAGCGAAGCGCATCTGGTCGGGCTCGCTGCCTCGTCGTCGCATGCCCCGCCTCGTGACGATCCGGCTTGGCAGGAGATCGAGCATCGCATGCGGCACCTGCACCGTGCCCATCAGCGGGACGGGCTGGTGCAGGTGCCCTACGAAACGGTCATGTATTGCGGGCGGTTGCTTTGACCAGCCAGAAGCGCACGCCTAGTTCGTCGTCCCCGAGCACGCCGGTGTCGGAGTCGCTGGCCTCGGCGGGAATGTCCGTGAAGGGGTGTTCGGCGATGTCGATCGCGAGCACAGCGTCAGCGAGTTCGCGTTCGTATTCGCGGAGCGCGTCGGCAGTCTCGCCATCGGCCGCCCAGGACAGCGCGATCCGGTCGGTGACCTCGAAGTCGGCGTCCTTCCTGGCGGTCTGAACAAGTCGAATGACCTCGCGCGCGAGGCCAGCCTTGCGCAGCTCAGGCGTGATCGTGGTGTCCAACGCGAGCGTCACATCCTGCTGGCTGGTGACCGCCCATCCGCTGCGGGGAACCTCGGTCACGGTCACCTCGTCGGTGGTAACGGTGAGGTCCTCTCCCTCCACGCTGACGGTCGCCTGCCCGTCGTCCTTCAGTGTGCGGGCAAGGTCGGCGTGATCGGCGGCCGTGATGGCTTTCGCGACCTGCTGGGTGCGGGATCCGAATCGCTTTCCGAGTGCCCGGAAGTTGGGCTTGACGCGGATGTCGACGACTTCGCCGGCTTGGGCGAGCGGTGTGACCTCGCGAACGTTGAGCTCATCGGCGATTTCCGCGAGCAGTTCCGCGGGCAGCACGCGGCCACCAGGGGTGCCGATCAGCGCGCGTTGCAGCGGTTGACGCACGCGGATATTGGTGCTCTTACGGACCGCTCGGCCGACTTCGACCAACTGCCGGGTGATCTTCATGTCTGCGCGCAACTGGTCGTCCGAGCGGCCTGGATCGGGTGCGGGCCAGGTGGACAGGTGTACCGAGTCCGCTGCCGATGTGTCACCAGGCTTGATGGCGTGCTGCCAGACCTGTTCGGTGATGAACGGGATGAACGGGGCGAGCAGACGGGTCAGCACGTGCAGGCATTCGTGCAGGGTGGCCAGCGCATCGGGGTCGCCGTTCCAGAAACGGGCGCGGCAGCGCCGCACATACCAGTTCGACAGGTCGTCGATGAACTGGGCAAGTACACGGCCGGAGCCGGCCGTGTCGAAGTTCTCCAGTGCCGTGTCGACACTGGCCACGACGTAGTCGAGTTCAGCGAGGACCCACCGGTCGAGCACAGGCCGCTCGGCGCGAGGCTGCGCGGGGGTGCCCGGTGTCCAGGAACTGGTGCTGGCGTAGAGGGTGAAGAACGAAACCGTGTTCCAGTAGGTGAGCAGGACCTTGCGAACGATCTCTTCCAGCGGGGTGTCACCGACACGGCGTGCCGACCACGGCGAGCCGGAGCACAGCATGAACCAGCGCAGAGCATCGGCCCCGTGCTTTTCCATGAACGGGATCGGCTCGATGACGTTGCCGAGGTGCTTGCTCATCTTGCGGCCATCCTCGGCGACGATGTGCCCGAGGCAGACCACATTCTCGTAGGACGAGCGGTCGAACACCAGCGTGCCGATGGCCATGAGGGTGTAGAACCAGCCGCGAGTCTGGTCGATGGCCTCACAGATGAACTGGGCCGGGTAGCTCTTCTCGAACTTCTCGACGCTGCCCTCAACGTAGGGGTAACCGACGCCGGCGAACGGCATCGAACCGGAGTCGAACCACGCGTCAATGACCTCGCTCACCCTGGTGGCTTGCGCCCCGCAGGTCGGGCAGTCAAAGGTCACCTCGTCAATGTAGGGACGGTGCGGGTCGAGGCTGGAGAGGTCCTTCTTGGCGAGCTGCCCGAGTTCCGCGCGCGAGCCGACGCAGGTGAGGTGCCCGTCCGCGCAACGCCAGACGGGCAGCGGTGTTCCCCAGTAGCGGTTGCGCGATAGTGCCCAGTCGACGTTGTTTTCGAGCCAGTCGCCGAACCGGCTGTGCTTGATGGTCTCGGGGTACCAGTTGGTGCGCTCGTTCTCCCGCTGCAACTCGGCCCGCTTGGCCGT
Organism: Amycolatopsis sp.; assembly: GCF_035276945.1. GTDB lineage: Bacteria > Actinomycetota > Actinomycetes > Mycobacteriales > Pseudonocardiaceae > Amycolatopsis_E. The sequence continues at coordinate 8,653 of NZ_DATELF010000083.1, read as the reverse complement.
GGTGCGGATGTACCAGGACAACTGGGCGTAATACATCAACGGGGTGTGGCAGCGCCAGCAATGCGGATATTCGTGCTCGTAGCTCAGCGACCTGAACAACAGGCCCCGCTGTTCGAGGTCGGCGACCAGGATGGGGTCCGCGTCCTTGAAGAAGGTGCCGCCGACCAGGCCCACGTCGGCAAGGAAGTGCCCGTCCGGGCCGACAGGGTTGACGACCGGCAGGTTGTGCCGACGGCACGCGGCCAGGTCGTCCGCGCCGAAGGCGGGGGCCTGGTGCACGAGCCCGGTGCCGTCTTGAGTCGTCACGTAGTCAGCGGTGATGACGAAGTGGGCGTTCGGGATGTCGACCAGATCAAACGGGCGCCGGTAGCGCACACCTTCGAGGCTGCGGCCTGCCATCGACGCGAGTACTTCGGCGTCCTCGCCGAGCACCGTGCCCAGTAGCGGCTCCGCGACAACGAACGTGCCTCGGGGGGTGCGCGCGACGACGTAGGTGACATCAGGATGCACGGCGACAGCAGTGTTGGACACCAGAGTCCACGGCGTGGTCGTCCAGATCAGGAGTTCCACCCCGGCCAGCCCGTCGAGTTCGCCGATGACGGGCAGTTGCACGAACACCGAGGGGTCGACGACAAGTTCGTAGCCCTGCGCGACCTCGTGGTCGGACAGGCCGGTGCCGCAGCGTGGGCAGTACGGCGCGACCCGGTGATCCTGGACAAGAAGTCCGTTGTCGTTGATCTGTTTAAGTGCCCACCACACGCTGTCGACATACTCAGGAGTCATCGTCCAGTACGGATGAGCCAAGTCAACCCAGTAACCGACGCGCTCGGTCAACTCTTCGAACTCGCCGATGTAGCGCTGCACAGACTCTCGGCATCGGGCGTTGAACTCCTCGATACCGACCTTCTCGATGTCCTGCTTGCCGGACAGGCCGAGTTCCTTCTCCACCGCGATCTCGACGGGCAGGCCGTGACAGTCCCATCCGGCGCGGCGGCCGACGTGGAACCCTTTCATGGTCTTGAACCGGGGGAAGATGTCCTTGAACACCCGGGCCTCGACATGGTGCGTGCCTGGTTTACCGTTCGCGGTTGGCGGTCCCTCGAAGAACACCCACTCCGGACCGCCCATGGTCCGGTCCACACTCCGGGCGAAGATGTCCTGTTCGCGCCAAAACCCCAAGACCTCGTGGTCAACGGCGGACAGCTCGACCCGAGCAGCCAGAGGTGTGTAGGGGGACTGATCAGACAACAGGACTCCTTCATGCCGAGCCATGGGCAGTTACGGCACGTTCAAGAGTATCGACCTGCCGGTTGAGGCTCGGATCGGCGTCAGCCAGCCCGCGTTCAACGTCCGAGACAACCGGTTCACCGGCACTCCCTTGGAGCAATCTCCGCCACAAAAGGTCACGTAGTCAGGCGGGATCACCCACGAAAGCACGATTGGGGGACCAATGGTCACCTGATAGCGTGAATCTTGGCGGAATCAAATGATCATGGCGACACATGGGTCGCCAGCAGATCGCTGAAAACTTCGATTGGCTTACGCCAGTTCAGCGTCTCGCGCGGCCTGCCATTCAACTGTGCCGCCACCTTATCAAGTTCCGCCTGAGTGTGCAAGGACAAGTCTGTGCCTTTCGGAAAATACTGGCGGAGTAGCCCGTTGGTATTCTCGTTGCTACCGCGCTGCAACGGCGAGTGGGGGTCAGAGAAATAGACCGGCATCCCCGTCCGAATCGTGAAGTCCGCGTGCCGGGCCATTTCTTTCCCTTGGTCCCAGGTCACGCTGTTCCGCATGAATTCCGGCAGGGTCTGCATTTTCCTGGCCAGGAGCGCCCTGCACCACCCCCGACCAGCAACAACCCAAGAAATCATGGAAGTCCAACACGCCTGGGCACAAGCCGCCGCATAACCACGAAAGTCGAAAAATTACTACAACGATTTTGAATAATCCTCGCGAAAGTCGGCGTATTACCGGGAATACGGGCGGGCGCTGGCGCGGCTACCGAAACAACGCGACAACGCGGTGATGATGCTGCGGCGGGCCGAGCAGATCTCTCCCGCGCGGATTCACCGACACCCGTTCATGCGGTCGATCCTCGCCGAACTTCTGGCCAAGGCCAAGCGCGACGCCGTTGGGCGCGAGTTGCGCGGCATGGCCTACCGGGCTGGCCTGCACGTGTAATCCGATCGGGTGTTTGCCTGTATGGCAACGCCAGTGCGCCCGAATCGACGACGCTCACGATCATGAGCGCGAACGTGGACGTCGTCACCGGTACGGATGTCGAGCGGGCGCACCACGAACCCACGCACCCCCTCCTCGGTGCGCGCCCACACGACGGCGACGTCGGCCAGGGAGCCGTTGGTGATCCACATCTTCTGGCTGCGCAGGACCCAGTCGTCGCCGTCGCGGCGGGCGTAGGTCCGCATCGAGCCGGGGTCCGACCCCGAATCCGGCTCGGTCAGCCCGAAACACCCGACGGCCTCGCCGACCGCCATGCGCGGCAGCCACTCCTGCTTCTGTTCCTCCGACTCCCACCGGTGGATCGCGAACATCGCCAGCGACCCCTGCACCGACACCAGGCTGCGAATCCCGCTGTCCCCCGCCTCGAGCTCCAGGCAGGCCAGGCCATAGGCGGTGGCGCTGGTTCCCGCGCAGCCGTAGCCCTCCAAATGCATGCCCAGCACCCCGAGCTTGCCCAGCTCGCGGACGAGCTCACGGGGCAACCGTCCCTCCTCGAACCAATCGCCCACCTCGGGCACCACCCGGTCACGGACGAACGCCCGGACGGTGTCGCGGATGTCCCGCTCTTCATCGGACAGCACGGCGTCGACGGACAGAAAGTCGTGCGCGGTGGGCATGGTGTTCTCCTTGACTCGGGCTTGCGGAAACCTAACCCACAAACCCTCGATTTTCGCGCCCGATGACGAGTGCGGCCAGGCCACCTACCTCAGCCCGGTCGTCAGGACATGATGTGGCTGAGCGGCCACTGCCTGATCCGGTAGGGCAGCCAGAGCACCAGCTCGTCATCGCGGATCACCAGCCCCTGCCGGAGGTAGGCATCGGCCTCGGCAGCAGGGATCGATGAGAGGTTGGTCCCTCTCAGCAGAGGGTCGAGAAACCTCCGATAGTTGCGATTGCGGATCACGAGCCGCCGATAGGTTCCCAGGCGGTAGTCACGGACCTCGAGGAACCGCGGTCCGTGCCGGTATCCGCACCGGGTGATGTGGTAAAAGTTCCGCCATTCCCGGACGGCTTCATCGCTGACATCTGTTGCCCGTGGCGGATAGAGGTGAGTGAGAAGACGCCAGTCGGTGGTGCCGCTCCGGTCCGCGCCCAGCGTGATCTCCCAGTCGACCGCGGTCCCGAAGCTGGTGAGCTCGCGTACCAGGGCAAGACCCAGCAGCGCCCGCTCCGGACGACCGTCGCCCAGCTCTACCGGGTCGGTCAGGCCTACGCAGCGCACTCCTCGCGCAACCAGGGAAGCGGCCATGGCGACCGGGTCGGTGCCGATGTCGGCCTCGGCCTTCCCCAGGTACATCCCGGGCAGTGCTCTGGCCTCCGGATCACGGTCCCGCCAGAGTGCCAGCCGAACAGGACTGCGCGGCATCGGGTCCAGTACCTGATCAACTGTCATGAAAACTCCCGGAATAGGTGGCAAGTGTGGATTCGGTTAGGCCAGCGCAGGCACGAGCGCCGGGGACTGCTCACGCTGTGCCACGATCTCGCGGTCGGCGAGTCGCAACAGGTCGGTGCTGGCAGCGGTCGGTGCCACGTGGACCCAGGAGTCCGCGTCGTGGAAGACCAGTCCCAGCTCCCGCCACCGGCGCAGCAGCTCACCGGCCCACGCGGCATCCGCTTGAAAGCCCGCCGCCGTCAGCTTTCGGACCAGGGCGGGCACGGTGTGCGGCTGATCCAGCAGCCGGAAGACGGCGGTCTCAGCCGGATCGTCAATGTGCAGGACTCGCCACTCGAACGCGGGACGGCTGTTCACAAGTACAATCCCCTCGTCGAGGTCGTAGCAGCTGAGCCGACACCCGGGATAAGTGAGCTTCCACTCGTCGACGGCGCGCTCCAAGCGCGCGACGACGGCCTCATCGATGCCTTGGGGCGCAGAATCGAACAGGTAGACCAAGTCGTGTAGTTCGCGCTCGGGAAGGTCGTAGATGAGCGAGTAGTACTCGCCAGGACGGACATCGCGGAACCCGAGCTCGGGCCGGTTGAAGTACGGGCTGAACCGCTCGACGAGCAGTCGAGTCGCGCCGTGTGCCGGCGTGAGGTGGTAGAGCGTCGGCATCTGGTCCAGGATCGACGTGTAGTCCTCGTTCGTCTCACCGGGGAATCCATACAGGTAGTTCCAGGCGACGTTGAGGCCGAGCGTCTCGGCGTCCCGCAGCAGACGGACGTTCTGGCAGCCGCTCACTCCCTTGTCCATCAGGTGCAGGACGTGGCTGTTGAGATTTTCGATGCCGGGCTGGACATAGGTGATCCCGGCGTTCCGCAGGGTCCGCAGCTGGTCCAGGCGCAGGTTCGCCTTGATCTCATAGCTGATCCGCAGGTCGTACCCAGCCTCCTGGATCTTCGGTAGGGCGGAGGTCAAATAGCCCATGTCGAGGATGTTGTCGCTCACGATGACGTCCAGGACCCGGTGCTTCTCGACCAGCGCCAGGAGCTCGTCCACGAACCTGCCCGGGCGCTTGCTGCGGTACTCCATGAACGAGCCGTTGAGGCCGCAGAACGTGCAGTGGTGTTTCGCGCCCCACCAACATCCCCGGGAGCTCTCCACGACTATCTTGGGTTCGACCCACGTTCCGGCCCGGGAGGCGGCGTGCTGCTCGTAGTAGCCGTCGTAGTCTGGCGGCACGAGGACGGCGGGCGGCAGCGGCTTGGCGTCCATCGGGTTGGCCACGCTCGACCCGTCCGGCAGGCGTCGGCACAATCCGGGCAGCCCGGCGATGTCGGCGCCGCCGCACAGGCCCTTGACCAGCTGCGGAAGGACAATCTCCCCCTCGCCGCGGACCACGAAGTCGACGAAGTCGAAGTTCCGGTGGAGCGCGGCCCCCTGTTCGCCGTCGCAGTTCGCTCCACCTAACACCGTCGCCACGTCAGGGAGGAATCGTTTTACCGCCTTGGCCCCCGCCAGAGCGGCGGTGTTCTGTGAGAACATCGTAGTAAACCCGACCACATCCGGGCTGGCCGCTGCGATCCGCTCCGCAAGTTGCCGGACGAAGTCGGGTGCGACCCGGTGGAGCCGGTCGGCCATGGAAACCAGGGACGGGGAAACCTGGCCGGCTATGCGGTCGCAGAACTCGCTTGCCTTGTAGTGAGGGTCGTCGTAGAGCGCCGAAGAGAAGATCCACTCGCTGTACGCGGAGAAGTTGCCGGAAGCGCACGCCTCGTACTCGTCGGCGGCCAGCTCGGCACGGTCGGTCAGCCAGTCGACGAACTCGATGTTCGCGTTGACGACCTCGACCTCGCCGCCGGGTATCTCGTCCGCCACCCTGCGCTTGAGTATCCCCAGGGCCAGCGAGGGGAAGGCGATGGAAGCCCACGGCATGTTCACCAGGACGACGCGCATGAATTCCTCCGTTTTGCTCTCACGCCTATTCAGGCTTGTTCCGGATCGCAGCGTTCGGCGAGCTCCGCGTCGACCAAGCGGGTCAGCACTGCCCGCCCTCGTGCAGACGTCGCGGTGAGCGCTCCCGCCTCGTCCCAGCCAACGTCCCCTTTCGGGACCGCGTACAACTGCTCCCACACCATGTCGGCGACGACGAACGACTGCGCAGGGGCGGCGGTGGGGGCGAGCCGCGGCGGAACCAGGCGGGCCCAGGGCCGCAGCCTGACCCGGTTCGCCGGCGGCATACCGTGCAGTGGCGGCTTCCGGGCCGGCGGCAGGGCGCTGGTACGTGGCGTCACCTCATGCAGCAGACGGTCGAGGCGGCCGAGCGACTCGTCCCGGGAGGCTCCTCCCGGCACCGTGTACGGGTAACCGACGTTGCCCGCCAGGTAGTTGAACTCGGGATTGCCGGACAGCCGCGCGCCTCGGTCGACGCGCAAGCCGTAGTGATGCGGGTCCTGGTCCAGCCTGGTGCCGGGCTCGACCACCATGAGCTGCATGACGTCGATTCCCAACCGCGCCTCATTGCGCTGCAGGAACCGCAGGGAGGACTCGAACTCATCGGCGGTCTCGTCGAAGATGCCACCCATGACCGAGAATCGGATGTCGATCCCGGCCTCGGCGACGTTGTCCACGATCCGCTGGAAGTCCTCAGCCCGCACTCCTCGGTCCATCCGGTCCAGAAGACGCTGTGAGGTGCCTTCGTAGCCGATCGCCATGGACCGGCAGCCGAGCTCCGCCAACTCCTGGCAGAAGCCGTGATCCAGCAGCACGCTCTCGAGCCGGTTCCTGGTGGAGAAGGCGACTTTCAGACCTCGTCGGCGGACCTCGCGCATCGCGCGGACGATCAACCGCAGGTTGGTGTTCTCGTCGACAATCGCGATGAAGTCCGTGCCGGTGGTCCGTACGACGTGCTCCAAGTGATCCGCGATCTGCCGAGGTGTGCCCTGCTGATAGGCCCCCCGGGGCAGCGAGCGGTTGCCGTAAGAGCAGAAGACGCAGCGTCCCCAGTAACAGCCGACACAAGAGATGAGTGCGAATTCGGCCCGCTCGTTGACGTATGAACGCACCGGAAGGCCGTCGAAGTCCGGCGGGCCAACGTCGTGGAAGCGCAAGCTGAACGACGCCGGACTCTGGCGGACCGGCGCGTCGGACGGCAGCCACGTCATGCCGGGTACGGCGTCGAGCGGAGCCTGTCCGTCGAGCGCGGCCAGCCACTGTGCCAGCGGTTCCTCTCCGGGGCCCCAGCAGACCGCGTCGGCCAAGCCGCGCACCGATTTCATGCGTACCAGGGCATCGTGGCGGAGCATCACCTGTTGACCGCCGAGGCAGATCCGTACCCCGGGCAGGTACCGCCTCATCCAGGCGGCGGCCAGCAGAGCGGGGGCGATCTGGCTGAAGAAGGCGATGGAGAGACCAACGACACGCGGGCGGCAGTTGAGGGCGGCCGCGCGGACGAGTTCGTGGTAGCTGCGGACTGCCAGGTCCGTGGCGTCCGGGAGGGGCGCGTCCAGTACCGCGCGGACCTCCTGATCGATGTCGTCGAGACCAGTCCAGAGCCTGGTCAGGAATGAGCCCTCTTTCAGCAGTCCCACGATGTGCTTGGCGAGCCGGACGGCCCTGACCGGCCCGAGCACCGGAGCCTTCTCCTTGCGGAGGATATGCCCGGCGATCTCGTCGGAATGGGCGGCGAAGACGCCCTGCATGTCGTTTCGGTACCAGTCCCGCAACGACATTTCACCGGACCCGTGCGGAACTTCATCGGGCGCATTGGCACGCGCATATTCCATAAGAACATGAAACAGCGCAAGATTGAGATCGGTCTGCTGGACCCGGTAACCGTACCGCCGAAGATGGCCGGTCAGATAGGGCAGGCTGAGATAGGGAAAGAACAGAGCTTCGGTATCGGGTGGAAAGACAATCAGAACGTCTGCGAGTCCACCGTCCTGCTCGGTATGTGACATTTCACAAGAATCTGCCCTACCCTGCTCCGGCGGTGTGCGACTAGCGGTCGTCGCTGTCGAGATCGGACGGGCGGGCGAATTCGATGTACGAGTAGGCGTGGTATCCCATGCCTACCTTGAGTTCGGTGCACTCGATCACACTGAGATCGTCTTGCTCTTCGAGCTCCGCGGTTTCGATTGGCCCCACAGCTGTGCTCATCAGCTTCCTCTCAGTGTCCTTCAGTTGTTGGTGAAAACTCAACAATGTACTGTAGCGAAGGCAGAGTGCCCATGACAAGGCCCTCCGCCGACGGGCTGCGGTTCGTCGTCCCGGTCAACTCCATCAACGCTGGCCCCGAACCCGAAGTACTTCGGCAAGGAAAAAGGCGCGAAGAGTGCGACCTACTGGAAGAGTTCGAGAGCCGCCCGGCTTGCCCGTCCCATCCCAACCTGTCACAGCCCAGGTCACGGCATGATCAGCTGACCTGATTACTGGGACCGGGTTGTGATCCTGGCGGCGAGCGCCGTCAATTGCTCGATGAGGGCCCGGGTCCGCGGTCGGGTCGCCGGTCCCTGCCGCTGCGAGCAACGCTGGAGGATGACGAGGGCGGCTTTGACGATCGTGCCGATCTTCCAGGGGCAGAGGCTGATGTTGCGTAGCGCCTTGAATGTGGTCTTCAGTAACGAGTTTCCGCGTTCGCCGACGGCTCGCTTCCCGTTATGGGTCTTGTTGTGGGCTTCTGTTGCTCGGTGAGCTCGCCGCCCTTCGGTTTCTTGAACGCGACGGTGATGGTGTCGGATTCGCCTTCGTAGCCCAGGTCGCTCAGGGCGGGCGGGTTGTCGGCGGTCCAGGTAGCCAGGGCGGGCAGGTCTCGGGGTGCTCGCGCAGTGCGGTGGTGTCGTGCTCGCGGCCGGGCCGCACGTCGGAGGTTCACAGGGGCCAGACATCTGGAGCGGTGATGACCTGGATGTTCCCGCCGTGGTTGTGGTGCTGTTGAGTCGGCCTGGGGCGCGGTGTCGGCGTTGCCGCCGGTTCGTTTCCCCAGGCCGCTCGCCGAACCCGGCGTGCGACTTTCACCGCACCGGGCTCTCCACG
>NZ_DATELF010000082.1:0-18162 GCF_035276945.1 Amycolatopsis sp. | reverse complement strand
GGCCCACTCCGGTTGACCTGGTGTTTCACCGGATTTCAAGATCTTTTGCGGTCGACCTGTCCATGGCTTTGTCCATTGACAGGCTCTCGGCGGCAACGTGCGGGTGTGCGGCAACTCGCTCCAAGTCCGCGTCTACGCCGGCATCGATCCCGTCACCGGCAAACCGAACTACCTCGCCGAGACCGTCAAGGGCACCGACAAGGCCGCGTACCGACAGGCCAACAAGGTCCTGACGAAACTCCAAGCGCGCGTCGACGAGCAGCGGTCGCCGAGCACCTCGGTGACACTCTCCTATGCCATCGACGAGTGGTTGCGCACGGCCGACATCGAGGACACCACCCGCCACGGCTACCTCGGCTATATCAAGCGCACCATCCGCCCTGTGCTCGGCAATGTGCCGGTCAGCAAGCTCAGCGCCCGGACGCTGGAAACGTTCTATGGCGAACTTCGCCGCTGCCGCGTCCGCTGTGATGGCCGCCCATTCGTCGAGCACAATGCCGAGGGCGAGCACGACTGCAAGAAACTGGAGTGCAAGCCCCATGAGTGCAAGGGCATGGCGTCGTCAAGCGTCCGGCAGGTTCACTCGATCATCAGCGGCGTCCTGAACGCAGCCGTCCGCTGGGAGTGGATCAGCTCGAACCCGGCACGTATCGCCCAGCGGCCGAAGCAGACCCCTCCGCAGCCGGACCCGCCTTCCCCCGCCGATGCCGCTCGCCTCGTCGACAAGGCGTTCACACTGGACGAGGACTGGGGCACGCTCGTCTGGCTCGTCATGACGACCGGCATCCGCCGAGGCGAAGTCTGCGCGCTCCGCTGGGCGCGGGTCGATTTCGACGAAGGCATCGTCGAAATCCGCCGCGCCTACACGAAACTACGCGGCAACGGCAAGGAGAAGGACACCAAGACGCACCAGATGCGCCGCATCGCACTCGACACCGAAACGGTTGTCTTGCTGCGCGAACACAAGGCACGCTGCCAGCAGCGATACCACGACCTCGGCGCCAAGTGGAACGAGAACGCCTACGTCTTCACGAGCGCCCGCAGCGACGACCTGTCAGTCCCGTACTCACCGGACACCATTTCCAGCCGCTACAAGAAGATGGCCGCGAGACTCGGCATCAACACCCACATCCACGCCCTGCGCCACTACTCCACAACCGAACTCCTCACCGCCGGTGTAGACCTCCGCACCGTCGCCGGACGACTCGGTCACGGAGGCGGCGGAGCTACGACCCTGCGCGTGTACGCCGCTTGGGTCGCCGCTGCTGACCGAAAGGCCGCCGAGATCCTTGGCTCCCGGATGCCTAAGCGGTCTCAAGCTCCAAACGGCGGATGGAGCCAGGACTAGACGCAAGGCCGTTTAGTTAGGGATCTTGGGATGTTGTCGCGGAGGCGCGCCGGTGAGGATGTTGATGGTGAGGGTGGCTTTGTAGCTGGTCCGGTTGATGTTGGGTCCTCGGGCTTGGTATTTGGAGATGGCGCGTTTGATGATGCGGGGGCACACCCGTAGCCGTCGGGTGGGCATCAGGTTGGCTAGGACGTGCTGGCCGATGGTGCCGGCTAGGTCGATGACGGTGCTGGCGATCACGTTTGCGGCCTGGGTGACCTGGTCGCGGGCGGTTTGGTAGGCGATGGTGAAGCTGGCGCGGTCCGGATCGATGTCGGGTTGGGTGTTGGTGGCGTCGGTCATGGCAGTACGGAGGAGTTGGTAGGTCACGAGCAGGGCGTAGACCTCTTGCTCGATGCCGGTGGGGGTACGGGCGCGCAGCACCCGGCCACCCAGAATGCTGGATTTCAGCTCCAGGTAGGCGGTTTCGATCTCCCAGCGGTCGTGGTACAGCTGAATCAACTCGCCGGCGGGGTAGCGGTGCGGGTCGAGCAGGGTGGTGGCCAGCCGGTAGACACCGGTCTGTCGTCCCGCCGGGGTGGAGATCGTGATCTCGCACTCGATGACGCGCACCCGCGGCTTCCCCAGCATGGACAGGTACGAGCCGTCGTGGTAGCGGGCCAGGACCGGCATTTTTCGGCCGTTTTTCAGCCGGATGACATCGGCTTCGGTGCCCGCGATCTGGGTGATCAGCTCAGCCGCACCGAAGTTGCGGTCGCCCAGCAGGACCATTCCTGGGCGCAGGCTGCGCAGTAGCTGGGGGGTGTAGGTGGTCTCGCCGGTGGTGGTGGGGCCGAACACGGCGTCGATGACGGTGCGGGTGCCGCAGGCCAGCAGCGCGACCAGCCGGATCTGGGGGTAGCCGGTGCCGCCGTGGTTACCGCGCTGCTTGGTGAACCGGGCCAGCACTCTCGGGCTGTCGGGCACGGTCAGAGTGGTGCCGTCGATCGCGCAGACCAGCAGCCCCCGCCATCGGGTTCCGGGTCCTCGCCGAGTGGCGGCGGGGCCACACAGCAGATCGAACAACCACCGCAGCGGTGCCACCCCGACCCGGTAGCGGGCTTGAGACAGTCCGCCGGCGGTCGGTGTCACCGTGGGGATACCGACCAGCCCGGCGGTGAGTTTGCGCCACACACCCAGGTAGCCGATTTCAGGGAACAAGCAGGCGGCCAGCACCAGATAGACCACAACCCGCGACGGCAGATCCCGCAACCGGGACTGGGTGGTCTTGGTCGCGGCCAACGCCTCATCGACCATCTCAAACGGCAACTGCTGGGTAAGTTCACCAAGATGACCAGGGGCGAAACGGCCCCCAGCCACGGTGATCGTACGCGTGATGACAGACTGAGTATCCAACGGAGTTCCTGTCGAGCATCGATCTTGGTCGACGTTGTTCTAGCAGGAACTCCGTTACCTGTTCCAACAGGCTTGACAGCCGCACCCACCACCAAACTTCACGGCCTTGGGACTAGACGTCCACTCAATCTAGCCTTGGGCGTTGGCTATTATCGAGATCATGGAGAGAAGGTCCGTATCCAGCGCCGACGCCCTGACGATCATCAATCGCGATGAAGATCATTTTTGGGATCACAAAAGCAATAAGTAGTTGGTCGCAAGTTTGACTTGACCAGATTTTCTAACCAATAGTCAAGATAGTCCGCGAGCTTCGTTTGACGCTCTGGGGTAGGGATACCAGCTTGAGCCTTACCTTTGGCTTCGGTCAGCTTCTCATGCACGTCCTGCCGTGTCTTCCCATACACCCGGACTCGTTTACGGTTCCCGCTTGTGGTCAGCAAGTAAGCCGCCGCCTCATACCGCCCATCCTTCCGGCGGTAGATGGTGCCCTCGCCGTTGGCGTGGCGGCCCACTACCAAGGCTCCTCGCCGCGCAGTCGGGCGATCAGCGCGTCTACAGCGTCCCGCGGCACGAGTCGGCGCTTGCCAATCCGGACGCTGGCGAGCTGTTGTGACCGGATGAGCTGGTACAGCTTCCAGTTGCTGACCCGCAGCACGGCGCAGGCTTCTTTGACGGTGTACAGGACCGGCGCCGTGTAGTCGACGATCTCGCCGCCTTCTGGCGCCGCTCGACGCCAGAAGACTCGGCTCCTTGCGGGCGAGACGCGTGCGTTGATTGTGAACATAGTTCACCTCCTTTTAGTTAGGTTTGTGATGGCTTGCCAGCCGAGCTGGCTGGGGGAGGAGGAGTAGTGGAACTCCTCACCCCCGGCTCCGTCACGGAGGGAGACGGGTGACGGAGCCGGGAGCGATGAGGGTCATGCGCCGGGCGTAACCGAGTCCTGTTCGGCGCGATGCTTGCGCAGCAGGCGCTTGATGCTGCTTTCGGAGATGGCGTACTGCTCGGCGAGCTTCCACTTCGGGGTACCGCGCTCGAACGCATCGATCAGGAGGCGAATCTCAGCCGCGCTCAGCCGGTCCACGACTCGGCGCGGTTGCCCGCTTCGGGCGGTCGAACGAACCGAATGGTCGGCGGAAACGCCCCTGTCTTGCGCTCGCTCGATCTGCTGCACCGCTCTGGCCAGGGCGTCTGCGAGGTCCGGCCGTTTCGAGTAAGCGGTAATAAGGTCCACAGTATGTTTTCCCAGTTCAGACGGCCTGCTGATGATCTTCGTCGGTAGGCCGTCGGTGTTTTTCGGGAGCAATGTGGGAGCACGGCCCGCTGACCACATGCCCCGATCCGAAGAGGTCATGCGGCTTCTGGCTCCACAGCGGGGTTTTCGGCCCAGGTCCACCGCGACGATGGCAGCCGGCCGCGAGGGGCCTGCGAACCGAGCCGGACACGACACGGTGGTCCGGCACCCCACGGCTTCTTTATCGCTGGGTTGGCAGGCGGCGAGGTAGTCGGTCCAGCTGGTTTGGGCGAGTTGGGCCCAGGCATAGGCCGTGCCGGGGTGGACGCCGAAAAGGTCGGCCACGATCGGTGGGAGTTCGGCGACTGATTCGATCATGGCGTTGTCGCGGGGGCCGACTTCATCTCGGCTTCGTATATGAATTCGGATTGAGACAAGCACCGGCATTGAGTTCGGGCCTCGGGAACGCTTCAGGTCACGTTGCGGTCGTGCCGTGTCGTCGTCAAGATGGGGCGGGGATGACGGTTGTCGATCGAGGGATGCGATGGTGGACGAGGCGCCGCTGCTGTTGTTCGACAGTACGTGCGTGATGTGTTCGCGCGTCGTGCCCTGGATTGTCGGGCACGAGCGGGACCGGTGGTTGCGGTTTGCCGCCCTCCAGTCCGACACGGCCCGTCGCGAGCTGCGGCGGGTCGGCGTTGTGGACGTCGATCTCGAGACGATGTACGTCATCGAGGCCGGGCGGGTGCACACGCGTTCGGATGCCGTCGTCCAGCTTGGTACACATCTGCGCTGGCCTTGGCGAATGGTCACCGCGATCGCCGTCGTGCCGTTCGCGCCGCGGGACCGGTTGTACCGGTTCGTGGCGCGCAACCGGCATCGGTGGTTCGGTTCGCGCTCGGAATGTGCTGTGCCGGCGCCGTCGGTTCGCGAGCGTTTCCTAGCCTGATTGGGTAATTTTGTGTTCGGCGTCCGCGCGTACCGGCCGGCACCCACTATATTTCCTCCCACTGTTGCCGATGTCCGGAGGACACAGATGGAACCGAACGTGCCGGGCGGCGACGACACGGTGCGGCCGATCGGATGTCCGGTCAACATGCTCAAGGACACGTTCGACACCTTCGCCGAGACCGGTCGGCTGCTGTCCGGTGGTGTCGCGCCCGAGGTGCTCCCGGCGTCGATCGGCCGGACGCTGTCCTCGGTCATCGAGGCCAACGGGGTGTTCTTCGAGCAACTCGCCACACTGGCGGCCCGGTTCCAGCCGGACCGGACCACCGCGGCACACCGGGAACAGAGCGCGGGCGCCACGTCAGCCACGGCTCCGGCGGACACGCCTGGTCCGGCTGGCCCGGCCACGGTGCTGTTGCGGGCCGCTCCCGGCACCGAAGCCGTGGCCGCGTTCGCACTGCGGAACCTCCTGCCCAAGGCGACCACCGCGACCGTCCTGCCCACCGCGTTCGTGAACCCGGCCGGCGATCAGGTGCCGGTCGCGCTGCGACTCGAACCGGGCCGCGTCACGCTGGTGCCCGGTGAGGAGATCGTGGTCAAGGTGATGGTGGACGTGCCCGCCGACCTACCGGCCGACCAGCCGTTGCAGGGCGCGATCCACGTGCCCGGCATGACAACGTCGATGGTGCCGGTCATCATTCGCGCCGGATAGTTCCGGAACGACACGAATCGGAGCGAACTCTGCTTGGGGGCGGAATGTCAGAGCTGTTGGACTGTCTCGGGGTGACTCGTGCCTGGCCGCGACGAGCGGTCGCCGCGGCCATCTGGGTGTCGTTCGCGGTCGGCATGGTGGGTATCGCGGCCGTGCAGGCACTGGTCGAACTGGCGTTGGGCGCGTCGACCGTGTCGATCGTGATCGTCGTCGCCCTCGTATGGGTAGCCTGGTCGTTCTGGCACAGCCACTATTTCGGCATGCATCGCAAGGCTTATCTGGCCGCCGGGCTGGAATTTCCGTACCGGCGCGGATTCGTCCGCGACATTTTTCCCGGAATCACGATCGGTTTCAGTCAGATGCTGCGCCCCGCGTGGAACGGGGTGAATCTCAAGGCCGGTCTCTTCCCCACGCCGGCCGACACCGTGGGCGGACTGGTCCTCCAGTTCACCGGCGTCGTCGTGGCCGTCGTGTCCTTCGTCGTGTTCCTCGGCGCGTGGCGGGCGCTGGGCGCGGCACGGGTCGGCTTCGCGGCCGAGTTCCGTGACCCGGCACTGTTCCGGCCGGTGCGGCGCGGGCCGTACCGCCGGGTGCGGCATCCGCTGTTCTGGTCCGGGATCGGCGTGGCCTGGTCGCTGGCACTGGTCACCGGGACGTCGGCCGGTATCGTGATCGCGGCCCTCAACACCGGCTACGGCCTGGTGTACAACGTGTTGGAGGACCGCAGGCTGTGCCTGGTGCTCGGCGATGGGTACGCCCGCTACGCCAGGGAGGTGCCGCGCATCGTCCCGCTGCGCCGGCCGGGGCCGGACCAGCCGACCCCGGTCCGGCCCGACCTGCCAGCCTGAATCGCGATCAGCCGTTGTTCGGGGTGCTCGCGCAGGTGCGCGACACCGCGAAGTGGTCCTGCCACGTGTGGCACGTGTCCGGCTGGTCGACGATATGCCGGACGATCGTGAAGCCACACCCTTCGTCCGCACCGGGCCGCAGGCGAACGGGTACGACGAAATCGGCGCAGCCGCGCACCCAGAGCGTCAGTTCGACCAGCCTGTGATGATGTCCTTCGCCCCGGAACGGCACTCTGATCACCGCGGCCAACTCACCCCTGCTCATCGGGTCGACGGTCACCGTGGACGGCGCGCCCTTGGCCAGCCGGGCGTCCCTGCCGGTGGCCGCGACGATGAACGTGCGGGTGACGAGCGAATTGTTGACGACGTGGAAGCGAACCCGAACCGCCGAATCCGGGCAGATCTCCGCCTCGATCGGCGCCAGTTCACACGGCAGCCAGCAGGGCCGGCACCCGTGCTCGCCGTGGCCACCGGAACAGGCGCCGCCGGAACAGTTGCCACCGGAACAACCGCCCCTGGCCGGCCCGCCGAAGTTCCCACATCCCGCACCGGAAAGACACGGACACAGCAGGTTGCCGAACACGGGCAACCCGCAGGCGAGTTCGCACGCGGTTCCCATGAAGCTCTCGAAAAGGCCGAATCCCGGGTCACGCCGTCGGCGATGGGTGGCTGTCGTGGTCATCGGGTTCCCTTCGACGATGGTCCGTTCCTGCTGTCCACTGGGGTGCCCGGTGGCGTCACCACCGAGACCGGCACCGTCGAGCCCTCGAACAACCACGATCCGTGATAGCTCCGGCCCGCCTGCGCCCGGTCGTCCAGGCTCAGTTCCACGACCGCCTGGGCGATGTCGCCGGGTGCGATCGGTCCGTCCAGGCCCGTGATCCGCAGCCGGGCCCTGCCGCCGTACCGGTCGGCCAGCGCGTCGCCGACCAGTTCGAACCTGCTCTCGCCGGAAGCCCGGGCGCGCAGCGACAGCCCCACCCCGATCGCGTCCTCGACGGCGCCGTCCTCCAACAGCCCGACGGCGTAGGCCAACCGAGGCGTGATCGAGGTGTTCCCGGTGTTCAGGATGGTGACCGCGGTCCGCGCGGTCTCACCCAGCGGGCAGACGAAGGTGGGCGTCGCCGGCTGCACGATGGCCCCCTCCTGCGGTGTCACGTCGACGACCGCGGCGAACTCCGCGTCGCCCGCGGCGACCGTGACCTCGTAGCGGCCGGGTGGTGTCGTCGGGCTGAGCACCAACCGGACCAGGGTCGCCTCGGTGCCGACCGGTGCCGTGAGCACCCGCGCCGTCACGGCCGCCGGTTGCTCCCGCTCCTGCCGTGCCACCACCCGCATCGCCTTGCGGCCGGCGGGATGCACGGGCACGATCGCCTCCAGCGCGTCCGGCGGGCCGGTGAAGACGATGTGCGGGCCCTGCGCCGCGGACGCCATCACTCGTCCACCGGCGGCAGGGCCTCGAGTACGGGCCTGGGCGGCACCGGCGCCGACTCCTCGCACGGATTCGGTGTGAACGGTTCCGTGATGATCTGCGCCTCACCGGTGAGGCGGACGGCGAACAACTCCAGCCCGAGTACCTTCATGCCGACGGTGAAGTCCGCCGGAACGTGCGCGCGCACGCTGGGAATCTGATTGATGGCGACATTGAGTTGCAGCGGTTCGATCTGGATCGGATCGAGTCCGACCTTGATCGGATCGATGCCGAGGTTGATCTTCGGCAGTTCCGTGACCGCGACCGACAGCGGATCCACTCCGATGGAGATCTTCGGCAGCTTGTCGATCGAGATGTCGAAGTTGTTCGGAATGCCGTCGACGGTGACCGGACCGACCGGCCCCTCCACCTTGGCGCGGAACGGTTGCGGGATGTCGACGCTCATACCGGCTCCCCCCCTGATAATTTCGCGGCCAGACCTGGCCGACCTTCGACCTTGTTGTCGACCAAGGATGCCACTACATCGGAATGATCGCATCAGTACGAACGAATACCGTGAGGAGCGTCGACAATTCGGACCGTTCGAGACGGCATCGCGTTGTTCGTCCGCACGCCCGCTCTCCTGCTGCTCGGCTGCGTCGCGGCAGTGGCCTTCGCGGCCACGCTGCTGGTGCGGCCGGCGAAGGGCCCGCGCGTGGTGCGGTGGTACTTCGAGCGTGCCGGCGGTGGCGTGGTCAAGGCGGGACAGCTGCTGGCGACCAGGTACGACCTGCTGCCCGCCGCCTACTGCGAGGAACTCGGCACGCTGCTGGACAGCCTGCGGCCGGTGCCGGTGGCACGAATCCGCGCGACGGTGCAGCGCTGCCTCGGCCGGCCGGTGGACGAACTGTTCGCCGGTTTCGACGACGAGCCGATCGGCACCGCGTCCCTGGCCCAGGTGCACGGGGCCGTGCTGCACAGCGGTACACCGGTCGTGGTCAAGGTGCTCAAACCGGGCGTCCGGCGACTGGTCGCCGTCGACATGTCCTTCCTGCTCGTCGTCGCCGGCGTGCTCGAGTGGTTTCCTCGGTTCGCCGAACTACAGCTGAAGGCGGTGGCCAGGCAGCTGCGGCGGGTCGCCATCGCGGAGCTGGACATGCAGCGGGAAGCCACCAACCTGGCGTTCTTCAACGCGGCCATGACAAAGGACGAACTGCCGCACTCCGCCCCCGCGCCACACCGCCACCTGTGCGGTCCGGACGTGCTGACGATGGACCGGGTGACCGGCGTCAGCGTCCGTAACCTGTTGTCGGCCCTGCACAGCGGCGATCACGACCTGCTCGCTGGGTGGGCCCAGCGGGGCATCACGGCACCCGCGGTAGCCCGGCTGGTATTCCGCTCGGTGATCGAACAGTCGATGCGCCACCGGACCTTCCACGGTGACCCGCACCCGTCGAACCTGATCGTCAGCGACGGCGGCGGGCTGAACTGGATCGACTTCGGGCTGGTCGGCTGGATCGACGAGAAGCAGTGGGCGCTGGAACTGCGGCTGCGCCAGGCGTTCCTGCGCGGCGAGGTGCACGGCGCGTACCTGCTGTTCCTGGAGTCGGTCGGCCCGCTGCCAGCACGTGACCTGCGCGGCTTCGAAGCCGAGATGAAGCAGGCCATCCACGACTACATCGTCGCCGCCCGCGACCCGGACGCGCCCATCAGCAAACGCAGCACCGGCGCGTTCCTGATCAGCACGCTCAGCGCGCTGCGCCGCTACCGCCTGCCGGTGAGCACCGAGGTGATGCAGCTGTACCGGGCGATCCTGATCGCCGACATGGTGATGCTCCGGCTCGACCCGGGCGTGGACTGGCTCGGCGTGATGGACGACTTCCTGGTGGACTTCGTCGCCGAGCGGACCGAGCAGGCGGTGCGTTCCACCGCCGAGGACCCGTCGGCGTTCACGGCGCTGGCGGGCTCGCCCGCCACGCTGCTGGCCGGGCTGGACTGGCTGGACCGCAGGCTGCTGCTCGGGCCGGCCCGGCCGACGCCGGTCGGCACGGCAGCCGACGAACTGGTGCTCAGCTTCGTGCGGCTGGTCCGGTTCGGCGCTTTCGTCGGCGGAGTCGGCACGATCCTGTTCGCGGCGCGCCTGGTGCCACCGCCGGCCAGTGGTCCGTTGGCCGGTCCCGCGGCCTGGACGGTGGCCAACCCCGGCTGGGCGGTGCTGCTGGCGGTGTTCGCCAACCTGGTGCTACGACACTGGTCGAGGAGGTTTCGCCGATGACCGAGCACATCCCCGACGACCTGCCACGCCTGGAGCTGCGCGACGAACCCGACGACCGGCCGGACGCGCAGTGGGTCGGCAACGTCGTCGAACGCGTGGCGGCGGCCGTCGTGGAGGTCAACACGGCCCTGCTGCGACAGGTCGGCCGCGCGGTGCGCCGGCTGGTCACCCGGCCACCCGATCAGCGGTAGCGGATCGGACCGCCGAGCGGCACGGGTTCGGCCGGCAGCCTGGCCACCAGCGCGTCGAGCCAACCGCTGGCCGATGTCCCCGGTTCGGTCATCCGGCGCAACACCACGAGCAGTTCGTCATCCGTGCGAGTGATGCCGACGGTGAGGCCGGCCGGCGGCAGCGCCGGCGGGATGACGACTGGCGACACCCCGGCCGGCAGCCGACCCCGCGCCAGCCCACAGGACTCGCAGGTCGGCGCGTCGTCCCGCCAGAGTTCGGTGACCGTGACGGGCGCCCGCCGGGCCAGCCGACCGAGCACGGCGTCGGAACGGGCCGCGAGCCAGGCGGTCGCCGGCCGGGACAGCCAGGCGTCGAAGGCCAGTTGCTGGCGCCAGAACCGTTGCGCGACAAGGCGTCGGATCGCGGTGTCGCCGGTTTTAATCCAGCCGACCAGCGACAGGTTGCCAGCGCTGCCGGTTCGAGCAAGCAGCGGTTCGTGGCGGCGCAGGTCGACCGTCACGCCGACGCGGACCGGTGACCTCGCCGCGGCCGCACCGGCCACCGTGCCGGTCACCTGGGCGAACCGGGACACGCCTGGCACCGGCGCCGCGCACCAGCGCACCACGGCGAACGCGTCCTGGTCGTCACCCGTCGCCGATGTCGCGACCAGCCGGGTCGCCGGACCGAGCATCGGTGCCACGGCCGCGCCACCCGTTCGAGCGACATCCAGCAGTCCGCTGTCACCCCGCACCAGCGGCCACGCATCGGCCGGCGTCAACGGCTTGGCACCGAACCGGACGCACTGGCAGACCGGGCCGACAGTGGCCAGGCAGTCCAGCACCACCTCCTGGCAGGACCGGGCGTCACCGGCGAGATGACACCACCGAACCACCACGGTCGAACCGGCCGTGACGACGTCGAACGGCCCGATGCGCACGGGATCGCCGTCCAATTCCAGGCGGCCCAACCGCACCGGCGCCCGCCGCGCCCGTTCGATCGCCCGCCCCCGCTCGCCGATCGACGACACCGGCGACGCACTCCCGCCGCGCGCCAACGCATCCCGCACCCGCGTCGCGTCGCTCGCGGTGGCGCACCGCAGCAGCACCGTCACGTCCGTGTCCGCCACGGCGTTGAGGTGCGCCAGAAACAGTTCCGACGCACGTGGCCGGTCCGTCACAGCGTGACCACCGGCAGCCTGCGCGGCGCCGACGTGATCAGCCCGTGCGGCGCGAGATCCGGCCGGCGGCGCACGGTGGTCTCGGCGAGCAGGAACAGCAGCGCCTGCCGGGCGACGGACATGCCGAGCCGGGCGCCGACGCAGTGGTGGAAACCAGCGCCCAGACCGGGGTACTCGTCCGGGTCCAACCGGGTCGGGCCCTCGGTCAGCGGCCGGAACGAACTCGGCAACCCGTTGCGTGCGTCGGACCGCCGGTGGGTGAGCGGCGGCGCGACGACATAGGTGTCCGGCGACGCCGACCGGTAGCCGCCGTCCGCCGCGCACACCCGCCGCACCACGACACCGATCGCGGGCTGGGCTCGCAGCGCCTCCCACAGCAGCACGTCGGCCCGGCCGGCGTCGACGGGGCCGAGTTCGTCGGGCTCGACGGCCGTGATCAGCGCGTGCGCCCAGAGCAGCGTGTGGGCGGGTGGCTCGGTGCCGGCGAACAGGATCGTCGCCAGGTAGCCGACGGCCTCCTGCCGCGCGATGTCGCCGCACGCGACCTGGTCGCGCAGTGCGGTGAGCAGGCCACCGCCGCCCGCGTCCGCGGCCAGCAGGTCGGCCAGGTAGCCGTACCACGGGCCGAGCAGCCTTCTCAGCCGATTGGCCGGCGTGAACGGCAAAGCCGGACCGCCGACCGCGATCAGCGGGCTGGACATGATCTTCGTCCAGCGGTCGAACCAATCCAGAATCCGCCGCACGGTGGCGGAATCGAGGTCCAGGTCCATCACGGTGGCGGCCGTGGTGACCAGGAACAGGGCCCTGGCGAACATCGCCAGGTCGAGTTCCCCGGATCCTCTCCGCCTCGCCAGTTCCACGGCGGCACGCAGGGCCGATTCGAGAACGGACGGTTTCGGGGCGCCGGTGAACCCGGTGCGCACGGCCGCCGTGCGTACCGTGCGGTGCCGCTCCGGTGGCGCGCCCGGCAGTCCGCCCATGCCGTAGTACGCGGCGTGGCCGGCCAGCCCCAGCGGCAGGATGTCGAGATCCGCCCACATCGAATGCGAGCCGATCACGTACTTCGTCCATTCGGGTGACCACCCGATGTGCCACGCGGTCCGGCCGAGCCGAACGGTGATCACGTCGCCGTCACCGAACAACGGCGCCAGATCGACCACGGAACGCCGCAGTCTTCGCGTCACGTCCACCGCGGAAACGGTGTGGGTGCGGAAAACCGCGGGATCATCGCGTCGATGCGGAGCGGGCAGCGTGATTTCCATCAGGCGTTCGGCGGCGCCGACTTGTCGGTGCCCACGTGTGTGGCGACCGACTCGGCCACCACGTCGAATTCGTCGTCCGCCCGTTCGCCGGGCCGCCCGCCGATATCGTCGGTGACATCCCTGACCACGGCGGCCAGGCCGCGGAAGAGGTTGGCGTTCGCGCTGAAGAACGCCCGTACGGTGGTGATCGGGAACGTCGCCGGGTCGCGATCGCGGGCGAGTTCGTCGGCGAAGACGCGGGACGCCCCGGCCAAACTGCGTGCCGTGCCGACAGCGCATTCCGTGGCGACGAGGTCCGGCCGGGCGCAGGCGCGACCGAACGAATTCGAATGATTGTCGGCTTTGGCATTGGTCACGGTGACTGGCTCCTTCGCCGCGTTGTTCGGTGGAATGACATGATACCCGTCATGGCGGATTCCTTGCCGTCCCTCGCGCCGGCAGCGGCGGACCTGGAGCGGGCGCTGGGCTATCTGCGCCGGCAGGACAAGATCGGTTTTCTGACCACCCTCGCGCTCGATCCGGAACCGGCGGCGGCATGGGCGGAGCTCTACCTTCAGGTCAGGGAGTTCGACGAGCGCAGCGAACGCGGTGCCGCCGGTGCGGGCCCGGCCGCGTTCGGCGCGCGGGTGCTGGCACTGCACCCCGAACTCGCACCGATGCTGCGCGAGGGTATGCGCTGGCCGGAGATCGAGCGGGGACTGTACGGCGACCTGGCGCCGCGCTCGGTCACCGACTACTTCGACCTCATGTACTACCGCGGTGTGGTGCCGGTCTACCTGTGTGCCGTGCTCGCCATGCCGGAGGAGGACCGGAAATGGCTGGAGGCGTTCTCGGTCTACCTTGGCTGCGGCGGCCAGCTCATCGACGACGTCCTGGATCTGGCGACCGACATCGGAAACGGGCTGTTCTTCGTCACCGAGGAGGAACTGGACTGGCAGGGGCTCTCACCCGCCGACCTGGGCACGGCGGCGGGCCTGCGCAAGGTCACGGACCTGCGCAACCAGTGGGCGCTGGCCTACCACCTCAAGGCGTACCGGGTGACGAACATGTTCGGCCCGAAGAACCGCCGGCTGGCCAGGACGTTCCTCGGTTTCAGCATGCGGGCGCTGTTGGCCGGGCGAGTGCGGCCACTGCCACCTGACGTGCTGGCCGACCAGGAACGCTTCATGGAGCGGGAATTCGGCATCGTCAGCCACCTGTTCGACGCGCCGATGCCGAGCGAGACGTTCCGGTGGACGGTGGCCAGGCCGTTCGTCAGCCGGATCATCCAGCACTACTCGCTGGTCTCGATCGACGAGGCGACCGCCCGCTACCACTCGTATCCGCGCCCGCTGCCGGCCACGCTGCTGGTGGACACGGTGCACGGCATGCCGTCGGTCGACCTGCCGGCGGTGACCTCGGAGGTGCCCGACGAGCGGCGGCCGATCCGCCTGATGCACTACGGCGCGGAGGGCCTACTGCCCACATTCGTCGACGTACTGCGGGTCATGGCCGGGCTCTGATCTTCCGGTAGGTCCAGCGGGTCGGCGCGAGAATCGGCAGCGCACCGCGGACATCCCGCTGGTAGCGACGGTAGGCGGCGTGCACCTTGCGGCAGCGGGCGTCCTCCAGGATCAGGTACACCGGCAGCACGACGAGGTTGGCCAACGCCATGCCGAGCGGACCGGCATGGAGGAAGAACACCCCGAAACCCAGCGAAACGACAATTCCACCGACGAAAAGCGGATGCCGCAGCCAGCTATAGATCCCGGACGTCACCAACCGCCGTGTGCTTTCCTGGTACTCACCCAGGAACAACGCACGCGCCACCCCGATGACCCGCAACGCGGCACCGATCATGAGCCCGCCGACAGCCGCGAGGACAACGCCCACGGTCACCGGAACCAGCCGCAGCCCGGCCAGTCCGTCGCTGTCCAGCCCGGCCAGCGCCGGTCTGGCCATCTGCGCGAAGTTCCACGAGATACCGGGCGCGATGTGCAGGTAGAAAGCCTGCCGATAGGCGTGCGGCACACCCGCGGCCACGGCCCGCAGATGATGCGCGGGAAACAGGTAACCCAACCAGAGCAGCCAAGGCAACCACAGCAGCGCCTCGACGACCCCCATCCGATCACCGAACGGACGGGCCAGCGCGTAGCCACCGATCGTGAAAGCGGCGGTCAGCACGACGATGTGCCCGATCAGCAGCAGCCGGTAGCACGGCCGCACCGGCCAGCCCAGAGCGATCAACACCTCATCCATCTTTGTTGTCCTTTCCCGCGTCGAGATTATCTGCAAGGCGCCGCGAAGTATTACAGAATCGGACAACACGATCAGGTGGCAACCTCACATTTCATGATCTTTCCGGCGTCCTTGAAATGATCTCGCGGGTCCTGAACGTGGAGGCGTGCTGAGGTAACTGCCGCACGCTGAAGCGGAGCTATGCGGAGGATGAAGGACCTTGCCGCATGCGGGTGCGCCGGACGGTACCTCGCACCGACTCATAGCGCCACGGCCACGGGCAGCCAGTGTATCCCGTTGACCTGCGTGCCGGGCGGACAATGATGTTGGACATGCGGCCATTCAGGGGACAGCGGTGGCCAAAAAGTGTCGCGGTTCGCTGCCACCGCCGTTGTCTGAGTAACAGGCGGTACCTCGTGGTCGGCAGATGATCTAATTACAACGACGCAATTGGTCTATATTGGTGAACCCACATTTCCCCTCATCTGCTTCTTGACTTGTTGACCAAGGAGGGACGAATCTCAGAAGGACGATCAAAACGTCGCTCCGGAGGTGGCCATGTCTCGCGGCGCGGCAGCAAAGAGACGTGGTTCCGGCTGCGAGACCTTCGTGCAAATCGTGCAGAAATTCGGAGCCGAACTCAGGCCCCGCATGCGAGGCGACGGGCGCAAGGAAGATCGCCTACGCGCGCCAGTCAGCAAGCTTATCCAGCGGATCGGCGATCTTTTCGGCATGGCACTGGTCGTGCATGACGAAGTGGTGCTTTCCGAACTGAGGTCCCGGCCCGATCTTGCGGTCGACTCTCCTGGTGGACGCATCGGGTACGTGGAGCTGAAGGCTCCTGGGAAAGGCACCCCGAACAACTGGCGACCGAATGCGCACGACCGTGATCAATGGGAGAAGCTGAAGGCACTACCGAACCTCATCTACACCGATGGGAGTTCCTGGGCGGATCGCGGTAGGGACCGCCCTTGCGGGTGGCCCCCCGCACAGATCCCAGCGTGCGGAATTACCGCACTGGGCTCCTGCCTCGGGTGGTGGCGTCGAAGCGCACGTCGGGGAAGGGGTGTATCACGCGGGCGGGTGGTAGCCATCGGGTCGCGAGGCGGTTCATCCGTGGCCAGGTGAGCCGGGTGCGCTGGCTGCGGCGCCGGAGCGCCTTGTACCAGTGCCGTGTGACCTGGGTGCGGAATGCTTTCACCGCGTCGGTGTTGCCGGGCACGGCGTAGTAGGCGCGGTGTCCTCGCACCACGCTGGCCAGCCATTGCCCTTGCTCGGGGATGGGCTGGTGCCGGCGTCGCTTGAGCTGGTCTTTGACCTCAGCCAGCTTCGCCCGCATCCGTTTCGCGATTGTGACGCGCTTGAGCCAGAACCGCCCGTTCCTGGTCTTTCCGCAGATGTGCGTGAAACCCAGGAAGTCGAACGTCTCCGGTTTGCCCAGACCCCGCTTGCGTCGCTGCCAGGCGGCGTGCCGCCCGAACTCGATCAGCCGGGTCTTGTCGGGATGCAGTTCCAGTCCGAACCTCGCGAACCGCTCGCGAAGCTCGGCCAGGAACCGCCGCGCGTCCTCCTCGTACTCGAAACCCGCGATGAAGTCGTCCGCGAAACGCACGATGATCACATCGCCGTGCACGTAGCGGCTTCTCCACCACTGGGCCCACAGATCGAAGACGTAGTGCAGGTAGACGTTCGCGAGCAACGGCGAAGCCGATGCCCCCTGCGGTGCCCCTTCCTCGGTCTGCGACCATCCCCCATTCTCGATGACCCCTGCGTTCAACCACTTCTGGATGAGCCGCAGGACCCGTTGATCCGCGATCCGGTGCTCAAGAAACTTCGCCAACCAGCGATGATCAAGGTTGGTGAAGAACTCGCGGATGTCCGCGTCGAGCACCCAGTTCACCCTTCTCCGCTTGATCCCGGTCGTCAGCGCATCCAACGCGTGATGCGGGTTGCGCCCCGGCCGGAACCCGTAGGAGAAGCCCAGGAAGTCCACCTCGTAGATGGCGTTCAACACCTCGACGACGGCCCGCTGGACAATCTTGTCCTCCAGCGTGGCAATACCAAGCGGCCGCTGCCGCCCATCCGCCTTCGGGATATACACCCGTCGTGATGGCTTTGCCTGATAGCGCTCCGCGTGCAACCTGGCGTGCAGATCCCGGAGGTTGGCCTCCAACTCCTGCCCATAGGCCACCCACGTCACCCCGTCCACCCCCGGCGCGGCCTTCGGGCGGATCGCCCAATAGGCCTTCCGGAGGCGGTCGACGCCGACATGGTGCAGCAGCGCGGTGAACCGTGTTCCCCTATCTCGTCGTGCTGCCTCGCGCACACGATCCAGCGCAGGTGGCACGCCTGGCCCGGCTCTGTGTCCGGGACGTGCTGCGCTGTCCGTGTTCCCCTTGGCCAGCCCCCTTTCCTCCACCACCTCCGCAGCCGCGTACGCGGCCTTGTTCGGCGGCTTCACCGGTACTACGGGGCTGTCAGACTTCCCGCGATCGTTCATCCCAGGCTTACCGCCTCAGCGTTCCCTGAGCGGCCCGCCCGGACATCACCCCGGCGGGCGATCGCGGGATCTCCCGGTTCTCGTGCATGAAGATTCTGTACATGCCCTGGTTCTCCGACCGCGCGGGGTCCCCTGACGGCTCGCGCATAGCGCCGCCAGCGATGTTGCCTTCCGGCCTGTTTAACGGCGTCGGCACCCCGAACACCTTGATTTCGCGGCTCAATAGCCCGGCCTGCACATACCCCTGTCAACGCTTCGCCGACACCCTCACAGACGCCAACGCATGACTCGGGGCCACCGTGGGTCGCTAGCCCTTCGATGTAGAGCTCTCTCATCTCCTTCTCCATGCCGGTTTATCCCGGCGCTCCAAACATTCAGCGGCTGTGCGGGGTGTGATGGTCGCGGCTTTGGTGTAGCGGGCTGTGACTGCGGGGGCAGGTGCGGTTCCTGAGTTGTCGGCGTGTCGTTGGTGATCTTTCGGTTCAAAGCTGCTGTGATCTTGGGGTGCTCGTGCCTGAGGAGTTGACTCGCGATGAGCTGATCGGGCTCGTGGTTGAGCGGGATGCGCGGGTCGCGGCGCAGGACGAGCAGATCGTGGCCCGGGATCGTCAGATCGCGTTGATGGCGTCTCAGATCTCGGAGTTGGTCGAGGTCAACGAGTCGCTGG
>NZ_DATELF010000081.1:0-3173 GCF_035276945.1 Amycolatopsis sp. | reverse complement strand
GCGCAGCAGACGCTTGATGCTGCTTTCGGAGATGGCGTACTGCTCGGCGAGCTTCCACTTGGGGGTGCCGCGCTCGAACGCATCGATCAGGAGGCGAATCTCAGCCGCGCTCAGCCGGTCCACGACTCGACGCGGTTGCCCGCTTCGGGCGGTCGAACGAACCGAATAGTCCGCAAAGTTGCCCCGGCCTTCCGCGGCCTTGATCTGCTGCACCGTCCTGACCAGGGCGTCTGCCAAGTCCGGCCGTTTCGAGTAAGCCGTAACAAGGTCCACTCCGTGTTTTTGCTGGTCACACGCCCTGTCGATGATCTTCGTCGGCAGGGTTTTGGTGATTTTTGGGAGCAGTTTGGGAGCACGGTCTGCTGACCACCTGCCCAGATCAGAAGAGGTCATGCCGCTTCTGGCTCCACGGCGGGGTTTTCCTGCCAGGTCCAGCCGCCATCCTGCTCCCACCGCTGCTGGAGGGCCTGCAGCGTGTCCTTGATCATCTGCTCGGTGACGTGCGAGTAGAGGTCGTCGACGTCCTTGCGCTTGTGCCCGAGCCGCACCAGCCGCATGATGCGCGGCACCCGGTCTTCGATCAACCACGTCTCATGCGTATGACGCAGGTCATGGAAGTGCAGCTCCTGGTTCAGGGGTGACCAGCCCTTCTTCTCGTCCCCGGCCAGGGCGGGTAGCCAGACCCGGCGGCGGAAGTTGGATCGCCGGTGCAGACCGCCGTTGATCCCGGTGAACACGAACTGGGCGTCGGGGTTGCGTTCCCGGTGTGCCCGTAGCTCGTCGGCCAGGAACGGCGGCAGGTGCACCGTGCGGACACTGGCCGGGGTCTTGGGTGGCCCGAGTTCCAGTCGTCCCTGTACCTCGTGCAACGCGCCGAACTTCGGATCGATCTCGATACGCGGGTCCTCGTCGAGGTAGGTCCGGATCCACTGCAACCCGGCCAGCTCGCCCCACCGCAGCCCGGTGGTGGCGTCGGTGACCACCATCAGCCCGGTGTCCGGGCTCATCCGGCCGGCCAGCGCGTCCACCTCGTCGGTAGCCGCGTGGGGACGCTCGGGCCGGTCGTCGAAACTGATGCGCAACTTCCGGCAGGGTCGCGGTCGGACTCGGTAAGGGCTCGGCTGAGGACTGCCACCAACTTCTCGCGGAGGGCCGAGTTACTCTGGGTGGGCCGGTCGCCGGTCGCAGTAGTCCGCAGGATGGTACCGGCGGCGGCGAGTGTCGCAGGCAACGCTGCGGCAGGGCCATCGGTGCCCAGCGTGCCCAGCCTGGTGAGTCGCCAACTGGTGGGTTGGCGCGAGCGCGCCACACTCCACGCCAGTTGATACGCCAGAGAACCGACTTCGGTCTCCCTGCTGCTCAACTCGTCATCAGCAGATGTCGTGTCGTCGTCGTCCGGTGTTGGTCCGTCGGTGCCATCGGTGCCGTTCAGTTCGCCGCAGACGAATTCGATGACGGAGTCCAGGATGTCGGCCTCGCCTTCGTCGTAGACGAACCCCACGGGCAGGGGCACCCGCAATTCGCCGCGATGGGCCGCCGCCCGTTTCGACTCGGCCAGCCGGCTGGCCAGCCCGACCATGCGGTAGCCGCCCTGGCTACGGCAGGCGACGCGATCGGCACGGCGCTGGCCGGGCGGTGGGCTGAACTACCCATCATGGTGCGACATGCCGCCGCCGAACACGCCATTCGACCGGCTGGGCGGGCGGCTGCGTCGCTCTCGGATCTCTCGGCGGCGGGCGAACCCATCGCAGCAGCGGCTGTAGCAGATCGCGCACTGGAGCAACTGCTCGTCCTGCTACCACTGGACGAACATCTTTCCCTGTACAGACTCGGTGACGAGGAAGCGCGTCGCGTCGAACGGGATTGCGCAAGATCCCCGCCGCGCGGGCGTGGGTGAGCCGGCCCCACCGTAGTTGCCCGGCCCACGTCCCACCGTAAGCGCGGCGGGGAAAACGACGCCCAGAGAAGGCGCCCGCGACCCCATAGGCCGAGCCGGTCTGGGCGAAGGCGGTGAACACGTCGGCGATCGCGGCGGCGACTTCGGCGTCCGGGTCCATGATCACCTGATGGTCTGTATGCCGGCGCGTATGTGTTCGGTCGGCGCCGCAGCCGCCAGGTCGTGCGCCCCGATGGCAGCGTGGCCTCCCGCACCGTCGAACTGCCGCGGGAAGAGTGGGAAGTCCTCATCCGCGACCACCACGACGGCTACATCACGTTCGAGCAGTACCTGGCGAATGAAGCGAAACTCACGGCCAACCGGACCAACGCCGGAGCCCGTCCGCCGCGGGAAGGCACGGCGCTGTGTCAGGGCATCGTGTTCTGCGGCGCCTGCGGACGGTCTATGCAGGTCCGCTACCAAGACAGGCATCCGCGTTATGAGTGCTCGCATTCCCGCGCCGATCACGTCGCCACGCCCCACGAGGTCGCCGGTTTCGACGAGACCGGTTTGCGGGTGGCCGGCAAGCTGCACTGGCGTGCACTGCGCCCGCACCGGTAAGTACACGTTGATCACCTGCCACCGCAAGCGCGGCAGGAAAGGTATGGACGCCGCCGGTGTCCTGACCCGCTTTCGTGGGGTGGCGGTACACGACGCGTGGGCACCCCAGGGCTGAGGCAAAGTCGTGTGAACCGCCCCAGGTTCGGTAGAGACTCGTTACTGGGGTCAGGCGACCAGACTGGTCAGGTCACCTAGCTCGTACAGGGTCTCGAACTCGGTCGGTGGCCGATAGCCACACGCCTCGTGAAGCCGTCGATCGTTGTACCACTCCACCCATGCGGCAGTGGCGATCTCGACTTCGTTCTTATTATGCCACGGCCCCTGCGGTTTGATCAACTCTGTTTTGTAGAGACCGATGGTTGATTCCGCGAGCGCGTTGTCGTACGCGTCGCCGAGTAAATATTCAGCGGGATTGCGATGGGTGATCATGGTGGTGGCGTAGTGTAATGGCCCGGTCTGGTGGGTTTGGTGCCGGTCGGGTCGTGATACTGGGTGATGAATGTGGTCAGGCTGGGGTGGGGTCGGGTGGTATCCGGGGGTGTCCGAGGATGGCCTGGCGCAGTACGTCTACCGTGTTGCGGCCGTGTTTTGCTGCGGTGGAGAGGTATCCGCGGATTCGGTAGCGGTCTTCGGTGGGTTTCTCGCTGGTGAGGCGTCCGGAGATGTTCTGCTGGAT
>NZ_DATELF010000080.1:0-7527 GCF_035276945.1 Amycolatopsis sp. | reverse complement strand
GCCCGGGCGGCTGTGGTTCGAGGCCCTGGAACAGCGTGTTGCCCAGATACGCACCGAGCGCCGCGCGAGCCGCACTGGCTGACAACAGCGCACCAACGCCGCCCGGTCTCGGCGGTCGAGTCCAGCAATATGTACGGCCATGCCTCCCACTCGGCCCGTTGCCCGGGCGTCATCTGGTAGGTGCCGTTCCACTGGAAGTACTCCTCGGGGATGCCGTCGACGACATCCAGCTCCGCCCGGCCGCGGATGAGCAGGACCTTCGGCGGGTGCGACTCGGTGTCGATCGTCAGCGCGACCGCGGGATTGCGGCGCAACGCCGGGAGTTTCCGCGCGTTCGTCGCGGTGCACATGACGATTTCCGTGCCGTTCCAGACGATTCCGATCGGGATCGAGCGCGGGGTGCCGTCCAGCCCGGTGAAGGCCAGTCTGGCCAGGTCACGGGCCAGCAGTTCCTGGCTGAGTGGGCGGTTCAGTACCTCGTCGATGGCGTGCTGGTCCATGGTTCGGGCTCCTCAGTTGTAGTAGCGGCGGGCGCTGGACCCGACGCGGGTGATGTCGGTGCCGTAGATGTGCAGGCTGATGGCGATCTCGTCGCCGACGTTGCGGATGCGGTGGATGTCGCCGGGCGGTGCGAAACCGCTGACCTCGCCGGGAGGGTTGTCCCGCGTGCCCATGGGGTTGAGCGTTTCGTCGAACAGTTCCTCGTGCTCGATGCCCGACAGCACGCCCACGACGCACCAGGTGATGTGGTCGTGGATCCGGGTGGTCTGCCCGGGACGCCAGACCAGGCCGAGGATGGAGAACGCCCCGTCGGGCTCGGCATGCAGCAGGTGGCCCGCGACCCGGTCGGGCCGACCGAGACGCTGGTCGGGCGTCAGGATCCCGGGGCCGGGCAGGTGCTCGCGAAGCTGGTCGGCGACCAGTTGCGCAGTGTCCGTCCAGCCGGTCCGCACGTCGATCGCCTGGCGCACGGCCGCGACGAGATCGGTGAGCGTCGTCAGTGAGCGGGTCATGGCCGTGTCCTCGCTGAGCGGGTTTGTCCCGATCAGCCTCCCGCGCACCGACTCATTCGTCCAATGACAATACGTGGGCTAACTCATGCGTATCCTTTATGCATGCTGGATATCCTGCGGTTACGGGTTCTTGCGGCGATCGCCGCGCAGGGCTCGGTCACCAAGGCCGCCAAGCACCTGAACTACTCCCAGCCCGCCGTCAGCCATCATCTGGCCAGGCTGGAGGCCGAGACCGGCGCCAGGCTCGTCCAGCGGGTCGGCCGGGGCATCCGGCTCACCCCGGAGGGCGAGCACCTGGCCCGCCGCGCCACCGAGATCGTCGGCCGGGTCGACACCGCCGCCGCGGAACTGTCCGCGATGGTGGGCCTGCGCACCGGCCGCGTCCGGGTCGCCGGTTTCCAGTCGGCGCTCGCCGCGCTGGTGCCGCACGCCGCGGGCACCCTGCGCCGCGAGCACCCCGGCATCGAACTGCACCTGATCGAGGCCCACCCGCGCGTGGCACTCGATCTGCTGCGGGCCGGGCAGGTCGACGTCGCGGTCGTCTTCCGCTACGACGACACGACACCGGACGACATCCGCGCCACGCACCTGTTCGACGACCCGATGTACCTGCTCAGCCTCGAACCCGGCCAGACACTGGCAGGCAACCGCGACTCCGCCTGGATCGCGGGCTGCGAGAACTGCCGCCGCGAGTTCCTCGAGGCCTGCGACAAGGCGGGCTTCCTCCCACCCATCGCATACACCAGCGACGACATCATCGTCCAGCAGGCACTGGTCGCCGCGGGCATGGGCGTGACCACCATGCCAGGGCTGGCACTGCGCACCCACCACGCGCCCGGAATCGAGGCCAGCGTCCTACACGACTTCCGGCGGCACGTCTACCTGGCCAGCTATGGCGACCCGCCCGATCCACCCGCGACCACCACCTTCATCACCGCACTGCACCACGCCGTCCAGCAGACCCGACCAGGCGAGCCGACCCCACCCACGTAGGGCCCACTCGACGAGCACCAACGAGGCGACAGAAGAACCACCGAATCCACCAAGCCATCCCGGACGTCCGATGACCGAGCCGTCCAGATCGACCCAGGCAAGTCCCAGCTCAGTGCCGACCAACCGTCAACCTGATCAGGACGGGATGCCGCTGGCGCCCGCAGCCTGTCTGTCTCAAGTGGATTGACAGGGTAGTAGCTGCGGTTGACCTCGCGGACAAGTCGGCCATCCGGCGCCAGGAGCAATCCCTTTGCGCCGGTGCTCGCCGTCAGCGCGACAACGTCGCCGCGGGCGACACCATCGCGGCGTCGAACTGATCGCCGTAACCGCTGAACCTCCGTGAACCCGATGAGCCGTCCAGAGGAACGGACCGCCAACCGGCCGCAACGTCGTACAGTTGACCCCCAACCCAGACCAGTGCCTTCGCTCCCGCAACAGCGACCACATCCCGGCGAACATTTCGCATGAGGCCAGTCTGCCCGGCACCCCCAAGTCTCGGGACTATTTCGCTCATCGGCCGACAGTCTCCTCACGGATCGCGAGTACCTGTCGACCTGATGCCCACTTCCGGCCCCTCAGCCAGTACTGGCTGGTTCTCATGCTGGCATGTCAGCGCCGCCCGAAATTCGGTTTCGCCCTTTGCCTGTGGTTTTGTACAGTACGCGGCGTGGCCCTCTCGCTCACACCGTGAGCGAGAGGGTATTTGCTGTTCATCGGGCTTTTTCCGGGTTGTAATCCCCGAAGGCGTCGTGCCCGTTGGGGCTGGAGTTGCTCAGGGCATGTCGGGTGACGCGCTCGGCCGACGGTTTTACCGGGCCGTTTCCGTCCAGGTGACCGGCAGTTCGTGGACGCCGTAGATGTTCATGTTGGTCTTGAGTTTCACTTCGCTGGTCGGGATGGCGAGCTTGAGGGTCGGGAAGCGACGCAGCAGGCCGCTGAAACCGGCGCGCATCTCGATGCGGGCCAGTTGCTGGCCGAGGCATTGGTGGATGCCGTGGCCGAAGGACAGGTGACCGCGGGCCTTGCGGTGGATGTCCAGGGTGTCGGGGTTGTCGAAGCGCTTCGGATCGCGGTTGGCCGCCAGTAGTGAGATGATGACGGTCGATCCCTTGGGGATGGTTTCGCCGCCGAGTTCGATGTCCTCCGTGGCGTAGCGGAAGAAGATGTCGGCAATGGACAGGTAGCGCATGAGTTCCTCGACGGCGCCGGGCATCAGGTCCGGGTTGGCGCGTAGTTCGGCCAGCTGTTCGGGGTGTTCCAGGAGCGCGAAGGTGCCCAGTCCCAGCATGTTGGCGGTGGTCTCGTGGCCCGCGAGCAGCAGCAGGAAGGCGATGCCGGTCAGCTCCTCGATGGTGAGGTCGTCACGGCCGGCCAGGTCGGACAGTATGTCTTCGCCCGGGGCGGCGCGTCTGCGCGTGACCAGTTCGGAAAGGTACGTGGTCAGTGCGCCGTACGCGGCCATCTTCTCGTCGAGCGACACGTCCTTTTCCAGGAACTTCGCGGAGTTGACCTGGAAGTTCTCCCGGTCCGAGTAGGGGACACCGAGCAGTTCGCAGATCACCAGGGAGGGCACCGGCAGCGCGAACTTCTTGACCAAATCGACCGGTGGGGTCAGGCGCATCAGCTCGTCCAGTTGCCGCTCGGCGATGTCGGTGATGTGCTCTTCGAGCTGCTTCATGCGTTTCACGGTGAAGGCGCCGGTGAGCATGCGCCGCAGCCGGGTGTGGTCCGGCGGGTCCATGGCGATGAACACGCCCGGCTGCTGCGGGGACGGTTCGGCAGCGGCGGGCATGCCGGGGGTCTCATACGGCATGTGGAGAACGCCGATGTCCTGGCGGGAGCTGAACCGGGTGTCGGCCATGAGCCGGCGGACCGCGTCGTAGCCGGTGACGAGCCAGCCCTCGTGACCGTCGGGGAAGACCATGGGACTGACAGGGCGAGTTTCGCGCAGCCGGGCGATCTGGCGGGGCGGGTCGAAGGGGCCCGCATCGCGCTCCATGGGGAGGCCGTGCGGAATGGGAACCGTTCGGCTCATCGGATTTCCTTTCGTGGCGGTTGTCGCGACCACAATCGCCGACGGACCAGACATACGACTGACACGGCGCTGACACCGACCCATGCCCGGAGATTGGTCGCTGGGTCAGGGGCGTCGCCGGCCATGGTTCGTGGTCGGCGACGCGGTCAACGGCGAGGTAGAGCCGACGGAAGAGGAGAGTCGTCCCGGTCGAGCTGTTCGACAGGGAGCGGCGGATTTTTGCGACAGGCAGTCGTCAGTAGCCCGCGCAGTGTTCTGGCCTGGCGCAACGGGGTAGAACGCCGTGGCGGTGGTCGTGTCAGAGGCGTGTCAGGAGTGTGACAGGGGCCGTGCCGATGCTGGTCGCATGAAAAGTTCGGCGATTGCGGTTTCAGGGCTGCGGAAGGCATATGGGGACAAGATTGTGCTCGACGGCATCGATCTGGATGTTCGTGCGGGCACGGTTTTTTCCCTGCTCGGTCCGAATGGGGCGGGTAAGACCACGACGGTGAACGTGCTGACCACGTTGGTGAAGGCCGACGGTGGGACGGTACGCGTTGCCGGCCATGATGTCGCGACCAGCGCCAAGGCGGTGCGCGCGGCGATCGGTGTCACCGGTCAGTTCGCGGCGGTGGACGAGCTGCTGACGGGGCAGGAGAACCTGCAGCTGATGGTGGACCTGAACCGGGCGTCCTCCGGCAACGGCAGGCGAATCGTCACAGAGCTGCTGGAACGGTTCGATCTGGTGGAGTCGGCGCGGAAGCCCGCGTCGACCTACTCCGGGGGTATGCGCCGGAAACTGGACCTGGCGATGACGCTCGTCGGAAACCCACGGATCATCTTCCTGGACGAGCCGACGACGGGACTGGACCCGCGCAGCCGTCGCACGATGTGGTCGATCATCCGTGACCTGGTGGCCGATGGTGTGACCGTTTTCCTGACCACCCAGTACCTCGAGGAAGCCGATCAGCTCGCCGACCGGATCGCGGTGCTCGATCAGGGCCACCTGGTCGCCCAGGGCACCGCCGACGACCTCAAACGCCAGATCCCCGGGACGCACGTCCGGCTCCGGTTCACCACCGTCTCCCAACTCGACGCGGCCGCGCGTCTCTTCCCCGACTCCACGCGGGACGACGAGGCACTGACCCTGCGGGTTCCCAGCGATGGCGGGACGAAATCGCTGCGGGCTCTGCTGGACAGGCTCGACGAGTACTCACTCAGTGCGGAGGAGTTCTCCGTGCACACACCCGACCTCGACGACGTTTTCCTCGCCCTGACGGGCCACACCACGGAGATGGCCGCGAAATGAGCACCAAGTCCCATTCGATGGTGATGTTGCGTCGCAACTTCAAACACATCGCCCGGAATCCGACCACGGTGTTCAACGCGGTCCTGATGCCGGTCGTGGTCATGTTGATGTTCGTGTACATGCTCGGAGACGCTTTCGACGTCGGTGTCGACTACGTCGACTACGCGACGCCGGGACTGATGCTGCTGGCCGTCTGTTACGGGCTGGGGGCCACCGCGACGTCGGTGAACTCCGACATGACGAAGGGCATCATCAACCGGTTCAAGGTCATGGACGTCTCCCGTGGTGCGGTGCTGACCGGTCACGTCGTCGCCAGTCTGCTGACCAATCTGGTCGCCATCGGGGCGATCATCGGGGTGGCCTTCCTGCTGGGATTCAGCCCGTCGGCGAGTTTCCTCGATTGGCTCGGCGTGGTCGGCATCGTCGTGCTGCTCGGTTTCGCGGCCGGCTGGCTCACGGTCGCCCTGGGACTGGCGGCGAAGTCTCCGGAAACGGCGGGTCTGGCCGCCGTGCCTCTGGTCATGCTGCCGTTCTTCAGTAGCGCGATCGTACCGGCGGAGAAGATGGGGCCGGGCGTCCGGCAGTTCGCGGAGTACCAGCCCTTCACTCCGATCATCGAAACCATGCGCGGGCTGCTCAACGGCGCACCGTCCTCCAGCGACGCGATCGCCGCCATCGCCTGGTGCGTCGGGATCGCTCTCGTCGGCTACCTGTGGGCGCGTTCCACGTTCAAGAAGCGAGCGTGACCGCGACCAGTTGATTCCAGCTCCTCCGCGCGCCTTCCCGAGCCGCCTCCGCGAACCGCGTGTCGCCGAGGCGGCTCCGCGCGGACTGCTCGATCCGTGCGACATCCGGGTGGGAACGATCCGGCAGTCCGCGCACGCCGTCGCTTGCCGCGAGCAGCCGCACGGCCTGCTCGTACTGGTCGCAGCGTAGTGCCAGGTCCGCGACCCCGACGAGTACCTGCGCGATCAGGGGTGCGTGCCCCGCCTCGGCCGCCGCCTGGCAAGCCGCTACGCGGTACTTACGGGCCTCGCCGAGATCGTCGGCGAGATAGCCGAGCAGGTCATGGGTTACCGCGCGGATGTTCGCTCGCTCCGCTTCGTCGCCCAGCATGGCTGTCGCGGCGCCGAGCTGCTGGTATGCCTCCTCGGCGTCGCCGCTCCAACGAGCGAGTTCCGCCTTCGAGAGGGCCAGTGTCGCCAGCGTACCGGGCCAGGTGACCCGTTCCGCGCAGCGTTGCGCCTCGCCTATGGCAGCGGCGCTGGAGTCCTTGTCGCCCAACAGCCAGTACAGCTGTGCCTGTCGCGACCGCATCCGGCTGACATCGTCGATGGCACCGACTTCGGTGACGACCGCGATCGCCTGTTCGTAAAGCTCGCAGGCACCGGCGAGCTCGCCGCGCATGGCGAGAAAGCCCCCCAGCTCGGACAGAGCCAGCGAGATCCCGAAGCGTTCGCCGAGCGTACGGAACTCGGCGAGCGCCATCTCCAAATACACCTCGGCTTCCGGGCCGCCCTGGCCGATCACGATCCGCATCTTGCCGAGCTGCCACCGGGCCAGGGCGCCTACCCAGGGGTCCTCGGAGTCCAGCAACGGCTCGAACGCGGATGAGGAGGCGTCCGGCGCCTGCAACATGCGTTCCAGCGGGGCAACCAGCCCCAGCAGCGGGTTGTGGCGCTGACTGCGCTGGCTGAACCGATACGCCTGGTGGATCCACTCCGCGACCTGGCGTTCGTCGCCCCGCCCGGAGCCCAAGAACTGCACCACCAGCGCGTACACCATGGCCCGAACGTCATCGCTCACCTGGCCGGGGGTCTTGGTGGCCGCGATGATCAGTTCGAGGCCTTCCGTTCGGCGCCCGCCGAGCCACCAGTACCAGCCCGCGGCCGCCGCGAGCCGCAACGCTCCCGCCGCGTCGTCGTCGGCGAGCGCGCCGCGCAGGGCGGCCGCGATATTGTCGTGTTCGGCCTCGAGCCTGGCGAGCCACTCCAGCTGCTCGGCGCGGCGCAGATGCGGCTCCGCGGTCTCGGCCAGCTCGGTGAAGTACGCGAGATGCGCGCGGCGGGCCGGCTCCGCCTCGACCAGGGCGAGCCATTCCAACTGCTCGGCGCGGCGCAGATGCGGCTCCGCGGTCTCAGCGAGTTCGGTGACGTACGCGAGATGCGCCCGGCGGGTCGGCTCCGCTTCCCCGGCCT
>NZ_DATELF010000079.1:0-2975 GCF_035276945.1 Amycolatopsis sp. | reverse complement strand
GCGATCGCATCCGTGGCTGGCGGATCACGCTGTTTCGGGTGTGGTGCTGCTTCCGGGGACGGCGTTCGTGGAGCTGGCCATCCGGGCGGGCGACGAGGTCGGCTGCCCCGTCCTCGAGGAACTGCTGATCGAGGCGCCGCTGGTGCTGCCGGAGCAGGGTGCGGTGACTCTGCAGATCACCGTCGGCGACCCCGATGACGGCGGCCGCCGCACGGTCGATGTGTACGGCCGCGACGACGCCCAGGACGAGGGCGCCTGGACACGGCACGCGACGGGCAGGCTGACCGGCGCCGAGTCCCCGGCCGCCTTCGAGCTGACGGCGTGGCCCCCGGCGGAGGCGGAGCCGGTGGACCTCGCCGGGTTCTACGACTCCCTCGGCGAGGCCGGGTACGAGTACGGCCCGGCTTTCCAGGGCCTGCGGAAGGTGTGGAAGCGCGGCGAAGAGGTCTATGCCGAGGTGGCCACTCCGGCGGAGACCACGAAGCCGGCCGGGTTCGGGATCCACC
Source organism: Amycolatopsis sp. (assembly GCF_035276945.1). Taxonomy (GTDB): domain Bacteria; phylum Actinomycetota; class Actinomycetes; order Mycobacteriales; family Pseudonocardiaceae; genus Amycolatopsis_E. The sequence continues at coordinate 2,469 of NZ_DATELF010000079.1, read as the reverse complement.
CCGCACTCCTCGACGCCTCCCTCCACAGCATGAACTTCACCTCGCTCGCCGAGTCGGCGGATGGCAGGAACCTGCTGCCGTTCGCGTGGAATGGTGTCACCCTGTACGCGTCCGGCGCCTCGACGCTGCGCGTGCGGACGACGTATACCGGCTCGGACACCCTGTCCCTCGACGTCGCGGACCAGACCGGTGCGCCCGTCGCGTCCATCGCTTCGCTGACCCTGCGCCCGGCCGCCTCCAACCAGGCCGCCACCGTTAATTCCCTGTTCCACGTCAGCTGGAGCACGGCGCACCTCCCGGAGGCGCCGGAGACCGATCAGGAGAACTGGGACGCCGTCGAGGTTCCCGCGGGGCCAGGGGATCTCGCCGGAGTCCGCGCCACGGTCGGACAGGTCCTGAGGACCCTGCAGGACTGGCTCGCCGAGGAGAAGCCGGAAGACGCGCGCCTCGTGATCGTCACGCGGAACGCGGTCGCGGTGCACGAGCCCGAAGAGGTGCGCGATCCGGCGGCCGCCGCTGTCTGGGGCCTGATCCGGTCCGCGCAGTCGGAGGATCCGGACCGCGTCGTGGTGATCGATCTCGACGACCACGCCGAGTCGCGGGCCGCCGTGCCCGCGGTCGTCGCATCCGGTGAACCGCAGGCGGCGATCCGCGCGGGCGTCGTCTCGATCCCGCGCCTGACGCGAACCACTGTGGGCGACCGCCAGTCCGCGTCCCTCGAGCCCGAGGGCACGGTCCTGATCACCGGCGGCACCGGGACGCTGGGCGCCGTGGTGGCCCGCCACCTGGTGGCCGAGCACGGGGTGCGGCAGCTGCTGCTGGTCAGCCGGCGCGGCTCCGCGGCCGACGGGGTGGCGGACCTCGAAGCCGAGCTGGCCGGGCTGGGCGCGCAGGTGCGCGTCGCCGCGTGCGACGCGGCGGACCGGGACGCGCTGGCGGCGCTGCTGGCGAGCGTCCCGGCGGATCGGCCGCTGACGGCGGTGGTCCACGCCGCGGCGGACCTGGACGATGGGGTCGTCTCCGCCTTGACTCCGCAGCGTCTGGACACCGTGTTCCGGCCCAAGATCGACGCTGCCGTGAACCTGCACGAGCTGACCGAGGGGCTGGACCTCGCCGCGTTCGTGCTCTTCTCCTCCGGCGCCGGCGTGCTGGGGAACCCGGGGCAGGCGAACTACGCGGCAGCGAACGCTTTCCTCGACGCGCTCGCGTACCAGCGCAGGGCGCAGGGGCTGCCCGCGGTGTCGCTCGCATGGGGTCTGTGGGAGCAGGTCACCGGCCTGACCCGGAACCTCGGGCAGGCCGATCACGGACGGCTGGCGAGCGGCGGGCTGCGCGCGCTGACGTCCGACGAGGGAATGGCGCTCTTCGACGCCGGTCTACGTTCGGACGAGGCCCTGCTGGTGCCGATGCACCTCGACGTCACCGCGGTCCGGGCGTCGAGAGAGGCTGTCCCCGCTCTGCTGCGGACGCTGACCGGACGGGCGGGCAGGCGATCGGTGCAGGACGTCGCGGCCGACGCCGACTCGTTGCTGCATCGCCTGGCGGGCCTGTCGGACAAGGAACAGAGCCGGGTGCTGGTCGAGCTGGTCCGCGCCGAGGCCGCGGTCGTGCTCCGGCACGCCACCACGGACATGATCGAGGCCGACCGCGCCTTCAGCGACGTCGGGTACGACTCGCTGACCTCGGTCGAGCTGCGCAACCGCCTGAACGCCGCAAGCGGGGTGCACCTCCCGGCGACGCTGCTGTTCGACTACCCGACTCCGCTGGCGGTCGCCGGGTACCTGAAGGAGCGGCTGTCGGGCAGGCGAGCGCCCGTGGCGCCGGTGGCGGTGGAAACCTCCACTGTGGACGATCCGATCGCGATCGTGGGGATGTCGTGTCGTTTTCCGGGTGGGGTTTCGTCTCCGGAGGAGCTGTGGGACCTGGTCTCCGGAGCGGGCGACGCGATCGGTCCGTTCCCGGAGGATCGCGGCTGGGACATCGAGTCGCTGTACGACCCGGATGTCGAGCACCGCGGGACCAGCTACGTGCGTGAGGGCGGTTTTCTCAAGAACGCGGCGGAGTTCGATGCGGGGTTCTTTGGGATCAGTCCGCGTGAGGCGTTGGCGATGGATCCGCAGCAGCGGTTGTTGTTGGAGACGTCGTGGGAGGCGTTCGAGCGGGCGGGTATCGACCCGACTTCGCTGCGGGGCAGCGATGTCGGCGTCTTCGCCGGCGTGATGTACCAGGGTTACCTGCCAGAAGCGGGATTGGTGCCGGAGGAGATCGAGGGCTATCTCGGGACGGGTAACTCCGGCAGTGTGGCGTCGGGTCGGGTGTCGTATTCGATGGGGTTTGAGGGGCCGGCGTTGACGGTGGATACGGCGTGTTCGTCGTCGTTGGTGGCGATTCACCTTGCTGTGCAGTCGTTGCGTCGTGGTGAATGTTCGATGGCGTTGGCGGGTGGTGTGACGGTGATGGCGACGCCGG
>NZ_DATELF010000078.1:0-83947 GCF_035276945.1 Amycolatopsis sp. | reverse complement strand
CTTGCGACGGCCGAGTTCACGAGCGGGGTTTTCTACCGCTACTCCAGCATCAACATCGGCCACCTCGCCAGGAACATGGGGGGCAGCGTTGACGAGGCCCTCACCATCACCGATGCTTACCTTCGGGCCTTCACCACCGCGATCCCGGGCGGGAAACAAAACGTCACGGCCGCGACAACGCGTCCTGACCTCGTTTACCTGGCCCTTCGTCGCGATCCGTTGTCATTGGCGGCGGCCTTCGAGAAACCCGTCCTCCCTGCCCGTGATGGCGGCCATGCCGAACCTTCCCGGAAGCGTCTGAACGACTACGCCGGACAGCTCGAACGGTTCCTCGGCACTGGGCCGTTGTGGTCGGGATACGCTAGCGTCGATACCGCCGAGTACACCCATCTGGGCACGCCCGCCGAGAGCCTCGACACCCTGATCGTGAATGCGACCACCGCTGCCTCCGACCAGCCCATCCCGGTCGGTGCCGTATGACCTTCGGGTTGCTGCTGCACCTGTCGGGTCCGCTCCAGTCCTGGGGAGCGCACTCCACCTGGGGCGAGAGGGACACACACACCCATCCGACCCGGTCCGGACTGATCGGTCTGATCGCTGCAGCCAGCGGACATCAGCGCCATGAACCGCTCGCCCCATACCAACCCTTGCAGTTCACCATCCGCATCGACCGCCCGGGTCGGCGGCTGATCGACTTTCACACAGTGGGTGGCGGACGCACCCGCGAGGAAAGCGTGCCGCTGGCCGGCGGCGGACGCCGTGCCGAGGGGAAAGGCACGATAGTCACCAACCGCCACTATCTCAGTGACGCCGCGTTCACCGTTGCCGTTACCGGGCCGGGCACCCTCCTCACCGGAATCGCCGACGCCCTCCGGGTGCCACACTGGGCGCCCTACCTCGGCCGCCGCGCCTGCCCCGCGGCAACCCCTCTGTTTTTTGGTGCACACACCAACGCGGTTCAAGCGCTGCACGAGGAGATCCCTCTGCACCGAAGCCTGAACAACAAGGCCGACCCCATCGAGATCGAGTTCGTCGCCGACGAACGGCCCCCCGATGATGATGTGTGGGCCGACGAGATCCCAGACGATCCAGTTACCTTCCATCCCGACGAACGGGCACACCGATACCGACCCGCATACCGATACCGCCGCAACCTGCCTGGCCACCTCTGCGCAGGCATGGGAAGCGACTACCTCCGGGCCGTAGCCGAAGTAATCAAAAATGGGTGAGGCTGGGACCAAACGTGCTGGTCAAAAGGTTCTCCCCGTGCACGCGGGGATGGGTCCAACATCCCGAACCCGAACCTGATCTATCCAGGGTCCTCCCCGCCCACGCGGGGATGCTTGTTGTCGTCTGGCTTGTTGTCCATGAACTTTTCAAAGATTTGGCAAGGAAACAAAGTATGTTCACCGTAACCGCGACATTGACGCAGTTGGTGCTTAACCCTCGCCATCGTGATGTGGCGGACGATCTCGCCAACTGCGACCGGATGCACCAAAGGACCACCGGCTTATGCTGCCCCGGAGAGTTCGGGCCCGGGAGCCGTCAAGCCGCCGGCGTGCTCTACCGGGTTGAACAAGGACGCGCCGGAACCGTCGTCCTCGTTCAGTCCCTAACAGACCCCGATTTCACACGCCTCCCACCTGGCTACGCCGTCAACTCCACGCGTGATCTGTCGGCACTACTGGACAACCTCGAACGCGGAACCCTCGTGCGATACCGCATCGCGGCAAACCCCACTCGCCGGGAACCGTCGGCGGATACAGGACGCGGCAAGGTACGCGGCCTTCGCGGTAATGGCGCTCTCACCTGGTGGCAACGCCGAGCTGACGAGTACGGGCTCGACATCGAAAGCGCGACGATCAGCCGGGAAGAGATCCTCAAAGGTGTACGCCAACGCGGCTCACAGCCCTTGACGATGGCACATGTACTGGTCCAATTCGACGGCACCGCGGTCGTGCGGGATCCCGGGGCAGCCCGCGAGGCAATCCTCGCGGGGATCGGCAGGGCGAAGTCGTACGGCTGCGGGTTGCTGTCAGTCGCACCGATCAAAAATAGGCTCACTGGCGGATAAATGCGCAGGTCGGGAAGTGTTCTCCCCGCGCACGCGGGGATGGGTCCGACAGGTCCGTACAAGGGAACCCACCGGTCAGGTTCTCCCCGCGCACGCGGGGATGGGTCGTCGGCGTAGCCCGTGGCGCATGCTTTGGCGTCGTTCTCCCCACTTGGTGGGGATGGGTCGCGGAGATCGACATTGGCGGAAATCAGCCAGCTCTTTTTCCGCGCGCAGCCGCTGCGGCGTGACAGCGGCCAGTTCGAATTCCCCGCGGACGGCCAGTTCCCGGTTCACGGACAGTAGTCAGTGATGATGGCGGAAAACCGCCAGCCTTTTTCTCTCCACTCGCCTAGCGTCGCGGCATGTCTCAGCAGAGCCGCGCTATCGTGCAGAATGCATGGCAGGTGTTTGCCAGCCACGACGTCGATCAGATCGACGCGGTCTTCACCGAGGATGCCGAGTGGCCTGCTCCTCCAGGGAACGCCACGGCGATCGCCCTGGAGGCCCCAGGCACATGGTCGGCAAAAAGGCGATCACGCGCTTCCTCGCCGAGGACTTCCGTCGCTTGTTCGTGCGTGACGTCGCGGTCACGTTCCACGGCCTCCATGCCGACGGCGAGCGAGTGATCGTGGAGGAAACCATGACGGCGACTCTGACGAACGGCAACCACTACACCAACGACTACTGCTTCGTCGCCGTCCAGCCACGTCGGTCTCACCGCCCACATCACCCCGGAAGAGTTCCGCGCCAAGGTCTCCGCCTCCGATCTCGCCGGGGGCACCTACAACCGGTTCCTACCGGTCATGGTCGCCCGTGCCCGGTTCCTGCCCCGGCGGCCAAGGCGCACCCCTGGCCATCGTGAACGGGCTCGGCGCCCAGCTGGCCGAACGGCTCGAACGCGGCGCCGCACTCGGCGCGCTCGGGTTCACCCGGACCGGGAACGAGCTGTGGCGCCGGTTGTATGTCGAGTTCGGCACCGATTCCGGCGACACCGGGCCGGTTGAGCAGTTCGTCTCCCGCGCGGCCCCTACTGCTCGTGATGGCCGTGGCCGAGATGGTCAGTGGGCACATGTGGGCCGCGCCGGATGCGGAAGAGGACGATGGCCCCGAGTTGACCGAGGACCAGCGCGCCACGATTCGTCAGCTGGCCGGATCGCTTCCGGAGCACTGGGCGCGGCTGTTCCGGCAGCTGCTGGGCGAGGATGACGACGGCCCGGCGGGGGTGCCTGTGCCTGGGTGAACTGGTGCTACTGCAACCTGAACTGCAACCCGACGGCAAAACACCGAGCGCCCGGTGGTCGGGTCGCCCGGCGTTTCGCCTGGTAGCTGGCGGAGGATACGGGATTCGAACCCGTGAGGGCTGTTACACCCAACACGATTTCCAATCGTGCGCCTTAGGCCGCTCGGCCAATCCTCCGTGGGAGAGGGTAGCAGGGTGGCTTCTGACCTGCGGGTACCGGGTCTGAGCTGGGCTGATTGGCTGGTCACCCTCAGGTGCGGCGACTTGCTCGGTGATGGCGCGGGGCCTTGTGAACAGGTTCGTCACGCCGGCCGGGTGGCGGCTGCGGCGAGGGCGGGTGTGGCGCGTTGGGCGAAGTAAGGGTCTCGCGCCAGGTTGCGACGCCGGCGGCTCCTCGGTCACACCGGCCTTGCGGGCGGTCTTGGCGCCGGAGTCGACTCAGGCGCTGCGGCCGTTGATCTGGCTGACCGGCAAATGGACCAGTTCCAGCGGCTCGGCCGGCGTGCCATCGGTGGGCTGCCGTGAAGATCGTTTGGATGGGCCGTTTGGCTTCGGGCCGGATGACGTCCGGGTTCTCCTTCCCTCGGGGCTGGTCTATCCACAATGGACTCAGTGGGAAATCGCGCCGGACTACGGGCCGATCCCGATTCCAGCCCAGTCGCTACCCTGGGAAGACGTTGCGCGGCAAGCATCTCCGATCGGCCGTGTACGGGGTGTGGCTGGTCCGTTCGGCCGCAGCCGATCGTCCGCATCGACCCGAACGATCGGTGTCTCGAAACCTGCTCTTAATGCTGCAAGGATGAACCGGTGATTTCTCCACGTAATGCGGAGCAGCTGCCCGAGGACGTGTGGCTCCTGCTGATCGAGGACGACCGGGACACCGCGGGGATGCTGGTGGATCTGTTCCGGGCCGAGAGGTACCGGATCGATGTGGCTCACGACGGGTATCGCGGCCTGCATCTGGGTCTCAGCCGCAGGTACCAGGTGATCATCGTCGACCGGATGATCCCGGGTATCGACGGCCTGGATCTGGTGCGGCGCCTGCGACGGGTCGGTGTGACCGGCCGGGTCCTGATGCTGACGGCGCTGGGCGAACTGGAGGATCGTGTCTCCGGGCTCGACTCGGGTGCCGACGACTATCTGGTGAAACCGTTCGAACTGGACGAGTTACTGGCCAGGATCCGGGCGCTGTGCCGGCGAGATCTGGATGGTGCCGAGAGCCTGCCGCTCGGTGCCGGCCGCCTGGATGCTCGGCGGCGGGCGGCCTGCCTGGCCGACGGTGCGATGATCGATCTGTCGGCGCGGGAGTTCGACCTGCTGCACACTCTCGCGGCCGACCCCAAGGCGGCGCACGACCGGTCGCGGCTGCGCGAAAAGGTCTTCCCCGACACTTCCGCCAAATCCGTTGTCGACACCTACGTCTACTACCTGCGGCGCAAACTGGGGCGCCAGGTGGTGCGTACCGTGCACGGCCGCGGCTACCAGATCGGAACGCTGTGAACGCCATCCTGACCTTGCACGAGCGGCGGGCCGCACCCGACGTGGGGCGGCGAGAGCTGACCAGAGCGCAGCGGACGATCGGCTGGCGGATCGCGGTGGTCATGTCGGTGATCATGCTGCTGACCGGGTCGGTGGTGTTCTTTCTCGTGCTCTACTGCCAGCGTGCCGAGGCCGAGCGGGAAACGCAGTGGGCCATCGAGCACAACACCGTCGCCAGCCCGCCGGTGTGTGTCTGGATGTTCGTCGAACGCCAGGGCGTGGTGACCACCACGCCGGGCGCGCCCGCCGGCGTGGTGGTCGAGTCGAGCCTGCGCGCGGTCCGCGACGGCGCGCCGCCCATCCTGGAGCGAGCGGAGCGGAACGGCGACCACTTCACCGTGCGCACCGCGCGGCGCGGCGACGAGGTGGTTCAGGCGGCCTACAACGAACGGTTCCAGGACTCCGCTCGCGCGAACCTCCTGCTGGCGTTCGGTGCCGCCGAACTGATCGGCCTGGTGCTCGTCGCCGTTGCCAGCGGCATGCTCGTCCGGAGCACCATGACCCCCCTGTGTGACGCCCTGAACCGCCAGCAACGCTTCGTCGCCGACGCAAGTCACGAGCTGAGGACCCCGCTGACCCAGCTGCACACCCGTGCCCAGCTCCTGGCGCGGCGGGTCAGCGCCACCACTTCGCCCGAGCAGCTCTCCGCGGACCTGCAACGCCTGGTGGTGGGCACGCGGCAACTCGGCGACGTCATCGACGATCTCCTGCTGTCCGCAAAACTGTCCCGGTCGTCGGGGCCGCGTGACCCGGTCGATCTCGGGGAGCTGGCCGTGCAGGCGGCGGCGGCCGAGGACGCCAGGGCCGAGGCGGCGGGCGTGACGATCAGCGTGCGACAGGGCCCCGGGAGGCTTCTGGTCATCGGTGTCGCACCCGCGCTGCGCAGGGTGCTGGCCGCGCTGATCGACAACGCGCTGGGGCACACCCCGCCGGGCGGGGAGATCACGGTGTCCGTGACGGCGGAGATTCCGGGCACGGTGCGGCTGACCGTCGGCGACAACGGTGTCGGGTTCGCGCCCGGCACGGCCGAGCACCTCTTCGAACGGTTCGCCAGGGGAGACGGGGGCCGAGGGCAGCGATTCGGGCTCGGGCTGGCGCTGGTCCGCGAAGTGATCGAGAACCACCACGGGCGGATCTCGGCCGAAGGCAGGCTGGGGGAGGGAGCGCGGTTCACCGCCGTGCTTCCGGCCGCCAAGCGGGTGGACACGGTGCCACGGCAGCAGTGTGGCCCGCTGCCCGGCGGGAAGCACTCGGCGGGCTCACGAGGCGGCATGCAGCTTGCGGCCGAGTGAGGCAACATCAAGGTTTTCCGCTAGCCCGGCCAGTGGGGAGTCGGCGGGCCAGACCAACAAGGTCCGGCGCCAGAGCTGGCCGCCGACGAGCCGCTTCATGACGATCGGGAGCGACCCGGAGGCGTCGGCGGGGAACACGGCGACCGCGTTCCCGGCACCCACGATCGCCGCAGCCGTGGCCTGATCGGCGCCGAAGTAACGGAAACGCGGTGAGAAACCCGCTCGCTCGCAGGCGAGGCGCAGGCTCAGCCGCAGGCCGTCGGTGCGGTCGCCCGGCGCGACCCAGGTGTCCTTGGCCAGCTCGCTGAGGCAGATCAGGTCCTGCTGGACGAGCCGGTGCGCCGGGCCGAGGCCCGCCAGCACCGGCTCGACGCCGAGTTCGCGCACGCGGAGCCCGTTTAGCCGAGGCGGCGCGACCCCGGGGAACTCGTGGACGACGGCCAGGACGATCTTCCCGGACCGCAGCAGCTCCAGCACCGCTTCCGATGAGGGCTCCACGAAGGTCAGTTGTTCACGGTGTGCCATCCGATCCCTGATGTGCGTGGCGATCAGTGGCACCCACGGGTTGTCCACGCCGCCGAGCGCGAAAGCCGGCGGGGGTTGGTCGTGCCTGGCCAGCGCCCGGGTCGTGACCACCAGGTCGTCGAACTGGTCAAGGAGCTTGCGGGCCCTGCCGACGACGTACACGCCGAGATCTGTGAGCAGGATCCCGTCCGGACGGCGCTCGAACAGCGGGGCGCCGAACGTCTGCTCGATCCGGCGGAGCTGGGTGCTCAACCCGGACTGCGCGACCTTCATGGCGATCGCCGCGCGGCTGATACTGCCCGCGTCGGTGACGGTGAGCACGATCCGCAGATGGCGCAAACCCAGTTTCATTCTCCAAGTCCCTCACTTTCGCGGCCGGAAACAGGCGATGACGGGGAGCACACCAGCCAGGGACAGCCCGAGCGTCCAGATTGCGGCGACGGACATGGCGTGCAGGTATGCGTCGTTCGCGGCGGCGGCCAGTCCCGGCCTGCCCAGCACGACAGCGACCGAGCGGGCGGACTCGGCGGAATCCAGCACCCGGTCCCTGGCCGAGGGCGGCAGGTCCGCCAGCGCGGGCAGGATCGCGGTCCGGTACCCGGCGGCCAGGATCGAGCCGAGCACCGCCACCCCGAGCGTGCTGCCCACCGGCCTGGTCGCGGCGTTGATCGCCGCGCCCGCGCCGGTGTGACCGGCGGGCAGGGCCGCCATCATCTCGGCCGTCATCGGCGCGACCACCGCACCTATGCCCGCGCCCTGTACCAACAGCATCAACACGATCCACGCGACCGGGGTGCCGGGGCCGAAGAACAGGTACGCGCCGAAGGTGGCGGCGGCGACGCAGATACCGGCGACGGTGGCCCACCGGACGGTCAGCAGCTTGCAAACCGCCGGGGACAGCTGATTGCCGGTGACGATCCCGCCCGCGGCGGCGGTCATGACCGCACCGGCGGCCAGCGGGGACAGCCCGCGCACGCCCTGGAGGTAGAAGGCGCAGTAGAAAAGTTGACCCGCCAGCCCGAAGAACAGCAGGAGCAGGGCCACGGTACCGCCGCTGAACCGGGGCGCGGCGAACAGCCGCACGTCGAAGCCCGGCCTCTCCCGGCCCCGCTGCACCAGCACGAAGGTCACCAGCAGCGCGACACCGGCCAGCACCGGCACGATCGTCAGCGGGCTCGTCCAGCCGGGCCTGCCACCGCCTTCGATGATGCCGTACACCAGCGAACCCATACCGAGCATCGACAGCGCCAGGCCCGCCGGGTCGAGCACGCGGCGGCCCGCGTAGAGCAGTTCGGGCACCAGTTTCACCACGCCGGCCAGGCACACGGCCGCCACCGGCAGGTTGAGCAGGAATATCGCGCCCCAGTGGAAATGGCTGAGCAGCAGGCCGCCGGCCACCGGCCCGAGCGCGACGGCGACCCCGCCGGAGGAGGCCCAGATCGCGATCGCCCTGGTGCGCGCGGCCGCGGGGGGATGCCGGCTCACGACGGCGAGTGTCGCCGGGGTGATCAGCGCTCCGCCGGCCCCCATGAACGCGCGGGTGACGATCAGTTCGGTGGCGTTGACCGAGAACGCGGCGACCGTCGCGGAGCCGGCCAGGACCAGCAGGCCGCCGATCAGCACGCGCCGTGGGCCGTAACGGTCGGCGAGCGCACCACCCGCGAACCCACCCGCGGCGAAGACCAGGGAGTACGAGGCCACCGCCCAGGCCAGTTCGGCGGAGCTCGCGCCGAGCCCGCGCACCGGATCGGCGAGGGTGTCCAGCGCGATGTTGAGGATCGTGTTGTCCAGCAGCACCAGTGTCTGGGCGAGGACGGCCACGGCGACGGCGAACCAGGGCCGCGGGACGCCGGTGACCGCGTGGTCTTCGCCTCCCGCGGTCACCGGCTCGGGTAGTGAACTCATCGGGCCAGTACCGCTCGTCCGGCGACGACGATCCGAGCCAGCCAGGCCACCCGGGCGCCCAGGTGTTCCGCGGTGGCCAGGTCCGATTCGTGCACCTTGCCCGACCTGTCGTCCACGTTCGACTGCGCGGCCGCGCCCTGATAGAAACCAAGCCGGTTGAGGTCGAATTCGCTGCCGGTTGTGGAATTCCAGCCGGGGGCGAGGCCGAGGCTGACCCACACCATGCCGTGTTGTGCGGCGAGACCGGCGAAAAATCCCAAGGTGCCCGACTTGTCCCCGGCCATGGAACCGGAGTTGGTGAATCCGGCCGCCAGCTTGTCCTGCCACCGCCGGATGAGCCAGCGTCTGGCGGTGGCCTCGGCGAACGCGTGGAAGGCCGCGGACGCGGTGCCCATGTAGGTCGGCGCGCCGAACACGATGGCGTCGGCGTCGTCGAGCTGGTTCCACTGCGCGCTGGTGATCCGCTCGACCGGGACGACGATCACCTCGCTGCCGGGCGTTCTGCCCGCTCCGGTGCATACCGCCTCCGCGAGCCGGGCGGTGTGCCCGCGCCCACCGTGGCAGGCGATCGCGATTCGCGTGACCTGCGCCGTCACTGTCACCGGGACCTCCGCCGGAAATCGCTTCGCGGGAACACCGACCGATCATGGCAGAGCGAGCTCAGAAATTTCTCAGATCGCCATAACGGCGAAGTTATCGCTATTCAATATCTGCTTTCTCCGCGGTCCCCGTGCCAGTCTGATCTCGGCGATTACGCATCGCGATCCACCCGCGCCAGAGAGGCGAACTCGTCGATGGCCACTATCGGGAAATCATTCCGGATGCGCAGACTTTCGCGCACCGGGGACGGCAGGCACCTGTTCGTCCCGCTCGACCACAGCGTGTCGGAGGGTCCCGTGGTGCCTCAGGCTCGCTGGCGCTCGCTGGTGCGGGCCGTGGTCGAGGGTGGTGCGGACGCGATCGTCGTGCACAAGGGCCGGGCCCGCACGATTCCGCCCGACCTGCTCGGCGCCTGTGCGCTCGTGGTGCACCTGAGTGCCGGGACCGCACACGCGCCCGACACCCACGCCAAGGTGCTCGTCGGTGCGGTGGAGGAGGCCGTGCGGCTCGGCGCTGACGCGGTGAGCGTGCACGTCAACCTCGGCTCGGAGACCGAAAGCGCGCAACTCGCCGATCTCGGCGCCGTCGCCGGGGCCTGTGACACCTGGAGCATTCCGCTGCTGGCCATGATCTACCCGCGGGGCCCGCACATCGCCGACCCGCATGATCCCGCGCTGCTGACCCACGCGGTCAACATCGGTGCGGATCTCGGCGCCGACCTGGTCAAGACGTCCGTGCCGCTGCGGCTGGCGGAGATGGCCGCCGTGGTGGACAACTGCCCGATCCCGGTCCTGGCCGCGGGCGGCCCGCCCGACGGCTCGGACCCGGTGGACTACGCGACTTCGCTGATGCTCGCCGGGTGCCGTGGCCTGGCCATCGGCCGACGTGTCTTCTCCTCCCCCTCGCCCGGCGCCTTGGTGTCCAGGCTTGCCGACGTCGTGCATTTCAGCGACGTCGGCCCGACGAACCCGACCACTCACCGCACGACGATGAGGACAGGTGCAGCATGAAGTTCGCATGGATCGATCTCCGCGCAGTCGCGCAGCCACAGCTCGAGGCCGTTCTGGACGCCGCGGTGCACGCCCGCGTCGCCGGCGTGCTCGCCGACGAAGAAGTCCTGCGGAAACTCCCGCCGACCGTCGTGGGCGTCACGGTCACGACGGTGTCGAACCGGGCCGAGGTGGACGCGCTCGCCGGCACCGGCGAGAACGCGGTCGGCTGGGTGGACGTGCACGACGAAGACAGCCTGAATCTGGCGTGTGCCGCGGCGACCACCCTGCCGCACACCGTGGTCCGCTTCGCTGATCCGACCAAGATCCCCCTCGAGATCGTGCTCGCCGCCGCCGACCGCGCACCAGGGCAACTGGTCACCGTCTGCGCCGATCTCGAAGAGGCGGCGATCGTGCTCGACGTTCTCGAACGCGGTTCGGACGGGGTCCTGCTGGCGCCCCGCGACGCGGGTGAGGTGTTCGCGCTGGCCCGGTTGCTGGAGGCGGACTCGCCGCCGCTGGAGCTGACCACGCTGATTGTCGACGAGATCGAGCATCACGGGCTCGGCGACCGGGTGTGTGTGGACACCTGCAGCCATTTCGCCGAGGACGAAGGCATCCTCGTCGGCTCCTACTCGACCGGTTTCATCCTGTGCTGCAGCGAAACCCACCCGCTGCCCTACATGCCGACCCGGCCGTTCCGGGTCAACGCGGGCGCTCTGCATTCCTACGTGCTCGGCCCGGGCAACCGGACCAACTACCTCAGTGAGCTGCGGTCGGGCGGCACCACGCTGGCGGTCAACGCCGAGGGGAAGACCCGGCGCGTCCTGATCGGGCGGGCCAAGCTGGAATCCCGGCCGCTGCTGACCATCACCGCGAGGTCCGCCGACGACGTCGCGGTGAGCCTGACCGTGCAGGACGACTGGCACGTGCGGGTGCTCGGCCCCGGCGGCAAGGTCCGCAACGTCACCGAGTTGCGCCGTGGCGACGAGCTGCTCGGCTATCTGGCCACCGACCAGCGGCATGTGGGCATTCCGATCGGCGAGTTCTGCAGGGAAAGCTGATGGCCACACGGATGTCAAACCTCGTCGACGAGCTGTTCGCCGCCCATCCCGGCGAGCTGGCCTACCTCATCCATGAAGACCACGTCGTCAGCCGGGCCGAGATCGAAGCGGCCGTGGCAAGGGAAGTCGCGGTGTTCGCCGGGTTCGGCATCGGCGCGGGCAGCACGGCGATGCTCCAGGTGCCGCCCAGCCGCACCCAGTTCGAGGCGATGCTCGCGCTGTGGCGGCTGGGAGCGCAGGTCATGCTGGTCGACCACCGGCTCAAGGCCGCCGAGGTCGCGGCGTTGCGGGTGCTGTGCCGGCCGCAGGTGCTGATCCGGGCCGGCGGCACGGAGGGCTCGCTCGGTTTCCGGCTGGGCTACGAGCTGATCACCTCCCCCTGCCACGACGGTCTCGCCAGCGCGGACGTCACGGGCGCCGGTCACGCGCTGGTGCAGTTCAGCTCCGGGTCGACCGGAATGCCCAAGGTGATCGGGCGAACCGCCGCGTCGCTGGCGGCGGAGATCGACCGGTTCACCCGGATCGAGGGCATGCCGGTGCGTGGTGAGCGGGTGCTGCTGCTGAGTTCGACCGCGCACAGTTTCGGCCTGATCGCGGGGTTGCTGCACTCGCTGGCCACGGGTGTCTCCGTGGTGTTCGCGCGGCGGGTGTCGGCGCGCGACATGCTGGCGGCGGCCGCCCGCCATCGGGTGCACGCGGTGTTCGGTACGCCGTTCCACTACGAGCTGCTGAGCACCGCGCGTGACCTTCCGGCGCTGCCTGACTTGCGCGCGGCCGTCTCGGGTGGCGAGATCATGCCGCTCGAGACGGCGGCGCGGTTCGCCGAGCGGTTCGGTCTCGCGGTCGGGGAGTCCTACGGCACCACGGAAAGCGGTGTCATCGCGATGGACGTGAGCGGCGCTTCGCGGCCCGCGGTGGGACCGCCCGCGCCCGGGATGCGCGTGCGGATTCGCGACGCGGAACTCGACGTCGAACTCCCGGATGGTTCCCCGTACCTGCACTCGCCCGGCGACGGCCGTTACGTGGACGGCTGGTTGCGCACCCGGGACCGCGCCGAACTCGACGAGACGGGCGCGGTGCGGCTGCTGGGCCGCGCCGACTCCCTGGTGGTCATCGGCGGGCTCAAGCTCGACCTGGCCGAGGTGGAGACGGTCCTGCGCGGGCACCCGATGGTCGGCGAGGCGGTGGTGGTGCACTCGGAGGTCACCGAGGCCTACGTGTGTGCCGAAGCCGGCGACGTGCGGTCGGAGGACCTGTTGCGCTGGTGCCGGGAGCGGCTCGCCGACTACAAGGTGCCGCGCGTGATCCACGTGCTGTCCGCCCTGCCTCGCACATCCAACGGCAAGCTCGTCCGGCACCGCGACGCCCTGCTCGCGCTTTCTCCCAATCCGTGATTCAGACAGAAAGGGTTCCGTCATGGAAGCGACCTTGGAGACCGAGATCCGCGATTTCGTGCTCAGCACCGTGGTCAAGGACATGAACCATCCGCTGACCGAGGACGAGATCGGCGACGACAGCCCCATGGGCGCCGGGGGTATCGACCTCGACTCGCTCAGCCTGATCGAGCTGACCATGCGGCTGGAGCGGCGGTTCGGCATCGAGTTCCCGGAAACCGACATCGAGCCGCTGGGCGCGATGAAACTCGGCGAACTGGTCACCGACCTCGTCCGGCGGGGCGCGAAGGCATGAACCGGCTGGGGCGGATCACCACCGCCGACGTGCGCGGCCTGCTGGCCGACCCGAAGATCTTCCCTGACCTGCCCGAAGAGCTCGGCGACGATGCCGAACTGATGCTGGATTCGCTGGGCCTGGTGTGGTTCCTGCACCAGCTCGAGTTGCGATTCGGCTTGCTGATCGAACCCGCCGAGGACCAGCTCACCCGGTTCACCTCCGTGCGCCGGATCACCGAATACCTGGCGAGCGTCAATGAACCATGACGTCCTGGTGACCGGCTTCGGCGTGCGGACCGTGTTCGGCACCGGGGCGGACGCCGTCCGGGACGGCGTGTTCGGCGGCCATCCGGTGTTCGCCCCGATCACCCGGTTCGACACCAGTGGGTACCGCACGAAGGCGGCCGCCACCGCCGGGGAGCCGGCGCCACTGCGAGAGGTCCTGTACGACCGCGCGGAAGCCGCCGTCGCCATGGCGGGGCTGCCGGAGGGCGGGGATACCGCCGTCCTGGTGGGCACCGCCGGTGACTTCGCCGGCCTGACCCGGTTCTGGCGCGAGAGCGGCGGCCCCCGGGTGGCCGACACCGTGCCCGCGCGGCAGGCGGAACTGCTCGCCAGCAGGCTCGGGCTGCACGGCCCGAGGATGGCGTTCACCAACGCCTGCGTCGCCTCGGCGAGCGCGATCACGCACGCGTGCCGGCTGATCGCCGCCGGCCGCGTGGAGACCGCGCTCTGCGCCGGGGGATACCTGGTCGAGGAGGAGAACCTGGCCAAGTTCGATTCGGGGTTCGCGCTGTCGGGCAAGGGGGAGGTGCGGCCGTTTTCCGCCGACCGCAGCGGTTTGCTGCTGGGCGACGGGGCCGCCGCCGTCCTGCTCGAATCGCCGGACCACGCGCGGCGCCGCGGTGCGCGGGTGCTCGGCGCGGTGACCGGCTGGGGTGCCGCTTCCGACGCTTACCACGTCGCCCGGCCGCATCCCGAGGGCGCCGGGCTGGCCATCGCGGTCCAGCAGGCCCTGCGCC
The DNA here is from genome assembly GCF_035276945.1 of Amycolatopsis sp. Classification (GTDB taxonomy): domain Bacteria; phylum Actinomycetota; class Actinomycetes; order Mycobacteriales; family Pseudonocardiaceae; genus Amycolatopsis_E. The sequence goes on along the minus strand of NZ_DATELF010000078.1, from coordinate 70,045 downwards.
GGGCGGGCGGGGCCCCGATCGACTACGTCAACGCACACGGCACGGCGACCCGGCACAACGACCCCGCCGAGACCTGTGGGCTGCGCACGGTCTTCGGCGCGGCCGCGGACACGGTGCCGGTGAGCTCCACCAAGGGCGTGACCGGTCACCTCCTCGAGGCATCCGGGGTGGTGGAGTTCGTCATCACCCTGCTGGCGCTGATGGACGGCGTACTCCCGCCGACCGCCGGGTTCACCGAGCCCGACCCGGAATGCGACCTGGACTACGTGCCGAACCGGCCGCGCCGGGCCGGTTTGCGTCGCGCCCTGACCGTGAACGCCGCGTTCGGCGGCGCCAATACCGCGCTCGTCCTGGAGCGATCATGATCGTTGCGACCGCGGACGCTTCCGCCCCGCCGGTGCCTGGTTTCGTGGAGTCCACTTTCAACCCGCTCGTGTACCAGGTGGCCCAGCGGTGCCTGAGCGCGTGTCCAGGAGACGGCGCGAGGACGGCGGTGGTCCTGGCCAGCATGATGGGGGACGCCACGACCCTCGACCTCGGCAGCCGCAGGCTGGCCGCCGGGCAGGCGCACAACCCGCTGTTGTTCATGCAGAGCACCGCGAACGCCGTTCTGGGTCACATCAGCCGCGAGTTCGGCATCACCGGCCCGCTGCTCTCACTGTCCACTCTGGACGACCTGGCGGGCGAACTGTTCGCCACCGCCCGGGTTCTGCTCGAAGACGGCGAGCTGGACCGGGTCCTGCTCATCGGCGTCGAGCTGGCGGGCACCGCACGCACCACCGCGGCTCATCGCGAGCTCGGCACCGAACCGCCCTCGGCGGATCGCGCCGTCGCCATCGTGATCGACCGTGACGACGAGATCTTCCAGCCACCCGAAGTGGCCCCCACGACCGGATACGGCAGCCTCCGCGGCCTGATCGACCTGGCCGCCCGAACCCGAGGAACGCAACCATGATCAACAAAGCCGAACGGGCGCAGATCGCGCAGGACTCCAGCCTGGGCGCGGGCAACGTGATCCACCGGCTGAAGGCCTATGGCAGGCCGATGGACGAGGAAGTGCTCTGGACCGAATCGACGTGGCAGGCCCCCGACGGCAGTCGCCCCGCCGTGCTGACCCTGGGCGAACTGCACGACGTGGTCGAGATCTACGCGGGCTGGTACCACGCGCGGGGTGTCCGGCCGCGGGACCCGGTCGCCATCCACACCTACTCCACCACCGAGTTCGCGATCAACTTCTTCGCGCTGACCTCGCTGGGTGCGATCCCGTCGTTCGTCAACGGCAATCTCCGGCCGGAGATCGCCCGGGAGTACGTGCGCCGCCAGGGTGCCGTGGGTGCCATCACCGACCGGGCCCACCACGCGAACATGGACACCGAACGCGAGCGCGGAAACCTCGGATTTTGCGTTACGGCCGCCGAAATCCGGGCCGATGCCCGTGAGCCGCTCCCGGCGGGCTACCCGTACGCCCACCACGAGACCGACCCGATCATCATTTCGCACTCCTCGGGTACCACCGGCATGCCCAAGGCCGTTCCCCACACCCACCAGACCCTGCTCTACGCGCAGCTGCATCGCCTGAAGCTCTCGGTGGGCACCGCGATGAGCAGACTGCTGGTCGCGCTTCCAGGCTCGCACAACGCCGCCATGTCGGTGATGATGTTCGGTCTCCTGCTGCGCTCGCCGGTTCTGCTGCTGTCCAGCCAGCGCGGCGCCGACGTGGTCGACGCCATGGAACGGTTCCGGCCCAGCACGGTCTTCGCCTTCGCCGGCACCTACGGTGAGATGGCCGCGCTGGACCTTTCCCAGCGTGATCTGTCCAGTGTGGAGGCCTGGTACAACACCGGCGACGCCGCGCACGAGGCGCACGTGAAGGTCCTGATCGAGCAGGGCAGTCACGAAACCGTCGACCGGGACCTGGTCCGGCGCCGCGTGCCGGGTTCGGTGTTCACGGACGGTCTCGGCTCGTCCGAGACCGGGTACTCGTTGTTCCACAATGGACACAGGCCGGGCAGCTCGTCGTTCGGCCGCTGTGTCGGCAGGCCGATGAGCTTCGCCGAAGCCGCGGTGCTCTCCGAGGACGGCAAACCGCTTCCGCCGGGCGAGGTGGGGCGCCTCGGCGTCCGCTCGCCAACGCTCACCCCGGGATACTGGAACGACTCGCTGACCTTCCACCGGCTGCGGCTCGGCGGCTATTGGCTCACTGGCGACCTCTCCTATCGCGACGAAGAGGGCAACTTCTACCACCTGGACCGGGTACCGGACGCGATCCGCACCACGGCCGGGATCGTGTTCAGCACCCGCACCGAGGAACTGCTGCTGCGCGAACTGCCCGAGCTGGACGACTGCACGGTGGTGGCGGTCGCCCCGGAGGGGGTGCGCGCGGACTGGGACGGCGAGGGGGTGGCCGACGCCTATGTCCTGCTCCAGGTCCGCCCCGGTGTGGCAGGCCCGGACGACGCCGACTGGACCGCACGGGTCAACGAAGTGCTCGCCGGCGCCGGCTTCCCGCGGCTGACCACGGCACTGCGCATGGACGCGGGCGAGGTGGTCAAGGGAGCCACCGGGAAGGTGCTCAAACGCGAGATGCGCGAGCGCTTCCGCGCCCGCGTCGCCGCCGGCGAGTTCGGCGAGGTCGCCCGGTGACGGCCGCCGAACCAGGCGCACCGCGCCCCATCGACGTGTACCGGCAGTGGTGGCTGCACGACGCCCGCTGGTATCAGGGCGTGGCCAAGCGGTACGGGCACGAGGTCGCCAACGAAATCAACGCGGAGGCGATCCGGTACGTGGCCACCCAGGTCGGCAAGCGGATCGTGCGGCAGTTCGGCGGTGGGCCCGCGGCCGGGATCGAGGAGCTCCGCAAGCGCTACGACGCCTGCTCGGAGTGGATGTTTCCGAGTGAGCTGCGCGACGGTGGTACGAGCGTGCTTGCCGATGACGAGATCGAGCTGACCATGCGGCAGAACTTCGCCGTCACCATGGTCCGGATGGCCGGTTCCCTGGGCGGCTACGAATGCCCGTGCACCGACATCCACGCGGGCTGGTCCGAAGGCCTCGGCGTCGAGCTCACCCGCAACTGCGCGACCGCCTGCCTCCGGCAGGGTGACCCTGCCTGCCGCCTGCTGATGAGGGTGGCGAAGGCATGACACCCCTTGTCGCAACGCGCGGCCGCCAGGTCGCCCCACCAGGCTTGGCCCCAGCCGGGGGTGTTGGGGAGGAGACCCACCCACCACCACCGTCGTGCGCGAATTCGTGGAGGAGACGGCATGAGTGTTGAGGATTATGGGTTGTTGGCGCCGGCGTGGGTGGCGACGGGGGTTGCTGAGTTGGTGGATGATGCCGCGCTGGTGAGGGCGATGTTGGATGTTGAGGTTGCGCTTGCTGAGGCGCAGGCGGAGTTGGGGGTGATTCCGGGGAGTGCTGCTGCTGCGATTCGGGCTGCCGCGGTGCCGGGGAGTGTTGATGTGGCGGTGGTGGCGGCGGGGGTGCGGGAGACAGGGAATCCGGTGGTGGCGTTTGTGGGGGAGTTCACGCGTGCGGTGGGGGTGGTGGATCCGGCTGCCGCGGAGTATGTGCATCGTGGTGGGACCAGTCAGGACATTTTGGATACCGCGTTGGTTTTGTTGTGCAGGGGTGTTTTGGAGCGGGTGGAGCGGGATTTGCTGGTGTGTGCGGAGGGGCTGGCGGGGCATGCTGGGCGGTATCGGGACACTCCGATGGCGGGGCGCACCTTGACTCAGCATGCGGTGCCGGTGACGTTCGGGTTGAAGGTGGCCACCTGGTTGCAGTTGGTGCTGGATGCGGTGGAGCGGGTGCGGCGGGCCCGGGCGGGTTTGCCGGTGTCGGTCGGGGGTGCGGCGGGCACGCTTGCCGCCTACCGGGAGTATGCGGGGGATCCGGTGGATGCCACGGTGCGGTTGCCCGGCTTGGTGGCCGCGCGGCTGGGTCTGGTGGGGCGGGTTTTTCCCTGGCACGGGGTGCGCACGCCGGTGGTGGATGTGGCCGCGGCGTTGCTGGTCACCACTGGTGCGCTGGGGAAGTTGGCCGCTGATGTGCTGGTGTTGTCCCGTACGGAAATCGGCGAGGTCAGCCAGCAGCGGGTGCCGGGCCGGGGGGTGTCCTCGGCGATGCCGCAGAAGCACAATCCGGTGTTGGCCACGCTGGTGGCGACCGCGGCCCGGCAGGTGCCGCCGGTTGCTCTGGTGGTGTTTCAGTCCATGGTGGTGGAGGACGAGCGGTCCTCGGGTGGCTGGCATGCGGAGTGGCAGCCGCTGCGGGAGTGTCTGCGGATCACGGCCGGTGCCGCCGCGAACGCCGCCCGCCTGGTGGGGGCGTTGCGGGTGTCGGCGGAGACGATGGCCGCGAATCTCCGGCTGACCCGGGGCGCGATCGTCTCCGAGCGGGTCATGGTGGCCCTGACCCCGCTGCTGGGCAGGGGCCAGGCCAAACGCCTGCTCGCCGAGGCGACCGCCGACACCGAGCGCACCGGCACCGACCTCGCCCACACGCTCGCGACCGCGCTGAAGGAGGCCGGGGTATCCGGCCCGGACCTGTCCGACCTGCTCGACCCCACCGGCTACACCGGCATCTCCGGACCACTGGTCGACACCACACTCGCCCGCTTCACCCACCTCAAGGAGCCACAATGACCCCCACCACGACCCCCACCACCCCCCCGGAATTCGCCTGGGACCGAGCGGAGCCGACCTCACCGGAGCGCCGGGCGGAACTGCTCGGCACGCCGGGGTTCGGCGCGATCTATTCCGATCACATGGTGACCATCCGCTGGCAGGCCGAGCGGGGCTGGCACGACGCGAGGGTCCAGCCGCTCGCGGCACTGTCCCTGCACCCGGCCACCATGGCGTTTCACTACGGCCAGACGGTGTTCGAGGGCATGAAGGCCTTCTGGCGGCCGGGCGGGCGGCGAGCCCTGTTCCGCGCCGCCGACCACGCCCGCCGGTTCAACCGGTCCGCACGCCGGATGGCCATGCCGCCGCTGCCGGAGGAGGACTTCGTCGCGGCGCTCGACGCGCTGCTGCTCGCCGACGGCGCCTGGGTGCCGCCCGCCCGGGGACACAGCTTCTACCTGCGGCCGTTCATGATCGCCTCGGAGACGCACCTCAGCAACCGCCCCGCGGAGGAGTACCTGTTCGCGCTGATCGGCGGGCCGGTGCGACCGGCCTTCGCCGCGGAACCCAAACCCGTGCGGTTGTGGGCGGCCACCGACTACATCCGTGCCGCGGCGGGCGGCACCGGCGAGATCAAGTGCGGCGGCAACTACGGCGGCGCCTACCTCGCGCAGCGGCAGGCCACGGCCAACGGCTGCGACCAGGTCGTGTGGCTGGACGCGCGGGAGCGCCGCTATGTCGAGGAGGCGGGCGGCATGAACTTGTTCTTCGTCGAGGCGGCCCCCGGCGGCCCGCGCCTGGTCACGCCGGCGCTGAGCGGCGCGCTGCTGGCCGGTATCACCCGCGACTCGATCCTGCGCCTGGCCGGGCGGCTCGGTTACCAGGTGACGGAACAGCCGGTCACGCTCGATGAATGGGAGGCGGGCTGCCGTGAGGGGCGCATCACCGAAGCGTTCGCGACCGGCACCGCCGTGGCCATCGTGCCGGTGGGGCACGTAGTGTCCACGGAGCGGGAATGGACCGTGGGCGGTGGCAAGGCCGGCCCGGTGATGTCGCGGTTGCGGGAGGCCTTGCTGGATATCCAGTACGGCGCCGCGCCGGACGAGTTCGGCTGGATGCGGGTCGTGGCTACCGAAGCGGGGGACAGGTGATGGGGGAAGCCTTGGCGGACAAGGCGAAACGGCTGCTGGCGCTGCACGCGGAAGGCATCCTCGTGCTGCCCAACGCGTGGGACGCGGGCAGTGCGAGGGTGATCGCGGACGCCGGCGCGGCGGCCATCGCCACGACCAGCGCCGGGGTGGCCTGGAGCCTCGGCCACCGCGACGGGGAGCACGTGCCGCGCGCCGAGTTGTTCGCCGCGATCAGGCGGATCGCCGGGGTCGTCGACGTCCCGGTCACCGCCGACATCGAGGCCGGTTATGGCGCCGCGGAAGGCGATGTGGCCGGGACCGTCACGGCCGTGCTCGACGCGGGTGCCGTCGGGATCAACCTGGAGGACGGGCCCGCCGGCGAACCCGGGCTGTACGAGCCCGACGTCGCTGCGGCGCGCGTTCGGGCGGCACGGGCGGCCGCGGTGGCCTACGGGGTGCCGGGCTTCGTGATCAACGCGCGGACCGATGTGTACTCGCGCGAGATCGGCGATCCGGAGACCCGCCCGGCCGAGGTGCTGCGCCGGGCGCGGGAGTACGCCGGCGCCGGCGCGGACTGCTTGTTCGTGCCCGCGCTGTCGGACCTCGCGGTGATCGAGTCGCTCGTCGCGCGATCTCCCTTGCCGGTCAACGTGTTCACCGGCCCAGGCGGCGCGACCGTGGAGCGGCTGCGGGCGGCCGGAGTGCGGCGGGTCAGCGTCGGACCCACCCTGACGCAGGCGGCCTATGCCGTCGCCGGGCAGCTCGCCGGTGGCCTGCTCACCGAGGGGCAACTGAGCCCCGAAATGCCATTGCTCGGTTACGGCAGGCTTGATTCGCTATTTCCACCAAAGGAGTAAACCCCCGATGTCAGTGACTGCCCCCAAGGTCGACTTCTACTTCGACCCGGCGTGCCCGTTCGCGTGGATCGCCTCCCGGTGGATTCTCGAAGTGGAGCGGAACCGGGACATCGACCTGAAGTTCCACGTGATGAGCCTGTCGGTGCTCAACGAGAACCGGGAGATCGAAGAGTGGTACCGGAACTTCTGTGACCGCGCGTGGGGGCCGGTCCGGGTGTGCGTCGCCGCCGGGCAGCACCACGGGAACGCCGTGCTGCGCGACCTCTACACCGCGCTCGGCACCCGGATCCACAACGGCGGCAACAAGGACTACGCCGAGGTCGTCGCGCAGGCCCTCGCCGAGGTGGAACTGCCGGCCGAGCTCGCGGAGGCGGCCGACGGGACCGACTACGACGAGGCGCTGCGCAAGAGCCACCGCGAGGCGCTCGACCCGGTCGGCGAGGACCTCGGCACCCCGGCCATCCACATCGACGGCGTCGGGTTCTTCGGGCCGGTGCTGAACGCCATCCCGCGCGGCGACGAGGCGGTGCGGGTGTTCGACGGTGCGTTGAGCCTGGCGAACAACCCCCATTTCTTCGAGATCAAGCGCGCCCGTACCGGCGGCCTGAACTACGAGTGAGGTTCGTCCGGGGCCGTCTGGACGAACCTCGATGACAAGAACGGACTTTCTTCAATGAGGCGTATCGGATTCGTCGAGTCGAACCTGTCCGGGTCCGGGTTCGACGCGTTGCGGGCGGCCAGAAAACTGGGCCTGCACGTCATCTTCTTCAACTGCGGGCTGGATCGGTATCACGCGGCGGCCGGCGGCACCGAGGTGCTGAGCACGTGTGTCGACGAGTTCGTGTCCTGCCCGACCCACGAGCTGGCCCCGCTGATGGCGGCGGTGGAGCAGGTCAACGCGCGGGAGCCGTTGTCGGCGTTGCTGTCGGTCGCCGAGTACGAGGTGGTGCCGGCCGCGGAGGCGGCCCGCCTGCTCGGCCTGCCCGGCCCGGACCCGGACGGCATCCGGGTCGCCAGGAACAAGGCCGACCAGCGGCGGCGATGCGCCGAGCGCGGCGTGCCCATCCCGGAGTTCCGCGCGGTGACCACGGCGGAGGAAGCCGCGCGGGCCGCCGAGGAAATCGGCCTGCCGTGCGTGGTGAAGGCGGCGGACGAGACCAGCGGGTTCCACGTCGTCCGGTGCGCCACCATGGCCGAGGTGATCGACGGTTTCCGTGCCATCGTGTCGGTGCCGACGAACCTGCGCGGCCAGCCCCGGCATCGCGAAGTGCTGGTCGAGGAGTGCCTGGTCGGGTTCGAGGTCAGCGTGGAGGTGCTGGCCGCGGCGGGATCGGTACGCGTGCTCGGGGTGACCGACAAGATCGTCGGCGGGCACAACCGGTTCGTCGAGCTCGGGCACACCTTTCCCACGGCGCTGCCGGACTCCGTCCGCGACGGGCTGGCGCGGGCGGCGGTGGCCGCGGCGCAGGCGGTGGACTTCGATCTCGGCATCGCGCACATCGAGCTGAAGTACACCGCGGACGGCCCGAAGCTCGTGGAAATCAACCCCCGCCCCGCCGGGGGCCGGATCACCGAGCTGATGGATCGCAGCCTCGGCGTGGACACCATGGAGCTGGTGGTCCGCCAGTACCTCGGCGAGCCGGTGACGGTGGCCGGGGCCGGACCGGCGCGGGGCGCGGCGATCCGTTACCTGACCGCGGAACCGGGCGTGGTGGACACGGTGACCGGCGTGGACGTGGCGCGGCTGGTGCCCGGCGTGCACGAGGCCGTGGTGTACCCCGGACCCGGCGCGCTGGTCCGTCCCCTGCGGGTCAACGAGGACCGGATAGGTCATGTACTGGCGACCGCGGACGATCCCTATGTCGCCGGCCGGACCGCCGAGGCCGCCGCGCAGCAGATCGTGGTGTCCACGCGCCCGGAGTAGCCAGGCCAAGCCTCGCGATGCACGTTCGATGGCTCGCCGATGGACGCGCCGGTCATGCTCTGTCACGACGGCGGACCGACCGTGCGGAGGGGGAACGCGATGAGTGTGACCAGTTGGCGGCTGCTCGAGGGTGAGGATCCCGAATTCGTGATGCGGGGTTCGATGGCCCAGACCGCGTGGGTCAGCCAGCTGCGCCCGCTGATCGTGGAACTGAGCGAACCGGGTGATCTGGTGTTCGACCCGTTCGCCGGCTGGGGGACCACCATGGTCGCGTGTGCCGTCGAGGGCAGGCGCGGGATCGGCGTGGAGATCGAAAAGTCCCGCGTCGAGGCCGCCCGCGAGCGGCTGGCCGGCTACGAGGGGCAGACCATGATCTGCGGGGACGCGCGCAAACCACCGCTGGACGACGAATCGGTCGACATGGTGCTGTGCGATTTACCGTACTTCGGCACGAACTACGCCGACGACACCGAGTCCACGTTCTACGCCCTGCGGGATTACGACGACTACCTGGGTGCCCTCGACGACGTGTTCGCGAGCATGGCGAGGGTCATGCGGCCGGGTGCCCACGCCGTGGTGTGCGTGCACAACCGGCGGATCGCCGGCCGATTCGTGCCGCTGGCCTGGGACACCTCACGTGTCCTCGGCCGGCACCTCACGCTGGGGGATGAGCGAATCCACCTGTACCCCAGGCAAGGCGAGCCCGAGGATCCGATGGTGACCAACCGCGCGCACGAGTACGTGCTGGTCGCGAAGCGCTGATTGTCGCGAGGGGAGAACGAAATGCCGAATCTGGTCATGGTGATGCCCTACCGGGCGTTCATCGGTAAGGCGCGGAGCGAGGGGTTCCGGATCAGCGCGATCTGGGATCCCGCCGTGGCCGATCGGCTGTATGGCGCGCACGCCACCCGGTACCTTCAGGACGTCAGAGCGCAGGCCGACGACTTCCGCCTGGTGGACTTCACCGACCACGCGGCCTACACCGAGGCGATCCGCGCCGCGGTGCGTGAGTTCGAGGCCGACCACGTCTGGCACACCGGCGGCGAGGACACCATGATGCCGGCTTACGAGGTGGCCGCCGAACTGGGCAAGGCGGTCAACCCCCCGGCGTCCGTCGCGCTGCTCAACGACAAGCTCGCGATGCGCACCCTGTTGCGCGACAAGGGTATTTCCTCGGTGCGGTTCGCCACCGCGCGGTGCTGGCAGGACGTGGCCGGGCTGCTGGCGGACTTCACGCTGCCGGTGGTGGTCAAGCCCACCACGCTGGCCGGCAGCCGGGGGACCTTCCTGCTGACCGACCCCGCCGACCTGCCCGCCTGGGGCGACACGCTGGCCTCCTACCGCTACGACGGGCCGTTGCTCGTCGAGGAATACCTGCGCGGCCCGGAGTTCAGCGTGGAGACGCTGACGGTGCGCGGTGTGCATCACGTGATCGGCGTGACCCGCAAACTCCTCGGCCCGCTGCCGCACTTCGTCGAGCTCGGGCACATCTTTCCCGAGCCGGACACGGCGGAAACCCGGGCGGTGGCCGCGCTCGCAATCGAACTCCTTGACGCCGTGGGATATTCGTGCGGCCCGGCGCACACCGAGGTCATCCTGACCGGAGACGGGCCGGCCCTGGTGGAGTCCCAGGCCAGGCTCGGCGGGGACAAGATTCCCCAGGTTGCCGCGCTGGCAACGGGTTTCGACATGGAGCGGGGTATCTTCGCGGCCCTCGCCGGGCAGGCGCCGAGGCTGGACACGCCGAGGAAGGTCGGGCACATCGCCTACCTGAGCCTGCCGATCGGCACGCTGCGGTCGGTGTCGGGGCTCGACGAGGTGCGAGGGCTGGATTTCGTGGACACGCTGAGTTTCCCGTTCGCGGCCGGGGACCGGATTCCGGAGACCGTGAACTCCAAGACCCGCCATGGTTTCGTGATCCTCACCGGCGCCGACGCCGCGCAGGTGAGGGCTCGCGCGGACCAGGTGCGTGAGCTGATCAAGGTTGAGGTGGACACCGCCGTGCCGGCCGGGCAGGTCGTAGCCTGATGGGATTTCTCGCGCTGCACCGCAATGTCCGGATCCGGATCGGGGTGCTGTTCGTCCAGCGGCTGATGGACACGATGATCGCCACGTTCATCGCGATCTACCTCGCGTCCCGGGTCGGCGTCGTCGCCACCGGTGCGCTCGTGCTGCTCCTCGCCGCGGCCGCGATGGTCGCCATGCTGGTCGGCGGCCACCTGTCGGACGGCTGGGGTCGCCGTCCGGTGCTGATCACGGGCGAGTTCGCGGCCTGCGGGTTCCTCGTGCTGATGACGGTCGCGAATTTCGCCGGCTGGGGTCCGCTCGCGGTGTTCTTCAGTTATGCCCTGGTCAAGTTTTCCACCAGCATCGCGATGCCCGCCAACGACTCGATGATCGTCGATGTGACGACGCCGGAAAACCGCAAGTTCGTCTTCACCGTCAACTACTGGGCGGTCAACCTGGCGCTGGCCGGCGGCGCCATGCTCGGTGGTTTCCTGTACGGCACGCATTTCGGTCTGCTGATCGCGGTGGCCGCCGTCGGCATGGGCGGTGCCCTTCTGGTCACCGTCCTGTTCGTGTCCGAGACCAAGCCGGAAACCGCGACCGGCGAGCCGCCCGCCAAGCGATCCGGGTTCGGCCAGTTCGTCGACGGGTACCGGCTGGTGCTCGTCGACCGGACCTTCGGGCGGTTGCTCATCGCCGCCACCCTCGGGATGACGCTCGAACTGCAGATGAGCAACTACATCGGGGTCCGGCTGGCCGATGATCTGCCGGTGCAGCGGTTGTTCCCGTTCGGCGATGTCGACGGTGTGCGCATGCTCGGCCTGCTCAAGGCGGAGAACACCGTTCTCGTGGTGATCATGGCGTTGTTCATGCACGTGCTGCTGCGCCGGATGTCCGACCGGATGCGGTTGTACGCGGGCATTGCCATGTTCGCGGGCGGTTTCGCGGTGCTCGCGGTCGGCCACTCCGCCTGGGTGCTCCTGCTCGCCTGCCTGGTGCTGACGATCGGCGAGTTGATGAACGTGCCGGTCAAGCAGTCGCTGCTGGCGGAGCTGGCGCCCGAGCAGGGCAGGCCGCGGTACATGGCCGCGTACAACCTCAATATCCGCATCGCCCAGGCGCTCGCGGCCGGGTTCATCTCCCTGGGCGCGATCGTGAGCCCGTGGGGGATCTCGGCGCTCTACGTCCTCATGGGCGTGGTCATCATCATCCAGTACCGGGCGATTCTGGCGCGCCGTGGTACGCGTGCCGAGGCGGAGAATCCCGCTGCCGCGTGATTTCCGCGCACATTCGAGTTTGGGGAGCGAATTCTCATGCAGGCCACCGCGAATCGGGTCACTGAAGCCTACATCGCCGAATGCGCCGCGCGGGGTGGCCGCCTGCGCGACGTCTGCGGGGAGGTGGATGTCCCCGCCGCACAGCTGAAGGTGTGGCGGCTGCTGCCCCGCCCGCTGATCGCCGAGGAGGCGGAGCTGCGGGCGTTCGGCAGCGACCTGGCCCGGATTTTCCGGCTGGTGACCGAACTGCCGCAACGCTGCTTCGACGGCGATCTCGAACGTTTCTGCGCGGCCTTGCGGATCGACGAGCGGCGGGTCAGGCTCATGCGGCGGCTCGGCGACACCGCCCCGCCGATGTACGGCCGCTCCGACATGTACCACGACGGCACGACGTTCCGGCTCCTCGAGTTCAACATCGGCAGCGCGGTCGGCAGCCTGGACGTGGTCGGTACCCTGCCCAGGGCGCTGCTGCGGGTCCCGGCGTTCGCGGAGTTCGCCACCGCGCACGGGCTTCGGTTCCACGACACCGGCAGGGACATCGCCGAAACGCTGCGGACCGCGGGACAGGCCGTCGCCTCCGGTGAACCGGTGGTGGCGATCCTTGAGGGCCCGGGCGGGATGGCCGCCTACAGCCATCAGCGGCGCGCGCTCGCGGATCAGCTCGGCGGGCACGGGCTCGGCTGCCGGGTCGGCGAGATCGGCGACCTCGAGTTCCATCGGGGTAAGCCGCGCCTCGACGGCACCCCGATCGACGTGATCCTGCGCTACTTCGCGCTCGAGGAGATGCTCGCGCACCGGGACGGCGATGCCCTGCTGGAGCCGGTGTTCCGCGCTCACGAGGAAGGCACCGTGGTGCTGTGGACGCCGATGACGAGCAACCTGTTCGGCAACAAGGGAACGCTGGCGATGCTCTCCGAGTTCGCCGGGGACGGCTCGGTCTTCTCCGCCGGGGAGCGTGCGGTGATCGACCGGGTGTTGCCGTGGAGCCGTATGCTCGGCAAGCCGGGTGTGGCCACCGACGCCGCCCTCATCGAGGACTGCCTCGAACGCCGGGAACAGTTGGTGCTCAAACCGACCGGGTTGTTCGGCGGTCAAGGTGTGGTGATCGGGCGCGAGACGGACGACCACACCTGGCGGGACGCGGTGACCCGGGGGGCGGCCGCGGGCTGCCTTGTCCAGCAGGAGATGCGCCCGAGCATCGAGCTCATGGTGGATCCGGAGACCGGTGAGTGTGCCGGGTGGTCCACGCTATGGGGTGCCTACCTGACCCCCGCCGGTTTCGCCGGTGCGCTGGCGCGCGCGGTACCGCCCGGTGGTACCACGGTGATTTCCTTGAGCGCCAACAGGAACACCCGTTCCACGTGTGTATTCATGTGCTGAGCATGCCGATGTAGCGCGAAGACACATTCGATAGCCCGCCGGCGGATGCTCGGTGTTACCAGGTTGCGGTGTCGACCAATCGGGCACCGGTAGTGGGGAGGTGTCGTGACGTTCGTCAACGCGGTCCGGCCGGTACGCGGCGAGCCAATGCGTCCGGAGTGGACGGTGCTGCTGATCGGCCACACGGCGGAGACGGTGCGCAAGGCCAAGGATCTCGGTCTGGACGTGATTCTGGTGCAGCACCGGGACAAGCTCGAGGGAGCACAGGCCGGGCTGGCCGACGTCACGCTGGTCGCCGACTTCACCGACGAGTCGGTCGCCGGGCCGCTGATCGAGGCCGCGCACCGGATCTGGCGGTTCAGCGCCGCGATCTCGTTGACCGAGACCGGTTTGACGGCCGCGGGACGCGCCAACGACCTGTTCGGCCTCGGCGGCACCGGACATCACGCGACCAGCCTGCTGCGCGACAAGCTGGCGATGCGCGAGCACCTGGCGGCCAACGGTGCGCCCGCGGTGGCCGCGCGAGCGCTGACCGGGCGGGCTGACCTGCTGCCGTTCGGCGCCGACCACGGATATCCGTTCGTGGTCAAGCCGGTCGATCTCGGCGCCGGGTTCGGTATCCAACTGGTGCGCGGCCCGGCCGACGCCGAGCGGGTATGGGCGACGGTCGAGCGGTTGCGGCGGCGGGGAAGGCTCGACAAGGGCACCACGCTGTACCAGGCACGGGACTTCTTCATGGAGGAGTACATCGGCGGTCCCGAGTTCAGCGTGGAGTCGTTCAGCTTCGCCGGGCGGCACCAGGTCATCGCGATCACCGAGAAACTCGTCGACCCCGGCCACTTCTGCGAGCTCGGGCACGCCATGCCGGCTCGGCTCAACCCCGTCGACGAGGCGCGGATCGTGGCCGCGACCGCCGAGTTCCTTGACCTTGTGGGAATCAGGGATGGGCCGGCACACACCGAGCTGCGGCTGAGCCAGCGCGGACCGCTGATCATCGAGTCGCACAACCGGCCGGGTGGCGGCCATATCCCCGAACTGGTTCAGCGCGTCTACGGGGTCGACCTCGGCGCGTACACGCTCGGCTGGCCGTTCGGGCTGGTGCCGGAGATCACCGCCCGCCCGGCGCCGCGCGGCGCCGCCGCGGCCCGTGCGGTGGTGGCCGGGCCAGGCCGGATTTCCCGGCTGGACGGCGTCGCCGAGTTGGCCGCGCGGCCGGACGTGGTGACCGTGGCGATCACCGCCCAGGTGGGTCAGATCGTGCCACCCGTGCACGACAACTGGGACCGCCTCGGCATGGTCGCCGTCGAGGCCGGGGACGCCGACACCGCCGTCAAACTCTGCGAGGAAGCGGTCCGCGACGGGCTGACGGTGGAGATCGAGCCGCTGGCGGAAGCCCACCAAGACACCGTCGCGTGCGAACTCGCGGAGGAAACAGCATGACCGTGGTGATTCTGCATCCGCCGGGCCGCTCACTGCCGCCGTACCCGGAGTGGCTTGCCGGTGTGGCGACCGACCTCGTCCTGGTGACGGGTCCGGCGACGGCGGCCGGTGCCGGATACGCGGACGTTCTATCCATTGTGGACTACGAGACGTCGGCTCGGGTCGAGACCGCGGTACTCGACATCGCCGAGAGGACCGACCTCACCGCGATCGTGGCGGTCGGTGTGCTCGACCAGATCAGGGCGGGCGGCCTGCGCGACCATCTCGGGCTGCCCGGCCCGGGCCGCGACACCGCGATCGGGCTCGTCGACGGGGTGCGCGCCGCCGGACTGCTTGCGGACGCCGGTGTGCCGTCGCTCCCGCGCGGTCGGGTGCGGCGGGCGGTCGACCTGTACTGGTACGCGCACAGGTGGGGCTGTCCCCTGCGCATCCGCTCCCGTCGGGTCGCCGGCTGGCCCACCGTCGTCGTGCTGCACGACAGAGACGAACTGCGCGCGTTCACCGAGGGCGGGCTGCCGGCCAACCAGGAAGTGATGCCGAGCCTGATGGCCGAGCCGGTGGTGGCGGGGGAGCGGCACCGGGGCGTGTTCGCCCTCGACGGTGACCGAGCCCGCGCGATGGACAAGTACCCGGATGCGCACACGTTCACCGAGCTCGCGGGCGGTGCACTGTCCGCTGTGGACGCCATGGCCGGGTGGCCGCATCACGTCGAGGCGGTGTCTTCTGACGAGGGGGAATGGCTTGTCGAGACGATCAGTTGCGATCCGACGCCGGCGACGCCGGGCGCGGACTTCCTGCTGTGCGCGGTCGTGCGGGCCCAGGTGGGTCAGCTCCCGGCACTGGCGCGGGTGGTCTGAATGACCGTTCTGGTACTGCACCGGCTGGGCTCGGTGGCCGGCGCGCCCTACCGAAGCTGGCTGGCCGACTACGACGGCGACGTGCTGCTGCTGGCCGGCCGCGAGTTCCTCGACCTGGTCGGCGAGGACCTGCCGACCGGCACCGGCGACTACGCGCACGCCGAGGCGGTGCGGGGCTACGACGTCAGCGGCCAGATCGAGGCGCGCTGCCTGGAGTTGGCCGAGCGGCACGGCATCCGGCACCTGGTCGCGTGCAACGAACTGGACCTCGAGCGCGCCGCGCAGCTCCGCGAGATCGCCGGGCTGCCCGGCCCGCGCCTGGACGCGCTGATTCCGTTCCGCGACAAGCTGGTGATGAAGGACCTCGCCGCGGCGGCCGGGCTCGCGGTACCGCCGTACCGGGACGTGGAATGCGCGACCGACCTCGTGGGTTTCGTGGCCGAGCACGGGCTTCCGGTCGTGCTCAAGCCGAGGGACAGTGCCAGCTCGGTCGGCGTGCGTACCCTGCGCACGAGTGAGGACCTCGACGACTTCCTGGACAACGGGTTCGACCTGTACGGTCCGCACCACCCCAACCTGCTCGTCGAGTCCTTCGTGCCCGGCCGGATGTGCCATGTGGACGGTTTGGTGCTCGACGGCCGGATCGTCGCCGTGTGGCCCTCGCAGTACCAGTACGCGCTGGCCACCTTCGCCACCGACCGCGGCGGGCGGCTCGACCTCACTCTCGACCGGGACGATCCGCTGACCGGCCGGCTGATCGAGTACACCGAGCGGCTGCTCGACGCCCTCCCGGGCGACGAGGACTTCGCCTTCCACGCGGAGATCTTCCACACGCCGGACGACCGCCTGCTGCTCTGCGAGATCGCCGCCAGGGCCGGGGGCGCCGGGGTGCGCGATACCCAGCACCTGCTGTTCGGCTTCGACCCCAGCGAAACCGTCGTCCGGGCACAGCTCGGCCTTCCGCTGCCGGAGCGGCTGCGGGGCTACCGGTTGCGGCCGGCGCGGATGGCCGGCCAGCTCGTCCTGATGAAGCGCCCCGGCCGCGTGGTCACGGTCCCGGACGGGCCACCGCCGTTCGAGTGGGTCGAGAAGTTCCGGGTGTTCGTCCACTCCGGACAGAGCATGGCGGCGGCCCGGCATTCCGGCGACTTCATGGTGATGGCCATCGTGGCCGGGCCGGACCGGCGCACCTGCGAGAACCGGCTGCGACAGGTGGAGGAGTGGTTCCTCGCCGGGCTCGTCCTCGACGGCACCGACGACGACACACCCGACAGCGGGGCACCCGGCGACGCCACTCTGACCGATCTCCTTGACATGCAGGCACAAGCTCGCCCGAAGGCCACCGCGGTGATCTCCGGTTCCGAACGGCTGACCTTCGCCGGGCTCGCCGACCGCGCCCGGCGGGTGGCCGGTCACCTGCTGGGGCTCAGTGTCGCGCCGGACGACCGGGTCGGCCTGTTCGTCGAGGCGTCCACCGATCTGATGGTCGGCGCGTGGGGAATCGTGCGGGCGAGAGGCGCGTACCTGCCGCTGTCCCCGGAGTACCCGGACGACCGGGTGCGGTACATGATCACCGACGCCGGGGTCCGGATCATCCTCACCCAGCAGCACCTGCGGGCGCGGCTGGCCGCGCTGGTGCCGCCTGGCGTCACGATCGTCACGGTCGCCGAAGCGCGGGCGGCACAAGGAAATCCCGTCCCGAGCCCGGCTCCGCGCGAGCTGGCCTACGTCATCTACACCTCGGGCAGCACCGGAGCGCCCAAGGGCGTGATGATCGAGCACCGCACCATCGTCAGCCAGCTGCGCTGGCTTCAGCGGGCGGGGCACCTCGGGCAGGACAAGACGGTGCTGCAGAAGACGCCGATGAGCTTCGACGCCGCGCAGTGGGAAATCCTGGCGCCGGCCTGCGGAAGTACCGTGGTCATGGGCGATCCCGAGGTGTACCGCGACCCGGACCGGCTGATCGAAACCGTGATCGAGCACAACGTGACGACCCTGCAGTGCGTGCCGACCCTGTTACAGGCTTTGGTGGACCACGACGAGTTCCCCCGGTGCAAGTCGCTGACCCAGGTGTTCAGCGGCGGTGAGGTGCTGACCAGAAGCCTCGCCCGGCAACTGCTCGCCGCGCTGCCCG
The DNA here is from genome assembly GCF_035276945.1 of Amycolatopsis sp. Taxonomy (GTDB): domain Bacteria; phylum Actinomycetota; class Actinomycetes; order Mycobacteriales; family Pseudonocardiaceae; genus Amycolatopsis_E. The sequence goes on along the minus strand of NZ_DATELF010000078.1, from coordinate 52,414 downwards.
AATGCGAGCTGGTCAACCTGTACGGGCCGACCGAGTGCACGATCAACACCTCGGCCCACACCGTCGACCGGGCGAGCGTCGACGGCGGCCCGGCGGCCATCTCCATCGGCCGCCCGGTGGACGGCACCGTCTACCACGTGCTCGACACCACGGGCGCACCGGTGGCCGACGGTGGGGTCGGCGAGCTGCACATCGGCGGTGTCCTGGTGGCGCGCGGCTACCTCGGCCGCCCGGAGCTGACCGCGGAACGGTTCATCGCCAACCCGCTCGCCGACGCCGCACGCCATCCCCGGTTGTTCCGCACGGGCGATCTGGTGCGCCGCAACGCCGACGGAACGGTCGAGTTCGTCGGCCGGACGGACAACCAGGTCAAGCTGCGCGGCTACCGCGTCGAGCTGGACGAGATCCGACTGGTGATCGAGAACCACCCCTGGGTGGCGGCCGCGTCCGTTGTGGTGAGCGGGGATCCCGGTGAACTGGTGGCGTTCGTCGAGCTGAGCCCCAGGCAGGCCGCGCTGATGGACCAGGGCAACCACGGCGCCCACCACCGGTCGAAGGAGAACCGGCTGCAGGTCCGGGCGCAACTGGCGAACCCGGGCTGCCGGGACGCCGAGGAGCTGGCCGGCGCGGCCATCGTTGATCTACCCGGCCGGGACGCGACGCCCGAGCAGCGCCGGCTTGCCTTCTCCCGCAAGACATACCGGTTCTTCGAGGGCGGCGAGGTGCGCCGGGCCGATCTCGAACGACTGCTCGCCGGCACGGCCCCGGCCGCCACCCCGGCCCGCGATCCGCGCACGCTGACCCTGACCGATCTCGGCCACCTGCTGCGGAATCTCGGCGCGCACGTCAGCGAGGAACGGCTGCTGCCGAAGTATGCCTACGCCTCGCCCGGCGCGCTGTACGCGACCCAGCTGTACCTCGAGATCCACGGCGTCGCTGGACTGCGGCCGGGTTGCTACTACTACCATCCGGCTCGTCACCAGCTCGCGCTGATCAACGAGCACGCCGGGAACACCGGGCTGCGGCTGCATCTCGTCGGCCGCAGGCGCGCGATCGAACCGGTGTACCGCAACAACATCCGGGAGGTCCTGCAGATCGAGGCGGGCCACCTGATCGGCCTGCTCGAGGAGATCCTGCCCGCGCACGGGCTGGACGTCGTCACCGGCGCGAGCGGATTGTCTACAAAGGATCTCCGCTGTGCGAAAGAGGACTGTCTCCTCGGCACGTTCGACATCGTGCCGGGCGCCGGGCGAGCGGACACCACCGGCGGCGTCGATCTCTACGTGCAGAGCCATCCCGGCCGCGTCGCGGATCTGGCGGCCGGGCAGTACCACTACCGGGACGGACGCCTGGTCAGGGTCAGCGACCAGCTCGTCGAGCGGCATCACGTCATCGCGATCAACCAGCAGGTCTACGACCGGGCCGGTTTCGGGATCTCGGCGGTCACCCGGACCAGGGGCTGGCGCGCCTACACCGACCTCGGCCGGGTGCTGCAGAAACTGTCCATGAACGACTTGCGGCTGGGCTTCATGTCCGCCGGCTACAGCTCCGAGACCGGCGCCGGGCTGCCATCGGCGCGGCGGATCGCGAGCGTGCTCGGTGCGGAGGGCGCCTCGTATTTCTTCCTCGGCGGCAAGGTGAGCGCCGAGCAGTGGCGGAGCGAGGGCATGAAGGAGGACACGGTCCACATGAACGGGCCGGCGGAAATGGTGCGGGATGATCTCGTCGCCACCCTGCCGCGCTACATGGTCCCGAACCGGGTCGTCGTGCTGGACGAGCTTCCCCGCACCCCCAACGGAAAGGTGGACGTGCGGGCATTGAAGGCGAGGGAGGTCGCGCCGGCGACCGCGGCCCGGCCACAGGTTCCGCCGCGTACGCCCGTCGAGCGCCGGATCGCCGAGATCTGGAAGGCGGCGCTGAAGCGGCCCGAGGTGTCCGTGCACGACGACTTCTTCGCCGCGGGCGGCAACTCGCTGATCGCGGTCGGGCTCGTCAACCGGCTCAACCGCGAGTTCCGGACCTCGCTGCCGGCCCAGGTGCTGTTCGAGCACCCCACGATCGGCCTGCTCGCGGAAACCGTGGCCGGCGCGGGCATCGCCAGGTCGCGGCTCGTGCGGCTGACCGGTGGGTCGCGGGAGCCGGTCTTCTGCTGGCCCGGCCTCGGCGGCTACCCGATGAACCTGCGGCCGCTCGCCGGCCGGCTGGGGCTCGACCGCCCGCTGTACGGCGTGCAGGCCTACGGCATCAACGAGGGGGAGACCCCGTACGCGACCATCGGCGAGATGGCCGCGGCCGATGTGGAACTGATCCGCCGGCTGCGGCCCGGCGGTCCGTACACGCTGTGGGGTTACTCGTTCGGGGCGCGGCCGGCGTTCGAGGCGGCCTACCAGCTCGAGCGGGCGGGGGAGCGGGTGGACCACCTGTTCCTGATCGCGCCCGGCGCCCCCGAGGTGCCCGCGGCCGGTGCCGCCGACCCCGGCCGGGCGGCCTTCGACAACCCGGTTTACGTGACCATTCTGTTCTCGATTTTCGCGGGCGGCATCACCGATCCCGCGTTGCGGGAATGCCTGGCGACCGCCACGGACGAGGCGAGCTTCGCGTCCTTCATCAGCGACAGATATCCGGACCTCGGCGTCGAGCTGGTGCGCCGGATCGTGGCGATCGTGCGGCTGACGTACTCGTTCGGATACACGTTCTCGGAACTCGCGATGCGCCGGATCGCCGCACCCGTGACGATCATCAAGGCGCGCGGGGACGACTACTCGTTCATCGAAAGCAGCGATGGTTACGCGGTGGACGCGCCGCTCGTGCGGCACCTCGGCGCGGATCACTACGGCATGCTCCGGGAGCCGGGGGCCGACGAACTCGCCCAGGTGATCCGGCAATGCCTCGGCAATCGTCGACAGAACGGGGAGTCGTGATGCCACACGTCAATATCAAGCATTTTCCGGCGCCGCTTTCCGCTGAGCGGGAATCGGAACTGGTGGCCGCCGTCAGCAGCGCCGTGGCCCGCGCGTTCGATCTGGACGAGGGGGTGGTGTCGGTCGCGCTCGAACCGGTCGCCAGGGAAGTGTGGCACGAACGGGTCTACCAGCCGGAAATCGTGAACCGCAAGGAACTGCTGCGGAAGTCCCCGAACTACTGAGAGGGAGAAGAGCATTGGCTCGGCTTGTCGACCTGACCCATGGCTTCTATGACGGAATGCCATCCTACCCGGCGGACTGGTATCCGAAGTTCGCCAGCCAACGGGCGATGACCCCGGAAACCGATCCGTACGGCACCAAACGCACGTTTTCCTACCTGCACGTGTTTCCGCACAACGGCACGCACATGGAGTACCGGCTGCACTTCTTCCCCGGGGCCGAGGGCATTGACGAGGTCCCGCTGGACACCCTGATCGGCCGCGCCTGTGTCGCCGACCTGTCGCACAAGGGCGAACTGGAACCGGTCACCGGTGAGGACCTGGAACAGGTACTGCGGCCGGTGTGGCAGGAGGGCGACCGGTTGCTGGTCCGCACCGACTACCTGCGGCACAACTGGGGCCGGGCCGACTACTGGGACCGCCCGCCCTACCTGACCCCGTCGGCCGCGGAGTGGGCCATCGACAACGGCGCCCGGTTGTTCGGGCTGGACTGCCTCACCGAGCGGCCGGGCGACGCCGCGTCCCCCGTGCACCACGCGCTGCTCGCGGCCGGGATTCCCCTGCTGGAGTACATCACCAACATGCACGAGCTGACCAAGCCGGTCGTGCGGCTGCTCGCCCTGCCGATCAAGGTCGCCGGTGCCGAAGCGGCACCGGCACGGGTCATCGCGATGGAGGAGACCGATGGCACCTGAGACGGCGTCGCGGCATTCGGTGGCACTCGGGCCCGTGGCGGATGACGCCGCGGTGCCGGACGCGCTGCACCGGCTGCTCGACCTCCTCGGCGCGCCACTGGCCGGCCTGCGTCCCGGCGCGCAGGTGCTGATCAAGCCCAACCTGTTCCAGACACGGCCCGGATTCCACGTGAGCCCGGCGCTGCTGGCGGGCATCGCCCGTGCGGTCGCCGAGCACGGGGCGAAGCCGGTGATCGCCGAGCGCACCCACGCGATCTACGAGATCCTGCGGGACCACGCGGCCGCGCATTACGCACGCATCGTCAGTTTCGACGACCTGCCGCTGCGGATCACCGGCATTCCGGGGGCGACGTCGCTGCGGGTGCCGATCGCCGTGCCCGAGCTGATCCTCGACTGCGACTATTTCATCGGGGTGCCGCAACTGCGCACGCACGCCAGCGTCGTCTACTCCAACGCGATGAAGAACCTGGTCGGGTTGCTGCCCGGCTACACGACGCGCATCGTGCACATGGCCGGGGTGGACGAGTCCACTGTGGACCTCAACCTGATGCGCCCGCAGGATCTGGTGGTCTGCGACGGGACCACGGTGATCGAGGGCAACTACCCGATGGACGGGCAGGCGCGTTCGGTCGGTTTCCTGGCCGCCAGCAGGAACGCCGTCGCCCTCGACGTCGCGGTCGGTGCGCTGGCCGGGTTCGACCCGGACAGCGTGGCCTACCTGTGCGACGCGCACGAGCGTGGCATGGGTCCGCTCTCGCTCGAGGACATCGACCTGCTCGGCACCCCGCTGGAGGAACTGGCCTTCGACATGGTGAAGGCGCCGGTCGAGATCGTCCCGCCACGCGCCGGCATCCACGTCCACGCCGAGCACGCGTGCCCGGCGTGCGGCCGGTTCGTGGCCGGTGCGATGCGGGCGCTGGCCGGGGAACTGCGGGCCTGGGACGGTGAGATGACGGTGATTTCCGGCCCGCAGGTGGAGATGCCGCCGCTGCGCGGGGTCGTGGTCCTCGTCGGCAACTGCCTGTACGAGAGCCGCGATCTCGGGATCTTCATCGAGGGTTGCCCGCCCCGGGCCATCCAGCTCGCCGCATTCCGGTACGCGATGGGCAAAACCGTCGGCGACCACGAGCGGACCCAGTTCCGGGTGCCGTCGAGTCTGGTGGACGGTAGGCGATGACGATCACCTCACCACTTTCCAACGGATCGCGGCTGTACCGCCACGCGGTACCGCTGCCGACGGCGGTCGACCCGGTGGCGGCCGCCACGGCGCTGCGCACCGCCGGGCGGGTCATGCTCACCGCCGGTTCCGGCGGTCGCACCGCGACGCTTGCCGTCGGTGAGCTCGCGGTCCTGTCACACCCGGGTGGCGCGGGTCGGGCGCCGCTGGCCGACGCCGTGGATTTCCTTGCCGGACTTGACCTGCCCGCGGACGTCACGCCCGGGGAGGCGGCCTGGTACGGGCTGCTCGGCTACGACGCGGCGCGCGACTTCGAGCGGCTGCCCAGCCGTCACCCGGCGACCGGCCGGCCCGTGTACGAGTTCTTCCTGCCCGAGGCGCTGATTCAGCTCACCGGCGGGCGCGGGTACGTGATCGGCCGGGGCGGCTCCGCCGCCGCCGCGCGCACCACGGCCGAACGGATCGCCAGAACTCTCAACGGGTTCACCCCGGTGCCGCCGGGCGCGCTCCGGGTCGGTGCCGGCCGGTTCAGCTTCGGCTACGACGAGTACGTCGCCGCGGTGCACCGGGCGAAGCGGCACATCCTCGACGGCGACGTGTTCCAGCTCGTGCTGTCCATCGCCTGGTCCGCACCGGCCACAGTGGACGGTCTGGGCGTCTACGAGCGGCTGATCGCGATCAACCCGTCCCCGTACCACTTCTGGTACACCGGGCCGGGGTTCGAGGTCGTCGGCGCGTCGCCGGAACCCTGCCTGACCGTCTCCGACGGCAGGGCGCTGATCCGCCCCTTGGCCGGCACCCGGCCGCGCGGGCGGGACAGCCGCGCCGACCAGCTCGCCGAGGACGATCTGCGGTCGTCGGTCAAGGAGATGGCCGAGCACCAAATGCTCGTCGACCTCGCCCGCAACGACCTCGGGCGGGTGTGCCGGCCGGGCAGCGTGTCCGTCGACCGGCTCATGGCGGTCGAACGCTACTCCCACGTGATGCACCTCACCTCCGACGTGCGGGGCCGGATCCGCGGTGACCGCAGGATCGACGAGCTGATCAGGGCGACGTTCCCGGCGGGCACCATGACCGGCACGCCCAAGGTGCGCGCGATGGAGATCATCGACGACCTCGAGCCCGCCCGGCGCTGGCTGTACTCCGGTGCCGTCGGCTCGTTCGGACTGTCCCATGTGGACCTTTATTTGACCATCCGCAGCATGGTGCTGTGCGACGGGGAAATCCGCCTGCAGGCGGGCGGCGGCCTCGTGTACGACTCGGAACCGTCCGCAGAGTACGCCGAATGCCTCGCGAAACTCGGTTCGGGCGCCCGCGCGCTCGGCGTTACGGTGGAAGGAGCCGCCGCGTGATCGTCGTCATCGACAACTACGACTCGTTCGTCTACAACATCGTGCAGTACGTGGGAAAGCTCGGCGCGGACTGCGTGGTGCACCGCAACGACGAGGTGACCGTCGAACAGGTCGCCGGCCTCGACCCGGAGCTGATCATCATCTCGCCGGGACCCGGCGACCCGGCCAGCGCGGGGATCTCCGTCGAGGTGGTGCGACGGCTGGGTGGCGGCATCCCCATCTTCGGGGTTTGCCTTGGCCATCAAGCGATCGGCGCCGCCTTCGACGCCCGGGTCCGGCACGCCGCCGAGCCGATGCACGGAAAGTGCTCGGAGATCACGCATGACGGTGAAGGTGTCTTCGCTGAGTTGCCGAGCCCGATGACGGTCGCCCGCTACCACTCCCTGGTGATCGACGCCGGCACGCTGCCGGCCGAGCTGGTCGCGACCGCCTGGTCGGACACCGGGGAGATCATGGGTGTCCGGCATCGCAGCTTGCCCATCGAGGGTGTGCAGTTCCACCCGGAGTCGCTGTTCACCGAGCACGGGATCCAAATGGTGGGCAACGCCATGCGCGCCGGCGCGGAAAGGCTGGTGACCGCATGACCGCCATCGCCGTTTCGAACAGCCGGGCCGCCCTGGAGGCGCACATCCGGCGCATGATGGAGTGGCACTTCGACCCGGCGACCGGCGCGCCCTTCTGGCTGGACCGGGCGGGCTCGCTCGGCTTCGACCCTCGCACGGACGTCCGTGACCTGGCCGACCTGCGCCGTTTCCCCGATCTCAGCGAGGAACTGCGCACCGTTCCGGTCGGTCGGCTGATTCCGCGCGGCCGCGCCGATCGCCCCTACGCGGTGTACGAGTCGGGCGGCACCATGGGCAGGCCCAAACGCATCGTCGAGCACGAATCGCGACTATCCAATGTGGAATGGGTGAGCGAGGTTCTGCGGGAACACGGATTCCCGGAGCGGGGCGACTGGCTGCATGTCGGGCCGACCGGGCCGCACATCGTCGGCCGCTCGGTGCGCCGGCTCGCCGAGCTCAGGAACTCCTTGTGCTTCACCATCGACGTCGACCCGAGGTGGGTGAAGCGTCTCGTCGCGACCGAGCGCCCGGACCTCGTCGCGGAGTACGTCGACCACGTCTTGGACCAGGTCGATCAGATCGTGGTGAACCAGAAGATCAGCGTCCTGTTCATCACCCCGCCGATCCTCGAGGCGTTGATCGCGCGAACCGATCTGTACGAGCGGCTGACCGAAAGCGTGCGCGGCCTGATCTGGAGCGGCACCAGCATCGGCCCCACCTCGCTGAAGCTGGTCGAGGAGGAGTTCTTCGCCGACGCCGCGGTGGCCGGCATCTACGGCAACAGCCTGATGGGCATCGCGCCGCAACGCGTTCGCCGCCCGGGTGACGCGTATCGGTGCGTGTTCCGGCCCTACTGGCCCAACGCCCAGGTCGAGGTGATCGACCCGGACACCGGTGAGCGGGTGCCCCACGGTGAGCGCGGCCGGGTGCTCGTCCACCTGCTCAGCGAGGACATGTTCCTGCCCAACGTCGCCGAGCGCGACACCGCCGTGCGGCTGCGGCCGGAGGACGGAGCCGGCGTGGAACTGGCCGACATCCAGCCCTACCGCGGTGGCTCCCGCACCGTGATCGAAGGCGTGTACTGATGGACCTGCCCGTTGTCCGCCCGACCGTCGGCGCCGAACCGCTGGACAGCGCCGATCACCAGGTGCTGACCGGTGTCACGGGGCAGCCCGTCGCGGTCGTGCACACGGCGCCGCCGCTGCTGGTTCAGCTCGCGCTGCGCCGCATCGCCCGCGCTGACGACGCTCCGGTTCCCGCCGGCGTGTTCACCGAGGCGGGCCGGTTGTTCGCCACCGCGACGCTCGATGACGAAACCCCGGACGAGTACTGCGCCCGGGCCGCGTCGGCCAGCGGCGTCCCGGTCGGTGTTTACCGACGGGCACTGGGCCATGTTTCCGCGGAATTGTCCTATATGGACACGGTGGGCCCGCCGGCTGTCTCCCCGGTTGTGATCGCGCCCGGCGTCGAGGCGGCAGTGCGGTGGGTTCCCCGTGGCCGGCTGCTCACGGTCATCTGTCCGAGCAACCATCCGGAGCCCCACCTCACCTGGGTTCGCGGGCTGGCCGCCGGTTACCGGGTGCTGGTGCGACCCGGTTCCGCCGACCCGTTCACCCCGGCCCGGCTCTCCGCCGCCCTCGTCAAGGCCGGGCTGCCGGCGGACCGGCTGGCGCTGCTGCCCAGCGACCACGGCACCGCCGACCTCCTGGTCCGCACCGCCGACCGGGCCATCGTCTACGGAGGTCCGGCCGCCGCCCGCCGGTGGAGGGGTCATCCTGCCGTGCTGGTCCGCGGCCCCGGATACAGCAAGGCACTCGTCGACGTGCCGGCGACCGGCGCCGTGATCGACCATCTCGCCAGCGCCGTCGCCGGTGACGGGGGAGTGCGCTGTACCAACACTTCCGTCATCCGCACCGGCGACGACACCCTGGCCACCGCCCTCGCCGCCCGCCTCGGTGCCATCCCCGTCCACCCGGTCACCGACCCGGACGCGGTGCTCCCCGCGGTGCCCACCGCCGTCGCCGAGGCCGTCCGCGAGCAACTCGGAAATTTGCTGGCCGGTGGCATGGTCGACCACAGCGGGTACGCCGCCGACCCGTTCGCCACCTCGTCCGACGGCTCGCTGGTCGCCCGGCCGGTCGTTCTCGGCGCACCCGCCGGAGTGGCCGTGCCCGACGTGGAACTCCCGCTGCCGTTCGTGATCGTGGCGCCCTGGCAACCCGGCGACGGCCTCGCCCCGCTGCGGAACAGCCTGGTGCTCAACATTCTCGGGCAGTCCCGCGAGGCCCTGCCCGAACCCACCGTCCGCAAGGTCGTGCACGGCGCCGTGCCCCCGTGGACCACCGCCCCGGGGTTGCCGCACGACGGCAGCCTCACCGACTTCCTGCTCGAACCCAAGACCGTGCTGAGGGAAACATGAGCACCCACCTGAACCATGTCGTCGTCACCGGCGCCTCTGGCGACATCGGCGCCGCCGTCGTCGCCGCCTGCCTCGAACGCGGCGCGGAAGTCCTCGCGCAGTACCGTACCCGCAAGGATCGCCTCAGCGACATCAACGTGCGGACCGGAAACCTCATCCCCGTCCAACTCGACCTCACCGAACCCGGCGCCCCCCGCGCACTGGCCGAATCGATCCCTCTACATTGGACCGGCGTCGACCTGCTGGTGAACAGCGTCGGCGGCGCCCGCCCCACGCGCTTCGCCGACATCACCGACGACGAGTGGCACGCCTGCCGGCGTCTCAATGTGGACGTCCCCTTCTTCGTCCTCCGCGAACTCCTCAAGCCCCTCGAGAAGGCGGGCGGCAGCGTCGTCAACCTTTCCAGCGTCGCCGCCCTCACCGGCGGCTCCTTCGGCCCCCACTACGCGGCCAACAAGGCCGCCGTCATCGGCCTCACCCGCTCCGCCGCCCGGTCCCTCGGCCCGCAAGGCATTCGCGTCAACTGCGTCGCCCCCGGCCCGGTCGCCTCCGCCATGACCGAGTCCCTCGACCCGCACACCCTCGACGCCCTCGTCTCCGCCACCGCCCTCCACCGCATCGTCCACCCCACCGAAGTCGCCACCACCATCCTCAACCTCGCCACGTCGCCCGCCATCACCGGCCAAACCCTCGTCATCGACGGCGGCCGCTTCCTTCACTAGGGAGTTTGAAAGTGGTTCGCGTGGCGGTGCGGGTCGCGGAACCTCAGGCGTCGCAGGCCGTCACCACTTCGCGGCAAGCCGGCGCCGCAACCTGACCGGGAACAACGGCGGCGCTTTGGTGATCTTCTTGTCGCCGATCACCTGGAACAGGGCACGCCGGTCGGTCATGTCGCCCTTGCCGCTCGGCTCACGGCCGAACAGTGCGAGCATGGCGAGCTCGACCCCGCTGTCCCGTTGCCACTCCAGCAACGCGCGGGCCTCGGCGGGGTCCTCGCCGATCAGTTCGTCGAACAACAGGACGCTGCCCGGCTGCAGTAGCGGCGTCATCCAGTTCAGCGCCGTCAGCGTCGAGCTGTACAGGTCGGCGTCGAGATGTGCGAAGCTGATCCGGCCGATCTCCCTGGCCAAGCGGTCGGTGAGCGTGTCCTCGAAGAAGCCGTTGACGATCCGCACGCCCCGCAGCTTCGGCACTTCCGTGGCGAAAGTCCCCTTCTTCAGGTGCTCGTAGTTCTCGGCCAGCCCCTGGAAGGAGTCACAGGCGTAGATCCGTTTGCCGCGCTGCCCACGGTCCCAGATCCGGCTCTGCCACAGCTCGTCGCGGATCACTCTGGTCGAGGCGCCCTCCCAGGTGCCGAACTCGATGATGTGCCCGGGCACGGGCCGGGACAACGAGACACCGAGCGCGAGCACCTGGGCTCGGGACGGGTAGGTGACACGGCCGGCGGTAGCCGCCCAGTCACCGGTGGTGCCGGCCAGGATCGGCGCCAGGGAGGTCAGCGCGTCGGTCGAGTCCGAAGTCGTCATGTGCGCAGTGATACCTGCTTGGTCCCGGTCTGTCGACCACCAGACGATCTTGCGCCTGTCTGTACCTTCGATGACGGTACCTTCGGGCGATGTGTCACGTATCGGACCCCCGCCGGACACCCCACGCGTCACCATCTGCCCTGTGTCATCCGAGGTACCGCCATCACGCCGCATGCGCACGCCGAGGGTGGACCTTGACGCGGTGAGGCACAACACCCGCTAAACCACAGGTCACGGCATGATACTGGCGACCAGTGCAGCGAGGTCCATTCCAGTTCGTCGTCGGACTCGTCATCGTCGTCGTCGAGGTCTGCCGGGGTCGTCGGCTGGGTGCTCGCTTCCTCCCAAAGCCCAGCACTCCCGAAACTGCGGCCAGGTGCCGTTGGAGGTGTTGTAGCTGGTTGAGGCGTGTCCGTTAGGAGATCCTTCACCGGACAAGATCAGCCGTTCCGCGCCGGGGGTCGCGATCTGAGCCGATCGTGTCACGTTAAGGGTGTACGGTGATAATGTAACGTACAGGGGTGTTAACCGTGACACGGGAGGCGGGAGTGGGCATCCTCATCGGCTACGCACGCTGCTCCACCGACAAGCAGGACCTCGCCGCGCAGCGGGAGATTCTGCTCGGACTCGGCGTCGCGACGGACCGGGTCTATCTCGACCATGGGCTGACAGGCACGAAGCGGGACCGGCCCGGCCTGCGCGAGGCGTTGGCTGCCGTGCGCGGTGGGGACACGTTGGTGGTGCCGAAGTTGGACCGGCTGGCCCGGTCGGTCCCGGACGCCCGCGAGATCGGCGACTCCCTCGCGGCGCGCGGCGTGAGTCTGTCGCTGGGCGGCAAGGTGTACGACCCGACCGACCCGATGGGCAAGATGTTCTTCAACATCCTGGCCACCTTCGCCGAGTTCGAGGTCGATCTGCTGCGCATGCGTACCCGCGAGGGCATGGCCATCGCCAAGGCGAAAGGCAAGCTGAAGGGCAAGCAGCCCAAGCTGTCGGCCCGGCAGCAGGCGCACCTGGTCGAGCTCCACGAGGCGGGCAAGCACACCGTGGTGGAGTTGGCCGAACTGTTCAACGTCTCCCGGCCCGCGGTCTACCGGGTGCTGGACCGTCGCCGGGCCCGCCAGGGCGTGGGCGGCTCCGCCGGGACGGGCGACCTGGCCGAGAGACTGCCCGCCGACACCCCGCCGCTGTCGGATCTCGGCAAGTACGACGAGCCGCTGCCGCCCTGGAAGGCGGCCACCCGATGACCCGCGCCCGAACCCGGACCGCGGCCGGCGGCTTCATCCAGCGGGTCCGGCTCGCCACGAACGTACCGAGCGTCGTTACCCGTTCACCTTGCCCGCCGTGGCCTGCCTGGAGCGGTCGGGCGGGCTCGCCGTTGCGTCGGGAGTGACGTTTTTGGTCGGCGAGAACGGCACCGGCAAGTCGACCCTCATCGAGGCGATCGCAGTGGCGGCCGGGTTCAACCCAGAGGGTGGGTCCCAGAACTTCCGGTTCGCCACCCGCGCCACCGAATCATCGCTCGGTGACCACCTGGTCCTGGCCTGGGGCACGCGCAAGCCGCGGACCGGGTTCTTTCCGCGTGCCGAGTCGTACTACAACGTCGCATCCGAGGTCGAACGTCTGGACCGGGACCCCGGCTCGCCGCTGCTGCCCGCCTACGGAGGTGTCTCGCCGCACGAACGCTCCCACGGCGAGTCGTTCGTGGATCTAGTGACCACCGGTTCGGGCCCAACGGGCTGTACCTGCTGGACGAGCCGGAGGCGGCACTGTCGGTACGCGGCTGCATGGCGGTACTCGCCCGGCTGGCCGAGCTGGCCGAGCTGGGGTGCCAGATCGTGGTGGCCACCCACTCGCCGATCCTGCTCGCCCTGCCCGGTGCCACGATCTACGAGATCGCCGAAGCTGGCGAGATCGAGCGAGTCGAGTATGACCAGGCGTTGCCGGTGCGGCTCACACGGGACTTCCTGGCCGCGCCGGAGAGGTTCCTGCGGCACCTGCTACCCGAGGACGAGGGGTAGCGCCGAGCTGATCCAGGACCTGCTCGGCGTTGTAGTGCAGCGGGACCGCCAGCTCCGGGTTGTCGCCTTGGTCGATGCGTTGGTCAATCGCCAGGGGTGTACGACGAAGAGAAAACCTTACGCAGCGGAGCGATGACACCGGGCGTCAACCTACAGGTTTCCCCATCAAACTCGATTAGCGGAACGAATCCGAATGCCCTCGCCTATTAAGAAAAGTCGACGATTCCCGATGTTGTGAATCATTCAGACCTAGTTCGCCGACGGCCAGGAGCTCGCGAAGAAAGTCAACCCGGTCCGCCGGTGTGCTACCGTGAACAATGAACGACAGCTCGTTGCGGACGTCGCGCGAATCTTCCCAGATTCTTGTGGGGTTTAGTGCCGGATTTTTTCAGACGTCGCCAGGCATTCGATAAGCACCTTCCTGGGGGCAAGTCGTTCGGGTTGTACAGTAAGGTAGCGCGGGCTGCGCCACCCCGGCAACTCGAACGACTTGCCCCAAGACTAGTAGGTGCAACTACTACTGTATAAGTCTCCCCGAGGAGCGCGTGGCTAGAGGTGGAGTACGCGACGACATGCAGGCCGTAGGTTCCAGCTGCCAGCGAGAGATCACTGTACGTCGGGGTACTCCACGCGCCGTTGCCGTCGGCGGTGACGGTTGTCATGGCCAGGGGGTTCACCGCGAGGGTGGGCGGGCTTGTGACGTCGAGGTAAACGTCAACTGCGCGGCCGCGTGCGTAGTCCACACCCCATCCCTTGTAAGAAATGATCGGGTATGCACCAGCCAGGCAGGAGATGCCAGCAAAGGTATCAAAGGCCGCAGGCCGCTGCTCGGCCGCCTGAGCTACAGGCATACCGGCAAACAAGCACGCCAGAGAAAGCAGAGCGATGTTTCTTAAGCGAAAAATGCGTGCGGTCACGATAACCCCCTCCAGTTGTAGCAATCCTCCGTGGCGCTTGCCGTTTTCGGCTTGGGCAGACTCCCGCGTCTTCCCACTCGGGGCTTCCACCTGACTCCCCCAAAGTTCGTGAACAGTAAATCGAAAACGCCAGAGATCTACCCAGTCCCCTTCCGTGAATCACGGTCCCGCACCTTTAAGTTGGTTGGATATACTCCAACAGAGTGAACAACCTTAATTGGGCGCCCAACTGTTTCTCCACGCCCTGCTGATACGCCTTGTGGATCTTGCCGAGCTTGCCGTGGAAGAGGTGCTTGGCGACTCGTCGAAGTAGGACAGCAGGTGGCGGGCCTTGAAGATGCCCCCGTGGTGGGCGAACGCGTGGCCCAGCGGGGTTCGGGGACCCGTCGCGTGGCAGGATCCGCATCACGGTCGAAGGCGCGGACCTCGCCGGTGTGGATGGAACCGACCACGCGCAGCATGTCAGCCCGGTGCCGGGCGGGGCGCTCCAGGTGGAGACAGCCGCGGGCGGCGGTGTTCACCCGCCGGAGCCGCCGCTCGTCGGGCAGATCCGTCGGCGCGGGCCGGTATTGCTTGTCCAGCAGGTGCACCAGCCCGAACACCACATCCGAGTACTACCCCACGCGGATCCCGCTACCGGCTGGAGGACGGGGCGTAGATCTCGCGGCGTTTGAGCCAGAAGTGGAACTTCTCCAGCACGCACACCACATACTCCGAGCGGTCCACCGCGCCCGGGGCAAGCCGGGCTTGTCGAACACCAGCCGTTTCCACGATCCCTCGAACAGCATCGTGTCCACCCGGAACTTCAGCACCGGTTTCCGCGACGGGCGGCCGCAGGTACCCGGTGGCCGGCCGGATCGCGATGGACCAGTTCGTCGTCGACTTCGGTGGCGACACGGCACGGATGGGCGATGAGGTCGTCGTGTTCGGGCCAGGCACCGAAAGGGAGCCGACCGTCAGCGAATGGGCCCGGACGGTCCCGCCCGAGAACCGGGGTTGGTCCGAGAATGCCCCGCCGTTATGCTCACGCCGCTGCCGAGAAGCCGGGGGAGCCGTCACGTGCTTGAACCGAAGATCCGTCTCGCTGTCCTGTTCGGCGGGCGCAGCGGTGAACACGAAGTGTCATGCCGCTCGGCGGCCAGCATCCTGACCAACCTCGACCGGCGGCGGTACGAGATCCTGGCGGTGCGGATCGGCCGGGACGGTGTCTGGAGCTGCGTGTCCGCCGTGCCCGACCTGCCGACTGTCGAGGCGGCGCTGCGGTGGCAGCAGACCGGCTTCCCCCCGGCCGGGGACAACACCCCGGTCGGCAGCATCCTTGCCACGATGCGCGAGCTCACGTGGTGCGACGTGGTGTTCCCGGCATTGCACGGACCATACGGCGAGGACGGTACACTGCAGGCTTTGCTCGACGGGCTGGGGATTCCGTTCGTGGGCAACGGCGTCGTGTCCAGCGCGCTCAGCATGGACAAGGAGTACACCAAGAAGATCGCGGCCGGTGCCGGTCTGGACGTGAGTGACGGGGTGGTGCTGCGCAGGAGCCAGCACGATGTCACCGCGGCGGACCGAGAACGGTTGGGACTTCCGGTGTTCGTCAAACCCGCCCGCGAGGGTTCCAGCATCGGCGTGTCCAAAGTGGATGACTGGGCCGAGCTGCCCGATGCCGTGGACAGAGCGCGCAAGAGCGACGACAAGGTGCTGGTGGAGGCGGCCGTCATCGGCCGCGAAGTCGACATCGGGGTGCTCGAACGGCCGGGCGGCGACCTCGCGGTGAGCCCGCCGCTGGAGATCCGGACCTCCGGCGCGGTCACCTTCTTCGACTACCGCGCGAAGTACAGCGACGCCACCACCGTGCTCGACGTTCCGGCCACCCTCGACCCGGCGATCACCGAAGCCCTCGGCGAGGACGCGTTGCGGCTGTTCCGCGCCCTGGACTGCACCGGGCTGCTGCGCGTCGACTTCTTCGTCCGCGCGAACGGCCGCCGGGTCCTCAACGAGGCCAACACGTTCCCGGGCTTCACCAGCGCTTCCCAATACCCTCGCATGTGGCAGGCCGCCGGCCTGGGATACCGCGAGCTGCTCGACGTCCTGATCGACACGGCACGGTGGCGTGCGAACGCCGGGCGGCCGTGACGGCCGTGGAGGCGGTTGATCGGCCCGGCGACGTGCCGTTGGCTTTCCGATGCCAGCGCGTGGGCGAGTTTCAACGCCGGGGCGCCTGTTCGTGTGGGATGAGCTGTCCTCGGCACTACAGCTTGTGCCATGGCAGCCTGGCACCGGCAAGAGCCGTGATCACGGACTGGATCACGACGAAGTACATCAGCTGCCGGTACGCTACCTGGTGCAGCGGCAGGGTGAGCAACGGTCGTAACCGTTCACCGTCCAATTTGAACGCGAGTATGCCCGGAACGAGCTGGAGTGCCAGGAAACCCGGCCAGGTCACCGCGATCGACACGGCGTCCTGGGTGAACAGTCCGAAAAAGCCCGCCATGTCGATGACCGGTGCGATCACCTGCAACAGCACCTGGAACAGCACCAGCGGATCGGTCGACGTGCCTGGTGTCGGATCCGCCTTGTCGTGGGATCAGGAGAAGGCATCACAGTTATTCGCCGGACTCAGGCTGGAAACAACTTCTTGAAGCGCATCAACCAATTCATGAAATTGTCTCGCGTGGCGAACCGGTGAGGACGGTAAATCCGCCGGGGGCGCCGCTCGAATGCAGGTTCCGGTCGTTCCTTGGCCGATTTCGGCGCATAAGGACACGGGTGGCGGTCTTTTGGGACGGAGGAGTCGCCGAGACCGCCACCCGCTCTTTTCCTGCGGCGACTCCCGAGTGGGAAGGTGAGTCACCGCCCGTTTTGCGTCGTGAGTGGAAAGCGTCACCCCGATAACGCTTTCCACTCACGACCGGTGACGTGCCGCCGCCTGGTGCCGCAGGCCTGGGGCATCAGGTGAGGAGGACAGGTGCCCATCTGTTCCTCAAGGGCGAACACGCCAGGACTTGGCCAGTTCGTGATCGCGTACGCCACTGGCTCAGTGGCTGGGCCGCGCGGTCGTTACGCTCCTGGAGCGGGTGCTTGGGTCCGGCGTCGCGTGGGCCTCGGTGTTGTGCTCCTTCGCTGGCGCCTTCGAGGTGGCCGCGGAGCTGGGTTCGGCGAGAAGTTTGGCGCAGTGGGCAGCCACTTGGTCCTCGCCAGCCGCGGTACTGATCAGGATCCTGAACGCGGGGTTCTCCAGCGCCTTACCGTGCGCGGAACCAGCGCTGGCGGTGTAGGCGTGGCACAGGCCCAGCAACGAAGGGGACGGGGACGCGTTCGAGTCGCCGTTTCCGTTGGATCTCGCGCCTGCGTGCGAAGACTCACTGGCCGGTGCGCTCGAAGCGGCGGCCGACCCGGGTGTCGGGCTGCCGCCTGACACGTCTGGGAGATGGCCGGTGGCGGCGACCGCCGCGACGCCTCCGACGGCCGCGGTCGCGGAGGCGGCCACCGCGACCTTGGTCGTGAGCGGTTTCGCCAGCACGGTCTTGATCAAGGGGCGTCTCCGTCTCCGAGGTGCAGGGACGAGACGAGTGGGCGAAGCGTCATCGCAGCACAGGCACCGCCTCGCTCACTGCCGCGGACGGGATAGCCGCCGGAGTGAGCGGAGGGTCGGGTGCGTGTTTGGGACCGGCACCCAGGACTCTGCCCGGGTACCGGTCGAAACACCGTCGACGGTTCGCGCTCGTCTCACCTGCATCAGCGCCGGTGCCCCCAATCGTGTCACGCCCGTCTCCGAACCGTTGCTTTTCCGAGGTCAACGGTCGGCGTCCGGCAGGCGTCAGGCCGGTCTGATCATGCGGGGGCAGGGCCGCCGGGAGCCCGGCATCACGGGAGCGGTGGGCTCCGGCCGCCATGGTGAGATCGTCTTACCGATCGGCGGTCGCCAACTGGACCGTTCCGCTTGTGACCGTCGGTCGAGATCGGAATGGTTACTGAACGGACTCAAAGTGGATACCGAGACCATCACATCCTGGCGCGTTCGTCCTTTTGGGTTAAGGTTCGCCCACCCGATCCGCGCAGCGCTCTCATCCCGTTGCGCACGCACCCAACCCATGAGAGTTTCTCGCATGAAGCTGGCTCACCGACGTTCAAGGTGCGCTGCAGCCGTGGTCTGCCTGACCTTCGGCCTCCTGCTCGGTTCTTCTGCCGTCGCCTCGGCCGAGGACACCCAGGATCCGCGCGCGATCGCGCACGACGGAAACGTCACCACGTGTGGAAGCGCCGGAGTGAGCGGCACCCTGCTGAAACCTGTCGTCGACTACCAGTTCACCGGTGGCGTTCCCAACGTCGATCAGTACGTCACGATCACGGGTGTGTCCGGCGGCGTCACGGTTTCGGCTGTCGTCGTCAAGGGCGGTGACGGGTACAACGTGTACGTGCCGGGCCGGCTCGGCTTGCCGGCGACGCCGCCGTGGACCAACCTGAGGTCTCCGCTCAACGGTGGCGGCAACATCCCGCAGATCAGCCACTGGTACGTGTGCGGGACCGCGACCACACCCAGCTCGATCACCGGCAAACCCACGACGACCCGCACGAGCAGGAACACCACGACCTCCGGGCCGGCTGGCGAAACCACCACGGGCAGCACGGCCGGGAGGTCTTCGTCATCGATGGCCGGCGGTGCCGCGGCTGCCGCCACGAGCACTTCCTCGGTCGTGAACACGAACCAGTCCAACCTGGCCTACACCGGGTTCAACGGCGGCTGGCTGGTCGGTCTCGGCGCGGTACTGGTCCTGGGCGGCGCCGCACTGCTGGTCGTGCTCCGCGTTCGCCGGAAGGCCTGAGGCCCGGCCCCGGGTTCCGTTTCGGTGGCTTTGCCGTTGCCCCACACGGCCGTCGGACTCGCGCATCCGACGGCCGGTGCACGGCCGGCTGGAAGAAGCGGGTGAAAAAGGTCTCGACCCGGACGGTGACCAGTTCTTCCACGAGCGGATGCCGCTGATTGAACGAGAAGTGCCACGACAGCGAGATCCGGGGATCGCAGTACGAAAGCTCACCGTCCGGAGTGGACAGTCGCAGGTCTGGCCTCCTTCGGCCGAGGTACGTGCCGTGGAGGTTGTTCATGGTTGCCAGGTTCAGCGGCGTTCGTACGGGATCTGTTCGCCGGTCTCGATCGCGATCGGCAGTCGGTTTTCCGGTGGCGGCAGCGGGCAGGTTGCCAGATCGGTGTACGCGCACGGCAGGTTGGTGGCGCGGTTGAAGTCGAGCGTGACGACGCCGTCGGCGTCCGGTGGCGGTACGGGCAGCACCCGGTTGGCCGCGTAGGTGGTGACGCCGGAGGTGGCGTCGGTGAACAGCACGATCAGGCTGTCCGGGCCGTGTCCTGGAAACGCGGTCAGGCTCAGTTCCCGGCCGTCGAGTTCGAGGTCGATCCGGCCGGGCGCGTCGTAGACGTGCTCCAGCCCCTCGACGGCCGCGCCTACCGTCGTCGGCCTGGGGCGGGTGAACGGCTGGTAGCGACCGGCGATCACCCACCTGGGGTGCGGCGAGTAGGCCGGGGTGCCGGTGTACGCGGTGCGTAGCGGGTTGTCCGGGTGGCGGGGCCGCACGATGTCCTGCCCTCCCCGCTTGGCCACCTCGATCACCGCGTCCCCCCAGACCGCGTTGATCCCGCCGCGTTCGGGAATGACCCCGAACGAGTAGCGCCCGCGCACCACCGCGCCGTCGACTACCAGTTCCTCACCGTCGTCCAGGACGACGGTGACGCCCTCGCGGCCGGTGGACCACGCACCTGGGGCATCGGGAAACCGCGTCGGCACCTCGCCGAGCCAGTGCAGGCTGGTGATCGCCAGGAACCCGTGTGGGTCGGCCAGCCGCTCCTCGTGCTCGCGGTGCCAGTCCTGCCACTCGGCGGCGAAGGCGTCGAGGTTCGTGGTCGGTGTGCTCATCGGTCCTCCTTCTTCGATGGTGACGAGCTTCGATGGTGACGAGAGTCATCCGGCGGCGCGGCCGACGTGGGCGTCAGGGACCGCCGCGCCGCCTTGCCGTTATCGCCCTACGATGACCTTGCGGTAGGCGCGCGGCCCGTCGCCGTAGTCGTCCACCGCGTAGTGCCACGTTGCCAGGTTGTCCCAAAGCACGAAGTCGCCGGGTCGCCAGCCGAACCGGATCGTGTAGTTGGGCGACGAGGCGTGCCCGAGCAGGAACGGCAGGATCGCCTTGCCCTCATCGGCGGTGACGCCGGTCAGGCCGAGCGCCGACGAGCTGATGAACAGGCCGGGCCGGCCGGTGTCCGGATGCCGCAACACCACCGGATGCTCGATCGTCTCGCGAACCCCGTCCCGCTTGCTGTCCTGGGCGTAGTTGGCCGCATCGGCGTCGTAGACGGCATTGACCGATTCCAGCAAGTGTTTGACCGGCTCGGAAAGGTCGTCGTACGCGGCCTGCAGGTCGGCCCACAACGTGTGGCCACCCAGTTCCGGCACTTCCTGATAGGTCAGCGACTCGATGCTGAACGGCGGATTCCGCCACAGGCCACCGATGTGCCAGGTGCTCGCTTTTCCGGTTTCCCGCACGTTGTACGGGTAGACAAGCGGATTCGCCTCGTCTTCGATCGCGGTCGGATGCCGGAACGGCTCACCGAAGATGCGCGCCGCCCTGACGTGCTCGTCCGGCGTGAGGTGCTGGCCGCGGAACACGAGCACCTTGTGGGTGAGGAACTCCTGCCCGAGCGCGTCATCGGACATGAGCCTTGAGGCCGATGACGTGACGCTGACACGATTGGTTCCGCAACACAAGAATAGGGTGAACGGGCTGGGAAAATTTCCTCGGCCGGCCTGGACGCTCGGTCATTTGATCCGCTTTCGACGGGTACCACGCGATTTCGCTTCGAATCGGCGCCGACATTGATCAAATCCTGGGTTTGCCGGCCGGCCGGGGATCGCCCAGGATGGTGTCCTGTTCCCGAGGAGGCGGGCGCCGGTGCGAGTAGGGCAATGGATGATCGACAGCTGGCCGGCCGGATGGCCGATCCAGCCGTTCGGAGAACCGGCATGGGCCGCGCAACGGCCGACCTACCACGACGCGGACCCCGCGGTGATCGAGGCCGCGGCAAAGCGCGCCGCCGCCCGGCGGTCGGGAAACTGGTACGTCGTGGGTGCCAGCCGCGACGTCACCGGCCGCGCTCCGTTCGGCGTGACGGTCGCCGGCAGGGAACTGGTTGCCTGGCGGGACCGGAACGGCCGGCTGACCGTGGGGCCCGGCGTTTGCCCTCACCTCGGCGCGCCCCTGGCAAGGGCCCGCCTCGATCACGGCGATCTGGTGTGCCGCTGGCACGGCCTGCGGCTCGGGCGGGGATGCGGTAAATCCTGGCGGGCGCTGCCCTGCCATGACGACGGCATACTCGCCTGGGTCAGGCTCGACCGGGAAGGCGGAGAGCCGCCCACCGAACGGCCGACCGTGCCGTCGCGGCCGGACAGCGGAGCCCAGGTGGCCGCGGTGACGACGATGACGGGCGTGTGCGAACCCGAAGACGTGGTCGCCAACCGGCTCGATCCCTGGCACGGAGCCTGGTTCCATCCTTACTCGTTCGCCCGGCTTCGGGTGCTGTCCGCCCCCGCCGTCCATGCCTCGACCGATGACGAAGACCGGTTCGTAGTGGCGGTGACGTTCCGCGTCGCGGGCCGTTGGGGCGTGACCGTGCGTGCCGAGTTCAGTTGCCCTGGGCCGCGGACCGTGCTGATGCGCATCGTTGAGGGCGAGGGCGCCGGCAGCGTGGTCGAGACGCACGCGACGCCGCTCGGCGCGGGACCGGACGGCCTGCCGCGGACCGCGGTCATCGAGGCCACGGTGGCCACGTCGGAACGCCGTGGTTTCGCCCTCGCGCGGAGAACCGCACCGGTGTTGCGTCCCTTGATGCGGCGTGCGGCCGAGCGGCTGTGGCGCGATGATCTCGCCTATGCGGAGCGGCGTTTCGCGCTCCGCCATCGCCGTGCCCTTCGATGACCGGCGGCGAGCCAGCGCAGCGGCGCGAGCCGGCCATGGTTGGGCACCGACGAGATCGCGTGCCCGGCCAGATCCCAGGTGCGCAGCAGCTGGTTCGCCGCGAGGAAACCCGAAGTCGCCGCCCGTTCCATCAGCGCGACCGGCAGGTCGACCCGCACACAGTCACCGGCCAGCACCACATTCGGATCCCCGGTGGTGACACGGGGGCGTCGGGCGAAGCCACCGAGCCCGAACAGCGGACAGTCCTGCCGCCACACCGCGATGTCGCCCACGACCCCGGCGGCCGTTTCCGGATAGATCTCGCGCAGCAGCCCGGCCACCCGCTCGCTCAGCCACGCAGGGTCGCCGGTCTTCGCGGCGTAGGCGTGTAGTTCGACAACCGAGCCGCCGGTGCGGGCCGCCCACTCCGCGGCATCGCGCTCGTACCGGTCGAGCACGCTGATGTTGTCCAGCGGGGAAAGGCCGCCAGTGCCCAGGAACGCCGGCCGCGCGGGCGATACGGGCCGGTCCAGCCACAGTCGCCGGACCAGGAACGGAGGCGCGACCCGCAGCGCGGCGACATCGTCACGCCATCTCGCGTCACCAAGGTCCGGTGATCGCTCGACGAGTTGACGCAGTCCGCCGGTGTCGAGCGCGAGCACCACCGCGTCGGCGCGAAGGGGCCGGCCGTCTTCGGGATGGATGACGTAGCCACCGGACCGATCCCGGCCCACGGTGGCCACCGCCGTGGCGATCCGGATGTCGGTTCCACGAGCGGTCAGGTAGGCACTCAGCGGGTTCCACAGTGCGTCCGGGAACGGCGCCGAGGGGACGTCGAACACCAGGCCTTCGCTGGAGCCGAGAAAGTAGAGATGGAACATGGTCGCCAACTCGGCCGCGGAGAGGTCGGCCGGGTCCGCGAAAAAGCTGCGCGAGAAAACCTCGAAGGCCAGATGCCTTGCCGCCGCGGGGAAATTGATGGACTTCAAATAGGACGCGGCGTCGACGTGGTCGAGCTCGTGGTAGATGTCCGGCACCGACACGGCCGCCAGGGGCAGGGCTTTCGCCGCGCGGAGCCTGAGCAGATCGCGGACGGAGAAGGTCGGGCTGCGCAGGGCGAACGCGAGCGCGTTGAGCGGTGGTGCCTTCGGCAGCCCGGCAAAGGTGTCGATGAGGCCGCGGGCATCCCGCAGCGGATAGTCCTCGAGGGCGACCAGCCGTTCCAGGCCGGGATCGGTGCGCCGGAGCAGCGCTCGCAGGTTGTAGTACTGGCGAAAGAAGGCATGGAAGCCTCGGCTCATGGTGACCTGAGTGCCGTCTCGGAGCCTGGCCGGCCAGGCGCCGACCCGGCCCCCGAGGTAGGACTCGCGTTCGAAAAGCGTGACGCTGACACCGCGTTCGGCCAGTGCGGTGGCGGCGGTGAGCCCCGCGATTCCGGCACCGATCACCGCGGTTTCCGGAACTCGCGCGCCGCTTTCCGGCCGCGGGGCTCCGGGGTGACCGGGGTAGGTCACGCGCCTGCCATTACCTGAGGGCGGGCTCACCGAGATCACTCCCTGTCCACGGCCCGCCACAGCATGAGGGCGGCCGTGGTCAGCACGAAGCCGAAGAGGAAGTCTTCGATCGGGATGTCCCAAGGGAAACGGACACCGCTGATCGCGGCCGGCGAATAGCGGACAACCGGCGTGGGCAGTTTGGTGAGCCAGCCGTCCACCGGAACCTGGAAGGCGGTCACGATGGCCATCGTGACCCAGTACGCGGACGTGCGGAACAAACCGGTGCGCAACACGAACAACTCGAGTGCGACCACCGCGGGCACGGCCAGGGTGACCGGCACGGTGTAGGCCCAGGGGATCATCGCGCCGCCCGTGACTTGACCCGATTCTTGTGCGTGCGCAGTCTCGCCAGGAGTGCGGAGGTGGTTTTGACCGCCTCGAAGGTCAGGATCGCGCAGGTCGGGATGATCACGAAAAACAGCGCTTCCTCCACGGGAATGCCTCCGGGCAGGCGAATTCCGGTGATGAACGCCGGGTCGAAGTTCCATGCGCCCGCCGCGATCGCCAGTGCGTCCCAGACCAGGAAGAGCACCGACACCGGCAGCACGGTCAGGACGAGGCGGCTTGGCCTGCGGTATACCCGGGCGCGGAGTTCGAGCGGCAGGGTGATCAGGACGCAGGCGCCCAGCACGATCAGGTATTCCGCGGTGCCCATGTCACCGTACTCCACGGGGAAGGGGCCCGGCCCGGGGCGTATCGCAGGCGGGCTCGGTGCGCGCGGGCGAGAGCTCCGGCGGCCACCACGAGCCTGCGCGGGCCCGGCACACTGGCCCGGACGGCGAACACGTTGTGGCCGGCTTGTTCGATCCGAGCGAGGATTTCGGAGTACAGCGTGAAGGCGGTCGCGACGCACGGCCGCGAAACCGGGTGCAGCATCGCGATGCCGGGATGGGCGAAGCGGTAGACAGCGCGGGTGGTGGCGATCTGGTCGGCGAGCGCTTGGCGGACGCGCCGGTCGATGCGCCGTGACCGGGCGCACCAGCGGAGGAGATCGCGGTCGACGCCGAACGCGGCAAGCTCGTCGGCAGGCAGGTAGACCCGGTCGCGGTCGAGGTCCTCGGCGACATCGCGGAGGAAGTTGGTCAGCTGGAACGCCTTGCCCAGCGCCGCGGCGTGCGGTGCGGCCTCCGCGATCGTGGTGACGGTAGCCAGCACCGGCAGCATCTGCAGGCCGATCACCTCGGCCGACCCGTGCATGTACCGCTCGAGCGCGCGCCGGTCGGGATAGCCGGTGACGGTGAGGTCCATGCGCATCGAGCGCAGGAACGAGGAGAAGTACCGCCGCGGTATGCGGTAGCGGTGGGCGGTGTCGACCACGGCCGGAAGCAGCGGCCCGAAACACCGCCCGGTTTCCAGGCCCTCGTAGAGACGTCTTTCCGCATCGCTCACTGCGGCGTCGAGGTCGTCTTTGCCGGCACCCCGCGGCGGCTCGTCGATCAGGTCGTCCACGTGGCGGGCGAATCCGTACAGGGCGTGGACGGCCGGGCGTTGACGCGGGTCCAGCAGCCTGGTCGCCAGGAAGTAGGTCCGCCCGTGGCGGGCGTTGACGCGGCGGCACTCCCGGTAAGCGGTGCGCAAGTGGGGTTCGGTGATGCCGGCAGCATCGAGTTCACGCTCAGCCATGATCGGCTCTGTCCTGGCAGCGGGATGTGAGTGTTAGAAAAACCACGATAGTGAACGCCCGGACGTCGCGCAGCGCACCAGATTTCGGTATGACTCAGCGGCAGGAGTCAACGCGTTTCCGGCCGGTACCGGCAGGTTGTCGAAGAGTTCGGTGGGGTTGACCGGAACCGCCCCTGATCGGTCTGGCCGCCGCACACGGTCAGGGCGTTCGCGATGGTGTCCAGGGGACGGCTTGCGGCGATATCGCGGGCCAGGCGCCGCGCCTGTTGCCGGTAGGTGGAGGTGTGCAGCACGGTGCGTACCGCGGTGGCCAGGGCGTGCTCGGTCGGCGTGCCGGTGCGCAGGTCGATGCCGGCGCCGGTGTAGGCGACGCGGGCGGCGATCTCCGGCTTGTCGGCGGTACCCCGGCGACGACCAGTGGCACGCCGTGCGCGAGGGCGCACTGGACGCCGCCATAGCCGCCGTTGGTGACCATGACGTCGACCTGGGGCAGCAGCCATTGGTAGGGCAGGAATTCGGCCACGCGGGTGTTGGCCGGCAGCGGTGCGGGCAACTCGCCGGCCGGGGGACCGCCGGTGGTGGCGACGACGAGTGCGTCTTCGGTGGCCAAAGCGTGCAGGGCCGGTCCGATCAGCCGGTCGAGATCGGTGTTGTCCCACGTGCCCTGGGCGACGTGGATCACTGGCCGGCTGCCGGCGAGTTCGGGCCACGAGGCCGGCAGCGCGGTCTTCGGGGGCGGTTCGGGGAGTACCGGGCCGGCGAAGGTCACCGTGGGCGGGAGGTCGCGCCGCGGGTATTCGAAGGACGGCACGGTCAGTTGCAGTAGCCGGTCGGCCAGTTTCGGCCAGTCGATGAGGAACACGGGAAGCCGTGGGCGGCCCAAAGCCCGCAGCTGGCGGTCGGCAAGAGCCTGGGTCGGGCCGAACAGCAGCCGGTGCACCACCCAGCCCATCGCCGGGTAGTCCCGCCGCCGGGTGGGCGGCCGGCCCATGCCGAACGGAGGGGTGTCCACACTGGACAGCATGAGTGGCACCACACCGCAGGCGAGCACCGGCGGCCGGGGTGCGCCGGCAAGCAGCGTGGGCAGCACTCCGGTGAAGGCGACGTCGACCAGCACCGCGTCCACCGGCCCGGTCCGCAGCGCCCGGTGCAGAGAGCGGTGCTGCGCGGCCATCGGCTCGACGAACAGCTCCCGCAGCTCGGTGCGGCCGCGTCGCCACCGGTCGACCGGGCCGGTTACACGCGCGCGATGTGCCTTCGCGGCCGGCGGTGCGATGTGGCATTCAGGGGCGAGAGCGACCGGATCGATCCCGGCGGCGCGGATCGTTTCGGTGAACTCCTCACCGCTGAGCATGCGCACCCGGTGTCCCCGGCGTACCAGGTCCTTGCCGATCTGCGTCATGGGTGCGACATGGCCGGGCACCGGGGCGGCGGCCAAGAGGTAGTTCGGCATGGCCTTCCCTCCGTTGTGGCCGGCAAGCCCCGCTTACCGGCCGTGCCGGCCTTCGGCGGTGCCGGTGATGTCGCGCATGCCACCGAAGATGATGTTGTAGAAGTCCAGTACAGGTGGCCGGCGAGACCGTACGGCTCGAAGATCGCTCGCTGCCGGCAGGTTGATCCGCCGGGGCATGACGGACAGTTCGAGCCAGGCGCTGTCCCGTACCAGCATTTCGGCGCGAAGCCGGAGCAGGCGCGGCCGCTGCGGGCCTTCGACGCGCCGCCAGTCGAGCGCATCACCCACGTGCAGCCTACGCAACCGCGGCGGAGCCCTACCCCGCCGGCCAACCGCTCGATGCGGCCTCCCACCGCCCACGTGAGCGGAAACGAGTACCAGCCGCGGCAACGCCACTTGCACTACGACGGCTGATCCAGAACATCCGGATCGACTTCGGCGTGGTCACCATCGAGATCAGGCTGACCAGCCCCTTCTGCATGCGGGCCGGGCTCATCGCCGACCAAGCACGCACCACCGTCGACCGCCTTCCCGGCGTCACCGACATCCGGATCGAGGTTGACCACGCCGCGGAGTGGATGCCCGAGGACATGGACGCTGAGGCGCAAGCCGCACTGCTCCGCGTCCGGCCGTTGCGGCTGACGGTGGTCTCGTGAGGCCCGAGATCGGGGCGGTCCCCGGCTACGCCGATCGGCTCCGGCTGGACGGGCGGGTCGTGGTCGTCCTCGGAGCGGGCGCCCGGACGGGGGCGCCGGAGCGCGCGATCTCGTGGGCATCGCCGCGATCGGTGCACTGGAGGACTTCTGGGACCGCGGCGTGGAGTAGGAATTCACCGCGTAGCGTGGCTCGGGAATGTCCACGATGGATCTGCGGTCGTGTCCATTGTGGTGCTCTTACGGTACGTGGTGTTCTGGCTCGCTCCGTCCGTTTTCCGGTGCGCAGAATCCTCTGCCGTCACGGTGTCTCTCGGCGGCGTGGCCGTGTAGGAGTGGTTCTGCGGGCCGCCGACGTAATCGGACCTGCAGCAGGTCCACCCGGATCGCCACCACGAGCCGTCCCCCTGTGCGCCAGGGATCGGAAGGAGTGAGTCCTCGATGAGAGTAGTCATCGTCGGTGCGGGTATCGCCGGGCTGACGCTCGCGCTGGAGCTGCACGATGCGGGGATCGAGTGCCGCGTGTACGAGGCGGCTCCGGAGATCCTGCCGATGGGGGTGGGGATCAACGTGTTGCCGCATGCCACGAAGGTGCTCGGTCGGCTTGGCCTGGAGTCGGCGTTGGCTGAGGTGGCTGTCACCACTCGGGAGTCGGTGTTCTACAACCGGTTCGGGCAGATGATCTACCGCGAGCCGGCGGGGCGGTTCGCGGGGTATTCCACCCCGCAGTTTTCGATTCATCGGGGTGAGTTGCAGACGGTGCTGTTGCAGGCGGTGCGGGAGCGTTTGGGGTCTGATGCGGTGGTTCTGGGCCACGTGTGTCATGGTGCGTCGCAGGATGAGCGTTGCGCCACGGCTCATTTCCGGGATCCTGCCGGTGTCGCGCTGCCCGCTGTGCGGGGCGATGTGGTCCTCGCGTGTGACGGGGTGCATTCGACGATCCGCAAGCAGCTGCATCCGGAGGAGGGTGAGCCGCTGTATACGGGCGTGAACATGTGGCGGGGGACCACGGTGATGCCGCCGATCCTGACTGGGGCGTCGATGATCCGGGCGGGGTGGCTCGCGGGTGGGAAGATGGTCATCTATCCCATTCGGGATGATGTCGACGGCCAGGGTAACCAGTTGGTCAACTGGGTGGCGGAGTTGCAGACCGAGCGCCATGAACGGCGGGACTGGACTCGCCGTGCCGACGTCGGGGACTTCTTGTTCGCTTTCGAGACCTGGCGGTTCGACTGGCTCGACGTGCCGGAGATGGTCCACCACGCGGGGGAGGTGCTGGAGTACCCGATGGTGGACCAGGACCCGCTGGGCCACTGGACGGTGGGGCGGCTGACGCTGGTCGGCGACGCCGCGCATCCGATGGTCCCGCGGGGCTCCAATGGGGCTGGTCAGGCGATCCTTGACGCGCATGCGCTGCGGACGGCTCTGGTGGAGTGCGCTGATCCCGTTGCCGCGCTGCGTCGGTATGAGGAGGTCCGGCTGCCGGCGACCGCGCGGGTGGTGCGCACCAATCGGGTGCGGCCGCCGGATGCGATCCTGCGTGAGGTGTGGGAGAGGACCGGTGACCGTCCTTTCGAACGGATCGAGGACGTCATCAGCCTGAGCGAGCTGCAAGGGATCTCCGATTCCTACAAGGAAGTGGCTGGCTACTCCCGGGCGCAGCTGGCCGACCCCGCGTGAGCGCCGGGCCGCCCCGTCCCATCCAGGGAATCCGCCGCCGTCAAAGAGAAGGCAATGGTGCCAGGAGACGCCATGACGGAGACGAGTCCGCGAGCCCCCGAGGTTGACGGACGGACGTTCGATCCCTTCGACCCGGGTACAGGCCGGGGACCCGTGTCCGTGGCTGCGTGCGGCACAACTCGACCAGCCCGTGTTTTACCTGCCGGAGCGGGACATGCGGTGTGTCACCCGCTACGCGCACGGCTCGGCGGCGAGGAAGCGCAGCGCATCGGGCCGGTAAACGAGTACTTCGCCGGCAAGGGGGCCACCGGCGCGCTGCGCGCCTGGGTCCAAGGGCTGTCGCGACTGTGCCGGGAATCGTTGGTCGCCGCCAAGGCGGCAGGGGTGGCGGCGCTGCATCTGCCGCTGGACGACGGACTGCGGCCGGAACAGGGGCTGTTCCTCGACGTGATAACCGGCGGCCGACAGGCCCCGGCCGGGTCGCCGACGACGAGGACTGCGCGTCACTCGTGGCGGCGACCGTCGAGACCTTCGGCGGTGTCGACGGACTGTTCAACGTGCCCGCCGACCTGTCGGCGGGCACCCTCGGCCGCGACACCGACCTCCTCGACGTGCCGCTCGAGGTCTGGCGGCGCAGCCTGGAAGTCAACCTCACCGGCTACTTCCTCACCGCGCGGCACGCCGTCCCGGCCATGCTGGCGCGTGGCGGCGGCGCGATCGTCAACACGATCTCCGGACTGGTGCTGCACGGGGACCGCAGGCGGGTGGCGTACGGCTCCTCGAAGTCCGGTGTGGTCGCACTGAGCAAGCACATCGCGACCCGGTGGGGCAAGGAGGGCATCCGTGGCAACGTCGTCGCGCCCGGCCTCGTGCTGACCGAGAACTCGATGACGAACAACGACGAGCAGTACCGCGCCACGGTGTTCGAGACACTGCGTTCACCCCGCTTCGGACGACCGGAGGACATCGCGGCGGCGGTGACCTTCCTGCTGTCCGCGGACGGGGAGTGGATCAACGGGCAGGTCCTGCCGGTCAACGGCGGTACCGGCCTCCGCTGACGACACCCCGGACTTCGAACCAGCGCAGGTGCCCGGTCTCCAGCGCGCGGTTACCAAACCCAGTTTCCGGCCTTCTCACAGATGTTGGCCTTTCCGGCGTCAGAAGAACCAATTGCCCAGCCCCTTTTCAGGGTCAGCGGCCAGTAGGACGTGGTCCGCAGCAGTGCCAAACGGGAGCGGGCAGGCGGAGGTGGCCCTGCTTCGTCACGCTGAACACGCCACCGGCGCCATGCCGGGTGCCGGCTGTCAACCGAGCCGTGGTGACTACGGCGCGCTCAGCCAGGCGGCCGCGAGCCCGTACACCATGTTGGTCGTGCGGGGCGTGGGCACGATCGTCGGTGGCAGCGTCCGACGTACCAGCGTGCCCGCCAGGACGCAGAGGGGGTGGCCGGGATGACCACCGGCGCGTTGGTCACGACGACCACCGCCGGAAGACCGCCAAATGCGGCCTACACGGCACGCTGGGGGTGCTGGAGCGCGTTCGAGCACGAGTACGTCAGATGTGGCAGGCATGCCACGAAACTGTGTCCGAGGGGGACATACACGCCAACCACACCGCTTGGCCTTGGTTATGCGGTGTGAGCGAGGGATGGGTCCGTTCTCCTTCTCACGTGCCGGACCGACGGTCGATGACAACGATCGGTCAGGTCCCCGGGTGGTCGTGATGTGTGATCGACTCCAGGCCGCCGGCAACTCCAGTTGATACATCCAGCTGTCCGGGTCGGCCTCGTTGACATAAGGCCTGTCGTTCCACGGGGCCGGCTCCAGCGCCCATCGCGTGGGCCAACTCGGGCAGCACATCGGCCGTCGCTCAACGTGGGACGGTTCGTCCATTTCATCCCGTACAGGTGAGCCGGGCGGCGGTGACCTGTGACTCGATCGGAGGCATGTGTCGTTGGCTCGCATACTCCGGCTCACCGGTCTTCCTCGAGGATCTCCTCTACAAGCCCGCGAATTCGCTCGTACTGCAGAGCACGCACTCGCGTTTGGGCGCCGAGACCATGAACGGGGACGGTTTCGGCGTCGGATGGTACGGAAACCTCGCCACGCCGGGTGTCTTCCTGAGCACCGAGCGGGCCTGGAGCGACCGCAACCTGCGGGAGCTCTCCGCGCAGATCAGGTCCGGCCGGGTTTTCGCGCATATCCGGGCCTCCACCGGTTCGGCGGTCCAGAAGACGAACTGCCACCCCTTCCGTCATGGTCGCTGGCTGTGGATGCACAACGGTCTCGTCGCGGAATTCCCGGCCGTGAGGGGTGAACTCACCTTGGCCGTCGACCCCGAACTCTATCCCGGTATCGCGGGGTCGACCGACTCCGAGGTCCTGTTCTTTCTTGCCCTGACGTTCGGCCTGGACCGGGATCCGCCCGCCGCCTTGGGCCGAACCGTGGGACTCGTCGAGGAGGCGGGACGGCGTCACGGTGTCCGGTACCCGATCCAGATGACGATCGCCCTCACCAACGGCGAAACAACGTGGGCGTTCCGTTACTCCAGTGAAGGCCGGTCGCGGTCCCTCTTCCACAGCGAAGACGTCTCGACGCTCCGTCGCCAGTATCCGGACGATCCCAATTCGCACAAGCTTTCCGATGACGCCCGGCTGGTGGTGTCCGAACCGCTGGGAGATCTCCACGGGGCGTGGCGGGAGGTGCCGGGATCCAGCTACGTCGTCGCGCGAGGTGGTCAGGAGGAACTGCGGCCGTTCTCGGCGCTGACTTCGGCGGCAACCGGTTGACTCGGCTGGGTATCGGTTGGCATGGGCGCGAGTGGCGTCGCCGTGGTCATGGCGGCCATCTTCCTGTGGGGCCTGGTATCCGCCCGGCTGGAGCGCGCTTTCCTGACGGCACCGATCGTGTTCGTCGCGGTGGGCGGGATGCTCGCCGCTCTGGCTCGTGAGTTCGACCTCGATCCGCACAGGTTCAGGTTGCTCACCGAGGCCACACTGGTCTGGGTGCTCTTCTCCGACGCGTCGAAGGTCCGGTTCCGGGACTTCCGCTCCGATCTGGGGTTCTACGCCCGCCTGCTCGGCGTGGGCCTGCCGCTGTCCCTCGGCGCCGGGTGGCTGCTGGCCAGCCTGCTGGTACCGGGCCTGACGCCATGGCTCGCGCTGCTGGCCGCGGCCGCACTCGTGCCCACTGACGCGGCGCTCGGGTTGGTCGTCATGACCAACCCGGCCGTGCCGCCGCGGGTCCGCAGGCTGATCAATGTCGAGAGTGGACTCAACGACGGCCTCGTCACGCCGGTGGTGCTCGTCGCGATCGCCGGTGCCGCCCAAACCGGACAGGAAAGCGTCGGGAAGGTGGTCCTCGAGTTGGTCATGGGGATGGTCATCGGGGCGGGTTCCGGGCTGGCCGGAGGCTGGTTGTTCGGACGTGCAGGCCGGTCTGGCTGGGTTTCGGAGGATTTCGCCGGTCCCGCCGTGCTGGCACTGGCCATCGGCGTCTACGCGGCATCGATCGCCGCTCACGCAAGCGGGTTCGTCGCCGCGTTCATCGCCGGGTTGACCTTCGGTAACGCGGCCGGCCGCAGTGACATCAGGGACCTCCGTTATGTCTCGTACACCGCGGAACTGGCGTCCCTGCTGGTCTGGATGCTCTTCGGGGCGACCGTTCTTCCCGTCCTGGCACACGTTTTCGACTGGCGGATTGCCCTGTACGCGCTGCTCAGCCTGACCGTCGTACGAATGGCGCCGGTCGCGTTGTCCTTGCTCGGCACCCACCTCGACCGGGCGACGGTGCTGTTCGTGGGGTGGTTCGGGCCCCGTGGCCTGGCGTCGCTTATCTTCGCCCTGCTGGCACTGGACGCCCTGGGCTCGGGCGCCGACACCGTCGTCGCGGTGATCGCGGTCACCGTGCTGGCCAGCGTGGTTGCACACGGTGCCAGTTCGGGGCCGCTCGCAGCCCGGTACGGGGCGGCCATCAGGGCGCGGCAAGCGGGCAGTGACCGGCCGCTGCCCGAGTTCCGCTCGCCCGGTCAGCCGCTGTCGTCGACGTGAGCCGTCGACGCCGACGGCGCACCTCGCCTGCTTCGGGTGACGTCCGCGCGCACGGCTCGATGGATGCTCGGAACCCGGTGCGGACGCGGCGGGAGGTGAGCCGGTGCCGGCCAACACCGGGCGAGTGATCCCGCCGATCTGTGGCCCGAGACGATCCGGAGGCAAGGGCTGGGCCACGATGGATCACCGTGGTCCAGCCGCCCGGCGGGCGTGTGGTCAGTGCGCGTATCCGGAGGGACTTGAACCCCCCCGCCGGTAAGCAGGCGTTTCATCGGGAACGAGAATGACACCGACGGGAAACGCGCTGGTCGTCCTTGAAGGGGCGGGGCCGGTCAAAGGCTGATGTTGGTCCGGGTTGCGGTTGTTTTTCTGGTTTCCGCCGCTGGTTTGGGCGCGTGCATGAGACGTCGGTGTCAAGGCTGGCCGCAGGCCACCTCGGAGGGGCTTGGCCGATCAGCTCTTCTGGCCTATCCGAGGATGTGTTCGGAGTGGGACTTCCAGACCGCCTCACTGGCGATTGCGTTGTTCTTCTTCGAGTGCCCTTGTTTTTCTTGGAAAATCCTCACCAGGCGCCCCATGTTTTTCTAGGAGACGCTGAATATGGGGGCGGGGTCATATGATCAGTGCACCACTGGGGCGATTTGTGCGCTATCCACCCGGCTTCGGCTCTGATTCGTGTGATGAAGTTGACCGGAAGGGGTGTCTCGGGCGCGTTAGCCGGTCTTCGGCGGAAGGTAGGTGGAAAGAGTTGGTGGGCGGTTGTGCCGTGTGCGGCCGCATTCCCGGTCGCAGGAGTTTTGGTTCAGCTCAGCAGTAGGGCCGCGTCCCAACCGGTCGCCGGTGGCCGGCCGATCGCGTAGCCGTGGAGTGCCAGGGCGATGCCCGCGGCGCCCTCGAGGAATCCCGGCCGGTCGGGGCCGAGGGACGCCACCGGATGCAGGTAGTGGTATCCGAATGGCTTCTCGGGATCGAACTCCGCGGTGAGTCGTGCGGCCAGCGCGTCGGCGAACGATCGGTACTGAGGCAGGCCCGAGTCGTGGGACATCCGCAGTGCGATCTGCAGGAGTCCGGCCCGGCCGTGGCACAGGGAGGCGGTGCCGATCGCGCCGCCGTCGGTGGCGATGACGCCGTGGAACGCATGGTGTGCGTCCTCCTGCCATGCGTTGTTGCCGACGGCGGCGCCGGCGAGGTACAGCGCCCGCGCGATCCCGGCTGCCCCGTAACACCAGGCGTCGCGGATCCGTGGACCGGGTGGCGCGGTTCCGTCGTACTGGTCGGGGGTGACCCAATCCGGCCAGTACGGACCGTGTTCGTCTACCTTGCGCCAGCGCCACAGCAGATCGACGATCCGGGTGATCGCCTCCTCGTGGCGGGGCACGCGCACGCCGGCGCGGAGAGCGAGGGCCAGGAGTGCCAGCGGGCCCGCTACTCCGTGTGCGAGCCCCAGGTTCAGGTGTTCGGTGATGTGGCCGGCGGTGGCCGTCGGCGAGTGGGTCACCCACCATGCGGGCACCGCCCGGCCGTCCGCCACGACGGCGTCCGCCAGCGCGGTTTCCACCAGCGTCGTGAGAACCTCGGTGAGCGCTTCGCCGGTTGCCGGATCGCCCGTGACGCCGTGGCGTGCCAGCAAGAGCCGACCGGTACCACTGATACCAGTGACGACGTCGTATCCCGACCAGGTCGCGATGGCGACTCCGTCCGCGATATGCGCGTGGACGGTTCTGGCTTGCTGCCGCACTTTCGCCACGACCGCCTCGTCGAGCCATTCCAGCAGCGTGGCGTACCCCCCGGTGCCCACTGCCGCCGCATGCGCGGCGAAGGTGAGCGCGCACGGCCCGTTGAACAGCGTCGTCTCAGGTAGTGGTGATCCGTCCTCGAGCCCCGCGGAGAGATAGGCGTGCAGCACGTCGCGGTGACCCGTGTCCTCGGCGGTCAGCTCGGCGAAGAACAATGCCAGAGCCGGATTCCCGTCCGAAAGGGACAGTGCGGACCAGGGATGCCGGGTTTGCCGAGGCGTATGCATCAGGTTGCCGGGTGCGTTCGTCACGGCGAGAACGTGTTCCGCGTCGGACAGCCGGCGCGCGATCGTGTCGACGACGTCCGTCGTGTCAGGAGACATGGCTCAGGTGCCTTTCCCACTCGAGGCTGACGTGCGCGACCCCGCGAGCGATCGCGTAGGAACACTGTTCGGCCACCGGGGCGATGCCGACCAGACGGTTGTGATGCATGTGCAGCACGCCACTGAACGCCGTGGACGCCGATTCGAGCCGGCCACGGGCGACAAGATCGCGGACGAGTTCACCGTATAGTGCCAGCCGCGACGCGCGCCGGGACCAGGTCGCCACGAGGCCGGGGCCGCCGTCGAGGTCGGACAACCCGGGCCAGCCGCCGTCCGGATCGAGCAGCCGGACGGCCTCGTCGCGATGGCGCTGGAACGCTTCGCGCTGGTTTTCGCGGCGGAAGGTTTCGACGAGCCAGTCGCGCCACTCTCCGCCGCAGAGGTGACGGGCAAGGTCGACACAGTTTGCCGCGCCGAGCAGGGCCGCCGGCAGCCCGGTCGCGCCGTCGTGTCCCATCGTGAGCTGGTCCAGGACGCTCGCGGAGTCCGCGCAGAAAGCCTGCTCAGCCGCGTCGATCGCGTCGATACCACCGTACCGGGCGATCTCCGGCCGGTAGGTGTCCACCACGGTCTCGCGGATCAGCCCGGCCGCGGCGAGGTCGGCCGCCCAGTCGTGCACGGCACCGGTCAGCGACGCGCGGATTCCGCCGGGCTCGCAGTGGAAACGGATTCTCAGGTGTGGCCTGTCGTCGCGGTACCGCAGGAAGAACCACCGGTCGACGACATCGGTCGCGTGCTCGAGCAGGGCGGGCAGGTGGCGGACAAGCAGCTCGTCGTGCACGGGCTCGGCCGCGTACACCTTGAGCGAGAGCCAGGAACCTCCCGGTTGGTGCAGCCGGTGCGCCGCGGCCGGCCGCGCCGTGCTGGGACGCTGCCGCGGCCGGTACCGTTTCTGCCGTGGCCGTAGCGGGACGACGATCTCGGTCGCGTGTCCGCCGTTCCACCCGTAGTGGTAGTCGCCGGCGAGCGGCTCTTCCTGCAACACGGTGCCAGGATTGCGGCGCAGTTCTTCCCGGAGCAGTCGCAGTTGCAGGGGAGAGGTGAGGTCCACGCCCACCCGGTGGTCGGAATGGCGAAGATACCCCCGGTCGGGCACGGTCCATTCGGTGCGCCAGCGTTCGAACGCCGCGAGCCACCCGGTCTCGCTGGTGCCGGACTCGGCCAGTGCGGGATCGAACGACCACCGGGCGGCGGCGAGCACTGTCCGTCCATATCGGACCCGGGGCAGATAGGGGAGTTGTTCCGCGGGCCCCCAGTTCCACAGCTGCCACGGGGGTGTGTACTGCTCACCGATTTCCGCCAGCAGGCGAGCGGCGTTCGGCAGACCGGTGACCGCGCTCAGCGCGTTGAACGGCAGCGGTACCAGCTCTTCGCCGGTGCGCAGCGACACCACGAGAAACCGGTTCCGGTCGGCGGAGATCGCCAGCTCGTCCAGCCCGTGGACCCGCTGATCGGAACGGTCGGCGAAGACGCCTGCCTCGATGGTCTGTTCGGTCAGCCGCGGAACCCTGGTCACGTTGCCGAGCCGGTCGCCGACGACCGAGCTGATCAGCTGGGCGGGAACCGCATCGAGGGCGTCCGCCGCCCAGCCCGTCACTTGCGCGGCCAGGTTGGGGACCAGGGACAGATGTCTGCCGAACATGGCGCCGGATCGGGAGTAGTTGATCGGGGCGATGACGAGACGATAGTCGCCGGATCGCAGGTCCTCCTCGGAGTTCGCGAGCAGGGACGCGCACACCTCGACCTCGCTGCCGGGTTCGTCCTCGGCGCCGGGACGGCGTAGGTGCGTGAGGACGTCCTCGTCCAGCACGATCTCCGCCTCACCTCGCGCGGTGGCACGCTGTGCCAGGGCGAGCAGGAGGCGGCCGCGCGGGGTGTCGGCCGGCGCGGCAGGGGATGGGCTGCGGTGGCCGGGTGGCCTGAGGTAGCCGGCCGGAGCGCCGAGCCCCCTTTGCGGGTCCAGTAGCTCCTTGACCGGGACGAGCGTGCTCATGCCGTATGTCTCGATGAACTCGGCACGATAAGGGGCGAGCGGGTCCATGGGGGCTGCCCCGGCAGGCGCCGCCTGCCAGGCGGCCGCGACGGCTTGCGCGAGCTCCTCGGCGACGTCCGACGGCAGCACGATATCGGCCTCCATGCCGACGTCGACCTGTAGCAGCCGTTCCCCGCCCTGGAGCCGCCGCATGCGCCGCGTCGCCGAGTCCCAGAGCGACCGGCCGGCGCCGACGGGCGCGTCCGCGTATTCGGCCAGCGTTTCGGCGATCTCGCTGAGCGCGTCTCGTCCCGTGTGCCCGGGTACGCCGGAAAGCGCGTCCAGGATGTGCCGGAGTGGATCGGGGGAGGTGGTCGGCGGACGGAGGCTTGTCACCAGGAATCCCTGTCGCACCAGTTCCGTCAGCATGGCCCGGACCACCTGCCCGGCCACCGCCGGAAACTCCGCGGCCAGGTGTTCGACGAGTTCCTCGAAACGGCATGGCGTCCGCGCGAAGCCGAGCGCCATACGGACCGCGCTGGTGTATCGCACGGTGTGTTCGCTCTGGTCGGGACCTCTGTCCCGGTCGCTTTCCGGCAGGTGCGGCAGTACCAGTCGATCACCCCGGACGACGTAGCCGTCGCTGCTGACCACGCGCAGCTGCCCGAGCACAGCCGGATCGATCTCCCAGTTCCGGACCAACGAGGTCAGCCAGGCCGTGTCCGGCCGCACCTGCTTGCGATGCGCTGTGCCGATCCGGACCTTGACGTCGTTGTCGAATCGCGCCGACGTGACCCCGGCCATCAGCCCGAACGGGGTGGCCCGGCTGGACATGCGGGACAGGTAGCGCGCCGCGGACAGCGCCGCGCGCCGCAACCGCTTCGGCCGGACAGGTTCACCGGCCACGAGCCGGTCCAGCACGATGGCCAGGGATTCACTGGAGACAGTGATCGCCTCGCTGATGGCGGGGTCGGCCGCCACCGTGGTGAGGAATTCGCGCAGTCCGGCCAGGTCGTCGAGCGTTCGCGGTATTTCCGGAATCGCCGTGGACGAACCCAACAGCGAAAGACGTGCGATCGCGAATTCTGCCGGGCGGAACTGGGGATCAGGCGACATGACAATAGAACTAGCAGGCCGATCGGCGGGTGGTCAACGTGTGATGGCAATGACAGTCGAATGTTACCGGTGTTGTTCGGGTGTTATTTCGATGGCAGTGAAATGTTTTCGGTGGCTTGCTAACGTTTCGTTCCGAATGTTGGTTCGAGGTGGAAAGTGAGAAACCGAAATGGGTGAGTTCGATCTGGACCCCCGGATGCTGGGCCGGAACGCGGGATGGGTTGCCTACCGCGACGGGGGGCAGCTTGGTCGTCCGATGCAGATGACGCCGTCGTTGGGCTGCTACACGACGGCGTGCACGCTGAACGGCAGTACGTGTGAGGGCACGTGCGACTCCACTTGTCCGTGCACGACGCAGACTTGCGACGGCACGACAGGACATCCGTGCGCGTGCTGACCAGCGTCCTTGTCTTCGCGCGCCCGGGTGCGCGATGACCGGCCGGACAGCGGGTCCCGGCGGTTCTCCGCGAGACACCGGAGCGCCTGACGGCCGCGATCCGCTGTTCGGCGCCGGCTTCCGGCTTTCCTTCCAGGACCACCACCGGAGCCCGGGCAGCCTTGGGGCCCTGCGCAGGCTGCCCGCCGTGGTCGCGACGACCGCTCGGCTCGGCTGGCACGCCGACCGCGCCGCGCTTGTCGCTGTGGTCGTCGTCCAGCTCGTGGTGGCGACGTGCACCGCCGCCGGCTATCTCCTCGTGCGGGATCTGCTCAACGCGCTGGTTGGCCCCGACCCGGGCCGGCACATCGGGGTCATTGTGACCGTGGCGCTCGTGATGGTCGGTCTGAGCGCCCTGCGCGCCGGGTGCACCGCACTCGGAACCGTGGCGTCCGGTCGGCTGGGGCCTCGGGTCTCCCGCTCTGCCCAGATCCGCCTGCTGGAATGCGCGGTCGGCGCCGAGCTCGCGGCGATCGAGGACACCCGGTTCCAGAATCTGCTCGGCGCGGCCCGTCGCGGCGCGGATGCCGCGCGGCGCGTCATCGAACGCGCCGTCTCGCTCGGCGGCGGGGTGCTGTCGATCGTGACCACGAGTGCCGTGCTGGCGGCGCTCAACCCGCTGTTCGTCCCGCTTCTGCTCATCACGATCGTCCCGCGGGGCTGGAGCGTGGCCAGGAATGCGACGTCGCGTTACACCTCGGCGAAGCGATGGACCGAGCTGAACCGGCATCTCGACCAGCTGGCGATGCTCATGACCCACCGGGAGAGCGCCGAGGAAGTGCGGGCGAACGGGCTCGGCGGCTTCCTGCTGCGGCACTACCGCAGGCTCGCCCACGACAGCGAGGGTGAGCAGGCGCGGCTCGCCCGCCACGAGGCCCGGGTTCAGCTCGTCGCGGGCGCGCTGGCCGGCGCGCTCGGCGTGCTGACCTACGGGCTGCTCGTCCTTCTTGTGGTGACCGGCCGGATGACGTTTCCGGTCGCGACCACTGCCGCCTTCGCGATCCGCTCCAGCACGTCGAGTTTCGTCATGCTGGTCGGTCAGTTGCGCCAGCTCTACGAGGACGGCCTTTACGTCCAGGACTGGGCCGACGCGTGCGGCCGGGCCGCGAACGCGGGAATCGCGAGTGGCGCGACCGTGCCGGGGGCCGCGCCGGACACCGTTGTCGCCCGTGACCTGGGATTCCGGTATCCCGATGCCCCACGGCCGACGCTCACCGGCATCGACCTGTACGTCCGGCGGGGCGAGGTGATCGCCCTGGTGGGGGAGAACGGCTCGGGAAAGTCCACCCTGGCGAAGGTGCTGACCGGCCTGTACCTGCCGTCGAGCGGGACCGTGTCGTGGGACGGGGTCGCCGTCCAGGATCTGGATCGCCGCGCCTTGTTCGACCGGATCGCGCTGGTGACCCAGGATTTCGTGCAGTGGCCCTTCACCGCCCGGATGAACGTGGCCGTCGGCCGCGCCGACCAGCCCGTGAGCGAAGCGCGGCTCCGGGCAGCCGCCGAGACGGCCGGAGCGGCAC
Organism: Amycolatopsis sp.; assembly: GCF_035276945.1. Lineage (GTDB taxonomy): Bacteria > Actinomycetota > Actinomycetes > Mycobacteriales > Pseudonocardiaceae > Amycolatopsis_E. The sequence goes on along the minus strand of NZ_DATELF010000078.1, from coordinate 12,464 downwards.
AGGTCGTCGACGGCCTGGCCGACGGCTGGGACGCCCTGCTGGCCAGGGAGTTCTGGGGTGGTACCAACCTTTCGGGCGGGCAGTGGCAACGGATGGCGCTCGCCAGGGCATGGTATCGGGACGCACCAGTGCTGGTCGTGGACGAGCCGACCGCCGCGCTCGACCCGGCCGCGGAGATCGCGGTGTTCGACGAGATCATCGGCTCCGCTTGGCGCGGCCGCTGCGTCGTTCTGGTTACTCACCGTCTCGCCTCGGTGGCGCGGGCCGACCGCATCTACGTTGTGGACGGCGGGCGCATCGTAGAACACGGCAGCCACTACGAGCTGATGCGCGCCGACGGGCGCTACGCGACCATGTACCGCCAGCAGGCGGACCAGTACAGCGGCCGCGCCGCCACCACCTGACCGGCCACACCCGCCTCGCCGCCGCCCCTCGACCAGCGCCGGTAACCGGCCGTTGGATAGTCTGCCCGGACGGGACGCTGAGCCGGGGAGGGGCGCGATGGCGGTCGAGTTCCGCGTGCTGGGCGACATCGGGGCGGAAGCCGACGGCCGGCCGCTCGACCTCGGCCACGCTCGTCAACGGCTGGTGCTGGTGGCGTTGCTGGTCGACGCCAATCGCACCGTGCCGGTCGAGCAGCTCATCACCCGTGTCTGGGGACAGGACCCGCCCCTGCGCGCGGTCAACACACTGCAGACCTATCTGGCCCGGCTCCGTCGGGCACTCACGGGGACCGGCGTCAGGATCGAGCGCCGGTCTGGTGGTTACCGGATCCCTCTCCACGATGTTCGCACTGTGGACCTGCATCGTTTCGGTGACCTGCTGGCGAAGGCCCGCGCCGCCGAACACCGTGACGAGGCGGCGGCGCTGTTCGAGCGTGCCTTGGAACTGTGGCGCGGAGAGGCGCTGAGCGGGCTGGAGTCGTCGTGGGCGGCTATCGTCCGCGAGGGGCTCGACCGGCAGCGAGGCGCCGCCGAGTTGGACTACATCGACGTGCAGCTGGAGCGTGGCCTCCACGCGGAAGTCGTGGCGGAACTCGCCGTCCGCGCCGGCGAGCACCCGCTGGACGAGCGCATCGCGGGTCGGCTGATGCTCGCCCTGCACCGCAGCGGCAGGCAGGACGAGGCCTTCGCCCACTACCAGCGGATCCGAGTGCGGCTGGGCGAGGAGCTCGGCGCCGACCCCGGAGCCGAGCTGCGCGCACTACATCAGCAGATCCTCACGGCGAACGCGACGACCCCGCGCCCAGCCGCGGCACCAGTGGAGCTTTCCCATCCCGTACCACGGCAACTGCCGCCGCCGTCGGCACGCTTCTCGGGACGGGGCGAGGAGCTCGACGTGCTGACGGAGACTTTGGCCCGCGGCTCGGGCGCCGACGGCGCGACGCCGATCGTCGTGCTGCACGGGAGCGGGGGAATGGGGAAGACCGCGCTCGCCCTGCGCTGGGCCCACCGGCACACCGGTGAGTTCCCGGACGGGCAGCTGTACGCCGACCTGCGAGGGTTCGACCCGGCCGAATCCCCGACACCCGCTGACGTGGCCGTCCGCGGGTTCCTCCACGCACTCGGCGTGACCAGGACTGCGATGCCGGCCGACGCCGACGCCCAAGCTGCGATGTATCGGACACTGGTGGCGGGCAAGCGGATGCTGGTCGTTCTCGACAACGCCCGCGACAGCGTGCAGGTCGCGCCGCTGTTGCCGGGGAGCGGCGGTTGCGCGGTCCTGGTTACCAGCCGCGACCGGCTGGCCGGGATGGTGGCCGCACGCGGCGCGCGTCCGCTGCGCGTCGGAATCCTCACCTCCGCCGAGGCCCGTGAGGTGCTCATTGCGTGGCTGGGCGAGGAGCGCCTCGAGGCCGAATCCGAAGCTGCTGACGAGATACTCGCCCGGTGTGCGGGCTTGCCACTGGCGTTGAGCATCCTGGCTGGGCGGGCCACCGCTCACCCCGAACTCCCGCTCGCGGACCTCGTCGCCGAACTCCGCGACGTGACGACTCTGATGGGAGCTCTGGACGACGGTGAACCCGGAGCGAGTCTGGGGGCGGTCATGTCCTGGTCCTACCAGGCGCTGGCCCCCGACCACACCAGGGTCTTCGGGTTGCTGGGACTTGCCCCTGGCCCGGACATCGGTGTGCGGGCGGCGGCGAACCTGCTCAACCTGCCGCCTGCCTCGACCGCCGTGGTTCTCCGCACCTTGGAACGGGTTTCTCTGCTGGAGCAGCCTGTTCCCGGCCGCTACCGGATGCATGACCTGGTCCGCTCGTATGCGGTGGACCGGGCTCGCGGGGATCTGCCGGACGACGTCCGGACGGACGCGCTCCGGCGGCTCGGCGACTTCTATGTCCGCACGGCGTTGAGCGGCAACCGGATCCTGCATCCGCACGCCGTGCTCGTCGACAGCGGCGCACCGGATGCCGACGCCCATCCGCATCCGTCCCGGCCTGCGGACGAGACCACGGCGCTGGCCTGGTTCGACGCCGAGCATGCCTGCCTGCTGGCGACCCAGCAGCTGATGGCGGCCCGGGACTGGCACCATCCTGTTTGGCAGTTGGCCTGGGCACTGACCGCGTTCCACTACCGGCGCGGGTTCCTCCACGAGGATCTCGCCGTGTGGCCGGCCGCCGTGAACGCCGCGGACCGGCTCGGTGACCCCGCGGTCCGGATCACGACCCACCGCCGGTTCGGCCTCGCCTGCGCCCGAGGCGGCCGCCACGACGACGCGCTCAGCCACCTCGGCCTGGCGCTGAACCTGGCCGAAGAAACCGCCGACCGGCCGAGCCAGGCGATCACCCGTCACGACCTGGCGCAGACCTGGGAGCTGCGGGGAGACGACCGACAGGCCTTGGACCACGCCACCGCCGCGTTACGGCTGTTCCAGACGCTGGACAATCCGGTCTGGAAGGCCCAGGCACTCAACGGGGTGGGCTGGTATCTCACGCGGCTGGGCGAGCACGACGAGGCTCGCGTTCATTGCGAGGCGGCGTTGGCCCTGTACCGCGAACACGGCCATCCGGCTGTAGCGGACGTTCTCGACAGCCTGGGCCACATCGCACATCACACCGGGCGCAACGACGACGCGCTCGATTGTTATTACCAGGCGCTCGTCCTGTATCGCGAGGTGGGCAACACCTACCTCGAAGCAGACACACTGGAGCATCTCGGACACGCTCATCTCGCTCTCGGCGCCCTTGCCCAGGCTCGTGAGGTGTGGTGCCAGGCACTGGAGCTCTACCGTGCGCAGCATCGCATCGCCGATGCCGACGACATCGGGAAAAGCCTCTGCCGTCTCAAGGGGCGACCTTCGGCGGGCGGGAGCGGAAACAGCTTGCTGGCGGCCGGCGCTTCGACGATGCCGAGTCCGCGGGGTACCCATCCTGATGATGGGGGCCGCGCCGGCCCGTGACCAGCGGGTTCAAGCGGAGTTCAAGGTTCGTTCCGCCCTCCACCCACACCGTGATCTTCGTGATCCGCGGGGTCGCGAAGGGTTCGGGCGATGCCGCTCAGTTCGGGAGACCCGCGGTGTGATGACTGGTACGGGTGCATTGGGAGGGCTATGCGTGTCGAGGTCGAGGTGCTCGGTTCGCTGCGGGTTCGCGTCAGCGGCGAGGTGCTGCCACAGATCAGCGGCAGGGGCGCCGTCCTGCTGTCGAGGCTTGCCTTGTCCGCGGGGCAAGTTGTCGCGGCCGACACGCTGGCGGACTGTATCTGGGGAGAGCGGCTGCCCACGCAGGCGCGCGCCAGTCTGTCCAACCAGGTGATGCGATTGCGCAGGGTGCTGCGAGCCCCGATCATCGAATCCGCGCCGCCGGGGTACCTGCTTCGGATCGCGCCCGGGGACGTCGATGTCCTGGTGTTCCGCCGAATGGTCGCCGAGTCGCGGTCTCTGCCGGACGATCGGGCGCGTGACCTGCTTCGCCGGGCATTGCTGCTGTGGCGGGGGGATCCGCTGGCCGGGTTGCAGTCCGAGGCGTTTCAGCGTGAAGATGCGCCGGCGTTGGCCGAGGAGCGGATCGCGGCCCTGGAACGGCGCATCGAGCTCGACGTCGCGGCTGGTGCGCACGCGGAGGTGGTGCCGGAGTTGCGCGAGCTGACGACCCGCCACCCGTTGCGGGAGACGGCTGTCCGGCTGCTGATCATGGCGCTGGTGCGGTGCGGGCGCCGCGCCGAGGCAGTGATGGCCTATCACGAAATGCAGGGGCGGTTGCGTACCGAACTCGGCATCGACCCGTCCGGAGAGCTGCGTGCGGCGTTCCGCGGATTGCTCGGCGACGAAACCGACGCGCGCGAAGGCAACAGCGGCCGAGGGAGCCGTTGCACCTGCACCGGTGAGTCGACGTCGCGGCGCCCGGCCACGACAAATCCCGACTCGGCCGGTGAACGCGAAGCTACTCTCGGCATTTCCCGCCAGCTGCCCGCCAAGATCGCCGACCTGGTGGGTCGCGAAACGGAGGCAGCCGGTGTCGTTGGGCAACTCGGCGCTCGCGGGGGAGAACCTCTCGCGGTGGTCAGCGGGCCTGGTGGCGTAGGGAAGAGCGTTCTGGCTGTCGAATGCGCGCACCGTCTTGTTCCAGCGTTTCCCGACGGCCAGCTGTACGTGGACCTGCGGCGCGCGGGAACCTCCATCGCCTTGGCTTGTCTGCTGCGCGGGCTCGGTCTCCACGACCAAACGATGCCCCGGTCATCGGACGAGCGCGTCGCGCTGTACCGGTCGCTGACCGCGTCGCGAAAGGTGCTGGTGGTGCTGGACAACGTCGTCGACGAAAGCCAGATGAACTTGTTGCTTCCCGCGGGAAGCGGCTCCGCGGCCATCATCACCGGGCGAGCGCGCATGGCGTCGCTTCCCGGAGCACACCGGATCGATCTCGGCGCGCTCGATGAGCAGGGCGCGCTCGACCTGCTGGCACGCATCGTCGGCCAAGACCGGCTCGCCGCCGAGCCCGAGGAGGCAAGAAGTATCGCTCGCAGCTGCGCGGGACTACCCCTTGCACTGCGGATCGCCGGCGCACGTCTCGCGGCACGGCCTCGGCGCCGGCTCGCGACGTTGGCGGGTCGGCTGCTGGATGACGCCCGTCGGCTCGCGGAGCTCCGGCATGGCGAGCTCGATCTGCGTTCGTGCCTGGCACTCGGTTATCGGCCCCTCCCACAACAGGCCAAGAGACTGCTCTGCCGGGTCAGTATTTTCGACGTCCCGACGTTCCCCGCGCATCTCGGTGCCGACCTGCTGGGCATCACCGTGGCCGAGGCCGAGCGGTTGCTCGAGGATCTGGTCGATGCCCGGCTGTTGGATACGGCCGACGACCAGGAAGGCGACGCACTCCACTACCGGATCCACGACCTGGTCCGGCTGTACGCGCGCGATCAGGGGAAAACTGAGGATATGATCCGCGAGAACGAGCCCGTCGCCGCACTGAAAGAGCAGAATGCACGGCTCGTGCGGGCGGTCTGCCCGAATCCGCGAGTAGGGCGGTGACACGCGTTCGGGATGGCGATCCGCTCTCGCTGTTCATCCGCGGCCCGATTTGCTGCCCGGTTTCGGCGTCCCAGCGACGCACAGTCCCATTGTCTGCACCGGTCACCAACGTGGGCCTGCCGTCAATGGGCGCGCCGACCGTCATGCCCCGCACAGGACTCGCGTGGTCACCGAATGGTTCACCAACGGCCTCACCCGTCTCAACATTCCAGCGGCGAATCCTCCCATCATCCTCGCCCGTGAACAGCACCACCGTCGGTCCCGGAACCGTCAGTGCCGCCATGCACCACGCGGGGCCGGCTCCCGACGAGATCGGTCTTTTGACCGGCCCGGATGGCTGGGTGTCGCTACGCCAGGATGTCCGGGCCGGGGGCGGCTACGCCTATGGCGCCGTCGGCGCGGACATCCATGTGTTCGGCGACGGAACCCCGGTGTACCTGCTGTTCGCCCATCGCCCGACGACCGCCCACGACACCGAATGGCTGCGCCCATCCCAGCCGGATGCTGGACGCGCGCGCCGAGGTCGTTGATTTCACCGGTCGCGATGCGGAACTGAGCGAGCTGGTCACCTGGCGGGACACCGGGCTCGGTTCACTGTGCGGTGGCTGCACGGCGAAGGTGGCCAGGGCAAGACTCGGCTGGCCGCCGCACTCGCTGCCGACGCCGAGCGCCCCGGCTGGCTGGTCGTGGACGCCGTGCATCGCATGGAGACCCATCCAACGCAGGCGGGCAGCCAGGATATGCGCGTGACCGAGCACGCCGGGGTGCTGCTGGTCGACTACGCCGATCGATGGTCCGTGTCGGATCTGGGTTGGTTGTTCCAGAACCAACTGCTGCATCAGCCGTTTCCGACGCGGGTGTTGTTGTTGGCCCGTTCCGCCAGCGGCTGGCCCGCGCTCCAGGCGAAGCTCCACGTCTGGCTGTCCAGACTGGGGCGATACGAGGAAGCGTTGTCGGCCACCGAGGAAGCCATCGCGGCCCACCGGAAACTGGCGGACACCAACACCCCCGACCTGCCCGCCTTGGCCGCTGCCATCCACAATCGCGCTGTTGAACTCTTCAACCTGGGGCGCCGAGAAGAGGCGTTGAAGGCGGCCGAGGAAACCGTCATGATCCACAGGACGCAGGCCGAAGCCGACGCAGCCGACCTCCCCGCTCTGGCCGTAGCGTTGCACAACTACAGCGTGGACCTGTCCGATCTGGGGCGAGAAGATGAGTCGCTGTCGGTCGCCGAGGAGGCAATCACGATCTACCGGGCACTAGCGAAGGACAACCCCGAACGCCACCTCACCGAACTCGCTGTGTTCCTGGAACACCTGAGCGAGCGGTGGGCCAGCCGGGGACGGCACGAGGAGGCGTTGTCGATCGCCCAGGAGGCCGGCACCGTCTGTCGGCGCTTGGTCAAGACCAATCCCGTCGCCCATCTTCCTGGCCAGGCCGGAGCCCTGGACATTCTCGGCAAGTGGTTGGGCACGTTCGGGCGATGGGACGAGGCGCTCCAGGCCACCGAGGCGGCCGTCGAGATCCGACGGCGGCTGGTCGACGGCAACTCTGCCGCGTTCCTTCTCGACCTTGGCGTGACGCTCAACAATCTGAGTAATCGGTTGTCGGAGTTGGGGCAAAACCAGGAGGCATTGCCGGCGAGCGAGGAGGCCGTGACGATCTACCGCCGATTCGCCGACGCCAACCCCACCTCCTACCTCCTCACTCTCGCCCTGACGACAACGAATCTCGGCGTTCGGTTGTCGGAATTGGGGCGAGCGAACGAAGCACTGTCCGCCACCCGGGAGGCCGTGGCGATCTACCGGCGACTGGCCGAGAACAACCCCGCCGCCCACCTTCCCCGTCTCGCCGGAACCCTGCGCAATCTGGGCGCCTCGTGGTCCGTCCTGGAGCGGTGGGATGACGCACGGCTGGCCCTCGCGGAATCCGTGTCGATCTATCGGCGGCTGGATGCGGCCAACCCCGCCCACTTCGTGGATCTCGCCGCCGCCCTGAGTAACCTGGCTGCTGTCCAGAGTCCGGAGGAGGCACTGCGGCGGAGGAGGCCGTCGCCATCTGTCGGAGTCACATGAACCCCGGCCTGGCCAGTGACCTCGCCAATTTGGCGCAGCATTGACCAATTTGGGCAACCGGCTGTCGGATGTGGGGCGAGCCGAGTCGGCGTTGCCGGTCAGCGAGGAGGCCGTGGCGATCTACCGCCGACTGGCCGACGCCAGCCCCGCCCACCTCCTCGGACTCGTCGCCGCGCTGCGCAACCTCGGCATCCGGTTGTTTCAACTGGGACGACAGCCAGAGGCCGTCCGCGCCATCGAGGAAGCCGTCAGAATCCACGACCTCCTGCACAACCAGGCTGTGTGAGCACCTTCCGACGCCAGGGTCGTCAGTCGCCGCGCGGCTCGCCGCTGACTGCCGCCGAACTGGTCGAGCTGATCGTGCCGGACACCGACGGGGTAGTCCGGTGCAGTGTCCGCAATTCGCGGGCCTCGCAACGGAAATCCGGGGTTCCCGCCCCGGCCCGATGCAGCGGCACTAGGGTCGGGCGGCGTGCCGCCCATGCGACCTCCCCGGGTGTTCGTCTCCTACGCCGATGACTCCGGCGAACACACCGACGCTGTCCACCGGTTCGCCCGTCGGCTGCGCGGCGAGCTCGGCATCGACGTCCGTCTGGATTTGTGGGAGCGCGATCGACGGCGGGACTGGCTCGACTGGGTGGTGGACCAGATCGAGCATGGCGACTTCGTGCTCGCGATCGCCTCGCCCAAGTACAAGCGGTTGGCCGCGTCGGACGGTGAGTCTCACGGGCACGCCCGGTTCCAGCTCGCGATGCTGCGCGAGCACCTGGCCGCGGACCGGCCCCGGTGGCTGGCCAAGATCCTTCCGGTCGTCCTGCCCGGGTACTCCGCCGACGACCTGCCGGCGTTCCTCCAGCCCTACTCCGCGACCCGATACGCAGTCCCTGGGCAGCTCGACGAGTTGCTGCGCGTGCTGACCGGGCAGTCCCGCCACGTCCTGCCGGAGCTGGGACCGCCCGCCGATCCGGCGACCGCAGAACAGGACGGGCTGTTCCGCTCGACGCCGCTGGGCGCGGACCTGAGCCGGGTGTTGGTCGAGGCTGCGGAGGGGCTCGCGGGCGCGGTCGCCCATCTGTGGCGGGGCGAGTCGAAGCGGCTCGGCTTGGACGACCCCCGCCCGCTGGCCACCCGTTGGACGGCCGAGGGCGGCGAATTCGACCGGATCGGGCCGTTCTTCCGCCGGAACGTGCCGACTCGCCGGCTGATCGTGCTCGGCGGCCCGGGGTCGGGCAAAAGCGTGTCGGCGATCCGACTGGTGTCCGACGTGCTGGCCGAGCGGACCAAGGGCGACCCGGTGCCGGTGCTGGTCCCGGTCACCGACTGGCATCCCGGCGAGCTGCACGCGTTCGACTGGCTCGCTCGCCGGCTGGCCCGCGACCACCGGCTAGGCCGGACCGTGCGCTGGGTCGACGGGAGGCGCACCACGCTGGCGTCCGCGCTGCTGGAGGTGGGGCTGGTGCTGCCAGTGCTGGACGGCCTGGAGACGATCGCGGACGACCTAAGGCCCGAGGCGATCGCGGCGCTCAACCGCCTGGGTTCGTCGGTTCCGCTGGTTGTCACGTGCGGCCTGGCCGAGTATCGGGAACTGGAGGCGGCGGGCGTCGGGCTGGCGCGCGCCACCCGCGCCGAACTGCTGCCGCTCGACCGGGACGACGTCGAGGACTACCTGGCCGAGACCGTGCCGCACGGAGTGTCCCGCCTGGCCCCGCTGTTCGCCCGGCTGCGCGCGGAACACGACCCGACACCGCTCGTGGTGTGGCTGGTCCGCGTAGTCCACCAGGAGCTCGACCGCGATCCCGGCGACCTGTGTGACCGGACGCGCTTCCCGGACCTGGACTCGATCGAGGCCCACCTGCTGGAGCATCTCGTCCCGGCGGTCTACCCGGACCACCCTGGCCGCCGCCCCCGCGCGGCCTTCGCCCGCGTACACCACAGCACCGTGCGGCGCTGGCTGGAGCACCTGGCCAACCACCTCGGTCCGACCGGGTCAGCGGACATCGCGTGGTGGCGGCTCCACCGCTCCCTCCCGTGGGTCACTCCCACCTGCCGTTTCGCGGCGGGCGGCGCGCTGGGCTTCGGGCTGGTCAGCGCCGTCGGCGTCGTGCCCGGGTTGGTGGCCGCCGCCGTGGTCGGGCTGGTCGCCAACAGCACCCGGTACATGGCCTACTTCAACGTGGCCGACCTCGAAACCCCGCACGCGTTCGACGCCTCAGCGCTCAAGTTGCGTGCCGAGCTCCGCGACTTCGCGAAACTGCTGGGGAGCGCGCTGCTGTTCGTGGTCGGAGTATTCTCGCTGCTGGTCGCTGGCCGGGGCATCGCGACGGGACTCGTGTTCACCCTCCGCGCGGTGCTGGTGCTGACGACGCTGGTGCTCGGTGGAGGGTTCCTGGTCTGGTGGTTCGGCCGCAAGCTGTGGCATCGGCAGCGCCAGGGCAGCAGCGACGGCCTAGTGGTGCTCGCCGACCTCAAACGCACAACAAGCCCGGGCGGTACGGTCCGCGCGGACCGCAAGGTAGTCCTGGTCGGCACGGGGACAATGCTCGCGATCGCGGCGTTGTTCGCCGTGCTGGGCGTCGACTACGCGGTCCGGATCGCTTTCGGCTACGCCGCCGCCTGGATGTTGTTCAGCGCGTACGCCAGATTCACTGCGGCCCGGCTCGTGCTCGCCGCGCGCGGCAGGCTGCCGTGGCGGCTGTTCGCGTTCCTGGACAACGCCCGCGACCGCGGCGTGCTCCGCCAGTACGGGGCGGTCCACCAATTCCGCCACCGGCACCTGCAACGGCACCTGGGCGGTCCCGCGTAGCCGGTGCGGTTGGTTTCTCGGACGTCGCGCGGGGCACCTGTCGTGCCGAAAATCTCGTCCATGCAGGTCAAGGGACATGTCGATACTCGCACGGGGAGCAAATTGGGAGCAGACATGCCCGTCGAACCGCTCTTAACTGCATCCGACGACTCCGAACGGACCAGCGCTGACTAGTGGAAATCACATTTCCGCTAGTCAGCGGACGATGCCGTCCTTGGTTCACACCGAGGAGGTCAGTGGTTGATTCCCACAGGGGTGGGGTTCTTGGGTGAGGGCAGCGAGTGCGGCGGCGACTTCCTGGGTGCTGGCGCGGACGTAGGTTGTGGTGGTTCCTGTGTCGCCGCCTGAGTCGGTGTGTTCGGCGTAGGCGCGGGTGATGGCGTAGCCGAAGTTGCGTTCGACCCAGGTCAGGGTGGTGTGGCGGAGCCAGTGGGTGGAGATTTGTTGGGTGGCGACCCAGGGGAGGTGTGTGCCGAGTCGGGTCCAGAGGTGGTCGTAGCGGCGGGTGGTGATCGGTCGGCCGTCAAGGTAACGGAGCAGTTGTCCGTCGCGGGGAGCGTGCCGTTGGTGGGCGTGGTGCTGGAGGTGTGTCATGAGGGTGGGTGAGACGGGTTGCCAGCGGACGGTTTTAGCAGGTTGTCGAGGGCGGGGTCGTTGCCCGTGGTGGCGGCGGTGTGGTTGATCTCGGTCAGCCGGGTGTCGGCGACGGCTCGTCGTGTGGAGGGTAGGCGGCGGGGTTTGGCGACTTTGCTGGCCGGGTTGTCGGCGGGGTCGATCAGGCCGTCGTCTTCGGCGTGTCGGTAGAGGCAGCGCAGCGCGGCGACGAGGTGTTCGCCTGCGCTACGCCCGCCGCGGGCGTTGCGGCGGGAAACAACATTGGTCTTGATGTGTTCGACCAGTTGTTTGATTTCGGAGGGGGTCGGCTCGTCAAGATGGCGGTGGCCCCAATGCTCATTGATGCGATTCCAGTAGGAGCCGTAGACCCTGCGCGTGCCGTCGGTGACGGCCGCGGAGACGATCGGGATGTACTCGGTGAAGGTGGGCAAGGGTGGCCGGGCGGTGTGCGTGGCCAGGAGGTCTTCAGGTGACAGGCCCATCCGGGCGAGGAGCAGCCGTGCGGCATCCAACTCGGCCGGGGTTGCGGCCAGCTCGGGTTTCTGGGTTGTCATGTGAGATCACCGTCCAGCAGCTGCGCGTGGCACTGCGCGAGCAGGTCGTCGAGGACTGCGGGCGGGTGCACGATGAGGAGGTCACGTTGCGGGTCGGCGGCCAGTAGGACGCGGTCGCCGGGGATCAGGCCGCAGCAGTGCCGGACGGGAGCGGGCAGGCGGAGGTGTCCCTGCTTGGTCACGCTGAACACGCCGTGGACGTCGGAGCGGATGAGGAGGAGCCCGCCGGATTCGCGGATGTCCAGGCGCGTGCCGGGCACCCAGCCGAGCGCGGTGACCACGGTGTGGTCGGCCGGGCGGCCCCGGCAGTCGACGGCCGCGAGCCCGTACACGATGCTGCTCGTGCGGGGCGTGGGCACGGTCGGCAGTGGCAGCGTCCGGCGGGCGCCCGACGTCCCGACCGACCCGTCGGTGTGCCCGTCAGAACGAAGAGGAGTGGCCGGGATGACCACCGGCGCGATCACGGAGTTGGTCATGATGACCGCCGCCGGAAGACACGCAAACGCGGCCTATACGCCACGCCGGGGTGTTGGAGTGCGTTCGAGCACGAGTACGTCAGATGTGGCAGGGATGCCACGAAACTGTGTCCGAGGGGGGACTTGCACACTATCCACCCGCCTTCGGTTGCCCACTTCCAGCTGATGAGGCTTTCCCTGCTCATCCCGCCGTTGACCGGGCGGGTGCCAGGCCCGCTGGGGGATGACACGAATCCCCTCCTTACGAGGAAGCCTGCTTCTGCTTCTTGGACGCGAGGCGCATCGCGTGTTGCCGTGCGCGCTCCTCCGCCTGCAGGCGATCGGCTTTTAAGTACTCAGCCAAATCGATCGGCAGGCCGCTTACCTCGGTGAACTTGCGCAGGACCAGGTTAGCGACAAGCTTCGGCTTCGCTACCATTGACGGCACCTCGACGTCATGCCCATGGAGCTTGCGCAACGGCGCTTCACGGAT
>NZ_DATELF010000077.1:0-2969 GCF_035276945.1 Amycolatopsis sp. | reverse complement strand
CTCCTGGTCAGTTGACGACGACTGTTTCGGTGACGCGCCCGCACGTGCAGCATCGGCGGTCACGCGTTCGGATGGCGTTCGGGTCGCCGGGGAACTCGCCGGTCGTGACGATGGCGGCCAGGTAGGTGCTCTTGTTGCAGTTGTGCGTGTTGTCGTGGGACGTGGTGGTGTTGCTCTTGCTCAACCAACCCATCTCGATCTCCTTACGTCAGTTCGTTCCAGCTCTCGGGCGGCTCGTCGCCCCGCAGTTGGTCGCTGCCGTAGGCGTTGACCGCGACCAGCGGGCCGTCCTCGACGACCTGATACACGAGCTCGTCCCGCTCCGGCGCCACCCAGATGTGCGCGACGCCGTCCGCTCGGAGACGGGCGATCTCCTTGTCTAACCAATCCATTTCAGGCTCCTTTCGTGACTCTCTGTTGATGTTGTGGCGAATGAGTTCCCGAATGAGTTTCCCGTTTGCAAATGAGTTCGCTCATTCGACCAAATGATGCCGTTGACCAGCCAAAATGAGCGGAATGGGCGGAATGAGCACGCCGAACGACCCCCACCAAAACCCCGAAACCGCGGCGTTCACGGTGGGCCACGGCGCTCATTCGTCCGCGGCGCCCTCAGCGTCACGCCGCACCATCGCGTAACGCACCGTATCCGGATCGATGGGGAACTTCCGGTCTGTCGACGGCACCCGCACCTCGAACTCGGCCAACGCCTTGACCAGCGTCGCGATCTTCCAGCCCTGATACCGCGGCCACCGGGCGGCCAAGGCCTTCACCACATCCCCGGCCCGGCCCGGCTCACCATCCATCACCGCCAGCACATCAGCCAGAACATCGCGCTCCACCCGGCCCGGACCGTGCGAAACCTTGGCTTCATCGAGAAGCTGCATCGCCCGCCGAGTCACGAGGTGCGCATCCCCCTGCGGCACATAGAAGCTGCGCAACAAGCCCGGTTTCGCCATGAACCCGCGGCACATGCAGGTCCCGATATCCCCAGGGCCTTCGTCCGTTTTCGGGGTCAGGCCGACCGCGGAGATGCCGGCCTTGTAGGAGCCTGTGCCCAGCACCGCGTCGTTGCCGATCTGGTCGCCGATGGCGAAGCATGCCTTGTTGCTGGCGATCGAGATGAGCTTGCGCGGGCATGCGTCCTGCGACGGTTCCGGGGTGAGGAACATCAGGGTGATGCCGTACTTACGGGCGGTGCTCATCACTTTCGCCGCGACCTTGATGGCGGATTCGCCGTGTTCGCTGATGAACAGGTTCTGACACTCGTCGACCACCATGATGCGCGGCCGGAGACGCGCGTCTTTCTCGGCGAGTTCCCTGGTCACGAACCGTTCGTCGTGCTCACGCAGGGCCTGGCCACGGACGGTGGTCTCGTCGTAGAGATCCCGCAGCATCGCCATGCACGTGCTGACGGTCTCCTCCCCGGCGCCGGTGGTCAGGGACCGTAGACGTGGCCGCATCGGCTCGTAGTCGGCGTTCTCGGCCATCACCACAACGTCGATCTCCACCAGCGGGTCGAGCATCGCGCCGAGCACGAGCGTGATGGCCAGCGTGGACTTGCCGGAGCCCATCACGCCGCCCATCACGTAGTTCGCCTCATATAGGCGTCCGCGCACCACATCACCGCGGATGGTGACCCCGGCCGGCACGCCGGCGAAGTAGTCGGTCCTGGCGTTGTCCAGGTCTTTCAGCAGTGGCCACGGGTCCACTGGGCCGGACAGGGCGCCGGGCTTGGCCACCCACAGGTCCAGCACGCTGGGCTGCGGTTCGGTGGGCCATACCTCGATCGGGAACCTGACGAGGTTGTGCGCCAGCATGTTCTTGCGCTTCACGATCTCCTCGACCGGGCAGGCGGGCGGCAGTGCCAGTTGGGCGCGCCAGCCCTTGCCGTCGAGCACTGGGGGCATCTCGAACCGGACCCGCCATCCTTCCTTGAGTGCCTGGTTGAAGCCTCGGATGTTGAGGTTCTTGATCGCGTTGACGATGGTGCCCTCGTCGGGCAGGTCGTCCATCACGTCCCCGTCACCACGCTCGGGTGCCCCCATCCACTGCGGCATCTCGGCGTGTTTGCGGCCCTGCTGATACAGGTAAGCCACGGCCCCGATAGTGCCTGTGACCAGTAGGAACACGCCGTAGGCGGTGAGGAACCACCAGGTGAACGCCACAGCGTCCAGCACCGCGCCGCTCGGGGCGAGGATCAGGTGAGCGTCTTCGCTGTGGATGGCGAGGATGATTCCCAACACGAGTAGCAGACCGGTGAAGATGCCAACGCCGAGAGCTGCGGCTTTGACCAGTTGCCACGGTGACTTCACCCAGTCCATCACCCGCTGGTGGCGGCGCTGTTTCTCGGTCACGTCGGCTTCCTGCCAGTACCGCAGCTTCTCTTCGTCGCCAGCAACCTCGGCGGCCCGCATCTGCCGTTCGTAGCGGCCCGCGCCGTGCGCGTCCCGCCACCGGCCATACACGACCGCGGCGCCCTTGAGCGGGTATTTCAGGTGCTGTCGCGTCCGCTGGTGGGTCACCGCCCGGTACACGGTCACCACGTCGCGTCGGTACCCGCTCCGCCGGGCGGCGGCCTTGGCGCGCTGGATCTCGGCGTACTGCTCGGGGGTGAGCACGGTGCCTTCCAGCACCTCGACGGGCTCCACGGCGTCGTCGGCGCGCTTCACGGGAAGGTGCCGCACGTTGGTCAACTCTCCCCTGCTCCGGTCACTGTCGGTGGTTGTCATGACTCGCCTTTCAGGGCGTCCCGCACTTTCTGAGCCTTGGGGGTGCCGATTCCGAGCGCCTTTCGAAGCTCCGTCGCGGACGGCCGCCGCGGCAAGCGGCCGTCTTTGATCAACGATCGGGCGCGGGCTACTAGCTGATCAGTAGGCCCTACCGGGCCCAGTAGGGCCGAGGGGTTCGACGCCCCTGTTTCCGCTGTACTTTGCGGGAGTAGGGGCGAGTAGGTAGCCCCTACTCCGTCG
>NZ_DATELF010000076.1:0-6093 GCF_035276945.1 Amycolatopsis sp. | reverse complement strand
GGCCCGACCGGAGACCGACACGTGGACAAGGCTGGACAGACCAGCAGACCAGCCCTGTCCAGAAACGTCCACCAGCCCAGCAAAGATCAACAATCAGAAACGAAGATCAATCGACAGCCCCGTCCACGGATTGAGGCTAAGTAACCGGCTAGCCGAGGCGACCGAGCTGCGGCTGCCGGCCACCCTGGTCTTCGATCACCCCAGCCCGAGGAAGCTCGCCGTCCTGTTGAGGCAGCGGCCGGAGGCGGTGGGAGGCCTGACGCCCCAGGCGGAAAGCCGCCCGCCGGGCACATTGGTGGGGCTGCTGCGGACCGCTGTCGAGAGCGGGCGCAGCGACGAGTTCATGGACCTGCTCTTCGCCGTGTCGCGCTTCCGGCCCGCCTTCCAGGCCGCCGATGGGGCCGAGTGGGTACCGGATCTGCTCCGGCTGGCCGACGGCTTTGAACAGCCGGTCCTTGTCTGCTTTCCATCGCTGCTGGCCATCTTCGGCCCGCATGAGTACGCCCGGATGGCCACCACTTTCCGCGCCCGGCGCACGGTGCTGGCGCTGCCCGGCTTCCGAGACGGCGAGCCGCTGCCCGCAACGGTGGAGGCGATCGTCGAACTCGGTGCTAGGGGCGTGCTGCGCGGTACCAAGGGAGCCCCCTTCGCGCTGCTAGGCCACTCCACGGGAGGCCTGCTCGCGCAGGCCACGGCGGCCCGGCTCGAAGAACTGGGCGCCCGCCCGGCAGCGGTTGTCCTGGTGGACACCTTCGCCCTCGACGGTGGGGGCGGCGGCGCCGAGGGCCCGGGCGCTGGAACCGAAGCGCCGTCCAGGATGACTGGCGCCATCCTCGCCCGGGACGGCGGCTACGGTTCGGTGGACGATGCCAAGATCACCGCGCCCACCCTGCTGGTGCGGGCTGCCGACACGTCCTCGGCTGGAGTGGTCGGCTCCTGGCCGCTTGAGCACGCCGCTGTCGACGGCCGTGGCGACCACTTCACCGTGCTGGAGGAGGACGCCCCCGCCACCGCCGAGCTGATCGAAGGCTGGCTCCGTGAGGTGTGCCCGCAAAGCCCTGACGATATGTGATCCCGGACGCTGAGAAGAACGACGAGAACGAGGAGAACCGGTATGACCTCCGAAAAGAGTGCCGCGTGCGGCATGTGGCTGCGCAGCTTCCACGAAGCGCCGGAGAGCCGGACGCGGCTGCTGTGCCTGCCGCACGCCGGCGGTTCGGCCAGCTTCTATCTCCCGGTCTCGGCAGCGTTGTCTCCGCGGATCGAGGTGCTCGCTGCACAGTACCCGGGCCGCCAGGACCGCCGCTCCGAGCCGGCCGTCGGCACCATCGCCGAACTGGCCGACCGGGTGCACGAGGTGGTGAGTGAGCTGGACGATCGCCCGCTGGCGATTTTCGGACACAGCATGGGCGCGATCCTTGGCTTCGAGCTGGCCCGGCGGCTTGAGGCCGACGGTCGGCCAGCCGCGGTGCTCTTCGCCTCCGGGCGGCGCGGCCCTCGCACCCACCGCTGCGAGCTGGTACACCAGCGCGACGACGACGGTCTGGTGGCCGAACTGAAAAACCTTAGCGGCACCGACGCCGCGCTGCTGGACGACGAGGAGCTCCTGCGCATGATCCTTCCCGCCGTACGCAACGACTACCGGGCGATCGAGACCTACGAGCGTCCGCCCGGAGCCCCGCTGAGCACCCCGATTGTCGCCCTGATCGGCGATGACGACCCCAAGTCGTCCGTAAACGAGGCCAAAGCGTGGGCCGAGGAGACCACGGGCGACTTCTCACTGCGGGTCCTCCCGGGTGGCCACTTCTACCTGGCCTCTCAACAGCGGGCCGTGCTGGAGACGATCACCGAGCGGGTGCGGGCCTACACCGCCTGACGTGAGGCGGTCTCCTGAGGCGAGTGGCGCAGAGTAGCGTGCAGCATTGCGCGACATGTCGGCCTCGCCCCGCGATCGACGCGCGACCACAGTCACGCGGCATGGCTGAGGCCGCCGGTCGTCGTGCCGCTGCTGGCCGTGAGGCAGAGCTCGCCGGGCAGGTCGTTGCGCTTGCTGACCTTGAGCTTGCGATAGACCCGGGTGAGGTGCTGCTCGACCGTGCTGAGGGTGATGAACAGCTCCCGGGCTATCTCTCGGTTGGTGTGCCCGAGCACGGCCAGCGAGGCGACCCGCCGCTCGGGGTCGCTGAGCTCGCCGGCCACAGCCGCTGGAGCTCGTCAATGGCCTGCAGTAGCAGCGCGGGGCGGTATTTGAGCTCGGCGACCGCCGCGCTGAGGCGCAGCGTAATGCCCCGGGAGCGGGAAGGCCCCGCTGGAGCCGCTTCGTCTGTTCGCCGATCAGCTCCTTGGCCTGCCGGTGGTTGCCCATCTCCAGGTAAACCCGGGCCGCCCCGCCGCGCCACGGCAGCACACTCGGCAGGTCGAGGTCCCATTCCCGCACCATCTCCCCGCAGATCAGGAAGTCCTCCAAGGCGGCGTGCGGGTCGTTGGTGGCCAGCCGGTACTCGCCCCGGGCGTACAGGTAGTGCAGGCCGCAGCGAGTCGTGTAGGTAGCCTGCGGGACCGGGTGGTTCAGCAGTCCGGCGGCTTCCTCGTACTTGCCCATCAGGGTCTGTGCCCTCAGCAGCGTCGTCAGCGGTAGGCCGATGTTGACGCCCCAGCACCGCCGCGGCATCTGCTCCAGCGCCGTCGTGGCGCAGCGTTCGGCCTCCGCCAGCCGACCCTGACGAACGTCGATCAGGCTGCGCAGCGCGAACAGCGGCGGGCGCCATCCCTCGGCGGCTCGGCCGATCCGGTCGAGCGGTTGCTCGCAGCAGAGCGCGGCCCGTTCCAGTTGGTCACCATAGATCAGCGCGAGCAGGGCGAACTCCACCTGCTCCCAATGCCGGTATGTCAGCCCGAATGCCGCGCAGCATCTGCTCCGCACCGAGGAAGGTGTTTTTGCCGGCCCGGCCGCTCAAAACCTCGTCCAGGACGGCGGCGGCCTGCAACTGTGGGTTGGCGCGGACCGCGCCCAGGGTGCCTGATGGTCCAAACCACCTGACCCTGGTTCGTCAGGCATGGTTGTAGCTGCTCAGCCAGCCGGTCGCTTGGTAGTCACCTTTCCAGGTGAATAGCGCTGTATCACCGCTGTCGCTGCCGTCGATGGTGGGCGCGGTGGCCTCACCACGGGGCATGGGCGTACCACGGTAGCGCGTGCCCTGCCATACCACGAGCATGCTTCCGTTCGGGCCGCTGGCCACCACGTGAAGGTCGTGTTTCTTGATCGTGGCGTTGGTGGCGCGCTCGCGGAGGAGGGCCTGGTAGTCCTCGTCGTTGAGTCGGCAGTGGTGTGGTCGTCCGCGACTGGTCCAGTCCGGGCTGCTGAGGCCTCTGCGGGTGGCGGCGTCCCAGAGTGTGGGGACGGTCTCTTCGAGGTGGGCGGGGGTGGCCATCTGCTCGCACATCCACAGCAGCCGGCCCGCGCCGCGTGGGGGTTGGCAGCGTCGCCAGCGGACCCGTTTGCTCAAGTCGGCGGCGACGATGGCGGCCCAGGGATGGATGGCGCCGAGCAGCCCCTGGCAGCCGATCCAGTGTAGGTAGCGTGGTGCCTCCTCGAGGACCGGGTAGAGGGCCATGTAGGGGATCCCTGCGACGGTGCGGGCACTGCGGTGGAATGCCGTGGGGTTTTCGGCGACCAGGTGCAGGGCGACGCGTGCGAGATCGCCGGGCTGGTAGTTGGTCGGGTCGTCGGGGCGGAGGAGCCTGCTGACGCTGGCCTTGAGTTCCTCGTTGATTGCCGTGCGGGCGAGTTTCGGTACGAGCGTGGAGACAAGGCCGATCAGGTTTGCCTCGGCCTCGCCCGGAGTGTCCGGAATGGGCGAGTCGGTCACAGCCAGTCGGAGTTCATGGCCGACAGTGGCCGGAACCATCAGCCGCGCGGTCAGTTTACCGAGTTCGGTCGGCGTGAATCCCGCGTCCTTACCCGGGTTTCCGGTTGCGATGAGCATGCCCGCGTCGATGAGGAAGTCCACGGCCTGGCGTAGTGGCTCAAGGCTGCGGTTCCCCTGCAGGTGGGCCAGCGTGCCGACCCACCAGTGTTCCGCTTCGGTTGAGGAGCGAACGCGGTGCTGGACGGCCTCGGCAAGGACGTGGTCGGGCAGGCTGGTCTCGATCTGCGAGCGGACGGTGTGCCCCGCCGTGAGTTTCGCCTGCCACGCAGGGCGTTCGTTCTCGGTGACGATGAGGAACGCCCAGCCCTCGTTCTCGCCCGCGCCGACCCGGCCGGCCCGGCCGAACATCTGTTGCACGGTTGCCACGTCGATCGGATTGAGCCCGATCTCGGTGTCCTGCACGATGACGGCGCGCGCGGGCAGATTGACCCCGGCCGCGACCGTCGTGGTGGCCACGAGCACGTCGAGGCGCCGGGCCCGGAAGTCGGCTTCGGCCTGTTTACGGTGTTCCCAGCCCTTGTAGTGCAGGCCTACCCCGGCGCTCTGGCAGGCTTCGTGGAGCCGCTCGGTGTTGTCGGGATGGAGCCCCTTGGTGTCTGCCCCCCGGGCGCCCGCGAGGATCAACGCTGTGCGGCGGACGTTGCGCTTGCTGCCGCAGAACACAAGGACGCTGCCACCATCGCGGGTGATCATGGTGGTGAGCGCGGTGGCCAGGCGGATCCGGGCGGTCTCGACAAGGTTCCAGTCGCGATGGGCGGCGATGGTCGGGGTCTGCCAGGTAAGTCGGCTCGGCCGCCAGGACAGCCGGAGCAGGCGCGCGCCCAGCCAGCCCGCGATCTGCTCGGCGTTGGACACGGTCGCCGACAGCCCCAAAATGCGCATTCCGTTGCCGGAACTGCGCATACGGGCCAGCAATGCCTCAAGCACCGGGCCGCGGTCGGTGTCGCCGAGCAGGTGAATTTCGTCGACGATCAGGCAGCCGATTTCGTCCAGTGCCTCGCGCAGCGCGGATGCCCGGCACATGGCTTCGAATTTCTCGGTGGTGGCGACCCACAGGTCGGCCTCGCGAACCTTCGCCGCGTCGACGCTGTGCTCACCGGAGAGCCGTTCGACGCGCAGTCCTTCCCGCCGCCACGCTTCCAGGTCAAAATCGAGTTCGTCGGTGAGCGATCGCTGTGGCACCAGCCAGGCCGCCTTCCGGCCTTCCCCGATGATGGCTCGCAGGGCAGCGGTCATGCCGATGACGGTCTTTCCCGCACCGGTTGGTGCGACGATCACCAGATGATCGTCCTGCTCTAGGACGAGGGGTACCGCAGCCGCCTGCGCGGGGTTGAGCATCGGGTACGGCAACAACCGTAGCCAGGTCTCGGGGACGGCCTTCGCGGCCGGGACCGCATCGGACTCGCCCGGTCCAGCCGGTGCGTGGGTCTGCCAGAGGAGGTTGTAGGTGTCCCGGGCCGCGGTCGCGGCAGCGCCAGACAACCGCTGGAACTGCCGAGGACGCGACCGGATCAGGGGACATTCCGAGGTGACGACCGTACAAGCGTCGGTGTCGAGACCGTCTCGGCCGGTGATGGTCTCCGTTTCGACCAGATACGGTATCTCCCGCGCCTCGATCCCGTTCGCGGAGAGCTTGTTCCGCAGGTCCTCGAACTCCTTGCCCGCGGGTATCAGGACGCGGACGTCGGCGTCGAGGGGCGCGACCGGCAACTCGGCATCAGGATCGGTCTGCTTGACCCACAGGATCTCCCCCATATCCCCCCAGTCTTGACTCGCTCGGTCCGCTGCCACCTTAGCCGGACGATACGGAAGACGATCAGGGGTGCTCGTGATCTCCCCGGGCGAGGTGATGATGAGAGAGCCGACTGGGGCACGGGTGGCGGAGCCGTTTCGGTATGAGTTCGGTCAGTTCGACGAACGGACTCACGCTTACGTCAACAGCATCCACCGCTGTCAACGCAGCGAACATCCCTGCCTGGTCAGCCGGTCACCACCGGCGCCTGGGCCGGGGCGTGCTTGCCTGGGCGCCTGAGGTAGGCGTCGGGCTCGAGACCCTGCGCTTCGAGAAGATCAGGAGTTACGCGCGGATGCGGATACTGTTGTCGCCGACACCAGACAACTCTGGGCCACGACCGTCGCTCCCGCATTCCCAGGTCTGTCCTGT
>NZ_DATELF010000075.1:0-69900 GCF_035276945.1 Amycolatopsis sp. | reverse complement strand
AAGTGTCAACGCAGTTGATCGAGAACCTGTCACCTTCAGTGAGAACAGACAATGACGGCGAGTCTCACGCCGATGACACAAGTGCCAACCAGATGCCAAGATCATTGAGAACAAGCCATCAAATTCGAGGCCCTACATCCGTGGTTAGTTGGCTGGGTGGCCGGCTCCCGCGTAGTCGTCCCCGGTGACGTGGTAGGTGGCGATCTGGACCGCCATGCCCTCGGTGGGGGCGTTGATCATCAGGCCGTTGCCGAGGTAGAGCCCGACGTGGTGGATGCGGGTGGCGGGATTGCCGTAGAAGACGAGATCGCCCATTTTCGGCAGGCCGGTCGGCGGCACCGGCAGCACGGACCGGAACTGCGAATCCGCGGTGCGCTGGAGGGAAATCCCGGCGGCGTCGTAAGCGGCCTTGGTCAGGCCGGAGCAGTCGAATCCCGCGGAGCCCGAATCGGGGCCGTTGCCGCCCCAGACGTAGGGCAGGCCGATCTGGTCGAGCGCGAACCGCACCGCGCGGGCGGCGGGGGCCTTCCCCGCGGCCGGGTTCTGCGAGAGGGTCGCGTAGAGCTGCGCGTTGCCCAGTACCTGCTGACGGAACAGGTCCGAGGCACGGTAGTTCGCGATGGCCTTCCACCAGCTCTGGCCCGCTTGCAGGTTGGTGCCGCCGGAGCAGAGCACCCGCCCGGTCGCGGTCGCGGCGTCGTCGACGTCCTGGATGTTCCCGCCACCGCCGCGCTTGAGCTGCTGCTGGGTCAACTGCAGCGGCCCGCCGCGCTGCTCGGTCGCGGCTTCTCCCGCCGCGCCCTGCAGCGGGACCGCGCCCAGTGGCTTGTTCAGCGTCCCGTCGCTCTTGAGGAGGTCACCGCCGTAGCGGCCATGGTCGGAACTCGCCTTGCCGATGCCCGCCAGGGTGACCCAGGACAGGTGACAGTTCGGCTGTTCCTTCCGCAGCGTCAGCTCGCCGTTCGCGTACCCGATGAGCGTCCGTTCCGGGATGTCCAGCGGCCCGCTCAGCCCGGCGGCCCAGCTCTCCAGCGCGCTCTTGCCCTGCTGCTGTGGCTGCTGCTGGGGAGCCTGCGCCGGTACCGGGGCGCTCACCTCGAGCACGGACGGTCCGGTGCTGGCCGCGGTGCTGCTGGGTGGCTGCGGTTCGGCGGCGGGCAGCACGGCCTGCGACTGCGCGGCGGGGCGCATGAACAGCAGGCTGCCGATCACCAGCGCGGCGACCATCACCAGCGCGATCAACGCGCGCCCGGTCGCCGCGCGAAGCTTCCCCGGCTTTCCCTGGCGAAAGGTGCGTCCCACGGCCGACTTGAGCGCCGCGATTGCCTTGCCGGTGGCCAAGAACCGAATGGTCACCCTCCCAACACTATGAGAAACCGGCGAGGAGTCCACTCAAGACCAACGAACGGACCACTCGTGCGTTGTTAAATGCCCCTATGGCCGACATCGACGCCGCGCGGCTCCGCGCGCAACTCGTCCCTCCGTACCACACGATCGAGGTGGTCTCCAGTACCGGATCCACCAATGCTGACCTGCGAAAATCCGCCATCGAGGGGGCTGCGGACCGAACCGTTCTGATCGCCGAGGAGCAAACCGCGGGAGTCGGCAGGCGAGCTCGGCCCTGGAGTTCGCCCAAAGGGGGTGGAATATATCTGAGCGTGCTGCTGAGGCCGCGCGAGGTGCCATTCGCCGGACTTGGCACCCTGGCCATCGTGGCCGGTCTCGCGGTGACCGATCTCACCGCCGGACTCGGCGCCGACGCCGCACTGAAGTGGCCGAACGACGTGCTTGCCGGGCCGGAGCGCGGAAAATGCGCGGGCATCCTCGCCGAGGCCATCATGGCTGACCAGCCCGCGGTGGTGCTGGGGATCGGGCTCAACGTGCGGCCGCTCGGCGCCGATGTCCCCCCGGGGGCGGGCGGGTTGCGGCCGGCCTCCCTCGCGGAGGTGGGGGCGCGCACGACCGACCGGACGGAGATCGCCGCCCTGCTGCTGTCCGCGCTCGCCGAACGGGAGGGCGCATGGCGAGCCGCGGACGGCGACCTCGGGCGCGCCGGGCTGATCGAGGAGTACCGCGCGCGCTGCGAGACTCTCGGGCGCGAGGTGCGGGTTCTGCTGCCCGGTGACGCATCGTTGACCGGCACCGCGGTGGACGTCGATTCTTCGGGCCGGCTGACGGTGCTCGACGACGAGGGCCACCGGCACACCGTCTTCTCCGGGGACGTCGTGCACCTGCGGATGGTCTAAGCCGTACCGAAGGCGGTCGAAGACGCGTTTCACTCGCACGCCCGGTCGCACGGGGTACGGTTGGCGCATGGCTTTTCCGGAGGATCTGCTCAGCGACAACGAACAGGTCGTTGTGCACAGCCACCCGCACGCGAAGATGCTGATCGGTCCTGTCATCTGGCTGGCACTCACGGTGGGTCTCGGCATCTGGCTGGCCACGCTCGCCGAGGGCGCGCCCGCGCCGTGGGAGTCGGTGGCCACGATAGCCGTCGTCGTGGTCGCCGTGGTGCTGATCAGCTGGCTGTTCCTGGCGCCGCTGATCCGGTGGCGCACCACGCACTTCGTGGTCACCACCGACCGGCTGATCGCCCGCGAAGGCGTGATCAAGCGGACCGGTATCGACATCCCGATGACCCGGATCAACAGCGTCCAGTTCGAGCACGGGCTGATCGACCGCCTCTTCGGCTGCGGCACGCTGGTCATCGAGTCGGCCTCCGACGAGCCACTGCGTTTCGACGACATTCCACGGGTCGAGCGAGTGCACACGCTGATCTACCGTGAGGTCAACGACAACCCGCACGACGACTACACAGGACCGGCCGACGGGTCCTCCCGCGGCCGGGGGAGGCGCTGATGGGTACCCGGGAGCTTGGCCTGCCGGAGGTCGTGCCGGCCGCGAAGTTGCCGCCGCGGGTCACTGTCTGGGAGGTCGGGGCACGCGACGGGCTGCAGAACGAGCAGGCCGTGGTGCCCGTCGACGTCAAGATCGAGTTCCTGGACCGGCTCGCCCGTGCGGGGCTCACGGTGCTGGAGGCGACGAGTTTCGTGTCGCCGAAATGGGTGCCGCAGCTCGCCGACGCCGAGGAACTGCTCGCCGGTCTGGCCCGTCACGAGGGTGTGCGGTACCCGGTGCTGGTGCCCAACGAACGCGGGCTCGCCCGCGCGCTGGACGCGGGCTGCGCCGAAATCGCGATCTTCGGCAGTGCCACGGACACCTTCGCCCGCCGCAACCTGAATTCCACATTGGACGATCAGTTCGCGCTGTTCGAGCCGGTCGTGGCCAGGGCGCTCGACGCGGGCGTGGCGGTCCGGGCGTACCTGTCGATGTGTTTCGGCGATCCCTGGGAGGGTGCGGTCGCCGTCGACCAGGTGGTCCGCGCCAGTTCCCGACTGCTCGACCTCGGCTGCTTCCAGCTTTCACTGGGCGACACCGTCGGCGTGGCCACCGCCGGGCAGGTCGAGCGGCTGCTCGGGGCGCTGTCGGAGGCCGGGATCGGCCCGGAACGGCTGGCCGTGCACTTCCACGACACCTACGGCCAGGCGCTCGCGAACACCTTGGCCGCGCTCCGGTGTGGAGTGTCGACTGTGGACTCGTCGGCCGGTGGGCTCGGCGGCTGCCCGTATGCCGAGTCGGCGACTGGAAACCTGGCCACCGAGGACCTGGTCTGGCTGCTCGACGGGCTCGGCATCGAGCATGGCGTGGACCTCGGGGAGCTGGTGGCGACGAGCGTGTGGATGGCGGAAAGGCTCGGCAGGCCGAGCCCGTCGAATGTGGTACGGGCGCTCGCGAAGAGCGGCTAGAGCCGGGCGGTGATGGGAAGTTTCACCTGAAAGGGTGGAACCGTCGGCTCGCGGGGTGCGTCAGACTCCAAGCCGATCGCCGTACCGACCCGGGAGGGTGCCGTGACCGAGCACCGCGCACAGGTTGAGGAGCTACTCGCCGGCTACCGGCGGAGCCGGGATCAGCTGGCCGCCGTGCACCGCGAACTTTCCTCGGTCACCGCCTCGGCCAGCGACGCCGACGGCCTGATCACGGCGACGGTCGGTCCCCGTGGCACGTTGACGAACCTGGTCATCGCCGATTCCGCCTACCGCAGATACCGGCCCGCCGAACTGGCCGAGCAGATCGTGCGGGTGACCGGAGCGGCCACCGTGCGGGCACTCGCCCGGGCCGGGGAAGTGCTCGCCCCGGCGCTGCCCAGCGAGACCGATCCGCAGGCCTTGCTGCTCGGCACGGCGGACCTCGAAGCACGCGAAATCGCCCCGCCGCAACGGAAACCGCAGGTAGACGAGGACAGCTACGAGGACCAGAACTGGATCCGGGAGCGGGCCCGGTGACCCGCGGCTTCGACACCGACGTCGACCGGCTCGCGGCACGGGCCAGGGACTTCGACGGCCTGGTCGAACGCGCCGGGACGATCGCCGCCGACCTCGATCGCGCGCTCGACGGGGCCGAGGCCGCCTGGGGCGACGACGTGGTGGGCAAGAGTTTCGCGGCGGCACATGCCGGACCGGCCGGCGCGACGGCGGACCGGTCGCACGGGCTGGCCGCGGGACTGAGGGAGGTCGGCGACTCGTTCGGCGAGGCCGCGCGGCGCTACCGGGCGGCGGATTCCGGTGCCGTGGACTCCGTCAGCGGCGCGGCCGTCAAGGACTAGGCACCCATGGGCATCGAGCTGCCGAAGGAACTGGCCGACGTCGCGGCGGCCACCGGGCTGTCCTGGCCCCAGGCGGACGAGGACAAGCTGCGCGAACAGGCCAATGCCTGGCGTGACGCGCAAACCAAGCTCACCAACCTGGCGTCCGAAGCCGACCACACCGCCGCCGGGGCGGTCGGGGCGATGTCCGGTGACGCGGCGGAGGCCGCGGGCAAGCTCTGGTCCGGCTACGTGCACCCCGATCACGGCAAGCTGACCCAGGCCGCGACGGGTGCGGGGGCCGCCGCCGACCGGCTGGAGCACGCCGCCGACCAGGTGGGCGCGGCGAAGGTGGAGATGGTGCGTCAGCTCGTCTCCGCGGCGAAGAACCGTGACGCGGCCCGGACGGCGGCTTCGTCCGGGCATCCGACGGCGTTGCTGGGCCTGGACACGGTCTTGCGCGGGACGGCGACCAACCTGTCCGCGCTGACGCACGGTCTGGCGGACGCGGTCGGCCCGGGCGGCGGGCCCGTTGCGGCGACCCCGCTGGTCGACCCTCATCCCGGCGCGCACACCCCGCACGGCCAGGCCGGGCTGCTCAGCACGGTCACCGGCCTGCCGGGGTACGTCCTGTCGACGGGGGACGCGGTGGTTTCCCCGGTTGTGGACAGGGTTGTGGACAACTCCGTGGACAAGGTGGTCGCCCCGGTGACCGGGCACGCCGCTTCGGTGACCCACCACGTGACGAGCACCGTCGCGGACGTGGCCGGTACCACGGGTCCGGTGGCCCACGTCGCAGAATCCACTTTGGACACTCCGCGGCAGCTGCCCCGACAGCACCTGCCACCCCCACAGGTGCCGCAGCCTGTGCCAGCCGCGCCCGCCCCGGACGCGGGCACCGGCCCGATCCGGATTCCGCATCCCGCGCCCGCGCCCGCCGCGGGCCAGTACGGAGGGCTGCTCGACCACGGCGGATTCGACGACGTCGCGACTCCGCCGTCCGGCCTTCCCGCACCGCAGCACGCGCAACGCGGTGTTCCCGGTGGGACAATCGCGTCCGGTTTCGCCGACGCCGCGTCCGCCCCGCCGCCACCCGGCGCCGGTTTCGTGCCCGGCGCGGCACCGGCCAATCCTCAGCCCGGATACTCGCCGGGATATGCGGCGCCGCCGCCCGTCACCGGCGGACCGCCCGTACCAGGCGGCTCCGTCGCGCCACCACCACACGCCGGTGCGGTGCCCGGCGGGGCAGTGACGCCCGGAACACCGGTTGCCGGCCGCGGTCCGAGTTTCGCTCCCCGGCCGCAGGTCGCGACGGGATTCCGGTACACACCGCAAATCGAGCCGCAGCCGTATGCCGCACCCCGGCCGGAGCCCGCTCGCCCGGAGCCACCGCGGCCGGTCCCGCCCGTTGGCGTGCCCCGCCGGGAACGCGAAAGCATCGTGGCGCTGTTCCTGGTGCACATGTTCCCGATCGGCCACCTGCCCGTGCCCGCCGAGCGCCCGGCAAGGCAGCTCCCCGTGCCGCCGCAGGAGGTCGACTACGCGCCCGGCCTGCGCTTTCCCCCGCACGACCATCCCGATTCCGCGCTGATCGATTCCTCGGACGCGCTGGAAAAGGTCCGCGCGGGGCTGAGCCGCCTGCCGACCCTGCCCACCTCCCCGCCGCCGGCGCTGACCGAGGGCTACGACCCGCTCGGCGGCCTGCACGAGCGTGACTGGGATCGACGCTTCCTGGTCGGGCTGCGCGACTCGGTTCCGGAGTACGCGTGGCCCCCGGGCGAGGTGTACCCGGAGGGCGGGTCCGCGGAGGGCCAACCGGAGTTGCTGCCCGAGGGCACGACGCTGGACCGGTTCGGCGACATCACGGGCCGCGTGTTCGCGCCGGAGGGGACACCGTTCGCGCACCGGTCACTGCCGGCGTCGGCACTGGACGCCGGGTATCGCCGCTACCGGGTGCTGCGCGAGGTGCCCATGTGGCGAGCCGTGTCCGCGGGCTGGTTCGGTCAGCCGGGCAGCGGTGTCAGGTACCGCGCGATCTACTCGGCCGACGAGCTGGTGAGCATGGGTTATCTGGCGGACGTGACCTTTGAAGAAGGCCAGTGATCCTGCCGGCTCGTGGCCCTCGAGGTGACCACGGTGCTCGGGTGAAGCGGTCTGCCGACCCGATCGCGGTCGTGCGCGGAGCCGCGGAGGGAAAGGAGATTCCTTGAACATGGAGTCGATCGTGCGGTGGCTGGAGGCCATCGGCGTGCCGCACGAGGTGGTTTCGATCGGCGCCGAGGCGGACAACACCTGGTGTGTTCTCCGCGTCGACGAATCCGAAGAAGGCGCCCCCGTCTGGGAGGTTTTCTGGCGGGAGCAGGGAAACCGGTACGACTGGGCGCGGTTCACCAACGAGCAGGTCGCCTGCCACTACCTGTTCGGCCGCCTTGCCTGGTCGCAGGTGACCCGCGGCGCGGTCGGGCTCCTTCCGGTCACCGCCTCCTGAAGCGGTTACCGGGTCAGGTCGTGCTGGTGGTGGCGAACGTTTCTTCAGTGATCCCGCAGGATCCGCAGGGCCGCGTCATGCAGGAGCCCGTTCGACGACAGGGCGGAGCCGCCGTCGAAGCGCGGCTTGCCGGACAGGTCGCTGAACCGGCCGCCCGCCTCGGCCACCAGCACCTGCGCGGCCGCGACGTCCCACGGGTTGACGATCGCCTCCGCGGCCAGATCGATGGCACCCTCGGCCACGAGGCAGTGTGACCAGAAATCGCCGAAGGCGCGGTTCTCCCAGCACGCGTCCGTCAACGCCAGGTATGCCTCGCGCGAGTGGTGCTCGGTCCACGAACCCAGATGCGTCGTGGACAGGTACGCGTCCTCCAGCGATGACACCCCGGACACCGAGATCCGGCGCTCGCCGGTCGCGTCGCGCGACCACGCCCCGGCGCCCTGGGCGGCCCACCAGCGGCGACCGAGCAGGGGAGCGCTGATCATGCCGACGGTCGGTGTGCCGTCCTCGACGAGCGCGATCAGGGTCGCCCACACCGGTGCGCCCCGCAGGAAGTTCTTGGTCCCGTCGATCGGGTCGAGGATCCAGACGCGCCCCGCCGACCACGACTCGCCACCGCGTTCCTCGCCCACCACGGCATCCATGGGCCGTTCCCCGGCCAGCAACTCGCGCACCGCGTCCTCCACCGCGGTGTCCGCGTCGGTGACGGGAGTCCGGTCGGGTTTGCTGTCGACCTTCAGGTCCCGGGCGCGGAACCGTGCGGTCGTGATCGCGTCGGCCGCGTCGGCGAGGCGGCCCGCGAGAATGAGATCTTGCGACACGCGACGATGGTTTCACGGGGCCCGGTCGTAGAGTTGTGCAGGTGAGCATGGTGCTACTCGCCGAGGACGACCCGGCGATCGCAGAGCCGCTGTCGCGTGCGTTACAGCGGGAAGGGTACGAGGTGCGGGTGGTCGCCGACGGCCCATCGGCGCTCGGCGCCACTTCCGATCATCGGGTGGACCTGCTGGTGCTCGACCTCGGCCTACCCGGGATGGACGGCCTCGAGGTGTGCCGGAGGCTCCGTGCGAGCGGCACCGAGCTGCCGGTGCTGATGCTCACCGCGCGCACCGACGAGGTGGACTTCGTGGTCGGTCTCGACGCGGGCGCGGACGACTACGTGGCCAAGCCCTTCCGCCTCGCCGAGCTGCTCGCCCGCATCCGGGCCCTGCTGCGCCGCCGCGCACCCGAGGTGCTCGACGCGGGTGGCGTGCGGATGGACCTCGGTGCCCGGCTGGTGACCGTCGAAGGCCGCGAGGTCCAGCTCGCCAACAAGGAGTTCGAGCTGCTCCGGGTGCTGATGAGCCGGGCGGGCCACGTGGTCAGCCGCGACGAGATCCTCGCCGAGGTCTGGAACGAGCTGGAGTCCAAGACCTCCAAGACGCTCGACATGCACATGTCATGGCTGCGCCGCAAGCTTTCCGTCACGAACGACGGCAAGGGTGCGGTCGCCCACTCCACCGACGGTGAACGCCGCATCGCCACCGTCCGCGGTGTCGGCTTCCGGTTCAACGTCGACTAGCGAATAGCCGTGCGCCGCCGAATCCTCCTGGCCATCCTGCTGGCCGTCGCGGTGACCGCCGCCGCGCTCGGCATCCCGCTCGGCGTGACGGCGTGGAAGCTCGTCGAGAGCATCAGCACCGAGGACCTGGCCGAGCGCGCGATACAGATCGCGGCCAACCTGGACACCGGGCTGGCCGACGGCCAGATCGGCCCGGACGACCTGACCGGGGTGAAGATCCTCATCCCGAACGGCGGCCGGCTGGTGGTGCGCATGCCGGGCCAGAAGCCGATCGTCGAGGGCGCCGATCCGGGGCCCGACGTGGTGGTTTCCACGGCCGAACTGGCCAGGAGCGGCAAGCTCGAACTCGCTATTCCCGCGGGGCCGCTTCGTTCCCGCCAGACCACGGTGACCGGAGCCGTGTTGCTGCTCGTCGTGCTGTCGGTGAGCATCGGCACGATCGTCGCGACGGTGACCGCGCGCAGGCTCGCCAAGCCGTTGCGGCATGTCGCCGAGCGGGCCGCCAAGCTCGGTGGCGGAGACTTCCGGCCCGACCCCAGCCGCTACGGGGTCGGCGAACTGGACATGGTCGCGGAGGCGTTGGACACCTCCGGCCGCGCGCTGGCACAGCTGGTTCAGCGCGAGCGACAGCTGGTCGGCGATGTCTCGCACCAGCTCCGCAGCAGGCTGACCGCGCTGCAGCTGCGCCTCGAATCGCTGACCATCATCGATGACGGAGACGTCGCCGAGGAGGCCAGAGCCGCGCAGGAGCAGGCAGACCGGCTTTCCGAGGCACTCGAAGAACTGCTCGCCGCGGCCCGTGCGGCCAGTGAGGTGGACACCGAGTCGGTCGAACTGGCGTCGGCACTGCCGGAAGTCGCGAAGGAATGGCATCAGGTTCTGCGCGCCGAGGGGCGCAACCTGCGGTTGCGGGTCGCGGACGGGCTGATGGCCAGGGCCACCCCAGGACGGCTGCGTGAGGTGGTCGGCGTGCTGCTCGACAACGCGTGGCGGCACGGCGCCGGCACGGTCACCCTGGCCGCGCGGGGTGGCGATGCGGAGGGCACCGTGGTGGTCGAGGTCAGCGACACCGGCTCGGGCATCCCCGACGAACTGGTGCCGCACGTGTTCGAGCGCGGGTTCTCCGGCGGCGGTTCGACCGGCGTCGGGCTCGCGCTGGCCCGCGCCCTCGCGGAAGCCGACGGCGGCAGGCTCGAGTTGTCCAGCCGACGGCCCGCCGTGTTCAGCCTGTTCCTGCGCGCTCCCAGCCGCGGCGGCATGCCTCCGGAGGTCCGCTGGCCCTCAGAACGTGTACCCCGGTAGATCGGTAGATACCGTGCCGGTAGATGCCGGTAGATGCCGGTATACCAATCCGACCGAACGTGTCGCACCGGGCCGAACGTAGGTCGCGCTGCCGGTCGGGCTTGCTTTCGGTCTACTTGCCCTTCGCCTTGACCTTGTCCGGGGCGTCCACCGGGCGGAGCTGGGTGATGGTGGCCTCCCGGCGGCGCTGGCCGAGTTCGTCGGGGAAGACCCACTTCTTGAAGCCCCAGAAGCGGAACACCATGGCGAGCAGCATGCCGATGATCGAGCCGCTCACGAAGTCGGCCACCTCCTGGATCCACCGGTCCACGTACGGCGTCTCGAGGTGGAACGCGTACCGCGACAGCCAGAGCGGAACCAGGTTGACCGCCACCGCGAGCCCGCTGATCATGAAAAACAGCGCGGCCTCGTGGTGCCGCTCGCGCCCGCCCCGGGTGCGGAAGGACCACTCCCGGTTCAGGATGTACGACACGATGGTCGCGACGATGATCGCGATCGCCTTCGCGGTGGTGGGCTTCGACTCCAGCACACCGAGTTTGAGCAGGTACCACACGCCGTTGTCGACGAAGAACGTCGTGCCCCCGACGATGCCGAACTTGAGCAGTTCCCGGTGTTTGATCAGCACCGAGCGCAGTGGCTCCGGGGTGTGCGCGAGCACGCTTTCCACAACGGTCACCGCCGTAGTGTACGAAGTTGGTGAAAACCGCGTTGTTTCAGGCAGCTCTTTCGGTGAGGTTTCCCGGTTTCCGTGCGTTACCGGGGCGGCGCGGGTTTGGCCGGTTCGCTCGTTTTCGCCTGCGTTATCCCGGGGTCGAAGGCCACCGAAATCGATGTCGTCGCCGAGCCCAGCATCGCGGTCACCGTCACCGGTGGGTCCCCCGGACGGCGGGAAAGGGGGACCGCCAGCCGCAGATGTTCCTTCGGCGCCAGCGTGCCGGCGCCCGCGCAGGTGGCCTCACTCGCGCTGGTTTCGCAGGTCCCGGGCTCCTCACCCGGCGCCGCCGGGCCGCCGACCCGCACCGTGACGGGCCGGGCGCTCGGCCCGTCGTTGCGCACGTCGATCTTCAGCCACGCGCGCTCGGCTGACTCCCGCACGGTTTCCACGGCCAGGCCCAGCAGATCGGCCACCTCGTGCACGAGCACCGGCAGGCTGATCGGCACCCGGAGCGAACCCGCGGTGACCGTTCCGGTCAGCAGGCCGCCCTTCGCGCCGAGGCCCGCGACCAGCCGAACGCTGAACACGGTGCTTTCCCCGGGTTGCAGGCGCTGCCCCGTCCCGCAGGTGACGACGCTCTCGCCGGCCAGGCAGGCCGAACGAGCGTCCGAGCCGACCGCGCGGAGCCCGGTGGGCAGGTTCAGCATGACGCTCACCGGCTCGGACACCGTGCCGCCGTCGTTGCGGATCGTGATCGACAGCTCGACGGACAGGCCGTCGACGTCGAGTTCGATGGCCGCCGGCAGGCCCGTCACGACGAGCAGGGGCGGCTTCGCGGGAGGCGGCGGTTGGGTGGTGAGCGGCGGGGACACCGGCGGCGATGACGGCGGAAGAGACGGCGGCGGCGATGACGGGGACGGCGGCGGCGATGACGGGGACGGCGGCGGCGATGACGAGGACGGCGGCGGGGTCACCGGGGCGGCCGGGGTGGAAGCCGGCGGGGTGGTGGCCGGCGGGACCGGCAAGGGCACGAGCGAGGGCAGCTCGCCCGGCCCGGGAAGCTCGACTGGCGGCGGTGCCGATTCGAGCGGCGGCGCGGACGGGGCCGGGAGCGAGGGCGCGAGCGGGACGGACGGCGGCACCGCCGGTGACGGGAGATCCTCCGTCGGCGCTTGCCCGCCCGCCCGGGGAATCGACTGGCCCCCGCCGAGGGCGAGGGCCGCGGCGACCGCGGCCGTGATCGCGAGCCCGGACAGCGCGACCCCGATGAACTGGCGCGGGCCCGCACTGGCCGCGCCTGCCGCACCACCCGCGGATACGGCGGCACCCGCGGCGGCGCCGGCCTTTCCGCCGGTCGCGCTGAGATAACCCAGCGCCGCACCGCCCAGCACGATCGGGGCGACGACCGCCCGCAAGGCGCCGTTGACGTCGGCGAGTTCGGCCGCCAGTGCCCGGCAGGCGTCGCACTCGTCGAGATGCGCCTCCACCTGAGCACGCTCGCGTTTGGACAGACCCTGCCTGGTCCAGGCGCCGAGCCGGTCGGCGGTGGCCCGGCAGCGTTCGGCGGAGGTCTCGGCGAGGTGCACCTGCAGGTAGGCCTGCCGGAGCCCTTCCCTGGCGCGGTAGGCCAGGGCCGACACGCCGTTCGCGGTCAGGCCGACCAGCGGGGCCACTTCGGCCGGGGTCTGCTGCTCGATCTCGGTGTGCCAGAGCACCGCCTGCCAGCGCTCGGGCAGCCGGGCGAACGCCTTGGCCGCCATGGTGCGTTCGAGACCGGCGATCGCGGTGTCCGCGAACGGCACGGTCAGCGCGTCGGCCGCGGCCGCCCCACCGACCGTGGTCATGTCCTCGTTCAGGTCGACCCGTTTGTCCCTACGGGACTTGTCGTACGCGGTGTGCCGCAGGGTCGTGAGGAGGTAGGCGCGGAAGGCGCTGTCCGGCCCTTTCCCGGCGCGCAGGATGTCCAGCACCTTCGCGAAGGCCTCGGACACCAGGTCGTCGGACTCCGTTTTGGAGCGGGCGAGCTGGCGGGCCAGGTTGTAGGCGGCCGCCACGTGACGTTCGTAGAGGGTGC
This sequence comes from Amycolatopsis sp., assembly GCF_035276945.1. Taxonomy (GTDB): domain Bacteria; phylum Actinomycetota; class Actinomycetes; order Mycobacteriales; family Pseudonocardiaceae; genus Amycolatopsis_E. The sequence goes on along the minus strand of NZ_DATELF010000075.1, from coordinate 57,178 downwards.
CGTAGGCCGCGAGAGTTCCCGAACGAACCAGCGCGATCAGCTCGGCGTCGCCCTGGCCGTCGAAATCATCGGGAACCGTGGACACTTCGTCATTCTCTCCAAAAGTCGTACCGGCGGGGCTCAACTCTTCAACTTTGACCGAACGCCGCGATCAGTGTGGCCGACGATCGACACTGCGTCATGTGCCGGGTCATCGGACGACCCGGAGGGCCCAACGAGTTCACCCGCGTCCGGTGAACCCGCGTCACGTGGCAGTGCGGCGGCCGTCATCTCAGCGGAGACTCGACGGGAAATGGAGAAGCCGCTGTTGGAGAAGTCCCTGCGCACGTTGCGGGCGCGCTGGCGGACCGCGAGCCTCGCCTCCGGCTGGCGATTCCCGAGCGACTGGGCGCTGCCCGAGGTCGACGCCGTGTGCTCGGCGGTGCTGCGTGGCCGGACACCCGACGTACTCCTGGTGGGGCTGGCCCGCGCACGGGCCGCCACGGGCGCCGGGCTGGCCGAGACCCTGGCCGACCTCGCGGCACTACACAACGTGCTCGCCGACCACAAGCTGACCTGCCCGGACGTGGACGACATCCCGTCCCGGCTACTCCGGGTGGCCGCGGTCGCCTGGGCGGACGTCGCGCTCAGCCGGCTCGCCCACGTCGAGGTGACCGATCCGCTGACCGGGCTCACGTCGGCGGCCTACCTGCGCACGCGCCTCGGCGAGCTGTACCGGGGGTCGGTCCGGCGAGGGCGGCCGGTCGCCGAGGAGCACACGGTCCTGGTGGTTGGCCTGGACCTGCGTGAGGTCACCGGCTGGCCACGGGCCACCGCGATGATCCTGACCGCGGAGGCGCTGCGGGCGGCGTTCGACGGCGGCGAAACCCTGGCGTCGCTCGGGCCGTCCACCGCGGCGGCCGTCCTGCCCCGAGACGGGCAGTCGATGGTGCGGGCCGTGCGGCTGCGGCGTGAACTGCACGACCGGCTGTCCGCCGACACCGAACTCGACGGGATTCGCGCGCCGCGGCTGCGCATGGTGCGCCTTCCCCCGACCCACGAAGGCGCCTGCGCGCTTCTTTCCCGACTCGGCCGTGCGTGATTCAGGGGTATGTGGCCCCTGTGAGGTGTGTTCGTGATTTCCTGGTGACGTGACGCAGTCTGTGTCTGCCACCGGCGGCGAGTCCGCCATGCCCATTGCTCCGCGTCTGGCGTTGCGGGTCTCGCTCGCCCGGCTTTCCATGCGCCCACGGTCGATCCTGCTGCTGTCGATGGTGCCGGCGCTGGCGATCGCGGTCGGCGTCGTCGGCGCCGTTTTCGACTGGCGGCTGGGCGTGGACAGCGCCGTCTACCGGGCGGGTGCGCTAACCCTGCTCAACGGCGATTCGCTGTACGACTCGAGCACCCTGGCGTCCGAGCCGTGGTGGGCGCTGCTGCCGTTCACCTACGCCCCGTCGGCGTCCCTGCTGTTCGTGCCGCTGGCGCTGCTGCCGCCCCAGGTCGCCTGGGGCGTGCTGACCGCGATCTCGGTGCTGGCGATGGCACTGGTGATCAGGGTCGCGATCGGCTCGCTGCCCAAGCCCGTCGAAGGTGCCCGCTGGTGGTCTTCGCCGGCGCGCGCGACCCTGGTGGCCTCGGTGCTGATGCTCGGCCTGGAACCGGTCTGGCGCACAGTGTTCCTCGGCCAGATCAACCTCGTCCTGATGGCCATGGTCGTGGTCGACGTCCTGGTGGTCACCGCGCGCGGTTCTCGTTGGGGCGGGGTGCTGGTCGGAGTCGCGGCGGCGGTGAAGCTGACCCCGCTGGTCTTCGTGGCGCACCTGTTCCTCACCGGAAAGCGCGCCGACGCGGCTCGCGCGCTGGGTACCTTCCTCGGCCTGCAGGCGCTGATGCTGCTGCTCATCCCGGGCGACACGATCCGGTACTGGACCAAGACCATCTACGACACCGGTCGGATCGGGCCGGTGCACTGGGCGGGCAACCAGTCGCTGAACGGCCTGATGAACCGGGTGACCGACCTGGCGCCGTGGGCGTCGAAGGCGGCGCTGGGCCTCAGCGCGCTGATCGCCATCCCGGCCGTGTGGTTGCTGCTCCACTTCCACCGCCGGGGCCAGGCCCTGGCGGCGTTGCTGGTCAGCGCGTTCTTCACGCTGCTGGCTTCGCCGATCTCGTGGTCGCACCACTGGGTGTGGTGTGTGCCGCTGATCGTGCTGCTCGTCTCGCTGTTGCCGCAGACCAACCTGGCGAGGGCGTGGAAGCTGTGGGTCGGCACCGGCGCGGTGATCGCGGTGTTCATCAGCTGCGTGCTGCTGGTGCTGCCGAACGGGCGCAACATCGAACTGCACTGGAAGGTCTGGCAGGGCGTGCTCGGCAACGCCTACATCCTGATGCCGATCGTGCTCGGCGGGGTGCTCGTCACCCGGTGGGCCTTGCAGCGCCGTGCCCGCGCGTCGGCTTGAGTCCGCGGTCCCGGTCGGCCTGCTGGTCCTCGTCGTCCTGGCCGTCGGCGTGCTCGGCTGGCTGGCGGGCTGGCGGCTGGGCGCGGACAGCGCGGTGTACCGGGCCGGGGCGCTGACTTTCCTGCACGGCGACCCGCTGTACGACCCGCAACGGTTGGGCGCGCTGCCGTCCTGGGTGGCGCTGCCGTTCACCTACCCGCCCGCGGCCGCCCTGCTCTTCGTGCCGCTCGCGGCAATGCCTGCGGGCCTGGTGTGGGGAGCCGTGTCGGCCGCTTCCGTGCTGTCGCTTGCCGTCGTCATCAGGGTCTGCGCGCGGCCCCGTGCCCTCGCGGTGACCGGGCTGACGGTGTGTGCGCTGGCGCTGGAGCCGGTGTGGAAGACGCTGTTTCTGGGGCAGATCAACCTGATCCTGCTCGCACTGGTGATCGTGGACGTGCTCGTGCTGGGCGGGTCGCACGGGACCGATGGAGTGGCGCGGAGCGCCTCCGTCGCGGGTGGTGGCGGGAGACGGGTGGGAGGGCTCCTGACGGGGGTCGCGGCGGCGGTGAAGCTGACCCCGTTGATCTTCGTGGCGCACCTGTTCGTGACCGGCCGCGCACGTGACGGCTTTCGTGCGCTGGGCACGTTCTTCGCGCTCCAAGCCCTGATGTTCACGCTGGCGCCGAGTGACGCGATCCGGTACTGGACCGAGGCCGCGTTCGACCCCAAGCGGGTCGGCGGGGTGCACTGGATCTTCAACCAGTCGCTCAACGGCTGGGTCAGCCGCGCCACGGAGGACGCGCCGTGGGCGATGGCGGTGGCCCTGCTGATCGGCGCGGCTCTCGCGGTGCCCGCGGTTTGGCTGGTGCGGCGGCTGCACCGGCGGGGCGAGACGCTCGCCGCGCTGCTGGTGACGGCCTTCCTCGGGTTGCTGGTCTCGCCGGTTTCCTGGTCGCATCACTGGGTTTGGGCGGTGCCCTTGATCGCCTTGCTCGCGGTACGGGGATGGTGGCTCTGGGCCGCGGCGGTCGCGGCGCTCTTCGTCAGTTGCGTCGTGATGCTCGTGCCGAACGGCGGGGCCACCGAGTTCGGCTGGGGGCCGGGCCGGTCGGTTCTCGGCAACGCCTACGTACTCGCCGCGGCGCTCGGCATCCTCGGCATGACCGCCCGTGAGCTGCGACGTACCCGTCAGCGGGAATCCTCTGTGCTCTAGTCTTCAATCGTTATGGACTCTCGGACCGGTCTTCCCGTGGTGGGCATGGTGGGCGGCGGCCAGCTCGCCAGGATGACGCATCAGGCCGCGATTTCGCTCGGCCAGTCGCTGCGGGTTCTGGCGGCGGACGAGAACGACGCGGCCGGCCTGGTCGCGAGCCAGGTGACGATCGGGCACCACACCGATCTCGAAGCGCTCCGCACGTTCGCCTCCGAAGTAGACGTGCTGACCTTCGACCACGAGCACGTGCCCGGGGAGCACCTGCTCACCCTGTCCATGGAGGGCTTCGTGCTACGGCCAGGGGTGGAGTCGCTGCCCTTCGCACAGAACAAGCTGGTCATGCGGGAACGCCTCTCGGCGCACGGATTCCCGTGCCCGCCGTTCGCCGAAGTGTCCGAAGTGGACGACGTGCTGAAGTTCGCCGCCACGCACTCGTGGCCGGTCGTGCTGAAGACGGCTCGCGGCGGCTACGACGGCCGGGGCGTGTGGATGCTCGGCTCCGATGCCGAGGCCCGCGAGGTCGTGCCCGAACTGCTGGCCGGTGGCGCCGAACTGCTCGTGGAACAGCGCGTGCGGATGCGCCGCGAGCTCGCCGCGCTGGTCGCGCGGTCGCCGTTCGGGCAGGGCGCGGCCTGGCCGGTGGTGGAGACCGTGCAGGAGGGCGGGATCAACACCGAGGTGCTGGCGCCCGCGCCCGGGCTCACCTCCCGTCAGGTGCACGAGGCGCAGGAGCTGGCCCTGCGGATCGCCGCCGAGCTCAAGGTGGCCGGGGTGCTCGCGGTCGAGCTGTTCGACACCGACGGCGGGCTGGTGGTGAACGAACTCGCGATGCGCCCGCACAACTCCGGGCACTGGACCATGGACGGCGCGCAGACCTCCCAGTTCGAGCAGCACCTCCGGGCCGTGCTGGACTACCCGCTGGGCGCGACGAGCCTGCGCGCGCCGACCGTGATGGCGAACGTGCTGGGCGCGCCGGAGAAACCGGCGATGGGCCCGGACGAGCGCCTGCACCACCTGTTCGCGCGGTTTCCCGACGTGCGGGTGCACATGTACGGCAAGGGCGAGCGGCCCGGCCGCAAACTGGGCCATGTCAACGTCGTCGGTTCGGACATGGGAGAGCTGCGCACCCGCGCGAAGCTCGCCGCGCACTGGCTGTCCCACGGCGAATGGCTCGACGGCCACCAGATCCACTGACCCGAGGAGTTTTCGTGGGCACCGACGTCGGCGTGATCATGGGCAGCGACTCGGACTGGCCGGTGCTCGAAGCCGCAGGGCAGGCGCTGGCCGAGTTCGGCGTGCCCTACGAGGTGGGCGTCTACTCGGCGCACCGCACCCCGCAGCGGATGCTCGACTACGCCAAGACCGCCGCGGACCGGGGGCTCAAGGTGATCATCGCGGGCGCGGGCGGCGCCGCGCACCTGCCGGGGATGGTGGCTTCCGCGACGGTGCTGCCGGTGATCGGCGTGCCGGTGCCGCTGAAGCACCTCGACGGGCTCGATTCGCTGCTGTCCATCGTGCAGATGCCTGCCGGGGTCCCGGTGGCCACCGTCTCGGTCGGCGGTGCTCGCAACGCCGGGCTGCTCGCCGTCCGCATCCTTGCGGCGAGCGACCCCGCGCTGCGTGACCGGATGGCCACCTTCCAGGCCGACCTCGAACAGCTCGTGCTCGACAAGGACGTAGCTCTCCGCACGCGCCTAGCCGACTGATTCGTTCTGCCGGAGTTGGGCGCGGAGTTCGCGTTTGAGGATCTTGCCCGCGGCCGAAACCGGGATCTCATCGACGACGTGCAGCTCCCGGATCCGCTTGTAGGGCAGGACGTTCTGGTTGACCTTGCCGATGACCTCCTGCGGATCGGCCGGTGCCGCCGACGGGTCGAGGACCACGAACGCCACCGGTAGTTCGCCCACGTCGGCGCTCCGCCTGCCCACCACGGCGGCGGCCCGCACCAGGGGCTGGGCCAGCAGCAGTTCCTCCAGTTCGCGCGGGTAGACGTTGTATCCCTTGTAGATCAGCATGTCCTTCTTGCGATCCACAATGGACAGGTAGCCGTCGGTGTCGAGGATGCCGATGTCACCGGTGTGCAGCCAGCCGTCCACCAGCACCGCGGCCGTCTCATCCGGACTGTTGTGGTAACCGGTCATCACCTGCGGGCCGCGGATGCACACCTCGCCCGCCTCGCCGGGCGGCAAGGGTTCCTCACCGCCCTCCGCGGGTACGATCTTGACCTCCGTGTCGAACACCGGAAGGCCGACCGTGCCGGGTTTCCGCACCGCCGAGCGCGCAGACGGTGCCTGGGTGGCGCCCATGGTCACTTCCGTGAGGCCGTAGCCTTCCGCGATCACCACGTCGGGGAACCGGCGTTGCAACGCTTTGAGCATCTCGAGCGGCATCGGCGCCGCGCCGGAGGTGATCGTCCGGACGGACGACAGGTCGCGCGTGTGGAAGTCGGGGCAGTTCAGCAGCGCGGCGAACAGGGCAGGCGCCCCGCCCATGGTGGTGACCCGGCGCTTTTCGGCTTCCGCCAGGTAGGCGACGGGGTCGAAGCTGTCCTGCAGCACAGAGGTGACGCCGCAGGCCACCGGGATGTTCAGGCCACCGATGGTGCCCATCGCGTGGAACCAGGGCGTGAGGTTGATCCCGCAGCCGGTACCCAGCCGGACTGGCCACTCGTCTTCGTCACCGACCTGGTCGAGCGCCAGATTGCCCTGCTCGTCGAGCGCCGGGACCGAACCGGTGCCCCAGCAGGCGTACTGCAACGAGTTCACCACGACGTTGCGGTGGGGCAGCTTCACGCCCTTCGACCGGCCGGTGGTTCCGCCGGTGTAGGCGAGGTGGGCGAGCCGGGTACGGGTGTCGATGTCCACCTGGGGTGGCTGTTCCGGTTGCCCGGCATGGAATTCGGCGAAGCCGAGCCGGCCCGCCGCGAGTTCCCCGGCCGGGGCGGTCACCACGACGAGCCGGATCCGTGTCTGGTCCTGGACTCCGGCCAGGACGTCCGCGGCCCGGCCGAAGGTGACCGCCGCGACCGCGCCGGAGTCGGCCAGTTGCGCCGCGAGCGCGGCAGGCGGCAGCAGCGGGTTGGCCGGGGTGAAGGTCGCGCCGGCCAGCAGGACTCCGTAGTAGGCGACCGGGTAGGCCAGGCAGTTCGGCAGATGGATGGCGACGGTCTCGCCCGGTTCGACGCCGTGGGCGTGCAGCGCGTTCGCGAACCGGCACGCGGCGCGGTAGGTCTCGGCGAAACCGAGCTCACGGCCATTGTGTGCGAACGCGATCCGGTCCGGAAAGCGGGCCGCCGCTCCGGCGAGGATCGAGCCGACGGGCAAGTCCGGATAGTCGGGCGAGGATGGCAGTCCAGCGGGCCACGTGATCGACATCACTCCACTTTAGGACGAAGATGCGGCTAAGAACACAAGGACGTCCTAGTAAACGAGCGATAACATCGACCAGGGCACACGTTTGAGGAGAGTGACTCGAGGTGTCAAACGGACCAGGGCTGTACCAGCTGGCGGAGGAACACGAAGAGCTGCGGGCGGCCGTGCGTGCCCTGGCCGAGAAGGAGATCGCGCCCTACGCGGCCGAGGTGGACGAGCAGGAGCGCTATCCGATCGAGGCGTACAACGCGCTGGTCAAGTCCGGTTTCAACGCCGTGCACATCCCCGAGGCCTACGAGGGGCAGGGCGCCGACGCCGTCGTGGCCTGCATCGTGATCGAGGAGGTCGCCCGGGTGGACGCCTCGGCGTCGCTGATCCCCGCGGTGAACAAGCTGGGGACCCAGCCGATCCTGCTGTCGGCGTCCGAAGGGCTGAAGAAGCTGGTCCTGCCGCCGATCGCCGCTGGCGAGGCGTCCGCGTCGTACGCGCTGTCCGAACGGGAGGCCGGGTCGGATACCGCGTCGATGCGCACACGCGCGCGGCTCGACGGTGACTCCTGGGTGCTCAACGGCACGAAGTGCTGGATCACCAATGCCGGTGAGTCGAGCTGGTACACCGTGATGGCGGTCACCGACCCGGGCGCGGAGAAGAAGTCCAACGGCATCTCGGCGTTCGCCGTGCACGAGGACGACCCCGGGTTCTCGGTCGGCCCGAAGGAGCGCAAACTCGGCGTCAAGGGGTCGCCGACGCGGGAGATCTACTTCGAGGACTGCGCCATTCCCGCCGACCGCATCATCGGCGAGCCCGGTACCGGCCTGAAGACCGCGCTCCGCACCCTCGACCACACCCGCCCGACCATCGGCGCCCAGGCCCTCGGCATCGCGCAGGGCGCCTTGGACGCCGCGGTCGCCTACGTCAAGGACCGCAAGCAGTTCGGCAAGGCGATCGCGGAATTCCAAGGCGTGCAGTTCATGCTGGCCGACATGGGCACCAAGATCGAAGCCGCCCGCCACCTGGTCTACGCCTCCGCCGCCGCCTCCGAACGCGGTGATGCCCGCGCAAGCTTCATGGCCAGCGCCGCCAAGTCCTACGCCTCCGACGTCGCCATGGAGGTCACCACCGACGCCGTCCAGCTCTTCGGCGGCGCCGGCTACACCCGCGACTTCCCCGTCGAACGCATGATGCGCGACGCGAAGATCACCCAGATCTATGAGGGCACCAACCAGATCCAGCGGTTGGTGATGGCCCGCGCCCTGCTGAAAGGCTGAGTTTCCACAGGTGACGAGGGGTGCCAACGATCTTGGTACCCATTCGGCTCGTTCGGCGAGCGGTCACGCTGGTCACCTCCGTTCCGTCCATGTTCCGTCCGAGACCGCGCGCGGCCGGAACATGCGGGCATCGATCGCCCGTCGGGCCCGGTCGTGCGAGTCCGGCAGCATGTGGGCGTAGATCTTGAGCGTGAACTCTGGGTCAGCGTGGCCAAGGTACTCGGCGAGCTCCCTGACGTTCACACCATCGGCGAGCATCACGCTCGCGTAGCAATGCCGGAGTTGGTGCGTGCCCTCCTTGCGGGTGGTGACGTACCGCCGCCGGCCGCGCTTGTCCTTGGTTGGCTCAGGGATGACCCCGGCCGCCACGAGCGCAGGCTTCCACACTGTCTCCGAGTAGGCCCGCGGCTTCATGTGGTCGCCGTCGAGCCACCGGAACAGCACCTTGTGCGTCTGGGGCTTGCCTGTCGGCTTCTCCCACGGCAGCGTCAGCGGCTGGGGCTTGTACTTCGCGATGTGCACGCGAATGTTCTGCGCAGTCCAGTCGGACATGGGCACGATGCGGGTCCGATCGTTCTTCGGCAGCGCGAACACGTGATCCTTGCCGAGCTTCTTGAGCTGTCGGCGCACATGGATCACGCCCTCGTCGAAGTCAATGTCCTCCTCGGCGACGCCGAACAGCTCACCCTCTCGCAGACCGCACGTGGCGCCGATCGTCGGCATGGCCCGTAGCGAGTCGGGATGCCCGTCGATCAGCGAGAACACCCGCTCGTCGCTCCATGCCTGGATCTTCTCGCCGCTGTCGCTGCTCACGGTCTGCACGATCTTCGACCGCGCCGGGTTCTTCTTGATCGCGTCGTCCGCCACCGCGAGGTCCAGAACACCGACCACGACCAGGCGAGCGGTCGCGACAGTCGAGGGGCCGACCCGCTCGCCCAGTTCGGTCTGGAACGTCGAGATGTCCGACGGCTTGATCGCCTTCACGGCCCGCTTGGCAAATTCCGGCTCGACGTGCAGACGATAGATCGACTCATACCGGATCCTGCTCGACGGGTCGACGGTCGCAAATCTGTCAGTGGCGCCGCGAGCGACAAACTCGGCTCGCTCTAGCTCCCATTGAGCCACCTTGATCTGCTGATCGTGACGCATCTCACCCTTAGGCTCTGGTGGAATCTCAAACGTATGATCACCCTCGTCGAGAATATGGTGCCGCAGTTCCATGTACTCTACATACGCAGTAGCTGATAGTTCGGCGTCTTCTCGGTACTCTCCGAGTATGCCCGGGTTGATGAGTTCGGCGCGATGGCGTGGGAACGTGTCCGTACCGAGGACCGGGTTGCGGCGCTCCGCCGCGCGCTCGGCGCCTACGCGAGCACTGTCCTGGACGAGAAGCGCGCCCAGGAGCAGCACGGCAAGCCATTCGACCTGGCCAGCCGCTCGACCGACCCCGCACAGCACGTGGCCCCGCCCTGGTTCGCCGGGGCGGGGCCGCGTTTGTCGTGCTTAGTGCTGAGTTGCTTCCTCGGCGGTCAGCTCGTCGTTCCACTGCCGCCACTGCTCGGCCAGAGCGCCGTTGAACTGCTCGAGGTTCTTGATCTGGTACTGCCGTTCCTCGACGGTCATCCCCGCGAGGTACGCCTTGACACGCTGAGCGTCCGAACCACCCTCGGCCCGATCCTCAACAGGCCGGGCCGGTGGTGGCCCACCACGCAGCTCGCACCCGGCGCACACTTCGCGCTCCTCGGGACGCAGGTAGATCTCCTGGTTGCAGCCCTCCATCGAGCAGATCCGCTTGGTTTGAGTCTCCACAGCGGCCATCGTAGTGTTCAGTTCGCCGTCTGTCCGGAACCCGGGCACTTCCCCTGCTCACCCGGCGCGCGGTGCATCATCGGCACCGAGGACCCCGAGGGCACGTTCACCGTCAAACCGCAGACAGGACAACTGCCGTAATCGGACATGCTGACTCCTTCCTGAGGTGGAAGCTCGGCCAGCGCAGCCGAGTGGGTTACTTGACCGCGCCGGCCGAGCTGGGTGCCGGGGAAGCGCCCGAGTTGGCCCTCGGACTCTCCTCCGCCGAGGACCACCGCCGACGCGAATTGCAGGTCTAGCCTCACGTTAGGCGGGACTGGGTGGCTCGGCTAGCCCGAGCACGGCCCATTAGGTTAGGGCATCCGCAGCCGCACGCTTTTCTGTGGATAAATCCGCTGCCGTCTGTTTCTATGGCCGTTCCTGTATTACCGCACCCAGTACAGTTCATGGCTCCATCACCTCCCTCCCGCACGATCGGGGACCGGGGTGACCCACGCTCAACCCCCAGCCAGATGCGGGAGGAACCAAGGGGAGCGCGGGCGTTCAGGGGAGGATCGAGGGTCCAGCTGGGGACCGAGGCGGCTGGCCGCCGTCGAGCTCGTCGGCACGCCCGACCATCGCGGCGCCGAGCCGGACCATGCCCGTGCCATGGGCACGCAGAATGTGGGATCCGACCGCGTCCAGGGAGCCGCACCGGCCGTAGGACGAGCAACGCCTCGGCGACTCTCCTTTGTGGACGGTGGAGCGCGACTGCGCTGTTCCGTCTCTGTCCCGTCAGACAGTCGAATACGGCCAACTTCGGCCAACGGCAGCAAGCGGAAAACTGCCTGGTCAGAGGAGAGATCGGAAGGATTCCCGCAGGTGGCGGTTATGCTCTTCCGAAAGCACCCAGATCTACGAGGGCACCAACCAGATCCAGCGGTTGGTGATGGCCCGCGCCCTGCTCAAGGGCTGAGGAGTATTCGCGCCGGGCAGATGGCCTGAGTGTGCCAGCTCACCGGTGTGGCCGCGGTTCGCTGGAACATGCCCGTCCGGCTCATCACGACGACTACCCGCTCCGGTCGCTCAGGCGGCGGCCGCGATCTTGCCGATCAAGGGTGTGAGCACCCGTTTCGGGCCGATCTCGATCATCCGGGTTTCCCCGCGTCCGAGCAGGAGCGTGATGCTGTCGACCCACCGCACCGGATTGGAGATCTGTGCTGCCAGGGTGTCCCGCACACCACGGTCGAGGTAGGGGCGGGCGGTCAGGTTGCTGATGACCGGAATCCGGGGTGCCGAGAGCGGGGTCCTCGACAGCACGGTCTCGAACTCGGTCTGGGCGGACCGCATGAGCGGGGTGTGGAAGGGACCGCTCACCTGGAGCGGCACGTAGGTGGACGCCCCGGCGTCGAGGAAATGCCGTTTGGCGGCGGTGATCATCTCGGCATGGCCGGAGACGACCACCTCGTCGGGGGCGTTGTGGTTGGCGATCCAGACACCGCCGCCCGGCCAGTCACCGGCCACCCGGTGGGCATCCTCAACGCTCAGGCCGATGACCGCGGCCATCGCTCCGGAGCCATCGGCGGCCATGAGCCGGCCGCGCTCGGCGACCAGTTCGAGACCGGTCTCGAAGTCGAAGGCGCCGGCGAGGTGCAGCGCGCAGTACTCGCCGAGGCTGTGGCCGAGCAGACAGGACGGGGTAATCCCGGTGTCCGCCTGGAACCGGAGATAGGCCAGCACGTTGACGACGTAGATCGCGGGCTGGGCGTACTGGGTCTGCCACAGCCGCGAGCCGTCGTCGTCGACACACAACTCCTCGATCGAGTAGCCGAGGATCCGGTCGACGGCCCGGACGTGGTCCGGGAACAGCGGGAAGAGATCCCGTCCCATACCCCGACGCTGGGAACCCTGTCCGGCGAACACGAAAGCGGGCATGGCGGCGCTCAGTCGTTCTCGGCGACGAACACGAACCTGTCCGTCCCGCCGGTCTTGGTGGCGAGGTAGGTGGTGCGGGGAAAGCGGCCGAGTACGTTTTTGAGGCCACTCGGATGGATTCCGGCCGCGTGCACACGAACCCGGACCTCATCCTTGCCCGGTTCGGGGACCGGTAGCTCGGCAATGGTGAGCGCGTCGAGAGTACCGGTGCGGTCGAACCACAACGCCTTCATGCGGTTTCCTTCGTGCTCTGGTGATCCGGTCGTATTACGGACCGGAGCGGAAAAGTTGCCGGTCCGGTGGGGGTTGTTCACCGTGAACCCGCTCGGCGGGCACGGCGCGCGGACGCTGGTGGAGAGGCTGAAGCGGATGTGCGTGCGAGCATGTCGTAAGCGGTCATGACACATGCTCCGTTCCGGTGCCCGGACCCGCGAGCGGTCCGCGAACGAGGATGTCCAGTAGCGCGGCCCGTTGCTGGTCGGGGTGCAGGAAGAAGTGGTCGCCGTCGAGGACGTGGAAGTCGAGGTCCCTGGTGGTCCACCGTTTCCAGTCCCGCATCTGCTGTTCCTCGACCCGGTCGTCGCCGCTACCGTGCACGGCGGTGATCGGCACGTCGAGCGGAACGGCGTCCTCGTGCCGGAAGCTCCCGACCAGCCGGATGTCGTTGACCAGCACCGGCAACGCCATCCGCAGGAAGCTCCGATCCATGGCGGGCCGCAGCGGGAACCGCAGGATGGCGGCCAGGCGCCGCAGGTCGTCCGTGTCGAGCGCCTGGATGTCCTCGGTGCTCGGCATGCCCGGATACCCGGCCGCGGCGATTTCCGCCAGGCACTCCAGCTGGAACGGGTTGCCGCGGCCACCGGGGCTGCTGAACGCGCCGACGCACAGGTGCCGCAGGCTGGTGAGGCCCCTGGCCTGCAGCCGCAGGCCGAGGAGGTAGCCGATAAGCGCGCCGAAGCTGTGCCCGTACAGCACGAACGGCGTGTCGACCGAGCGCAGCACCTCCTCCTCGAGGTCGTCCACGAGTTGGTAGACGTCCGGTACCAGCGGTTCGCCGAGCCGATCGCCCCGGCCGGGCAGCGACACCGGGCAGACTTCCACGTCGTCCGGGAAGAACGCCTGCCAGCCCTGGAACACCAGCGTGCTGCCGCCACCGTAGGGCACGCACAGCAGCCGCAGCCGCGGGGATTGCCTGGACAGCTGGAGAAAATTCCGGCGCCGCACCGGCGCCGCAGCCGCCGGCCGCCGGGTCTCGTTCGTGTCGCCGCGCAGCCGGCGGGCGAGCTCGGCGACTCCGATGCCCGCGACGATGTCGGCGAGCGGCACCCGATCGGACGGATTGACCGGTTCCAGCGCCCGGTGCAGTCTGGTCGCCTGCAGTGAGTCCACGCCGAGCGCGGTGGTCGTCTCACCGCCCCGGATGTCGGACGCAGGGACCCCGGTCAGCACCGACAGCACGCGCATGACCGCGTCCGGCAGCCGGTCGGGGTCGGCGATCTCCGCGTCCGTGAGGCGCGGCTCGTCGCCGGCCAGACCGGCCGCGGCGAGAATCGACTCGACGCCGCCCTCGATCCAGCGCACCGTGCACCGCGCGCATTCGACTATCACTTCGTCCCTCGCGTCCAGCACGAGGAGCCGTCCGGTCACCGCGTTGTCGCCGGGCACGGCACGCACTCCGTCGACCCGCAGCCGGGCAGGCGCGGCCAGTCCGCCCGCGTGCACGAGCAGGCCCTCCAGCGCCTCGACCATGAACGCGGCGGTGGGGGGCACCTCTGGCGGCATCGCCATCTGGAACACCTGCGCGCCCGCGTCGAGGATGCCGGGGGCGACCCGTGCCAGCGCCCGTTGCGGTGCGACGGCGTGCGCGGGCTCGACGTCGGCCAGCACGCCGGTGCCGTCCGTGTACACGTCCCCGACGGCCCGCACGCTCGGCCCGAGCCGCAGGCCCCGCTCGGCCAGCTTCGCGTAGAACTCCGCGCCGGAAAGCAATCGCGTCGGCGGGCCCGTTTCCGCCGCTGCCGCGACGGGCGGATCTCCTTGCCGCGCAAGGGTTCCCGACACATGCTGCTGCCAGCGGTTGGTGGCCTCGTCCACCAGCGAGTAGAACGCGAACGCGGGCGAGTCGCCGGACTCCTCCAGCACCAGCCGTACCCTGGCCGGTGTGTCCCAGACCACGAGCGCGGTGCTGAACCGCATCTCGCGGATCTGGAAGGCGGTGTCCGGACGCAGCAGGGCGACCGACCGCAGCAGCATCTCCACGAAGTAGCCGATATGCACGATGTGGTGGGTGTCGGCCAGTGGCAGCGCGGGCGCACCGAGCGTGAAGTCGATTTCGCCGCCGCTGCGCGGTGACAGGTGCGGCCGCGGCTCCAGCGGGTCGCCGGACACCGGTTCGACCGCATTGACCGGGCGGATGACCGGGTCGGCGAGCACGTACGGGGCCTCGTCCAGAGGCGTCGTGGACAACGTGACCCGGCGTGCGGTCGAGCCCGCGTAGAGCGGCTCCCAGTCCACGTCCGCGCCGAGTTCGTACAGGCGCAGCAGCACCGAGAGCACCGCGTCCCGCGGATCGTCGCCGGGCGCGGGCGCGACGACCACGAGCGCCTCCGCGATCGAGGGCCCCGGTGGGTGGACCGCCACCGCGACCCGCACATCGTGCTCGGCGCACCGCCGCGCGCCGCGGCCGAGATCGGCCGGTGCGGTGGCCGCCCGCAGCCAGTAGGTCGGGTCGGCGAGCTGGCTCGGGCCGACGAACCCGCCGTCCAGCGGGTCGACCAGCGCCGCGTCCAGCCGGCCGGTCCCACCGTGTCCGGCCTCCGGCACCCGGAGGCCGGCCAGCGCGGGCAGGTCGCCGTCGGTGTCCAGCGGGACGTCGGCGAACAACGTGGCCAGGTCCGCGAGTGCGGCGTCCGCGGGTAGCGTGCCGGACTCGACGGCGGCCGCGTACACGCCGATGCCGGCGGCGCACCAAATCTCGGGCACCACCCCGAAACCGCGCCACAGGGCGACCGTGCCGCACAGCACGGCGAGCCGGAATCCGGCCAGCTCCGCCGCGTCCGCGGGCTGCTCGCCGGGCTCCAGCAGCCGGGCCAGCGACGTCCCCGCCGCGACCCGGTCGAAGCCGGCACGGAACGCGGCGAACGTGCGGTGCCAGTCCCGTGACCAGGAATCCGGCGGGGCGTGCCCATCGAGGAGCACCGCCCGTTTGAGCGGACCGTTCCGGGTCAGTCCGGAGTCGGTGACGAACTGCGGCACCGCCTGCTGTGCGCGCAGCGCGGCCAGGAGTTCGGCGCGGTCGGTGCCGGTGACGTACGTACGGTAGGGGCCGTGCTCGCGGCCCGTCGCGCGGGTGAAGCACATGTCCTCGGCGATCGAAGGACCGTTCGCGGCTTCGAGCACCGGCGTCGCGTCGGACACCCGCTCCAGGTCGGCGACCGCGTCGGCGACGCAGGTGTCCAGCGCGGTACGGGAGCCGGCGGCCAGCAGCAGCGCGTGCCGCACCCGGGTGGCGGGCGGCCGGGGCGGCTCCGGATCGGGAGCGCTGACGATGACGTGCGCGTTCGTGCCGCTGAAGCCGAACGAGCTGATCGCGCCGGTCAGCGCCCGGCCGGACGGGGCGGGCAGGTCGACGGGAGCGGTGGGCACGCGCAGCCGCAGTCCGTCGAAGTCGATGTTCCGGTTCACCGGACCGGACATCGGCTGCGCCGGCACCCGGCGGTGGCGCAGCACCATGATCAGCTTGAGCAGCGACGCGATGCCGCTCGCGGCCTCCAGGTGCCCGATCAGCGCTTTCACCGACCCGACGACCAGCGGCCGATCCGCTGGCCGGTCCCGGCAGTACGCCTGGCTGGCCGCGGTCATCTCGATCGGGTCGCCGAGCGGTGTCCCGGTGCCGTGTGCCTCCAGGTAGTCGATGTCCGTGGCGGCCAGGCCGGACCGGCGCAGCGCGGCCTCGATCAGCCGGCCCTGTGCCCTGCCGTTGGGCACGGTGAGCCCGCTGCAGGTGCCGTCGTGGTTGATCGCGGTGGCGCGCACCACGGCCAGCACCTGGTCGCGGTCGCGCCGCGCGGCGGACAGCCGCTTGAGCACCACGACACCACCGCCCTCGCCGCGGCCGTATCCCTCGCCGTCGCCGCTGAACGCGTGGCAGCGACCGTCCGGGGACACCGCACCGACCCCGGCCAGCACGGTGAACGACGACGGGTCCAGCAACAGGTTGATCCCGCCGACCACGGCGATGTCGCAGTCGCCACCGCGAATGCCCTCGCACGCCAGGTGCAGCGCCACCAGGGAGGACGAGCACGCGGTGTCCACCGAAATGGCCGGACCGTCGAAGTCGAAGGTGTGGCTCGCCCGGCCGGACACCACGCTGTTCAGCGTGCCGGTGGCCACATAGCCGCCGGCCTGGAACGCACGCCGGGCGAGCGCGCCGTACTCGCCGCCGATCACGCCGAAGTACACGCCGACCCGCCCGTCGATCCGCCGCGGGTGGTACCCGGCCCGCTCCAGCGCCCGCGCGGTGAGGGTGAGCGCCATTCGCTGGGCCGGGTCCATGTCGCGGGCCTCGGTCGGCGAGATGGCGAAGTGCCGCGGGTCGAACCGCATCACGTCGCCATCGAGGTAGTTCGCCCGCGCGTACCCGGCCGCGGCGGGATGTTCCTGGAAGTACCGGTGGTAGAACTCCCGCAGCCACGGGCTGGCCGGCGCGTCGCGCACACAGTCCTTGTCGGACGACAGCAGCGACCAGTACGCCTCCGGCGTGGTCGCGCCGCCGGGCAGTTCGCACGCGTCGCCGATGATCGCGATCGGGTCGCCGGACGACGTGGCGGTCTCCGGTGACCCCGATACCGTGCTTCCGCGCTGCGCCGCGTCGCGGTTCAGTTCCTTGATCGTCGCCAGTGACTTGCGCAGCAACGCTTTCAGCGTCGTTACTTCGTCCACGGATGTCATCTCCCGACGGCCTCGATCAGCACTCGTTCGAGATCCACGGCGGAGAGGGCGTCGATCGCGTCGAGCGACGGCAACGCGATCTCGGCCTCCGCCGCTGCTGATGGCGCTGCTGATGGCAACGTTGATGGTGCCGCCGCGGTGACGTCGATCGACCGCTCCAGGTAGCGGGCGAACTCGGCGATCGTCGAATGCTCGAACGCCGAAGTCTCGCTCGGCCGGAACGACAGCGCGTCGCTGATCTCGCCGCGCACCTGCTCCAGGTGCACCGACGTCATGCCGAGGTCGAAGAAACCCGTGTCGATGGCGGGTAGCTCGTCGTCCGGGAAGCCGAGCAGCCGGGCGATCCGCTCCTGCAGGTAGCCGCGGAGGTGCTGTTGGCGCAGTGTGGGCGGCAGCCCGGCCAGTTCGCGGGCGAGCCCGCCCGGCGCCGGTTCCGCCGCGGGGGCAACCGGCCCCGGCGTGACCGGCACGGTGGGCTCAACCGTCTCGATCACCGGTTCCGGCTGTGGCGCAACGCTTTCCTTCCGCGCCGGCCGTTCGGCCGCCGGCCAGTAGCGGCGGCGGGACAGTCGGGTGGGCGGCAGGTACACGGGCCGCTCGTCGCGAAGTTCCGGATAGACCAGTGCCCAGTCGACCGGGTAGCCGACCGTCCACAACCTCGCGAGCTGGTCGTGCCGTCCGCCGGCCGCGAGCCGCGACAGGTAGTCCCGGTCCTCGGCGTGCCGCTCCCCGCCGAACAGGCTCCACGGCACGCTGCCCGTGTAGATGCCAAGCCCGGCAAGGGTTAGGTGGTCGCCGGTGTGCCGGGCGGCCGTGGACAGTTTCTCCGCGGCTTCGGCGATCGAGCCGGCGGTGCACGCCAACCGGTGGGTCAGCGTCTCCCGGCGGCGCAGCAGGGTGCAGGC
This sequence comes from Amycolatopsis sp., assembly GCF_035276945.1. Taxonomy (GTDB): domain Bacteria; phylum Actinomycetota; class Actinomycetes; order Mycobacteriales; family Pseudonocardiaceae; genus Amycolatopsis_E. The sequence goes on along the minus strand of NZ_DATELF010000075.1, from coordinate 39,331 downwards.
GACCGCGGGCAGCGTCAGCAGGTGCCCGAACGCCACCCGCGCCGGGGCGTGCTGGCCGCCCGACAGGTAACGGGCGAGATCTTCCGCATGCGCGGCAACGGAGTCCTCGGACCGCCCGGAAACCGCGATGACGTAGTGGCGCACGGCTATCGGTACTCCTCCATGACAAGGTGGACGTTGGTTCCGCCGGCGCCGATCGAGGTCACGCCGGCGCGGCGCGGCGCGGCCCCGAGTCCCATCGCGGCCGGGTCCCACTCCCGCAGGGTGCTTTGCACGAAGACCGGCGAGTTGGCGAAGTCGATGTCCGGGTTGGTCCGGTCGGCATGCAGCAGGGACGGCACCAGCGTGCGGTTCTGCAACTGCAGCACCACCTTCGCGACCTGCGCGACGCCCGCGGCCGCCTCGGCGTGACCGATGTTGGACTTGACCGAGCCGATCGAGCAGTACTGCTTGCGCTGGCGCCCGAACGCGGCGGTGATGCCGGCGATCTCGATCGGGTCACCCAACCGGGTGCCGGTGCCGTGTGCCTCGATGTAGCTGATCGTGCCCGGGTCCACATCGGCCTGCCGCAGCGCCCGTTCGATCGCCGCGGCCTGCGCGGTCGGGTTCGGTACGGTGAAGCCGTTGGTCCGACCGCCGTGGGTGAGCGCGCTGCCGCGGATGACCCCGTAGATGCGGTCACCGTCGCGTTCGGCGTGCGAGAGCGGTTTCAACAGGAACGCGCCGACGGACTCGGCCGGCACGTAGCCGTCACCACCCTCGCCGAACGCCCGGCACCGGCCGTCGGAGGACAGGAACTGGTAGCGCGCCAGCATCTGGTACTTCGACGGGTGCAGCGAGAGGTTCACGCCACCGGCGATGGCCAGCGAGCACTCGCCCCGCCGCAGGCTCTCGCACGCCAGGTGGATGGCGTTGAGCGCGGACGCGCACGCGGTGTCCAGGGTGAGGCTGGGCCCGCGCAGGTCGTAGGTGAACGACACCCGGTTGGCGATCGCGAAGGTCTGCGAGTTGATCGAGCTGGCCGGTGCCCCGGCCAACTCGGCCTCGTACTGCACCAGTTGGTAGTTGTTGAAGGTGGCGCCGACGAACACGCCGACCTCGTTGTCGTGCACCTCGCGGAGCCGTTCCCGCGGATAGCCGCCGACCTCGAGGCAGTTGTGCGCCGCCTCCAGGAACAGCCGCTCCTGCGGGTCCATGAACCGCGCCTCGTCGGGCGCGATGCCGAACGCGGCCGCGTCGAAGTGGTCCACGTCGGACAGAAAGCCGCCCCACTTGGCGTAGACCTTCTCCGGCACATCGCGGCGCGCGTCGAAGTACCGCGAGTGGTCCCACCGCGACGCCGGGATGTCGGTGACCGAGTCGCGCCCTTCGCAGAGGTTCGCCCAGAACTCGGCCGGCGTGTCCGCGCCGGGGAACCGGCCGTCCAGCCCGACGATCGCGATGCCGGCCGCTGTTTCGGTGTCGGTCACCCGCGCCGCGCGCGGCACCGGCACCGGCACGGAATCTCGTTGCGGCACAACGGCTTGCACGTCCGGCACCGGCGTCGAGGGCGGCTGTTCCGCGCCCAGGTGGGCGGTGACCGCGGCATCGTAGTCACGCCAGATCCGGACGGCGAGTTCGCCGACGTCGCGGCACTCGTAGAACAGCGTGGCCGCGATGTCACCGAACCACGCGGACAGCCGCGTGTTGAGCGCGTGGATGATCAGCGAGTCGATGCCCAGGTCGGCGAACGGGGTGTCCGGCCCGATGCTCGCCGCCGGGGTCTTTGTGGCCTCCGCGACCAGCCGGCACAGCAGGTCCCGCAGCCGGTCGAGGATGTCCTCGTCGCGCCGCGGCGCCGGCTCGGGCACGGCGGCGGCCGGCTCGTTCACGACCGGCTCCTTGGGGGTCGGCTCGTTCGCGACCGGTGCCTTCGCGACCGGTGCCTTCAGGGCGGGCTCGTCTTCGGCGGGCTCGCGGGGGGCGGCCGGTTCCCCAGGTGGCTCGCGGCCGTCGATGCGCAGTGCGTCGTCCTCGATCCAGTAGGCGTGCCGGTCGAACACGTAGGTAGGCAGGCCGGGCAGGTGAGGCGATTCCACCGGTTCCGACTCCGCCCAGTCGATGGCACAGCCGCGCCGCCACAGTTCCAGCAGGGCCGCGGTCGGCTCCGCGCCCGCCATCCGCACCACGTCGTCCCCGTCCGGGGTGGGCGTCTCACCGAGGACCAGCACGCAGTCGGCGCGTGCGCGTGTCGCGTCGAGCAGCACGAGCGCGGACTCCGATCCCGCGAGAGCCACCCGTCGGCCGGCGTTGCACTCGTGCGTCCGCCGGCGCAGCACCGGAAGATCCGCCAGCGGCGCCGAGCGGACCGCGAGGTGCTCGCGGGCCCCGGCAGCCAGCTTGTCGAGGTCCGCGTCGCCGAACAGCGCGGCCACCGCGTCGGCCGGCTCGATGATCGATCGCCGTACCAGGGTTGCCAGCTCGTGGATGGCTGGCCGCAGCCAGGGTGCCGGAGTGAGGCCCCACGCCTGGTCGATCTCGCTGATCGCGACGTCGACCACCAGCGCGACGGTCGCCAACGTGTGCCGCGAGGGCGCGCCGTCGTCGAATCCGCGGATCGCGTCGGCCACCGAGAAACCGTGCTCTCCGGCGACCTTCTCCCAACGCCCGACGGCCCGCGCGAACGTGTGCTGGTAGTCGAGCAGCAGCGCGGCGTGCCGGGCATACGGCGCGACGTCCTCCCGGGTGTCCGCCCGAGCGTCCACCAGCTCGCGAAGATAGTCCCCGGTCAGCTCGTTGGGCAGCAGCCGCTCGCCACCGACCAGCAGGCCGTGGTCCGGCGGCGCCTGAATGGTCGCCGTGCCGTCGCCGATCAGCCCGCGGACCGCCTCCGGTAGCGGCACCGTTCCGGCGTGCACCAGCGCGGCGGCTCCGCTCGCCGCGCCGACGGCGGCCAGCTCCACGGGCACGACTCCGTACCGGGCGAGTGTGCGCAGCCCCGCCAGCCGGTCGGCGAACCCGTCGAGCAGTTCGCGGTGTGCCTGAGCGGCCGGACCGGCGACGGCATGAATCTCCCGCACGAGGTCGTCGTGTTCGGCCCGGGGCGCCGCCGCTGCTCCCGGCGCCGCGTCGGCCAGCAGCACGGCCAGTTCGGGCACCCGCTCGACCGGGCGGAGGTTCGTGAGTTCCCGGACGATCTGGGCCGGCTCGAGTGCCGGCAGGTCCGCCGCGGCCACTCCGAACCGGTACGGCAGCGTCAGCATGCGCCGGTTCGAGGCCCGGCATAGCGCGGCCACCGCGTTCGGGTCGGACCAGCGCGGTTCCCGTGCCCACGCTTCGAGGGTGGCGCGCAGCGCGCCGGGCGTTTTCGCCGCGACCGTGAACACCTGTGTGGTGACCGGTTTCGCGTCCTCGCGCGGGACCGGCTTCCCTTGGTACTCCTGGACAATCGCGTGGCAGTTGACGCCGCCGAACCCGAACGAGCTGATGCCGGCGGTGCGCAGACCGCTGTCGGACTTCCACTCGACCGCCTCGCTGGGGAACTCGACGCTTTCGCCCTCGCCCTGAATGAGCGGGTTGGTGACGCTCCGGTTCAGGGTCGGCGGGACCGTCCCGTGGCGCAGCATCTGCAGCACCTTGATGAGCCCGGCCATGCCGGCGCCGGCCTCGACGTGGCCGATGTTGGTCTTCACCGACCCCACCAGTAGCGGTGCGGCGCGGTCCTGCCCGTACGTCACGTTCAGTGCCTCGACCTCGATCGGGTCCCCGAGGCTGGTGCCGGTGCCGTGTGCCTCCACGTAGCTGACATCGGCCGCGGCCACGCCGGCGTCCGCGAGCGCCCGCCGGATCACGTCGACCTGCGCGGCCGCGCTCGGCGCGGTCAGGTTGCGGTTGCGCCCGTTGTGGTTGGTGGCCAGCCCCTTGATCACACCGTAGATGTGGCACCCGAGCCGTTCGGCGTTCGTGACCGTGGTCAGCAGCACCATGCCGGCGCCCTCACCCGGCACGTAGCCGTTGGCCCTGCAGTCGAACGTGAACGAGCGGCCGTCCGGGCTCAACATCCGGGACTGGGTGAGCGCCAGGTACCGCCACGGCGAGCAGATCAGGTTGACAGCGCCGACCAGCGCGAAGTCGCACCCCTCGTGCAGCAGGTCGTTGCGGCCCTGGCCGAGTGCGGCCAGCGAGGCCGAGCAGGCGGTGTCGACGGTCCTGCTCGGTCCGTCCAGGTCGAGCAGGTGGGAGATCCGGTTGGACGCCATGCTCGGGTAGTTCCCGGCCGGGCCGAACGCGTCGACGCGTTTGTTGTTCGACACGCCCTTGATCAGGTAATCCTGCGCCAACAGGCCGACATTCACCGACGTGCGGGCCGATTGCAGTAACTCCAGCGGCAGCCCGGAATCCTCAACACAATGCCAAGCCTCTTCGAGCAGCACCCGGTACTGCGGGTCGATGGCGACGGCCTCGCGGGGTGACACGTTGAAGAAGGCGTTGTCGAAACAACGCGAGCCTGCCAGCCTGCCGACCCACTTGGTGTTTATCCGGCCGGGCTCCATCGGCTTCGGCGAGTAAAACGTCTCCTTGTCCCACTGGTCGACGCTGACCTCGCGGATGCTGTTCCGCCCCTGTACCAGGTTGTCCCAGAAAGCGTCCGCGTCACCCGCTTGCGGAAATCTACAAGCGATACCCACGACGGCAACGCCTTCCCTGACGTTTTCCGGTGTTCGCTTGGATCGAGCATGCGCTGTCACGAAATTCCCCTAACGCGAGACGTGGACACCGGGACGCACACCCGGCCCGTCTCTACCCGGTAGAGGGTAACCTCGAATTACTTCCCACGCCAGTAGATGAGCGCCGGATCACTTCGGGGCGCGAGTCGGACAGCGCTCATTGAATTCTCAAGCGAGACTAAAGGGGGCCGCTCTAAAATTTCTGGACACCGAACGAAACACGCTTGCCGTGACCCATCTTACAGATCTTCCGCGGAACGCAAGGGCTGAAAAGTAAGGTCGGTTATGGACTTTACCGTCGAGACCGTCACCGCGGCGGTCTCGGAGAGCTTCCAGGACGCACAACTACTGAAATGGAGAAACCATGACCCCGACGGCAAGCGATCCGGTGGAACGGCTCACGGTCAGGTTCGATCACCATGACCCCGAATACACGCCGGACTTGGCGGAACTTGTACACAGCAGGATCCAAGAACGCTCTCCGGTAGCCTACTCGGAAGCGTATGGCGGAATGTGGCTCGTCTCCCGCTACCGGGAAGTCAAGGCGGTGCTGAAGGACCACGAGACTTTCAGCTCCGCTGAGGGGGTCTTTTTCCCCAAAGCCACCGGCACCCCCAAGTTCGCGCCGGTCGACTATGACAGGCCCGAGCACACGACCTTCCGCGCTCTGATGACGCCTCCCCTCGATTTGGAGCAAATGCGCGGCCTCTCCGGGTCGATCGCCGAGATCACTTCCGAGCTCATCAAGCCACTGGCAGACCGAGGCCAGGGCGACTTCGCCAACGAACTCGCCATGCCGCTCACGATCCGGTCGGTCGCCCTGGCCATCGGGTTGTCGAAGGCAGCGCAATGGAAAATACGGGAACTGACCAGAAATCTGTGGCGGCACCTCCCCAGGGATCGTGACGCCAGCCGATTTTGGCCGCAGTTTGCCGCCATGTTCACCGAGGAGATCACCAGAGCGCGAAAAGAGCCGGGTGACGACCACCTGTCCTTTTTGGTTCGTGCGGAATTCGACGGCCGGCCGATCACGGACGACGAACTGCACTCGATGCTGGTCTCCTACTGCATGGCCGGCCACGAGACCACCATGAACGCGATCAGTCATCTGCTGTGGCACCTTGCCCGCAACCAGGATCTCCAGCAGCGGCTGCGGGCCGACCCGGGCCTCGTGCCGGCCGCAGCGGAGGAAGCGTTGCGGCTGTGGAGCCCTGTCGGCAACCACAGCCGCGTCACCACCCGCGAAGTGGTCCTCGGCGGTGTGACCATCCCGCGTGGGGCGCGGGTCCTGCTCCTGATGGGAGCGGCCAACCGCGATCCCGAGCAGTTCGAAAATCCTGAGGAGTTCCGTCTCGACCGGAAGGCTTCCCCGCATCTTGGCTTCGGCTTCGGAATCCACTACTGCATCGGGGCGCACTTGGCAAGACTCGAATTGACGACTACCCTGCGGGAACTCGCACGGTTGCCTGACTACCACCTCATCGAGAAGCCACGACGGTACATCGAGAACGGCCGCCACGTCGTCCTCGAAAAGCTCCTGGTCCGGTTCGAGAAGTAACGGGCCATCAGCGTCCGTCTCGACGCCCACCACGACGTCATCCCGCCCGTCTTGCCTCGGCGGCACCGCAGGCGGCGAATCCGGCCGCGAGTCGTCCGGCAAGGGTCAGAAGCCGTCGCAGGTGGCCGTGGCGAATGGGCCGGCGGCCGTCGCCACCTTGGCCTGCGTACCGTTGACGACGACCTTGCAGGTGACGGTTTCCGCCGTCCGCGCCGGTTGAGATGGTCAGTGAACTGTCCTCGAGTTGGCCCCTGGCCCGGATGTCCTTGGACCAGGGCAGCGTGGTGGTGTATTCCTGGCCGGTCGCGCTGTGGCCATCGCTGGAGGCGGAGTAGGTGATCGTGGCCGCCTGTGCGGTGCCGCTGACGTCGTAGCGCACGATCGTGACGTTGCTGCCCGAGTCGCCGATCGGGTTGGCGACATTGGCAAGCCAGGCCAGGCACACCACGAGACCGGTCACCGACAGTGCGAGCCCGGCAATGGTGGGACCGGGGTTGGCGGCGGTCTTCCGTCGGACCCTGGCAAGGCCGATCCCCGCGAAGATGATCCCGAGGATCACCAGCGGCCATGCCACCGCGCCGACGGCCGGGACGAACGAGGAGACCAGTCCCAGCAGCCCGAGCACGAATCCGGTGAGGCCGAAGGCGTTGCGGGCGGCCGCCACCGATTCCTCAGCAGTTCCAGGACGCTGATTACTTCATGGTTCTCCGCTATGACGGATTCCGCCCCATGGCCGGCGTTCGTACCGCAGACACGTTTCACGTTATCTGGATCGAGCTGGAGTTCGGCCGGCTTTACGATCACGCTTCGTGACGTTGTGCGGTGCCAGCGGCGGTGGGCGTGCCGGTTGGTTTGCGGGCCAACAGGAAACCCTGTGGAGTCTTCTCCTTGAACTTGCCGGCCTCCTCGGGTTCGCGGACGAACTGAGCGTGCACGGCGAGTCCGGCCTGGCGCAGAAGTTCGGCGACGTGGTCCGGCCGCCGCCGGTGGAAATCGAGTGAGACTTGGTGGCCGGCGGCCTCGGCGTGGTGCAACAGGTGGTCGCCGACCTGGAACGCGAGTTGCAGGTAGCCGCCCGGGGCCAGTACCCGGTGGAATTCGGCGAGGACCTCCGGCAACTGTTCTTGCGGGATGTGGATGATCGAGTACCACGCGACGATTCCGCCGAGGGAATTGTCCTGCAGATCCAGCGCTGTCATGGATCCCTCCTCGAACCGAAGGTGGGGGTAGGTCCGGCGGGCGATGGCGATCATTTGTGGCGAGAGATCGATGCCGAATACCGACAGTCCGAGGCTGTGCAGATGCGCGCTGATGCGGCCGGGGCCGCAACCGATGTCCGCGACCGGGCCGAGATCGGCGGCCTGGACCAGTTCGGCGAATCCGCTCAGCAGTGCCCGGTCCAGCGGCTTGGCGGCCAGTTCGTCACGGATCCATTCGGCGTAGTAGCCGGACAGCGTGTCGTAGGACGTTCGGGTGCGGGAAAGGAAATCCGGTTCGGTCACGGTGGGTCACTATGCCACCGGTTCAGGCCGACGGATCACCCGGTGAATGGTGCCTCCGCCTGACGCTCCTGGCGCACTTCGATCTCGAAACGAGCCCGGTGAGCGCCCGGATGACCCCAGATCTCCTCGATCGGTCCCAGGAGGCCGGCGCCGACACCACGACGGCGGACGCGGGACGCGAGCCAGGGCAGCCCGGCCAGCGGCACGGCGAAGACGGCCAAAGTCACGAGGGGTGCCACAAGGCCACTCATACCACCAACTCTACGCAGGCCGGACACCCCCGCGAGCCGGCCTTTCGCGACCCGCGAGTCCGGCTTTCGGGCCACCCGAGTCGAGCTTTCGCGACCCGCGAGTCCGGCTTTCGGGACGGGCGAGTCGGGCTTTCGGGACGGGCGAGTCGGCCCTTCGCGACCTGCGAGTCGGGCTTTTGTGACCGGCGAGTCGGGCTTTTGCGACCCGCGAGTCCGCACCCCCCGATGCGCTAGCGTTCCCACGGGGGGCAAGGAAGGAGCGGGTCATGGCCAAAATGCTGTATTCGGCCACCATGTCACTGGACGGCTTCATCGCCGGTCCCGATGGTGACATGTCCTGGTTGACCAAGTATCTCGGACCGAACCCGACGGTGGACGCGCTCGTCGGCGACATCGGCGCTCTCCTGGTCGGCAACCGCACCTTCCGCGGCGACGACCCGCACCGTGGCACCGCCGACGAGGGCAAGCCGTTCGGCGGAGGGTGGAGTGGTCCCCAGTTCGTGCTCACGCATCACATCCCCGACGCTCCGTTGCCCGGAGTCACGTTCGTGAGTGACCTCGACAGCGCCGTCGCCGCCGCCAAGGCCGCGGCGGGGGACAAGTACGTCAACATCCTCGGTGCCGAGGTCGCCCGGCAGTGTCTCGACGCTGGCGTGCTCGACGAGATTCTCGTATGCGTCGCGCCCGTCCTGCTTGGTGACGGCGTCCGGCTGTTCAACCGTCCAGATGGGGCCAGCGTCAAGCTCGAACGGCACAGCCTGACTCAAGCGCCGCAGGCCACGAACATCTGGCTCCGAGTCGTCCGGTAGGGGTCAGAAGCCCTCGCAGACGGCGGTGGCGAACGGGCCGGAGGCGGTCGACTGCTTGATTTCCGTGCCGTTGACGACGACCTTGCAGGTGACGGTTCCGCCGTCGGCGCCCGTGGTGATGGTCAGCGAACTGCCCTCGAGCAGGCCCTTGATCTGGATGTCCTTGGACCACGGGAGCATGGTGTACTCCCGGCTGGTCGCATTCTCGCCTTCACCGAAGGCGGAGTAGGTGATGGTGCCCGCGTGTGCCGTGCCGCTGACGTCATAGCGCACGAAGGTCATGTCGCCCGCCGGGTTGCCGATCAGCCTGGCCAGACCGGCGAGCCACGCGACACACACGAGGAGCCCGACCACCGACAGCACGAGTCCGGCGATCGCCAGGCTCCTGTCGGAGGGCTTCCGCCGCGCTCTGGCAAGGCCGATCCCCGCGAAGACGATCCCGAGGATCAGCAGTGGCCACGCCACCACGCCGAGGAGTGGAATGACCGAGAAGATCAGTCCCAGCAGACCGAGCGCGAATCCGGTGAGGCCGAAGCCGTTGCGGGCGAGCACCTGCTGACCGGACCGCGACGGGTGCATGGGACCTCCTGCCGGTGACGTTCGCCATGAAATGAAGGAGCCCTCTGGCGCGCTGGGGGTCCACGCCGGAGGGCTGATTTGAGTGTGGCCGCCCCGGTGATCGGACGCATCCCCGGTGCTGATCATTCACCCGCAAAAGGTGAGGAACGTGCGGTTGGTCACCAACTGGTCCGACTGGTGGCCTTTTGCCAGCCGCTCCTGCGGTACCCTCCGCCATGTAGTTGAAACTTGAACCTGTTGGGAGTGACATGTACGCACGAATTCAGGACGTGACGGCCCTGCTGGGACGGATCGCGGTGGCGGTCGTGTTCTTGGCACACGGTCTGCAGAAGTGGAACATGGGAGTCGGCGTGACGAGCAAGATGGTCGACACGCTGGGGCTCCCGTTGCCTACGCTGACCGCGCTGTTCCTCATCGTGGTCGAGACCATCGGCGCGGTAGCGTTCATGATCGGCTTCGCGCTGCCGGTGCTCGCCGTGGCATACGTGATCGACATGCTCGGCGCGCTTTTCACGGTGCACCTCAAGAACGGGCTGACCGGTCAGGGCGGCTACGAACTTGTGCTGCTGCTGGCCGCGGCCTCGCTCGCGCTGGGCTTCAACGGCGGCAGGCTCTCCTTGGACTACCTCATCTTCGGGCGCAAGCGCGCCCGGACGCCGGAACTTCAAACCGCGTAGGTTCAGGGCAGGTCGACCGTCGTGCGCTCGGCGCGGCGGCGGTCGGTCAGCTTCGCCGGGTCCGGCGCGGTGACCAGTACCAGGTGCGCGCCGGCGGTGAGCGGGGCGAGCAACCCCGCGACGATCCCGCCCGGCATCGTCCATTCCATAGTAGACAAGACTCGGGCGCCCGGCGAGATGCCGGACTTTGCCGCGGCGGCGGAGGCTTGGTCGAGTATTTCGTCCACAGTAGACGATTCAAGCGCCGGGGTGTCGCCGGGAACAGGCGCTGGCGGGCTGAACGTGTCGCCGGAAAGCCGGGCCTCGGCGAGGTAGTCGAGCGAGCCGTCGGCGGGCGGTGCGCCGAGGCCACGGCCCAGAGGGTCCAGTGCGACAACCGCCGTCGACTCCGCATCGCTCGGCGACCCGGGCGCCACGAAGGCCACGCGTGCGCCCAGGGTTTCGCCGACCACATGTGCGCCACACCACCAGGCGCCGAGCAGTACACCGGCCGTCTGCCAGTGTGCGGGGAGCGCCACCGCCACGTCGTCGCCCGGTTCGACGTCGAACTCCTCGACCAGCCAGTTGGCCGTCTTGGCGGCCCAGTTCGCCACGGTCGCCACGGAAAGCTCCACCCTGGTGCCCGCCGCGTCGTCGTAGTGGGTGATCAGGGGGCGGCCCGGCTGGGTGAGCAGCGGGCGCAGCAGGTGGTCGGTCAGGCTCATCGCGGTGTTCCTTTCCGACTTAGTTGACGCATTGGACGCCGTCGACGCTGGTCCGCGCCAACGGCGTGTCGTACGCGGCCGGGGCCACCCCGCCGCTCGCTCCGCCACCCGAACCGGTGGAACCGCGCCCGGCGAGGCCGGCGAAGTACTGGCGGACCGCGTCCGGGTCCACCTGCACGATGCTCTGCTTGCCGTCCGGGCTCCAGCCGTTGATGGTGATCACGGGAATGGTGTCGAAGGAGACGTCCCCGGAGGCCAGTCCCCTGGCCTTCTGCGCGAGCTGGAGCAGGTCGAAGCCCGGGTCGAGGACGAGTGACCGGCCGAGCGCGTTCGTCAGGTTGCCCATGGTCGACGGGTTGGTCAGCGTGCCCGCGGTCAGCACCTTGTGCAGGGCCGAAGACAGGAACGCCTGCTGCCGTACGATCCGGTCCAGGTCGCCGCGCGGCAGGTTCTTCCGTTGCCGGACAAAGGAAAGCGCGTCCCCGCCGGAGATGGTCCGCAGCCCGGCCCGGAAGTCGGCGCCGGAGTCCTTGTCCTCGGTCGCGTGGTTCAGACATACCTGGACCCCGCCGAGCGCCTCGGTGATCAGGTAGAAGCCCAGCAGGTTCACCTCGGCGTAGTGGTCGATGCGCACCTGGGTGAAGTCCTGCACGGTCTGGACCAGTTCCTTGCGGCCCGCCTGGTCCGAATCCCGTTCGACCGCCGCCACGTCCTCCTTGCCGCGCAGGCCTTCCGCCGCGGCCGCCTTCGCCACCGCGTACACCGAATTGATCTTCGCTTGGCCGCTCTGGGGGATGTCGACCCAGGTGTCGCGGGGGATCGAGGTCGCCGTGGCCTTGCCGCCGGACTTCGGGATGCGCAGGATGATCAAGGTGTCGGTGTTCAGGCTCCCCGACTGCTCGGTGCGCAGCTGCTTCAGCACCGATGACGGCAGTGCGTTGCCCCGCATGTCGGTGCGGGCATCGGTGCCGACGAGCAGGATGTCCTCGGCTCCGTCGTCGGAAGGCGGGGCCTTGACGTCCGCGGGCAGGTCGAGGACGTCGCTGATGTGCACGTCACTCTGTACCTTGTGATAGGTCACGAAGCCGTAACCGGTGGCCGCCAGCGCCACCACCGAAAGCAGGGACAACGCCACCTTGCCAACGACCCGGGGGACGCTCCGCGCCTTGGTGACCAAACGGGTTTCCCCGGGTTCGGTGTCGGATTCCGCCGCGGGCTCGGCTTCCCCGGTCGTCTCGTCCTCGTCCACCCGCGTGGCTTCCCTCCTCAACGCTGCGCAGCTGTTTCAGCGTAAGGCACGCGCGTCAGTTGACACACGGAACTTCGCCGCCCGTGATGGTGGGTTCCGTGCTCGCGGGCGGCGGCACCGAGGAGCTGGTGAGGGCGGCGCCGCTGCGTTTGATCGAGTTGGCCGAGTTCTTCGGGCCCGGCGTCGGAGGAGTCGTGACGGTGGCGGACGAGGTCGGGCTCGCCGACGCGCTCTGATCGGTGGTCACCTGCTCGATGAACCGGTGCACCATGGCCGGGTCGACCTGTAGCACGTCCGCGCCCCCGAACTTCGCGGGGCCGACCACGGGGATGGTGTGGAACTCGACATTTCCGCTGTTCAGGCCGCGCAGCTGGGCGGCGAACTCCATCAGGTCCCAGTTGTCGGAGAGCACGACGGACTTCTTCACGGCGCTGATCACGGCGGAGACCTTGCCGGGGTTCAGCAACACGTCACGGGAGAGCACCTTGCGTGCCATGCCGGACAGGAACGCCTGCTGGCGGGCGATCCGGTCCAGGTCGTAGTTCGGCAGGTCGTAGCGCTGCCGGACGAACGCCAGCGCCTGCACCCCCTCGATGGTCTGCCTGCCCGCGGGCAGGTCGATACCCGACTTCTCCTCCTTGACCGCGTGGTTGAGGCACACATCGACCCCACCGAGTGCCCTGGTGATCTCGTAGAAGCTCGCCAGGTTGACCTCGGCGTACCGGTCGATCATGCCGGGCTTGCCGATGAAGTTCTCCAGCGTGGCGATCAGGTTCTTCCGGCCGGCGATCTTCGCCTGCGCGTCGATCTCCTTCAGATCGGACATGCCCTGCTGCTGCAGCGACCGCGACCGTTCGTTGTAGGCGTAGACGAAGGCGCTGTTGAGCTTGTGCCTACCGAACCCGCCCGCCAGTTCCACCCACGAGTCGCGCGGGAACGAGATCGCCACCGCGCGCTGCCCGTTCTGGGGGATGTGCACGAGGATCATGGTGTCGGTGTTGCGTTCGCCGTCGGATTCGCCGGCGTGCAGCGTGTCGAGCACTTCCTGGGGCAGCGGGTTGCCCTGAGCGTCGGTACGGCTGTCCATGCCGACCAGCAGGATGTCGACCGCGCCGTCCAGCGGGACGGCGTGCTCCTCCTCGTGGTCGAAGATCTGGGTGGTGGTCAGCCCTTCCTTCGGGTCACCGATGTATCGCCAGCCGTAGAAGGTCAGAGCCAGTACGGAGACCGACAACAGGGTGATCATGAACTTGCTGCCGCACCGCAGGAACACCACGAACGGGTGGCCGCGGCGGGGCCTGACGGGGACGTGCGCGGGCCACGTGGGCTCCTCCGCCGCTTCCTCGCGGGTAACCACCCCCTCGGTCACGCTCGCTCCTCCCCGCCCCCACCCGCTGTGTCTGGTTCAAGATTACTGTTCCCCTTGTGAAGACTCCGCCGGGCTGGCGTACGTTGCCCAGGTGGGGGAAGGACTTTGCGGGAGGATGTCGATGCGCGTACTGGTGACCGGGGGCGCGGGCTTCATCGGGTCACATTTCGTGCGGCAGGTGCTGTCCGGGGCCTATTCGTGGCTGGCGGACGCCGAGGTGGTGGTGCTGGACAAGCTCACGTACGCGGGTAACGAGGCCAACCTCGCGCCGGTCGCGGACGACCCCCGGCTGCGTTTCGTCCGCGGCGACATCTGCGACGCCCCGCTGGTCGAGCGCGTGGTTTCCGGCGTGGATCTGGTGGTGCACTTCGCCGCCGAGTCGCATGTGGACCGGTCGATCCTGGGCTCGGCGGACTTCGTGCTCACCAACGTGCTGGGCACGCAGACCCTGCTCCAGTCCGCGCTCGCCGCCGGTGTCGCCAGGTTCGTGCACGTGTCCACCGACGAGGTGTACGGCTCGATCGAGCGGGGCTCCTGGCCGGAGGACCACGTGCTGGAGCCGAATTCACCATATTCGGCGTCCAAGGCGTCCTCCGATCTGCTGGCGCGGGCGTTCTACCGCACGTATGGCATGCCTGTCTGCGTCACCCGGTGTTCGAATAACTACGGTCCGTACCAGTTCCCGGAAAAGGTCATCCCGCTGTTCGTGACCAACCTGCTCGACGGCCGCAAGGTCCCCCTTTACGGGGACGGCCTGAACGTCCGTGACTGGTTGCATGTGGACGATCACTGTCACGGCATCAACCTGGTCGCGGAGCGTGGTCGCGCGGGCGAGATCTACAACATCGGGGGCGGGACCGAGCTCACCAACCGCGAGCTGACCGAGCGGTTGCTGGCCGCGGTCGGGGCCGGCTGGGAAATGGTGGAGCCGGTGACCGACCGCAAGGGGCACGACCGGCGGTACTCCGTGGACATCACCAAGATCGGCACGGAACTCGGGTACCGGGCGCGGGTGCCGTTCGAGCGGGGGCTGGCCGACACGGTGACCTGGTATCGGGACAACCGGTCCTGGTGGGAGCCGCTGAAGGAACGCGCCGAACTGGTGGGCAAGTGATGTTGAGCCTGCTGGTGCCGGGGGGAAGCGGTCAGCTGGGCCGGGCACTGGCCGGGCTCGCGTCGCCCGAGGCCGAGGTGCGGGCGCCCGGCTCGGCCGAACTCGATCTGACCGAGACCAGCGCGGTCGTGGCCGCGGTGAGCGACCTGGCCGAGCGGGCGAGGGCGGCGGGCCGTCGCCCGGTGGTGATCAACGCGGCCGCCTACACCGCGGTGGACGCGGCGGAGACCGACGAATGGCGGGCGTTCGCGGTGAACGCGGACGGGCCGCGAGTGCTCGCGGCGGCCTGCTCGTCGCGGCGGGTGCCGCTGGTGCACGTGTCCACCGACTACGTGTTCTCCGGCGAGCACGACCGGCCTTACGAGCCGGAGGACGCGTTGCGGCCGCGGAGCGCATACGGCCGGACCAAGGCCGCGGGTGAGGATGCCGTGCTGGGCTCGGGCGCGCGGTCGTGGATCGTGCGTACGTCGTGGGTCTACGGCGCCGGTGGTTCGAACTTCGTGCACACCATCGAGCGATTGGCCGCCGAGCGTGCGACATTGTCCGTTGTGGACGATCAGCGCGGCTCGCCGACCTGGGCGGCCGACCTCGCCGCCGGGTTGCTCGAACTGGCGTCGCGGATCGCCGAAGGAACCGGGCCGGGCCGGCGGGTGCTGCACTGCGCCGGGGCCGGCGAGACCACCTGGTACGGGTTCGCGCGCGCGATCTTCGAGGAGATCGGCGCGGACCCCGACCGGATCAGGCCGTGCACCACCGACGAGTTCCCTCGTCCCGCCCCGCGCCCCGCCTATTCGGTCCTCTCCAACGCTTCCTGGCGCGACGCGGGACTGACACCGCTTCGCCCGTGGCGCGACGCCCTGCACGCCTACCTCTCCTCCACCCGCTGATCGGGTTCAGGAGGCCAGGGCGTTGCGGTAGGCGGTCAGGGTGGCGGTGGCGCAGCGGCGCCAGGTGAAGGTGCCGGCATGGGCGCGGCGGGCGATGGAGGTTTCCGGCAGCCGGGGTTCGGAGACCGCGGCACGCAGGGCATCGGCCAGCGCGTCCACGTCGGTGTACGGCACGAGGTGCGTGTAGCCACCGGAAATCTCGCGAAGCGCTGGAATATCGGTGCAGACTACCGGCACATCGCACGCCAGGGCTTCGAGTACGGGCAGGCCGAAACCCTCGTCGCGAGAAGGAAGCACGAGCGCCGACGCCCCCGCGACCACCTGGCGTAAGTCCACATCGGACAGATAACCGACGTGCCGGGCACGGTCCGTGGCCACGAAGGAGCCCGGCCCGGAGAACACCAGCGGTGGCAGGTCCGGCGAGGTGCCGTGCGCCTTGACGAGCCAGTCAAGTCCCTTGCGCGGCCCCGAAGCGCCGACGAAGAGCAGGTATTCCGGCGGCAGTCGCAGCCGTTCGCGCAGACCCTCGTCCGGCCCCCGGCCGGTGAACCAGGCCGCGTCCACACCCAGCGGGGTCACCACGATCTTCTCCCGTGGAACGTCCAAACGGGACGCCACGGCATCCGCGACGGCGGCGGTCGGGGTGCAGACCGACCGGGCACGGGCCGCGCCCCGGCGGACGAGCTGGGGCAGGTCGTGGTCACTGGGCGCGAGTTCTTCCGGGGCGTCGAGGAAGGCCAAATCGTGGATGGTGAGCACGCCGGCCGCGCGCAGGGTTCCGGGCAGCACGAAGTTGGTGCCGTGCACGACATCGGCACGCCCGGCGAACAGTTCCACCGGCGGGAACGACGAGCGGAGCCAGGTCTTCCGTAGCAGCCGCGCCGAAACTGGCATTCCGCGGGCATGCGCGCCGTGCGGCAGCACGTGCCGCAGCCGCCGCCAGCCCCGGAGCGTGAACGCGACCGCGCGCATGTCCACATCGGACATTGACGCCAGTTCCTCGGCCAGTGAGGCGGTGTACCGGCCGATGCCTGTCCGGTTGCCGAGCAGCGGGGTGCCGTCCAGCAGGACTCTAACCACGTCGCAGCGCCACTTTCTTCATGCGCCCCGCCACCCGCCGCACCAGTTCCCTAGGCCCGCCATCACTGAGGTACTCCCTCACCAGGGCGAGGTCGCGGCGGACGAGTTCGCGGCCGCGGACCGGCTCGGACACCACGAGACCGGCCGATCCGGGCAGGCGGTCGGCGGCGGGCCGCGGGTCGCGGCAGAACTCGACGAGTGGGGTGAGCGCTCGGGGCCAGGCGAACCGCGGGGCCACCGAGGAGATGCGCTCCTTGCATCCGGCGGCGAAATCGGTGTCGTAGAGCGCCCGGTCCAATGCCTCGGCGAGAGCGTCCGGGTCCTCGGCCGGCACGACCACGCCCAAGCGCTCCTGCCGGACGAGGTCGGCGAAGGCGTCTCCGTCCGTGGTGACGATCGGCAGCCCGGACCACAGGTAGTCGAGCACCCTGGTGCGGAACGCGAACGTCGTTTCCACGTGTGCGAAATGGGTGGTCACGCCGCAGTCGGCGTCGAGCAACCAGTTCTGCCGTTCTCCGTAGGGCACCCACTGTTCGTTGAAGAACACATGTTTGCCGGTCAGCCCGAGCTGGTCGGCGAGCCGGATCGTGCGGGCGCCGATGTCCATCTCGGCGACCTCCGGATTGGGATGGCGCATGCCGAGGAACACCAGCCGTACGTCCACGCGAGTGTTCCGCAGCCGGTCGATGGCCCGCACCAGGGTGAGCGGGTCGAACCAGCTGTAGACGCCGCCGGCCCACAGCACCACGTGATCGCTTTCGTTGAGTCCGAGTGCCTGCCGCAGACCGGCTCCCGTGCGCACCGGAGGTTCCGGCGACAGTCCAAAAGGGACGACCGCGAGCAGTGAACGGGTGGTGGGATCGGCGTCGTAGAGCCGGGGGGAGAGGCGGCCGAGCGCGGCCAGGTGCCCGAGCCAGAACAGCCGCTGCCGCTCGGAGGCGCAGAGGAAGAAGTCACCGCGCTCCAGTTGCGCGTCCAGCACCTTCGTCACCCCGGCGAGGTCGGCCGCGCGCCTGTCGTCCGGCGCGCTCTTGCCCTGTTCGAGAAGTTCGAGGTGCATCGGGTCGTAGAGGTCGCAGACCACGATCTTGTGTGAGGACTTCAGCTGTGGTGCCATTTCCAGCACGTGACCCTGGAGGATCACGATGTCCGCCCACGCGATCGGCTCGGCCAGCTCATGCTTGCGGGCGGCGCCCACCGCGAACGGCGCGGGGGGCGGTACGGCCAGCGGATTGACCGTGACGAGGCGGACGTCGTGTTCGGTGGCGAGGACGGTGGCGATGTTCCACGCGCGGATAGCCGGCCCGGCCATCCGTTCGGTGATCGCGTCCCCGGTCAGCACCAGGATCTTCCGGCGCTGCCCGAACACTTTTTCGATGCCGAACGCCTCGACGAGGACCTCGTGTGCCGCGAGGTATCGCGGCAATGGGTAGGCGGGTTCCAAAGCCTTGCGCAGCAAGGGAATCAGGTCGGCATCGGTGCGGACGCGGGCGGCCTGCTCGACCGCACGGGACTCAACCAGCGACGGCAGCAGTTCGACGAACTGATCCACCGCGAGCACGCCCGCCAATGTCGTTCTCGGCACCTCGACCGGGGAGCTGTCGGCCGGTCCGGCGCCATGGGCGAGATCGAGTTGCGTCGCGTCCAGTTCGCCGCGCGCGGTCGCCCGGCGTACGGCCAACGCCAGTGCGGCCGGGAGCACCTTGGCCAGGGTTTCGTCGGAGACGTTCTTGTACAGCGCGGCCAACGCGTTGCGCTCCAGAAGAAACGTCTCGCGGCCGCTGCCAGGACTGTCTACTTCGGACATCGTGGCGTGGTGCCGGTGGTAGGCCACCGACCCGGGCACGTACCGCACCCGCCAGCCGCGCAGGTTCAGTCGCCAACCGAGGTCGACGTCCTCGTAGAACATGAAGAACCGCTCGTCGAACCCGCCGAGTTCGGCGAACACGCCTGAGCGGACGAACATCGCCGAACCGGTGGCGAAAAGCACATCCTTGGCGATCTCGTGGTCGGCCGCGGCAACGTCGGCGAGCGCGCTCCCGGCGTGCCGCTTGTAGCCCATGCCGAACCAGGTCAGGCCCGCGTCCACGAAGTCGACGCCGGTGCCTTCCCAGTCGAGGACCTTGCTCGCCACCGCCGCCACGGTCGGTTCGGCGCGCAACTCTTCGACGGCGGCCCGCACCCAGTCGCGGCCGGGCCTGGCGTCGTTGTTGAGAAAGGCCAGGACAGTGCCGTTGGCGTGCTTCGCGCCCAGGTTGCAACCGCCCGCGAACCCGAGGTTCGCGCCCGCTTCGATCACCCGCACGCCGGGGACGGTTTTGATGCGTGCGACGTCGTTACCGCCTGAGGCGTTGTCGACACACAGGACTTCCACGCGGGGGTAGTCGAGGTCTTCGGTGAGCGCGCGCAGGCAGGTAAGGGTGTCGCCGGCGCCGCGGTAGTTCACCACGATCACCGAGACCAGCGGTAATGGCGTATCCCCCTGAACCAAGTCCGACCTCCTAGCCGTATGGGGTCGCATATTAGTCACAGGCGCGCGCCCAGTTGCGCCAGACGTCATGGCGGCCGACGGTCGAACGGCGGGTGATGCCGCGTCGGGCTCGTAGCGTCGCCGGCAGCCTCAGCAGTATCTCGGCGAGCACACGGCAGCGCAGCCGGACGCGGAAGTTCGGCGCATCCGGAACGTTCTCGCGGAACGGCAGCAGCGCGGTGATCGCCATGAACCTCGCTGTCTCGCGAAGAGCGATCGCGGCGGGAGCGCAACGCATCAGCATGAGCAGGCGGTTTCGTTCGTTCCACCGATGAAAGGCCGGTGAACCAGGTCGCGAACTCGCGCCGTGGAGGTGGGTGACCCGCGCGTCCGGTACGGCGACGAGATCGTGCCCCGCCAGCCGAAGCCGCCAGGAGGTGTCCGTGTCCTCGTAATAACAGAAGAAGTCCGCCGGGATTCCCCCGATTTCGCGCAGAACGTCGGTCCGCAGCAGGACCGCGCCACCGCAGAAACCGAATGCGGGTAACCGCGTCGTGTCGGCGCCATGGCCGTCGGGAGTCAGCCGGACACCGAGGGACTGCACGCCGCCTTCGGCGTCCTCCAGCCGCGAACCCGCCGCCGCGGCGGGACCGAGCGCGTCCTCCAGCCGGGTAAGCCAGTCCGGGCTGGGGACCGCGTCGTCGTTGAGCCAGGCCATCAGCGGGGTCTCGACAACGCGGAGTGCCGCGTCGATCGCACCGGCATAGCCGAGATTTCGAGGTAACCGCAGCACCTCCGGTTTCGCCGGGTGCTCCGCGATCAGCCGCGCGGTGCCGTCGTCGGACGCGTTGTCCACCACAAGTGTCCGATGTGGACGCTCCTGGGCGGCCAGCGCGTCGAGGCAGGCCGTGATGTGCGCCACGCCTCGCCACGTCACCACCACGACCGTCGTGCGTGCGTTCTCCGGCACGGCGAGCAGAATACGGGCCGTGCCGGAACTCGTGGTCGTCGCCGAGCAGTTGCTGGCGCCCGTGCCGGGTGGCACGGGTCGCTACACCGCCGAGTTGCTGCGTGCGCTGGCGGCGACCGCGCCCCCGGGGTGGGCGGTCTCCAGCGTCGTCGCGCGGCATGCCGACGTGGAGAAAGCCCAGGTCGACGGGGTTGAGGGCCCGCGTGTGCTGCCGTTCCCGGCGAGGGCGCTGATCGCCGCGTGGCAGCTCGGCGTCCCCTTCTGGCCGGGCGGCGACGCCGTGCACGCGCCCACTCCACTGGCCCCGCCAAGGCCTGGCCGGCGCACGCTTTCGATCACCGTGCACGACACGGTTCCCTGGACCCATCCCGGCACGCTCACTCCTCGCGGCGTTTCGTGGCATCGCGCCATGATCGGCCGCGCGGCCCGGCGCGCGACCGGGCTGGTGGTGCCGACCCAGGCCGTGGCCGACGAGTTACGGCGACGGGTGGACGTGTCGGTTCCCGTGCAGGTCGCCGGACACGGCGTGACCGAGATGTTCACCGACACGGAACGCGTCTCGATCGATCTGCCGGAGCGGTACGTGCTGGCGGTCGGCACGATCGAGCCGCGTAAGGGCGTGGACATCCTGGTTCGAGCCATGCGGGAGCTCGACGTGCCGCTCGTGCTCGCCGGCCAGCGCGGGTGGGGGCAGGTGGACACGGGAAACGCGCTCGTGCTCGGCCGGTTGCCGGACCGCGAGCTGGCCGCTGTCCTGCGGGGCGCCGCGGTGCTCGCCGCCCCGAGCCTGGCCGAAGGGTTCGGCCTGCCGGTGCTGGAGGCGATGGCGGCCGGGGTGCCGGTCGTGCACTCGGACGCGCCCGCGCTCGTGGAGGTCGCCGGGGGAGCGGGCCTGTGTGTGCCGCGAGGCGACGTGAAAGCGCTGGGGACAGCCTTGCGCACCGTGCTTTCGTCGCCTGGAAAGACCGCTGAGCTGAGGAAATCGGGTCTCGCGCGGGCGTCCGAGTTCTCCTGGACCACCGCGGCGACCGCTGTTTGGACCATTCATGACCCGATGAGTTTGTGAGTTCCCCACCGTTCGCGGTTGGTTCGGTCGTACTCTGCACGGGTGGGAAGAGGCGAACCCAGCGTCTTGATCGACGTTACCGCCGTGCCCGCGGACCGAGGCGGGGTAGGCCGCTACGTGGACTCGCTGGCGCAGGCGCTCGACGCGGACGGCGCGCGAATCACCGTGGTGTGCCAGCCGCGCGACACTGGACTGTACAGCAGGCTGGCGCCGGGGTCACGGATCGTCCCGGCCGCCCAGCCCACGGCGACCAGGACCGCGCGGCTGGCGTGGGAACAGGCCACCCTGCCCAGGCTGGTCCGGCGGCTGGGCATCGACGTGCTCCACTCGCCGCACTACACCATGCCGCTGGCGAATCCCGCCGCGTCGGTGGTGACCCTGCACGACGCGACGTTCTTCACCGACGCTGTGCTGCACTCGTCGGTCAAGGCCCGGTTCTTCCGGGCGTGGACCCTCACCGCCCTGCGCCGCGCCACCCTGTGCGTCGTGCCCAGCCGGGCGACCGCCGCCGAACTGGGCCGCGTGACCAAGGTGCGGCCGCGGGAACTGGAAGTCATCGAGCACGGCGTCGACGTCGAACGCTTTCACCCGCCTTCGCCCGAAGATGTCCAGGCCGCACGTTCCTTGATCGGCGTCGAGAGCGCGCCCTACGTCGCGTTCCTCGGCGCGCTGGAGCCACGGAAGAATGTGCCCGCGCTGATCCGCGGCTTCGTCAAGGCGGTGGAAACCCGGCCGAACCCGCCGGCACTGGTGCTGGCGGGGCAGCCCGGCTGGGACACCCAGGTGGAGAAGGCCCTTGACGCCGCGCCGCTGCGGCTGCGCGTCATCCGGGCCGGCTACCTGCCGTTCGACACCTTGGCCGGGTTCTTGGGCGGGGCGGAACTGGTGGCATACCCGAGCCTCGGGGAAGGGTTCGGGCTGCCGGTGCTGGAGGCCATGGCCTGTGGTGCGTGCGTGCTCACCACGCGGCGGCTGTCGCTGCCTGAGGTGGGCGGGGACGCGGTGGCCTACTGCGGAGTGGGCGCGGGGGACGTCGCCGTCGCCCTGTCCGAACTGCTCGACGACCCGTCGCGCCGGGCCGCGCTGGCCGCCGCCGCGCAACGGCGGGCGAAGGAGTTCTCGTGGGCCACGAGCGCCGAGCGGCACCGGGAGGCCTACGGCCGAGCCTGGTACGCGCACCGGCGTGGGTGAACGTGCGAGGCGCCCCGGTGGGGCCGAGAAGTGAGCCCGTGACGCAGTCCGGACGGTCGTCTCACGGGCTTTGCGCTGTTCAGAGTTCGATGGTCCGGGTGATGAGGTCCAGTCCGCCGGCGCCGGTCGCCTCCGGCCGGTGAGCCGGTTCGATGACGGTGGCACAGAGCAGGTAGCAACCATCTCGCCCGGACTCGTCGACCAACGCGTGTACTGGCGTCGTGGCGATGTTCGTCCTGTCTCGAGACCGAACTCACGTGTTGCGGGAGCCGGACTCGCCTGACGCGGGAGCTGGACTCGGGTGTTGCGGGAGCTGGACTCGCCTGACGCGGGAGCTGGACTCGCGGGGTTTGGCGGGCTGGTCCGTGGGGGGCGGAGCGAATTCGGCACAATGGGCCGGGTGACGCAGCCGACACGCTATGGCGACGGGTTCGCCGTGGTCGTCGTGACCTACTTTCCCGGCGAGGACCTCGAGCGCTTCCTCGACACGCTCGACAAGGCCACCACACGCGACGTGCGGGTGGTGGTCGCGGACAACGATTCCACCGACGACGCGCTCGACAAGGCCGCGCGGCGCAAGAACGTGCGTCTGCTGCGCATCGGGGAGAACCTCGGGTACGGCGCGGGCGCCAACCGCGGGGTCGCCGAGCTGGACGAAAGCTACGGCTGGGTGGTAGTGGCCAACCCGGACCTCGAGTGGGACCCAGGCGCGCTGGACACGCTCCTCGAAGTCGCCCGGCGGTGGCCTCGCGGCGGCGC
Organism: Amycolatopsis sp.; assembly: GCF_035276945.1. Classification (GTDB taxonomy): domain Bacteria; phylum Actinomycetota; class Actinomycetes; order Mycobacteriales; family Pseudonocardiaceae; genus Amycolatopsis_E. The sequence continues at coordinate 16,390 of NZ_DATELF010000075.1, read as the reverse complement.
GTTCGGGCCGCTGATCCGCGAGCCCGACGGCAGCGTCTACCCTTCGGCCCGGCTGCTGCCTTCGCTCGGCCGCGGGATCGGGCACGCGGTGTTCGGCAGGATCTGGCCCGCGAACCCGTGGACCCGCGCCTACCGCCAGGAACGCGCGCCGGTGGAGCGCACGTCGGGCTGGCTTTCCGGGTCCTGCCAGCTGTTCCGGCGGGAGGCGTTCGACTCGGTCGGCGGATTCGATCCGCGGTACTTCATGTATTTCGAGGACGTCGATCTCGGTGACCGGCTCGGCCGCGCGGGCTGGCAGAACGTCTACGCCCCGTCGGCCGCGGTCACCCACATCGGGGGCAAGGCGACTTCCCGGGCGCCCAAGAAGATGCTGGCGGCGCACCACGAGAGCGCTTACCGCTACCTCGCCGACCGCCATCCCGGGCTGGTGTGGAAGCCGGTGCTGGCCGCGATCAAGCTCGGCCTTGCCGTCCGGCTCAGGATCGAAACGCGTTAGGAAAATCACAGACCTTCGAGGCGGCGGGCGAAATCGGAGCGGCCGGCGGACTGCGTGGTGGTCGGGATCAGGCCACCGACCTCTTCCTCGTGTGACTCGGGTTCGCGCACGGCGGGCATGATCATGGTGTCCGGCTTGGGTTCGATGGGCAGTTTGCCCTGGACCGATTCGATCACCGACCTGGGCACCACCGCCGTGGTGTCCGGGTCATCGCCGCGGTCGATCCGCTCGACCACTGATCGGGGGATCTGCTGGGTGTTCGCCACGTCCATGGGGGAGGTCGCATCATCCGGCGTCACGACGAAGGCCCCCCGGGCCCGTGCCCGGGCCAGCAACGCGTCAGCTCGTTCGCGGGGGTCCATGCCCTCGCCCTCCCGATTCCACCGCAGGCCTTTCCAGGCCTGATCGTGTTGTCCAGGGTAGGGCCTACCGGCGCTCGCCGTCAGCAGACCCGCGGAACGGTTTCCTTTTTTCGCCGGCCGTCCGGCTCGGTTCTCCTTAGACGTGCGCTTCGGCGCCACGTTCCCGCAGTAGTTCGATGAGTTTCTTGATGTCCTGGGCGCGATCGCGGCGGCACAGCAGCAAGGCGTCCTCGGTGTCCACCACGATCAGGTCGTGCACGTCCAGCGCCGCGACCACGCGCCCGCGCCGGGGGAGTACGACCAGGCCGTCGCTGTCCAGGCCGACCACCGAAGGCCCCTCGGCGGGCTCCCCGGAGAGATCGACAACGGTCGCTTCGGATTCGTCTGAACCAAGCAGCGTCGCGACCGTCTCGAAATCGCCGATGTCGCTCCAGCCGAAGTCACCCGGGACGGTGCCGACCCGGCCGTCCGCCGCCGCCGGTTCCATCACCGCGTATTCGACGGCGATGCGCGGGACGGTGGGCCAGAGCGTGCCCAGCACCTCAGCGCCCTGCGGGGTGCCCCAGGCGGCGGCGATCTCCTGGATGAGTTTCGCGATGTCCGGCCGGTATTCGGCGAGGCGCGCGAGAAAGACATCGGTGCGCCAGATGAACATGCCCGCGTTCCAGAGGTACTTTCCGGACTCGACGAACTGTTTCGCGACGTCCAGCGGCGGCTTTTCCCGGTATTTCGCCACCTTCTGCACGGTCGACGGCCGCACCTTCTCGCTGCACTGGACGTATCCGTAGCCCGTCTCGGGGCGGGTCGGCATGATGCCGACGGTCATCAGCAGGCCGTCCGACGCGCCCGCGGTGGCCTCCACCACCGTCCGCCGGAACACCTCCTCATCCTGGATCAGGTGGTCGGCGGCGAACGACGCCATCAGCGCGCCGGGGTGACGGCGTTCGATGATCGCCGCGGCGAGCGCGATCGCCGCGCAGGAGTCGCGGGGCGCCGGCTCGACCATGATGTTGTGTTCCGGCAGTTCCGGCAGCTGGCGGGCGACTCCCGCGGCGTGGTCGACCCCGGTGACCACGCAGATCCGTTCGGGCCCGACCAGCGGACGGAGGCGGTCGAAGGTGGCCTGCAGCAACGACCTCGCCGTGCCGGTGAGCGGTTGGAAGAACTTCGGGTGCGCGGCCCTGGACAGCGGCCAGAGCCGGGTTCCGCTTCCGCCTGCCGGCACGACCGCGTACAGGTCATCAGGTGATCGCACTGCGTATCCGTTCCTGGTCGGTTCCCCGTGGCTTGGTAACTCTAGCCAACCGGCGGGTACCGTCACCGGGGTGCGTTACCGACCCGAGTTCCCGCTCGACCTGGGTGCGGTGCTGGCTCCGCACGGCCGCGGCAAGGGCGACCCGTGCCAACGCCGCGAGTCGGGCGTCACCTGGCTGACCGGCAACACCCCCGACGGTCCCGGCACGCTCGCGGTGCGCCGGTTCGCCGACGGTGAGGTCGAGGCGCAGGCGTGGGGACCGGGCGCCGGCCGCCTGCTCGACGGCCTGCCCGCGTTGCTCGGTGCGCGCGACGACGACCGCGGATTCGTCGCGCACCACGAGGTCGTCGCGGACGCGCGGCACCGGATGCCCGGGCTGCGGCTCGGCGCGAGCGGGCGGGTGTGGGATGCGCTGGTGCCCGCGGTGCTGGAGCAGAAGGTGACCGGGTTCGAAGCCCGCCGGTCCTGGCGCGAGCTGTGCCGGTGGTTCGGGGCGAAGGCGCCCGGTCCGGCGCCCGCCGGGTTGCGCGTGCCTCCGTCACCGCGCGCGGTCCTGTCCATTGCGGACTGGGAATGGCACCGGGCCGGGGTCGATCTCCGCCGCAGGCGGGCGCTGATCTTCGCCGCGCAGGTCGCGCACCGGCTGGCGGGCGCGAGCGAACTCGGCGGCGCCGAGGGGCGGTCGTTGCTGCGGAAGGTGCCGGGCATCGGCGGGTGGACCGCGGCCGAGGTGGCGCAGCGGGCGTGGGGTGATCCGGACGCGGTCAGCTTCGGCGACTATCACATTCCCGCGGTCGTCGGCCACGCACTGGTAGGCGAGGCGCTGGACGACGCCGGCCTCGCCGAAGTGCTCGCCCCGTACGCGCCCCAACGGCAGCGGGCCGTCCGCTATCTCCTCGAGGCAGGTTTCCGGCGTCCGCGGTTCGGCCCGCGGTTGCCGGTGCGGGACTACCGCGCGATGTGACGCGCGATGTGACCTGCGGGGAAAAAGAATCGAATTCTGGACCGGTCCACGAGTACGGCCGGTTGCTGGTCCGGTCAGGCCGCTGACATATTCCCGGCGAACCGTCGAAGATGTCTGCGGGGGCCTTTTGTGAGACTTTTCCAGCGCGGCACAACCATCGCTGCCCTCCTTTCCTGTCCGCTGCCGCTTTCCGTGTTCACCCCGTCCGCCATGGCGGTTGGTGCCATCACCGGCAGCTATGTCGCGCTCGGCGACTCCTACACCGCCGGGCCCGGGATTCCCGACGTGGCAGGCAGTTCCGGGCTGTGCGACCGTTCGGGCCACGATTAGCCGGCTTTGGTCGCACAAGCGGTCAGGCCCGCCGCCGTCAAGGACGTGAGTTGTTCCGGTGCGGTCACCGACAACATGACCGGGACGCAATTCCTCCCCATCGCGTGACAATCAGACGCGCTCGACGCGAATACCGGGCTGGTCACCGTCGGCATCGGCGGGAATGACATAGGTTTGATCACCTGCGTGCTGATCCGGGGCAGTAACCCGACCGGCTCACCGGGTAGGGACAACTTCGCCAAGAACGGCACGGACGAACTCGCCGTCAGGTTCGCGCGGACCGCGCCGAAGATCGCCGCGACCCTTCAGGGAATCCATCTGCGTGCCGCGCGGGCACGGGTGTTGATGGTCGTCCACCCGGCGATCGTGCCGGACTCGACGGCGCACTGCGCGCCCGGCAACCCGAATGCGGCCGCGCTCGCCGAAGGCGACGCTCCGTGGCTGAACGCGGAGGAAAGGGCGTTCAAACGGGATGCTCGCGGACCACGCATTCTGGCACGGCACCGAGTTCGTCGACGTCTACACGCCCAGCGTGGGCCACGACGCGTGCCAGGCCCGGGGGTCCGGTGGGTCGAGGGCATCGCGAACATGCGGAACTCGGCCCTGTCCACCCGCACGCGCCCGGCATGCGCAACGACGCTAGGCAGATCCTCGCGAAGCTGGGAGCCGCCGCGCGCTGAGCAGCAACTCGGCCAGGTCGGCGGAGCCGGGCGGCGGCGAGTCCAGCGGCCACCAGCGCAGGTCGTCGGACTCGTCGCTGCGTACCGGCTCCGCGCCGGGCAAGGCGTACACCGCGAACCGGACGTCGAAATGCCGGGTCGGCACGCCGAGCGAGCAGGTGATCGGGTGCACGTCGAGGTGGATCGGCACCGGGTCGACGCGCAGTCCGTCCATTCCGGACTCTTCGGTCGCCTCTCGGAGGGCGGCCCCGGCCAGTGACAGATCGTCCGGCTCGCAGTGCCCGCCGAGCTGAAGCCAGCGACCGACCCTCGGATGGAGAGTCAGCAGCACGTTTTCGCGGTCCGCGTCGAGCAGCGCGGCCGACGCGGTGATGTGGCCGGCCGCGCAGGAACGGGCACACGCGTCGTCCCGCGCCGCGAGGAACCCGAGAAAAGCCTGGCGCAGGGACTCCTGGGCGGCGCTCGACGGCCGCCATCCGTCCAAAGTGGAAATAGCGTCGAGGCGCGGGCTCACCGCTCGAGCAACCCTTCGGTCCGGGGCTCACGCGGGGCGGCCGGGCCGTCCGCGGGATGTCCGATGGCCACCGCGCCCAGCGGTTGCCAGTCCGCCGGCAACTGGAGCAACTCCCGCACCACGTCGGCGGCGAAGATGGTCGAGCCCACCCAGCAGGACCCCAGTCCCTCGGCGGCCAGCGCGACCAGCAGCCCCTGCACCGCCGCGCCACCCGCGACGGTGAACATCGTCCGCTCACAGGCGTTGCGGCGCGGGTCGGGATAGGTGTGCGCGCCGTCCGGCAGGAGGAAGGGCAGCACCAGTTCCGGAGCGTCGAACAGCATGTCGCCGCGGCTGGTCCGCCTGGCGATCTGCTCGTCGGTGAACGCGTCGGCGCGTAGGTCGGCACGCCAGGATTCGCGCATCGCCTCCAGCAGTTTCGTGCGGAGCCCGCGGTCGCGCAGCCAGACGAACCGGACCGGGCGGGTGTGATGCGGCGCCGGGGCCGTCAACGCCGCCCCGACCGAGCGGCGTAGCGCCTCCGGATCCACCGGATCGGCGGTGAAGTGCCGCACGGACCGGCGCACCAGCACGGCCTCGCGACGGCCTTGGGCGATCGCCTCCGCGGTGCCCAGCCGGAACATGTCCTCCTCGACCGGGCGCACCAGCTCGCGGGCGGTCGAGCCGTCGTCCACAAGGGACATTCCGCGGACCACGGCCACCGGCACCGCGCCGACCTTGCCCTTGACCAGGTCGGCGGCCGCGGCCAGTTCGTCGGCCACCGCGATCTCGGTGACCTGCAACTCGTTGCCCTGCTCGTCGTACTGGCCCTGGTAGGAGTGCAGGACCTTGATGCCCGAGGAGCCGATGGCCGCGTCGGTCTGGCCGACCCGCCAGGCCCGGCCCATCGTGTCGGTGACGATCACCGCGACCTCGACGCCGAGCCGTTCTCGCAGGCCGTTGCGCAGCGCGAGCGCCGAGGCGTCGGGATCGGCGGGCAACAGGGCGATCTCGTCGCCCGCCACGTTCGACCCGTCGACTCCGGAGGCCGCCTGCACCACGCCGATCCGGTTCTGCGTGATCATGGTCTTGCCGAACCGGGCGAGCACGTGCACGGCTTCTTCCTCGACCAGCCTGCGCCGTGCCGCGTCGCGTTCCCCGGGGTCCGCGGGCACCCGGACCAGCCGCCCCTCGGCTTTCGACACGATCTTGCTGGTGACCACCACGACATCACCGGAGCGCAGCCAGCGCGCCCCGCCGGCGATCGCCCCGGTGAGGTCGTCGCCGGGGCGGAACTCCGGCAGCCCCTCGACCGGGATGACCTCCAGGCGTCCCGCCGAATGATCGGGTTTACGCAACATCCACTCCGGACAGTTCGAGGGCGGCCATCGCCATCGCGGCGGTGGCGTCCACATCGGACATCAACAGGGGCACCGCGCGCACCGCGACGCCGGGCACGTCCACCGTCTCGCCTTCGGCGACCAGCCAGCCGTCCAGCAGGCCGTTCTCCGACGTCTGCCGCGACCCGTAGTGCCGCCCGACGGCCTCCGCGGAGGTTTCCACCCCGATCGCGGTGAGGCAGGCGTCCGCCATGCCCCGCAGCGCCTTGCCGTTGATGATCGGGGACACCCCGGTCACGCCGGCGGCGGTCTTTCGGAGGGCGTCCCGCACGCCGGGCACGGAGAGCACCGTGCCGACCGACACGACCGGGTTGGACGGCGCGAACAGCACCGCGTCGGCCTCGCCGATCGCGTCGAGCACCTCGGGCGCCGGTTTCGCCTCTTCCGCGCCGACCGGCACGATCGAATGCGCGGGCAGCCCGGCCCGGTACCGCACCCACCACTCCTGGAAGTGCAGCGCCTTCCGCTGGCCGTCGTTCTCCGGGTCGTCCACGACGACGTGCGTCTCCACCCGGTCGTCCGTCATGGGCAGCAGCCGGACGCCCGGTTGCCAGCGCGCGCACAGCGCCTCGGTGATCGCGGACAGCGGGTATCCCGCACGCAGCATCCTGGTGCGGATCAGGTGGGTGGCGATGTCCTTGTCGCCGAGGCCGAACCAGGTGGGCTCGGCGCCATACGCGGCAAGCTCGTCCTTCACCGCCCACGTCTCGTCCTTGTGCCCCCAGCCGCGTTCGGTGTCGATCCCGCCGCCCAGGGTGTACATGCACGTGTCCAGGTCGGGCGCGATCCGCAGGCCGTGCATCCACACGTCGTCGCCGGTGTTCACCACCGCGGTGATCTCGTGCGGGGACTCACCGGGGCCGGTCGGGGGGAGGCCGAGCGCGGCCTTCACGCCGAGCAGGAAGCGGGCGCCACCCACTCCGCCCACAACTACGACAACCTTCACAGCACCCGATCCTTCCACGGCCGCCAGTAGCGGTACCGGTGGTGTTCGCGGAAACCGAGCCGGCGGTAGAGCTCGAGCGCGGGCGCGTTGTCCACGGCCACCTGGAGCACGCAGGCCGCCGCATTCCGTTCGGCCGCCCACGATCCGCACGCCGCCATCAGCGCCGTCGCCAGGCCTCGCCGCCTGAACTCGGGACGCACCGCCAGTCGAGCCACCAGCAGGATGCCGCCCGCCACCGCGGCCCGGACCGCGCCCGCCGTGACACGCCCCACAACGGCGACGCCATACCCGATTTCGCCGGTGGTGAGGACATGCCGCTGTGCGGGGCCGGGCGTCGAGGTGCCGACCGTCAGTTCCCACCACCCGGAAGACGGTTCGGACAGCATCGAGACCGTCCCGTCCGGGGTGTGACGCCCGGATCCCGTCTGGGGGCAAGCCCCCAGACCGTTCAGTACTCCTTCGCTCTGTACTCCTTCGTTCAGTGGGCCTACGAGCACCGAGACGACGTGACCCGGCGCGTGCCCGGTGTCCGGCTTCCAGCCCGCGGCCGCGATCTCGCGCTCGGTCTCGCTGCCCTCGACCACCTGGACCTTTGCCGGAATCCGGTGGGTGTGGGCGAATTCACACACTTTCTCCAGCGCCCGCGCGACCGGCATACCGGGGTCGCCAACGGCCAGTACGCTGTTGGCCCGGCCGGTGAAGCCCCTTCGCGCGGTCCCGTCCCAAGATGGGGTCTGAGGGCTTGCCTCCAGCCGGGGGTCTGGGGGCCGCCCCCCAGACAGCACAACCGGATCGGCCGCCGCCCGCAGCCGCCAGTCCCCGATCTTGTCTTCGCTCACCGGGCGCCAGGCGTCAGCACAGTGAAGTTCCAGGATGTCTGCGGTCCACACGGGTTACATTGTGCGGTAGGCGAGGCAGAATAAGGGTGGCCTTACCAGGGAAGTACCTCCAGGAGCCGCGTAATGTCCGAACCCGTAGCTGGATCTCATTCACACAGCAGGAGAGCGCAGTGACCTACGTGATCGTCGAGCCCTGCGTCGACGTGCTCGACAAGGCGTGCATCGACGAGTGCCCCGTCGACTGCATCTACGAGGGCGACCGGATGCTCTACATCCACCCTGACGAGTGCGTGGACTGCGGCGCCTGCGAGCCGGTCTGTCCCGTGGAAGCCATCTACTACGAGGATGACGTCCCCGAGGACTGGGCCGAGTACACCAAGGCCAACGTCGACTTCTTCGACAAGCTCGGCTCGCCCGGTGGAGCCTCCAAGGTCGGCAAGGTCAGCGACGATCCGCAGTGGATCAAGGACCTCGCCCCGCGCGGCGAATGACCCTGCGGCTTCCCGACTTTCCCTGGGACTCCCTCGCCGAGGCCACGGCGACCGCCCGGGACCACTCGGGCGGTCTGGTGGATCTGTCCGTCGGCACGCCCGTCGACCCGGTGCCCGAGGCCATCCGTGAGGCGCTGGCCTCGGTGTCGGAAATCCCCGGCTACCCCGCCACGCACGGCACCCCCGCCCTGCGCGCCGCCGTCGTGGACGCGTTGCGCAGGCGGCACGGGGTGGTGGGGCTCGAACCGGACGCGGTGCTGCCCACCATCGGGTCGAAGGAACTGGTCGCCTGGCTGCCCCGGTTGCTCGGCGTCGGGCCGGGCGACACGGTGGTCATCCCCGAACTGGCCTACCCGACCTACGAGGTCGGCGCGCTGCTGGCCGGGGCGTCCGTGCTCCGCGCCGATGGCCTGTTCGCGCTCGGCCCGCGGCGGCCCCGGCTGGTATGGCTGAACTCACCGTCCAACCCGACCGGGCGCGTGCTCGGCGTCGAGCACCTGCGCAAGGTGGTCGGCTGGGCGCGCGAGCGCGGCGCTTTCCTCGTCTCCGACGAGTGCTACCTGACGCTCGGCTGGGACGTCGAGCCGGTCTCGATCCTGCACCCTGACGTGTGCGACGGGCGGACGGACGGGTTGCTCGCCGTGCATTCGCTGTCCAAATCGGCCAATCTCGCCAGCTATCGCGCCGGTTTCGTGACCGGTGATCCCGCGCTGGTGGCTCGGTTGCTCGCCGTCCGCAAGCATGCCGGGATGATCGTGCCGAGGCCGGTGCAGGAGGCGATGACCGTCGCGCTGGCCGATGACGCGGCGCTGGCGACGCAACGCGAACGCTATGCGCGCCGCCGCCTCGTGCTGCAGAAAGCCCTGCAGGACAACGGTTTCCAGGTCGACCATTCGGAGGCCGGGCTGTACCTGTGGGCAACCCACGGCGAGGATGCCTGGGAGACGGTGGGTTGGCTCGCCGAACGCGGCATCCTCGTGGCGCCCGGGACCTTCTACGGTCCGACCGGTGGGCGGCATGTCCGGGTCGCGCTGACCGCGACCGACGAGCGCGTCGAGGCGGCGGCCGCACGCCTGGCCTAGGGAACCGCGGCTACCTGTCGGCGCAGGCGCGCCCGAAGATCACCGGGTGAAACCTCGGCGGCGAACGGGGTAGGCGGCCCCCGTTCTCCGCACATGAACACGTTTCGGCTGGTCAGCGGGCTGCCCCAAGATGATCTCCTGGGTATCACCGCAGGTCGGCGGCTCATGTGCGGAATGCCCGGCTAGTAGTCCGTGCCGTTGAGGCCGCGGTAGATGAACCGGGTGAGAGCTTCGATGGCTTCTTCATCGGACAGTTCAGGTCGCAGTTGCGCGAAATTGTCGATCGTCGCGGCCAGCAGCGTCAGGCTGGCTTCCGGCTTCGCGGGCAGATTTCGCACGTAGGCCAGGTGCCCGGCGATGTCGCTCAACTGCTCGCGCGTGAACTGGTTGAGCTTGCGCGCGAACTCCTCGTTGACCAGCGAAGCCTGCCGTAGCGCGAGCATGGTCGCGGCGTTTTCGCGGTAGAAGGTCCAGTAGCCGGCCACGTGGAAGCGGATCGCGGCCGGGTCGGAGAAGTCCGGGTTGTGCCCCTCCGTGCTCGCGGTGGCGTCCCCCGCCTCCGCCAGGTCGGCCAGTAACGCTTCGAGGAGTTCCTCCTTGCCGGAGAAGTGGTTGTAGAACGACCCTGCGGCGCGTCCCGCCTCCGCGGTGATGTCGGTGATCTTGGTGTTCAGGTAGCCCCGTGTGGCGAACAGGCGCTTGGCCGCCTCCATCAGCGCGGTCTCGGTTTCGGCCGCCTTCTCCTTGCGTTTCACGTGCCCTCCTTGACAGCGCACGCTAGCAGCGTTCATGATGAATCAAAATTCACTGAATGGAGATTCATCGTGAACGTGTTGATCGCGGGCGGCGGTCCGACCGGACTGACCCTGGGCATCGATCTCGCCAGACGCGGTGTCGACGTGCGGATTGTCGATAAAGCGACTACGTACTGCGGGGGCTCTCGGGGTGATGGCATCCAGCCGCGAACCCTGGAGGTGTTCGAGGACATCGGCGTACTCGACGCCGTGCTCGCCGCCGGCTCGCCGCAGCCGACCTTCCGGGCCTATGTGGACGGTCGGTTGGTCGCCGAACGGCGGATGTCGGAGTCGCGCGAACCGACCCCCGCCGTGCCCTACCCGAACCCGTGGGTGCTGGGCCAGGCGCGGACCGAGGGAATCCTGCGGGAACGGCTGGCCGAGTTCGGCGTGCGCGTCGAACTCGGGACCGAGTTGATCGGCTTGTCGCAGAACGACGACGGTGTGACGGTGACGCTGTCCACCGGTGAGACCTCACGATTCGACTACCTCGTGGGGGCCGACGGCGGGGGCAGCTTCGTACGGAAGGCACTCGGCGTCGCGTTCGAGGGCACGACGGACGAGTCCATCAGGATGCTGCTCGGTGACGTGCGCGCCAAGGGCCTCGATCCCGCCTACGGCTACTGGTTCGCCCGTGCTTCCGACCCCATGTCGGGCACCATGCTGAGCCCGCTGCCGGGCACCGGGCTGTTCCAGTTCGGCACGCCGCTGGTGAACGGCCACGACGCGTCTCTGGCGACCCTCCAGGGGAATCTGGACGCGTTGTCGGCCGGTGTCCGGCTGACCGAGTTGACCTGGTCGACGGTCTGGCGGCCGAACGTGCGGCTCGCCCGGCGATTCCGGGTGGGGCGGGTGTTCCTGGCCGGGGACGCCGCCCACGTGCATCCGCCGACCGGCGGTCAGGGGCTCAACACCGGGGTCCAGGACGCCTACAACCTGGGCTGGAAGCTGGCGTCGCAGTCCGATTTGGACACCTACGAGACCGAGCGGCGGGAGGTCGCGGCTCGGGTGCTCGGCGTGAGTTCCACGTTGCTGCGCAAGCACACCGAGGGCGACGCCGAAGCGCACCAGCGCGGCGAGGAGACCTTCGGGCTCGACATCAGCTACCGCTCGCCGTCGGCCTCGGGCGAACTCGTCCCGGGAGACCGCGCGCCGGACGCGCCGGTCGTGGACGCGAACGGGAAGCCGATCCGGCTGTTCGACCTGTTCCGCGGCCCGCACTTCACTCACCTCGCCTTTGGCGAGCCCGCCCCCGCTGAGCCGCACGCCTACGCCGTGCTACGTCCCGGTGCGCGGGTTGCCGGTCCGTTCGTCGTCGATGTCAACGGTCACGCCTTCGCCGCGTACGAGGGTACGAGCGTCCTCGTCCGCCCCGATGGCTACCTGCGTTAGGGAGGATCTGGCTGGCGAGGGTGTCGATGGTGGCCACCGCGGTGGGCCAGGTGGCGCGGGCCTCGGTGCGACGGGTCAGCTCGTGCTCCACGATGCGTCCGGCGACGAAGCCGACCGGCAATTCCTCCGAGACGGTGGCCAGTTCGCGGACCCGTTCGGCGGCCACCACGGCGTCCTGGTGGTCGCCGAGTACGTCCTGCAGCCGCTTCGTGGCCTTGACCAGCGACCGCAGCCGTTCCGCCTGCTTCTTCCTCGCGGCGCCCGTGGCCATTTCCGCGGCGTATCGCAAGCGCTTGCCGTAGATGCGCAGCGCATGCAGTTCGTCATCGGGTGGGTCCTCCGGCAGGGCCGCGACCGCCTTGGTGAGCTTGCGGTACGGCTTGCGCAGCGCGTCCACCGGATCGAGGGGGACGCCGTCCGAGGTGCCGGAGATCTCGGCGGTCCGGGACAGGTCGGCGATCGTCTCCAGCAGCGTGGTGTACCGCCGGCTGCCCAGGGCCCGGTTCATCCGGCGCCTCGCCTTGGCGCGCTCGGCCGCGAAGATCGCGATCAGGCGGTCCGCGGCCTCGCGGTCGTCCGAATCGAAGCTTTCGGTGACCCCACGCAGATGCCCGATGAGCACGTCGAAGTCGCGTACGTCGCCGAGTGCCCCGCCCAGCCACTTCAGCTCCATGCGGACATGTTCGACCGCCGGACCGCCGGACAGCTTCAGCACACTGCGCATCCGGCGGACCGCCACGCGCATCTGGTGCAGGTCCTCCGGGTCCGTCCCCGACCGGGTCCCCTGCTCGTAGGCCAGCAGCGCGCGCGACTGGGCGTCGAGTTTCGCGCGGAGGTGGGTTGTGGGGGAGTCCTTGGGACCCGCGACCACGGCCTCGCCGGGCAAGCCGAGCTCATCGGGCGTCCGGGGACGCCGGGACACCGACCCATTCACTCGGGGCAACGTTTCGACGGTCACCGGGTAAATGATAGGTGAACTTTTCCGTCCTGAACTCCCCTGATCAGTCGTTGGCGTGCAGCGCGGCGTTGAGTTCGATGCCCGAACCCGTCCGCGGAACGACTTCCACGGCGCCGGTGGCCGAGTTGCGCCGGAACAGGGCGCCCGAGATACCGGACAGTTCGCGCGCCTTGACCGACCGGCCGTCCACGAGCACCTTCGTCCCGGCCGTGATGTAGAGACCCGCTTCGACCACGGAGTCGTCGCCCAGCGAGATGCCGACGCCGCCGTTGGCGCCGATCAGGCAGCGCTGGCCCAGTGAGATGACCTCCTTGCCACCCCCGGAGAGGGTGCCCATGATCGACGCGCCGCCCCCGACGTCGCTGCCGTCGCCGACCACCACGCCCGCGGAGATCCGTCCCTCGACCATCGAGGCGCCGAGCGTGCCGGCGTTGTAGTTGACGAACCCCTCGTGCATCACGGTGGTGCCGCTGGCCAGGTACGCGCCGAGCCGGACGCGGTCGGCGTCGCCGATGCGCACGGCCGTGGGCACGACGTAGTCGACCATGCGCGGGAACTTGTCGACGCCGAAAACGGTGACCGGCCCGCGAGTCCTCAGCCGCAGCCGCGTCGCTTCGAAGCCTTCGACCGGGCAGGGGCCGTAGTTGGTCCAGACCACGTTGGGGAGCAGGCCGAAGACGCCGTCCAGATTCTGGCCGTGCGGCCGGACCAGCCGGTGGGAGAGCAGGTGCAGGCGCAGGTACACGTCGTGCGTGTCGGCAGGCGACTCGGCCAGGCTGCCCACGGCGGTGCGGACGGCGACGACCTCGACACCCCGGTCGCTGTCCGGCCCGAGCAGCGAGGCGACGGCGTCACCGAGCGCCTCGACGGCTTGCTCCCGGGAGAGCCGCTCGGTCCCGGAGGCGCCGGCTTCGACCAGCTTGGGGTGCGGGAACCAGGTGTCCAGGACGGTTCCGTCGGTCGTCACGGTCGCCAGCCCGACGCCGTGCGCGCCGGTGGTCTCGGGGTTCGGAGTCTCGGTCACGGCCCTAAGGTAAACGCCGGTCCTCAGCGGCTGGTGACCTGGGTGTCCACCCTCAGCTTGATCTCCCGCAGCGTGTCGGCGATCCGGGACAGGGTCTCCGAGCAGGGATTACCTGGAGTAGGCACGGTGTCGCAGTGGGCCGAACGGTAGTCGTCGATCTCCTTGGCCAGCCCGTCCGCCGACGCGGTGAGGCCGGCCTGCGCCCGCACCATGCCGGCCGTGCTGCTCAACTCGGTGACGTACTTCTGGCAGCCCTTCGGCAACTGCCTGGCGGGCGTGCGATAACACTCGTCGGTGGTCAGCGCGGTGAGCTTGACGGCCAGCGCGTCCGGGCTGGTGGCCTGCCCTCCGCCCCGGGGCGTGGGGCCGGCCTCCTGACCGCCGCAGCCGGCCAGTACGAACGCGAGGGCTCCGATGGCCAAAGTCCTTCGAGTGTGCACCTGACTCACCGTAGTCCTCCCACTAGTCTCCCCAGACATGACCGAACTCGACCTGCGCGCTGACCCGGTGGACATCGCCTGCGCACTCGTGGACATTCCGAGTGTTTCCGGCGAGGAAGGTTTCATCGCCGACGCCGTGCAGGCCGCGCTCACCCGTCTGGGGCACCTCGAAGTCGTGCGCAACGGCGATGCGGTGCTCGCGCGGACCAACCTCGGGCGACCCTCTCGGGTCGTCCTCGCCGGACACCTGGACACCGTCCCGGTGAACCAGAATCTGCCGCTGCGGCGCGACGGTGACGTGCTGCACGGTCTGGGCACCGTCGACATGAAGGGCGGCGACGCGGTGTTCCTGCACCTCGCCGCGACGATCACCCAGCCGAGGCACGACCTCACGTTCGTCTTCTACGACTGCGAGGAGGTCGAAGCCGTCCGTAACGGTCTTGGCCGGATCGAGCGGGAGTTGCCGGACTGGCTGGGCGGGGACCTGGCGATCGTCGGGGAGCCCTCGAACGCCGTGATCGAGGCCGGCTGCCAGGGCACGATGCGCGTCGAACTGCGCCGCACCGGCAAACGCGCCCACACCGCGCGGGCCTGGACGGGCGTGAACGCGATCCACGCGCTTGACGAGCCGCTGCGCAGGCTGACCGAGTACCGGCCGCGCGATGTCGAAATCGACGGGCTGACCTACCGGGAAGGGTTGCAGGCCGTGTCCGTGCGCGGCGGAGTCGCCGGGAACGTCGTGCCCGACGAAGCCGTGCTCGCCGTCAACTTCCGCTTCGCCCCCGACCGCACCCCGGAGCAGGCCGAAGAGCACGTGCGGCAGGTCTTCGGCGGCCTCGATCTGTCCGTTGTGGACTCCTCGGCCGGTGCGCTGCCCGGCCTTTCCGCGCCCGCCGCGGCCGAACTGGTCCAAGCCGCGGGCGGGAAGGTGGCGGCGAAGCTTGGCTGGACCGACGTAGCGAGGTTCGCCGCGCTCGGCATGCCCGCCGTGAACTTCGGCCCCGGTGACCCGACGCTCGCGCACACCCGCGAAGAACACGTGTCGGCCACGGAAATCCGGCAGGTCGCCCACGTGCTGCGCGACTTCCTCGCCAAATGAACGGGACTCCTCGCGCGCTGGGGGCGGACGTACCCGGGCGCCACCGATTTCTGGGACGGCAACTGGTTGTCCAGCCCGGTGAAGGTGGTGGCCGTTGGCCGAACGGGGCAAGTCCCGGCCGGGTTGACGAGTTACGGTACTTCCGCACCGTGCTGGTCGAGCGGTCGGGCAAGGTCGAGGTCGAGGGAACCGCGATCGATCGTGACGGGAGTGGCGACAGGCTGAACTTCTGGACAACGGATCTCGGCCAGACCCACCTGCCCGCGTTGATCGACTCCCTGGCCGCGATCGAGGAAAGGTTCCCGTCATCGGCAAACCCTGAATACGACTGCGTAGAGTGACGAAGTCACCCGTTCTGGTTACCTTAGTCGCTTCTGCGAAGGCCGCTAAGCTCGCGGGGTGACGGAAGAAGCATTCGAATACCCGGAGCACCCGCGGGAGAAACATCTGGGGCCGGTGGTGCTCAGGGGCAGCCGGCGGGTCGAGGCGACCACCACCGATCAGCGGCTGCTGGACTCGCGCGGCCCATCCGACTGGGTGCACACCGACCCATGGCGGGTGCTGCGCATCCAGGCCGAGTTCGTCGAGGGGTTCGGTGCGCTGGCGGAGGTGCCGCGCGCGGTGACCGTGTTCGGGTCGGCTCGCACGCCGCGGGAACATCCCGAGTACGAGTTGGGCCGGCAACTCGGCGCCGCGCTGGCGAACGCCGGGTTCGCGGCCATCACCGGTGGTGGGCCCGGTTCGATGGAGGCGGTCAACCGCGGCGCGTCCGAAGCCGGCGGGCTGTCCATCGGGCTGGGCATCGAGCTGCCGTTCGAGCAGGGCCTGAACCCGTGGGTGGATCTCGGGGTGAACTTCCGGTACTTCTTCACGCGTAAGACGATGTTCATCAAGTATGCGCAGGCGTTCATCTGCCTGCCCGGCGGTTTCGGCACCCTCGACGAGCTGTTCGAGGCGCTCACGCTGGTACAGACCAAGAAGGTGACGAAGTTCCCGGTCGTCCTCTTTGGACGTTCGTACTGGGGCGGGCTCTACGACTGGGTGAAGAGCACCGTGTTCGCCGAAGGCAAGATCGGTGAGAAGGACATGGCGCTGCTGCATGTGACCGACGACATCGACGACGCGGTGTGCATGGTCCGGGACGCGTACAAGGCATGGGAGGACACTCACTAGTGTTTCGCGCCGGAAATTCGTGAGATATATCGTGCGAGAGAGTCAAGGATCTCCTCCGCGGTCTTCTTCCAGACGAACGGCTTCGGGTCCTCGTTCCACGTCTTGATCCACTCACGGACGTCTTTCTCCAGCGCCGCAACGCTTTTGTGTACGCCGCGACGAAGGAGCTGAT
>NZ_DATELF010000074.1:0-32094 GCF_035276945.1 Amycolatopsis sp. | reverse complement strand
GTCAGGCTGAAGCCCTGGCTGGACGATCCAGCCCCCATCCCCACAACCCCGCCGACCGTGCTGGCAAAGCTGCCCGGCGCACTGGCGTCATCCTTGATCCAGAAGTTGACGTCGCTCAGCCATCCTGCCTGCGCCAACCTTCCGCTCCCCTCTACATCCGACCGCGATGTACCGCGTCATGCCGCGTCTGGGCACTACGGTAGCGGATCGATCACGCAGAGGTGGGCAAGTTGGGCGAGCTCCCGCCGTGCTGTTTCTGGAAGGCAGAGGGGTGGCACTGGGCGATGTGTGATTGGCGCGGCGAGCCCGGCTTGCCCGACGGGTGGACGCGGCCAGAGCAGGACCCCAGTCGGGCTTACAGGACAGTCGCCACGGCCTTGACCCGACGCGCTTCACGGTTCCCATGCGCGACCCAAGCAACGCAGCGGCAAGGATCCTGCCTCGGTCACGTTATTCTCTATGAACACTATTCAAAACCCCAGGTGATCGAGAAGAAGAAAAGTCCGCGTGCAGCGTCATAGGAGTCGCGATAGGTGGAGTAGGGGCGGCGATAGTCGGTGTGAAAGATTCGCCAATTCTTGAAGTGTGACACGACTCGTTCGATCGCTGCGCGGAGCGCGGAGATCTCAGCATTACTTTCTTTGTCCCGCTTGCTGAGTTCTCCACCTCTTGGCTTTTTCCGCGGGGTGACGAGAATGGTGCCCTGGTAGCCCTTGTCGCCAAGGCCGCCGCCGGAGTTCCGGACAATCTCAGCAACGGGTGTCTCGTCGAACGCGGCCTTGTCGTGTGTTTTTCCGGGGAGTGGGTCAGAAATATAGACCGGCATCCCATCCAGCAGGCTGACCAATTGCGCGTTGAAGCCGGTAGTGCCGTGTTTCCGACTCCACAGTTCGTTGTGCTCGGCGTAGGACCAGCATGGGGTGATGGTGCCGTCGACCAGGCACACCCTGCCCTTCACCATCTCGATGGCCTCCGCCGCGCTCGGCACGAACTCCTCCAGCACCGTCTTGATCAGCGGCACCAGTTCGGTGACGATCCTCGACACCGTCGGCTGCGAGATACCCCGAAGATCGCCAAGAACCTCCTGCGTCCCATTGTGCCGAAGATACATACACGCGATCTCCACGGCTCGATATAGTCCACACGATTTCGGCCGCCCGGTCTTCTTATTCCACGGCTCGGCCAACGCCGTATGGACACGCCTGACGAGCTCCTGCATCTGCGACGACAACAAGCCTGTAGTACGTAGCTGTTCAGTTGTGGCTGATCAGGGCTGGGAGGGCCAGTGCGCGCGGTGCGGGGTCAGGCCGCTGTGGGGGTCAGGGCGGTCGGGAGCCACACGTCGTCCTTGAACAGGCGGGTCGGCGCGTCGAGTTGGTCGATTCGCCATTTTCGGGCGGTGGAGAGATATGGCTGGAGGATGGTGAACTGGGCCAGTCCTTCCAGGGTGCGCCAGCACCCTCCGGAGGCGCGCTGTTGCACTTTCGTCGGGCGCACGTTTCTGTCGGCGACATTATTTGTGTAGGGAACCCGCAGGTCGGAGCAGAAGCGCGGGATCATCGCCTCGTGTTTCTGGAAGCGGCGGATCAGGGTTCTTGCGGCCTTGGCCGGGCGGTTTTGGCTCGTCTGGTTCTCGTGGAGGCCCTTGGCCAGCGCACCGAGGTAGCGGGAGCGCACCTGGGTCAGTTCCGTGTCGGTGAGCTGGTCGCGGTCCTGGGCGCGCGCCTGGCACGCGGTCCTGTTCGCCAGGATCAGGGTGTTGCCCATCGCCTCGGCCCAGGACTGCCCGGACTCGTCCGCGTCGTGGATCGCGCGAAGATCACGCTGGAGGTGCGTATGACACCACGCGTGTTTGATCTTGTCGAGGGGGGAATAGCCGGCGTATCCATCACGCACCAGCACGCCGGCGAACTCCGGCCAGATTTCACCGGCATCAATCGTGTCCGCGCTGCGGTCCCTGACATGCATCACGGTCAGATAGTCGGTGCAGGCGATGTGCAGGTAACGCAGCTTCGCCTCCGCACGCACGAACGTCTCGTCCGCGTGCGCGACCGGTGCACCGATCAGCAGCGCCCGGACATGCGGGAGGAAACTTTCCTCGAGCAGCGACGCTGCCTGCGCGTGGACCCCCGCGGCGAACCCGGTCGACACCCCGATACCCAGCAGCATCCGCATGATGTCCGCGGCCCGGCGCACCGGTATGAAGTTCGCGCAACCAAGCCATGCCAGCCGGGCCTTCACACCCGGCCCGTACTGCACCCGGCCCGCCGCGCCGCCCGGCGCAACCCCCTCGGTCACGCTCCCGCACGAGCCACATTCCTTGGACTGCACCCGATACTCAGTCACCATCGGCTTGGGCGCGGGTTCCGGCACGTCCACACCCTGGCGGCGCTGCTCGGCGAACACTCCCGCCCCAGCCAAACCCAAGCCGCACCCACCACAACACCGCGGAGGACACTCGATCATGTCGTCCGGATCATCAACCAGGTGCAGCGTCGTCCCAGACGAGCCGGGCTGCTTACCGCGCTGACGCCCGGACTTCCTACGCGAGGAACGCTTCTTCGCCGGACCCTTATTGTTCGGGTCATCCGAGGACGGCGGCTTGCTGGAGGTCGAGGAGTTCTTCCTGACGACCGCTTCCAGCGCATCTATCCGTGCGGTCAACTAGGAGA
This sequence comes from Amycolatopsis sp., assembly GCF_035276945.1. Taxonomy (GTDB): domain Bacteria; phylum Actinomycetota; class Actinomycetes; order Mycobacteriales; family Pseudonocardiaceae; genus Amycolatopsis_E. Next base: position 29,422 of record NZ_DATELF010000074.1, on the reverse strand, counting down.
TCAGCGCGTCCTTCGCCGCAATCTCAGCATTCGCCCTCAACAGAGCAGTATGAGCGGCATCCCGATCGGCCAGCAACCCAACGACCTCATCGCGCGCCACCCCCGGCCCGGACTCCATGATCCAGACCCTAGTGGATCACCTGACCCGCCCTCACCCAGGCTGAACAGCTACTGTAGTACGATGGTAGCGCAACGGTTCTCCAGGTATTGAGAATTCTTTGGTCAGAACTCTCAAATTCTCTCGCGAGAACCGTTGCCCATTGCGCTGACACGCCGGACCAGATCGGCAATTTAAGTCAATGCGATCAAATTACTACAACGGTTTTGAATAATATTCTATGTTTGGCAATCTTTATAAGTTCGCCTGCGATTGCTTCTGAAATAGGCACTCCAAGGTCTTCTTCAAGCCAACCATATTGGCCGTTCGGGTTGATTTCCAGAAAGATGATCTGACCATCCGACTGTTCGATGAAGTCAAACGTGCCGAAGCCCAACTTCATTCGGCGCAGGTACCGGATACACAGCTCCGCGAACTCGTCTGGCAGTGTTTCGATAAACCGGACCGTCTTTTTCGACGATGGCGAGGCCGACTCGACCCGGGTTGAGCAAGCGTTCGTTGACCTGCTCGCCGTCTGGGGTCGTCAGCTTCTCGTAGTTGGCCCCCTCATAGCCATAGGGGCGCTGGCCGCCGTGCGCGGCACCGGCTTCGGCCAGCTTGTTCGACCGTCGGTGTTGGCGGGAGGAGGTTTGGTCGGACTCGAACTCGGCATCGCTGACCGCTTCCCGGAACGCTTTGCGACCCCGAGGGGTGTGCAGGTCGTACGTCATACCGTCCGTCGTCGTTATGTAACGGAGGGGTGTCGTCTTGCTCAGCCGGATGAGTTCCAACGCCTCCTCGGTCTGCCGGCACAATCGCGGTACCTCGGTCACGAGGATCTCGCGAACCAGGCCGCGCATTACGTGCCCGAGCAGGTCGACAGCCGTCGCGCGGCTTCGTCGATCCCACCGCGCCCCCAATGTCGCCAGCACGTGCTGCGGCGCATCCGCGGCCCATTCACCGATCGCCACGAAGGACCGCGAACCGGCGACAACCGCGGCCGCGGTAATGAGAAGGACGGACATCAGCGTGTGCCGCACCCCGCGACGAGCACGGGGATCGGCCACCACAGCGAGATATTCACGCAGGTCAGCAACCTCTTCCACGCCCGGCACTCCCACCCTCGGCAGCTCACAGGAACGGGCCAGTTCCTCCAGCGCGGCAGGCATCGGCGAAGATACAACAGCAGGCACGGCTCTCTCACCTGATCATGGGACTTCGACACTCACATGATCAACAAGAGCCGTGCCTGCCCTTCACCCACCCCCCACCAGCCCCAACACGACTTTGCCGGGACCGTGGGCAAGCCCCCCGGACCCCCGCGGCTTTCGCTGGTGGTTGCCTTGGGTGCTGCGTGGGTCCTTCGCTTCGCTCGGATGGGTTGGTGGGGTGCGTGTCCCCCGTTGCCGTAGCGCGTGTTCCACGTTCGGCGGGGTGCGAGTTCCGCGGTCGGTGTTGCTGTTCTGGATAGGGTTGGGGGCATGAGTGAGAGTGACGCGGAGACGTTGTTCGAGAGGGTTGTCGCGGGGGAGATTCCGGCCGACGTGGTGTATGAGGATGAGGCCACGTTCGCGTTCCGGGATATCCGGCCGCAGGCTCGCGTACATGTGCTGGTAGTGCCTCGGAAGAGGTACCGGAACGTGGCGGAGTTGGCCGCGGCGGATCCGCAGTTGCTGGCTGACCTGGTCAAGACCGCGGCCAAGGTGGCTGAGCTCGAGGGGGTTGCCGAGTCCGGGTACCGTGTTGTGTTCAATACCGACAGTGACGCCGGGCAGACTGTGTTCCATGTGCACGCCCACGTGCTCGGGGGCGAGCAGCTCGGCTTCTTCGGGCGGCTTGGGTAACCGCGTGCGGTTTGTCGGTGGGGACGGCTAGCATCGTGGTGTCAGCAGAGGAACTTTCGTCGCAGAAGGTAGGCCCGAGGACACTTGGCCGGAACCGCACAGGGTGGAGCCGCCCGATCGGACGTCGGAGAGGACGTTCCCCAGACGAGCACGAAGAGTGCGCAGTCCCGATTCCCCATCCCGGACACGGCCGTGTTGACGCTGCTGGGGTCGCGCGACGAGAACCTGCGGGTCGCCGAGGAACTGCTCGACGCGGACGTGCACGTCCGCGGCAACGAGGTCACCATCACCGGCGAGCCCGCCGACGTGGCCTTCGGTGAGCGCGTGTTCGCCGAACTGGTCACCCTCGCCGCGCGCGGCCAGCAGGTCGGGCCCGACACCGTGCGCCGCACCGTCGCCATGCTCTCCGCCGGCGGCACCGAGTCCCCGGCCGACGTGCTCAGCATGGACATCCTGTCCCGGCGCGGGCGCACCATCCGGCCCAAGACGTTGAACCAGAAGCGGTACGTCGACGCCATCGACAAGCACACCGTGGTGTTCGGGGTCGGCCCCGCCGGTACCGGCAAGACGTACCTGGCCATGGCGAAGGCCGTGCAGGCGCTCCAGGGCAAGCACGTCACCCGGATCATCCTCACCCGCCCGGCCGTCGAGGCGGGGGAGCGGCTCGGCTACCTGCCCGGCACGCTGTACGAGAAGATCGACCCGTACCTGCGGCCGCTGTACGACGCGCTGCACGACATGGTCGATCCGGACTCGATCCCCCGGCTGATCCAGGCGGGCACGATCGAGATCGCGCCGCTGGCCTACATGCGCGGCCGCACCCTCAACGACGCGTTCATCATCCTCGACGAGGCGCAGAACACCACGCCCGAGCAGATGAAGATGTTCCTCACCCGGCTCGGCTTCGGCTCCAAGATCGTGGTCACCGGGGACATCACCCAGGTCGATCTGCCCAGCGGGCAACGCAGCGGCCTCCGCGTCGTGCGTGAGATCCTGGAGGGCGTGGACGACCTGCACTTCGCCACGCTCACCAGCCACGACGTGGTGCGGCACCGGCTCGTCGGCGACATCGTCGACGCCTACGAGAAGTGGCAGGCCACCCAGGACGCCGCCGGAAACGGCTGGCGACGGCAGTGAGCGGCCCGATGGCTGTCGACGACGTCCCGGCACCCCAGGTGAGCGAGACGGGCCGGAGATCTGCCCGCGCGTTCCCGTGGGCGCGCGGCTCGGGAGACGAAGAGTGAGCATAGAGATCAGGAACGAGTCGGGCGTAGTGGTCGACGAGACGTCCATCGTTTCGGCGGCGCGGTTCGCGCTGGACCGGATGGAGGTCAGCCTGCTCGCGGAACTGTCCGTGCTGCTGGTGACGCTGGACGACATGGCGGGACTGCACGAGCAGTGGATGGACCTGCCCGGGCCCACCGACGTGATGGCCTTCCCGATGGACGAGTTGGAGGCGGGGCACCGGCCCGACGCGGGCGACGCCTCGCCCGCGCTGCTCGGCGACATCGTGCTGTGCCCGGCGTTCGCGAAGGACCAGGCGCGCACGGCGGGCCACTCGCTGCTGGAAGAACTGCACCTGCTGACCGTGCACGGTGTGCTGCACCTGCTCGGCTACGACCACGCGGAACCGGCCGAGGAGCGTGAGATGTTCGCGTTGCAGAAGCGCATCCTCGGCGACTTCCGCGCCGCGTCGGCCGCGGCGAAACGCCGGGAGGCGCAACGCTTCAGCGACGACCGGCTGCTCGGGGCGGCAGGGCTCGACGGCGCGGCCGAGGAATAATTTGTGACGCGCCGTGAGGATTGATCTCTGATGGCGAGTTCCGGCGCACTCCTGGTGATCGCGGTCGCGCTGGTGCTGTTCGGCGGCATGTTCGCGGCCGCGGACGCCGCGGTGAGCACGGTGTCCCCGGCCCGGGTCGACGGCCTGGTCCGCAACCACCGGCCGGGCGCGCGCCAGCTGGCGGCCGTGGTCGCCGAACGGCGGCGGCACATCAACCTGCTGCTCCTGCTCAGGCTTGGCTGTGAGCTGACCGCGACCGTGCTGGTCACCATCGCGATGCTGAACTGGATCCGGCCGGGCTGGCTGGCCGTGGTGGTCACGGCGGTGGTGATGGTCCTGGTCTCCTACGTGCTGATCGGAGTCGGGCCGCGCACGATCGGCCGTCAGCACCCGTACCGCGTCGGCACGCTGGTGGCGGGGCCGGTGCGGGTGCTCGGCTCGGTGCTGGAGCCGTTGAGCCGGCTGCTCATCCTCATCGGTAACGCGATCACACCGGGTCAGGGCTTTCGCGAGGGCCCGTTCAGCTCGGAGATCGAGCTGCGCGAGCTGGTCGACCTGGCGCAGGAGCGCGGCGTGGTCGAGCCCGGCGAGCGGGAGATGATCCACTCGGTGTTCGAGCTCGGGGACACGGTCGCCCGCGAGGTGATGGTGCCGCGCACGGAGATCGTCTGGATCGAGCGCGGCAAGACTGTGCGGCAGGCGCTCGCGCTGTCGCTGCGCACGGGCTTCACGCGGATTCCGGTGATCGACGAGTCGGTGGACGACATCGTGGGCGTGGTCAACCTGAAGGACCTGGTCCGCGCCTCGATGGACGACGGCTCGGCTCGCACGGTCGAGGAGCTGATGAACCCGGCGAGCTTCGTGCCGGACTCCAAGCGGCTCGACGACCTGCTGCGGGAGATGCAGGTTTCGCACAACCACATGGCGATCGCGGTGGACGAGTACGGTGGCACCGCGGGATTGCTGACCATCGAGGACATCCTGGAGGAGATCGTCGGCGAGATCACCGACGAGTCCGACCTCGAGGAACGGCCACCGGTGGAGTTCCTGGACGATTCCTCCGTGCGGGTGTCGGCCCGGCTGGGGGTGGACGACCTCGGCGAACTGTTCGGAGTCGACTTCGACGGCCACGACGTGGAAACGGTCGGCGGCCTGCTCGCGCAGCGGCTGGGCAGGGTTCCGCTGCCCGGCGCCGAGGCCGAGGTCGCGGGCCTGCGGCTGTCCGCGGAGGGCGGCAAGGACCGGCGCGGCCGGATGCGCATCACGACGGTGGTGGTCCGCGCCGACGAAGTCGCGGCGGCCCGACGTAAGGTGCGTACCGGTAACGGTGACCATGACGAGCGGAGTGTCGAGGATGACTGAGGAACCGTCGGAGCTTGAGCCCGAGGACGAGAAGATCGTGATTCTCGCCCGGTCTTCGCGCGCCAGGACGCAGGCCGCGGAAGGCGCGGCGGTCCGTGACACCGACGGCCGGACCTACGCCGCGACCACCGTGGACCTGCCCTCGTTCCGGCTCACCGCGTTGCAGGCGGCGATCGCGGCGGCGGTGTCCAGCGGCGCCGAGGGGCTGGAGGCGGCCGCGGTGGTCACCGACGAGCCGATGGTGTCCGGGGCTTCGGTGCAGGCCGTGCGTGATCTCGCGGCGGACGCGCCGATCTTCCGCGCGGATTTGTCCGGTGCGGTGCGGGAGATCGTGCGGTGACCCACCGGTCCGGGTTCGCGTGTTTCGTCGGCAGGCCCAACGCCGGCAAGTCGACGCTGACCAACGCGCTGGTCGGCAGCAAGGTGGCGATCACCTCCAGCAAGCCGCAGACCACCAGGCACGCCATCCGCGGCATCGTCCACCGCGACGACGCGCAACTGGTCATTGTGGACACTCCCGGGCTGCACCGCCCGCGCACGCTGCTCGGCCAGCGGCTCAACGATGTCGTGCGCGCCACCTGGTCCGAAGTGGACGTTGTCGGGTTCTGCGTGCCGGCCGACGAGAAGGTCGGGCCGGGGGACAGGTTCATCGCCGCCGAGCTGACCAAGATCGCCCGGCGCACCCCGGTGATCGGCGTCGTCACCAAGACCGATCTGGTGAAGCCGGAACGGGTGGCCGGGCAACTGCTTGCCCTGCAACAGGTGATGGACTTCGCCGAGCTGATCCCGGTGTCCGCTGTGGACGGTTTCCAGGTCAAGGAGCTGGCGGACGTGCTGGTGGCGCGGCTGCCCGAAGGCCCGCAGCTCTACCCGGACGGCGATCTCACCGACGAGCCGGAGCAGACGCTGGTCGCCGAGCTGATCCGGGAGGCCGCGCTCGAGGGCGTTCGCGACGAGCTGCCGCACTCGATCGCGGTGACCGTCGAGGAAATGCTCCCGCGCGAAGGCCGGGAAGGCCTCGTCGACGTGCACGCCCTGCTGTATGTGGAGCGCCCCAGCCAGAAGGGGATCATCCTGGGGCACAAGGGAGAGCGGCTTCGCACGGTGGGTTCGCAGGCACGGCGGCACATCGAGGCGTTGCTGGGCACGAAGGTCTACCTCGACCTGCACGTCAAGGTGGCCAAGGACTGGCAGCGCGACCCGAAACAGTTGCGGCGCCTGGGGTTCTGATTCGAGGGAGCGGCAGGAAGTGCCTCCGTTGCGGGCGGTGGTGGGAGACGGGCAGGTGATCCTCTGCCCGATCCGGGCCCTGTTCGGCCTCGACTGCCCGCTCTGCGGCGGGCTCCGGATGGCGGGCAGCCTGCTGCGCGGGGACCTTCCGGCCGCGCTGCACTACAACGCGGTCGCGTTCGCCTTCCTGCTCCTGTGTGGTTGGAGTGTGGCGATGTGGGCCATCGGCCGCCGTCGCGGCAAGCAGGTGCGCAGCTGGCAGCACTGGCGGCGGACACCAGCGGCGGCGGGCGTGGTCTTCGTGGCGTGGTTCGTGGTGCGCAACCTGCCCTTCCCGCCGTTCAGCGCGCTGCATGTCTGAGAAGATGGATCGGTGAGCCTCTATCGCGACACCGGGGTGGTGCTGCGGGTGCACAAGCTCGGTGAGGCCGACCGGATCATCACCCTGCTCACCCGGCGGCACGGCAAGGTGCGGGCGGTGGCCAAGGGGGTCCGCCGCACCACGTCGCGGTTCGGCGCGCGTCTCGAGCCGTTCGGCCATGTGGACGTGCAGTTCTACACCGGTCGCACACTCGACGTGATCACCCAGGTGGAGACGGTGGACGCCTTCGCCCTGCCGCTGGTCGGCGACTACCAGCGCTATACCGCGGCCAGCGCGGTCGCGGAGACCGCCGACCGGCTCACCGCCGAGGAGGGTGAACCGGCGCTGCGCCTGTACCTGCTGGTCACCGGCGCGCTGCGGGCGCTCGCCGAGGGGCACCGGGACGCCTCGCTGGTGCTCGACGCGTTCCTGCTGCGGGCGATGGCCTTCGCCGGGTGGGCCCCGGCCATCACCGAATGTGCCCGCTGCGGGCTGCCCGGTCCGCACAACGCGTTCAGCGTGCAGGCGGGGGGTTCGCTGTGCGGGAACTGCCGGATGCCCGGCGCGGTGCATCCCGCGCCCGAGGTGCTGGTCCTGCTGGAGGCCCTGCTGCACGGCGACTGGGACATCGCGGAGGCGTCCGTGCCCGGCTCCCGCCGGGACGCCAGCGGCCTGGTCGCCGCGCATCTGCAATGGCATCTCGAGCGGCAGTTGCGGTCCCTGCCGCTGGTGGAACGGCGGCAAGTAACCTCGCCCAGAGACAACGGCGAAGACAGGGAGGAAACCGGTGCGGCGCAGGGCACGTGAGGTGAATATGTCACCGATGCCGGTGCGTTCCCCGGACCCGCATCCGTCCGGCGCGAAGCCCCCGGAGATCCCGGCCGAGCTGGTGCCCAACCACGTGGCGCTGGTGATGGACGGCAACGGGCGGTGGGCCAACCAGCGTGGGCTGACCAGGATCGAGGGGCACAAGCGCGGCGAGGCCGTGATGATCGACGTCGCCAGCGGTGCGGTCGAGCTCGGCGTCCGCTGGCTCTCGGTGTATGCCTTTTCCACCGAGAACTGGAAGCGCAGCCCCGAAGAGGTGCGGTTCCTGATGGGCTTCAACCGCGACACCATCCGCCGTCAGGTCGACTACCTGGGTTCGATCGGGGTGCGGATCCGGTGGGCGGGGCGGGCGCCGCGGCTGTGGCGCAGCGTGATCAAGGAGCTGCAGTCGGCCGAGGAGAAGACCAAGCACAACACGCTGCTGAACATGACCATGTGCGTCAACTACGGCGGGCGCGCGGAGATATCGGACGCGGTGCGGCGAATCGCGCAGCTCGCCGCCGAGGGCAAGATCAACCCGGACAAGGTGGACGAGCGCATGCTCGCCAAGTACCTGTACCAGCCGGAGATGCCGGACGTGGACCTGTTCCTGCGGCCGTCGGGGGAGCTGCGCACCTCGAACTTCCTGCTCTGGCAGTCGGCCTACGCCGAGTTCGTCTTCCAGGACACGCTGTTCCCGGACTTCGACCGCCGGCAGCTGTGGGCGGCCTGCCTGGAGTTCGCCAAGCGGGACCGGCGATTCGGTGCGGCCGTGGACGCCGCCTCGGTGAAGGGCGCTTCGTGACCACTACGGAAATGCTGGGGCGGGCGCGGGACGCGCTCGAGCGCTACCTCGACGTGCGGGCCGACCCCGACGGCGCGCTGACCTTCTCGCACGCGGGAGTCCCCTGCGTGATCCAGTCGAGCGAGCTGGCCGAGGGCCTCACCGTGTTGAGCCTGACCTGCGTCGTCGCCTGGGACCTGCCGGACCGGCCGGAGGTGGCCTCGTCCGCGGCGGAGCGGGCGGGTCAGGGGCTGTTCGGCACCCTCGGCGTGATCCACACCGAGCGCGGGCTGGACATGACCCTGCGCTACGCGTTCCCCGCGCAGGGTCTGGATTCCTCGGCGCTCGGCACCCTGCTGATGCTGGTCGTCTCCACCGCTTCGCAGCTGCGGACCGAACTGCTCGGCGTAGTGTCGTAGGTCTTTGGCACTATCGTCGCGTGCAGACGGCGACGGAAGCGCCCAAGCGGCGCAGGGTGAGGATCACCTCGCTCGAAGTGCTGTGCCTGGTGCTGGTGCTCGCGATCTTGGCGCAGTCGCGCCTGGTGAGCGTGTTCGACGTGCCCGCGCTGCGCACCGGGTCGACCGTTTTCGTGGCGATCTGTGTGCAGGCGCTGCCGTTTCTCGTGCTCGGCGTGCTGATCAGCGGGGCGATCGCCGCGTTCGTCCCGGCCCGCGTGCTGCGGAAGGTGATGCCGCGCGGGCAGGCCGCGGCGGTCGGGATCGCGGGGCTGGCGGGCGTGGCCCTGCCGGGCTGTGAATGCGCGTCGGTGCCGGTCGCGCGCCGCCTGATGGGACAGGGGGTGGCGCCGGCGGCGGCGCTGACCTTCCTGCTCGCGGCACCCGCCGTGAACCCGGTCGTGCTGGTCGCCACCGCCGTCGCGTTTCCCGGGAAACCGGAGATGGTGCTGGCCCGGTTCCTCGGCTCGTTCGCCACGGCCGTGGTGATGGGCCTGCTGTGGGCGCGGTGGGGCAAGCTCGAGTGGATCGTCGAGCGCGCGCTGCGGCGGCTGCCGGGGGAAACGGACGGCAGTGGACGGTGGGCTGGGCGGTGGCGGACCTTCGCCGAAACCGCCCGCACGGATCTCGTGGAGTCCGGTGGGTTCCTCGTGCTGGGCGCGCTCATCGCGGCCACCCTGAACGTGCTGGTGCCGGGGCGGTGGTTCGATCTGCTGGCCGGCCACCTCGTGCTGGGCGTGCTGGTGATGGCCGTGCTGGCGGTCGTGCTCGCGCTGTGCAGTGAGGCGGACGCGTTCGTCGCCGCGTCGCTGACCGCGCTGCCGTTGCTGCCGAAACTGGTCTTCCTGGTGGTCGGCCCGGCGATCGACGTGAAGCTGTTCGCGCTGCACGCGGGCACCTTCGGCCGGTCCTTCGCGGTGCGCTTCGCGCCGGTCACCTTCGTGGTCGCGGCGATCTGCGCGGTGGTCGCGGGGACGGTGATCCTGTGAGGCGCGAGACGCAGAACATCCTGCTCGTGCTGCTGGGCGGCGCGCTGCTCAAGATCGGCATCAACGGCGACTATTTGCGCTACGTCAAGCCGTCCCAGCAGCCGTGGTTGCTCGCCGGCGGCGCGGTCATCCTGGCGCTCGGCCTGTTCGCGATCGTCCGGGACCTGGTGACGGCGCGCGCTCGCCGGGTGGCCGGGGACGAGCACGGGCACCACCATCCGGCCCGCTCGGCGTGGCTGCTGATGCTGCCGGTGCTCGCCGTGTTCCTCGTCGCCCCACCCGCGCTGGGCTCGGACTCGGTGATCCGCACCGACACCCGCGCCCCGGCCACCCAGGCCTCGGCGAGCTTTCCGCCGCTGCCGCCCGGGAACGTGGTCCCGCTGACGATGACCGACTTCGTGAGCCGGGCTGGATGGGACGGCACCGGCTCACTCAACGGCCGCACGGTGGAGTTGACCGGGTTCGTCACGCACAACGGGAACTCGGTGCTGCTCGCCCGCATGGTGATCACCTGCTGCGCGGCCGACGCCTTCCCGGTGACCGTGCGGTTGACCGGCTTGCGGGCGGCCGCCTATCCCAATGACACCTGGCTCGAGGTGACCGGCCAGGTCGTGCCCGGCACCGCCACCCGGGCGACCAACTACACGGCCGACTTCACGCTCGCTTCGGCCCACCCCGTTCCCGCGCCGAAGGATCCCTACGAGAGTTGAGCGCGGGAAGCACCATCAAGTGCACCGGCTGCTTCTCCTGGTCGCGGCGGATCCTGAACTCTCGCAGGTTTTGGCGCCGACCGAAACCGAGGCGGCTGATGACGGTGAGGTTCCGGAAGGCCTGCTCGCTTTGATCGGGTCGTTCGACTCGGGTCGTCCCGATGCCGCGGAACGGCAGGGCACGACCATCCTCGGCGAGGGGCCCGCTCGTCCGAGCTCAGTCGTCGCCTCCCAGCCGCCGGCGCTTCACCGGATGGGCTGTTGGCGTTGCCACGTAACGGAAATCGTCGGGGTTGATGATCCGGCCGGTGTGCCGGTCCACCAGCACCGGGTCGGCCTCGGCACCGGTGGCCGTGTCGAGCAGGCGGACGACGCCCTTCTCGTGGGTGACGTGGCGGCGGCCCCAGGCGGCGAGAGCTTCGATCACGGGCTGGAGATCGCGGCCGCGGGCGGTGAGGCGGTACTCGTCGCGGGGAGGGCGGTTCTGGTAGCGGTGGCGGCCGAGCAAGCCCGCGTCGCACAACTCGTTGAGGCGGCGGGTCAGGGAGTTGGGCGAGATGCCCAGGCTTCGCTGGAATTCGTCGAACCTGGTCAGGCCGTGCAGGGCGTCGCGGACGATGAGTAGGCTCCACCACTCGCCGACCTCGTCCAGGGTGCGGGCGACGGCGCAGTCCATGTTCTCGAAGCTCTTGTGCCGCATGTGGTCTCCCCACGGACTTCCCTCGTGAAGGCCAGACTAGTAGCGTTACTTCCATAATGGAACTTACTGGGAGGGATCATGGCGGCGATCGGTGTGCTCGGGCCCGGCGGAGTCGGCGGCCTGCTGGCTGCCCGGTTCGGGGCCGCGGGGCATGACGTGACCGTGGTGGCCACCGAACGTACGGCGGCGGAGATCACCGCCCGGGGCCTGACCTTCCACGGCCCGGCCGGCGCGCCGGCCGTGAGCCATCCCCTCGCGCGGCCCTGGCTGACCGGGCCGCTGGACGTGCTGTTCGTGGCGGTCAAGGCGACCGAGTTGCTGTCCGCACTGACACGGGTGCCCGCGGCAGTGCTCGGGGCCGCGACCGTCGTGCCGTTCCTCAACGGGGTGGACCATCTGCCGTTGCTGCGCGCGGCCTACCCGTCGGCCCAAGTGGTGGCCGCCAGCATCGCGGTCGAGGCCACCCGGCACCGGCCGGGCGTGGTCGAGCAGTTGTCGACCATGGCCGACGTGGTGATCGCGGACGGGACCCCGGAGGGCGCCCGGGTGGCCGAACTGGCGCGGGCGGCGGGACTCGACGTCACCACCCATCCGGACGAGAACACGGTGCTGTGGCGCAAGCTCGCCTTCCTCGCTCCGGTCGCGCTGCTCACGACCGGGGCCGGCGCACCGATCGGAGAGGCCCGCACCCGCCACGAGTCCTGGTTACGGCCGTTGGTGGACGAGGCCACCGCGGCGGCGGGAACCCATGGGGTCTCGGTGGACGCGGACGCGGTGAGTGCACGCCTGCGGGCGTTGCCGGGCAGCATGCGATCCTCGATGCTCAGGGACCTCCGGTCCGGGCGCACCCTGGAACTCGACGCGATCGCCGGCCCGGTCATCCGCGCGCTCGGCATCGCGAAGGCGGCCACCACCGTCGAGGTCGTGCGCGAGATTCTGGCCGCCGGCGCACATGGACACGTTTCGGCTGGTCAGCTGACTGCGCCGAGATGATCTCCTGGGTATCACCGCAGGTCAGCGGCTCATGTGCGGAATACCCGGCCAGTCAGCCGCGGGCGGGTTCACACGGAGGCAGGACGATCGCCCTTCGTGCAGCTTTCGCAGGTGCCCACGATCTCGACGGTGTGCGAGATGTCCGAGAAACCGTGACTGGCGGCCATTTTCTCGGCCCAGCGCTCCACGGCCAGGCCCTCCACCTCGACCGTGCGGCCGCAGTGCCGGCAGACCAGGTGGTGATGGTGATGCTTCGAGCAGCGGCGGTAGATCGCCTCGCCGCTGCCGGTGCGCAGCACGTCGATCTCACCGGCTTCCGACAGCGACTGCAGCGTGCGGTAGACGGTGGTGAGGCCGATCTCGTCGCCGCGCTTGCGCAGCTCGTCGTACAGCTCCTGGGCCGAGCGGAAGTCGTCGATCTCCGCCAGCAGGTCGACCACGGCCGCGCGCTGCTTGGTCGCGCGCCGGCCGGGTACGCGCGCCCGATCCCGCGCCGGACTCGTCATGCGCTCTCCTTCACGTGTTCGACCGCGTCCACCACGATGTGCGCCAAGTGATCATCCACCAGGCGGTAGACCACCTCGCGGCCCCGGCGCTCGCCCCGCACCACCCCCGCCGCCTTCAGCACCCGCAGGTGCTGGCTGATCAGCGGCTGCGCGACGGCCAGGGCGTCCACGAGCTCGTGTACGCAGCGGTCGGCGTCCTGGAGCTGCAGGACGATCGCGATGCGAACCGGCGCGGCGAGTGCCCGCAGCAGCTCCCCGGCCTCGGTCAGCGTGGCGACGGCCTGCCTCGGAGTGTGTGGCCGGAGTGCGGCATGCTCGTGCTCGGCCGCTCCGGGGAGGGCCGCGTCCTGGCTCGCCGTGGACATCTCGATCTCCAGCCTCTGTCGTCGGGAACACCCCCATAGTAGTGTTTTCCCGGCAATGGCTGTCGTTGTCGTTATCGTCTGGGCGACCACTTGTCAATCCCGTACCCGCGGCCGGATACGCTGACTCAACCGAACAACCGTCCCGCATCTGATGGAGAGCGTGGAGTGCCCGCCAACACGATTGAGACCGTCGTCAGCCTGTGCAAGCGTCGTGGCTTCGTCTTCCCGTCCGGGGAGATCTACGGCGGCACCCGGTCTGCGTGGGATTACGGGCCGCTCGGGGTCGAGCTCAAGGAAAACATCAAGCGCCAGTGGTGGAAGACCATGGTGCAGAGCCGGGACGACGTCGTCGGCCTCGACTCGTCGGTGATCCTGCCCCGCCCGGTGTGGGTCGCCTCGGGCCATGTCGAGGCGTTCGTCGACCCGCTGATCGAGTGCCTGTCGTGCCACCGGCGGTACCGCGCCGACCAGCTCGCGGAGGAATACTCGGCGCGCACCGGCAAGGAGGCCGACGAGGGGCACCTGACCGAGGTCCCCTGCCCGAACTGTGGCACCCGCGGCCAGTACACCGAGCCTCGCGAGTTCAACGGGCTGCTCAAGACCTTCCTCGGCCCGGTCGAGAGCGAGGAGGGCCTGCACTACCTGCGGCCGGAGACCGCGCAGGGCATCTTCGTCAACTTCCTGAACGTGCTCACCACGTCGCGGAAGAAGCCGCCGTTCGGCATCGGCCAGGTCGGCAAGTCGTTCCGCAACGAGATCACCCCCGGCAACTTCATCTTCCGGACCCGGGAGTTCGAGCAGATGGAGATGGAGTTCTTCGTCGAGCCCGGCGAGGACGAGCGCTGGCACCAGTACTGGATCGACCTGCGCACCGACTGGTACACCGATCTCGGCATCAAGCGGGAGAACCTGCGGCACTACGAGCACCCCAAGGAAAAGCTCTCGCACTACTCCAAGCGCACGGTGGACATCGAGTACCGCTTCGGGTTCTCGTCCGGCCAGGAGTGGGGCGAGCTGGAGGGCGTCGCCAACCGCACCGACTTCGACCTCACCACGCACTCGAACCATTCCGGGGTCGACCTGTCCTACTTCGACCAGACCACGGGTGAGCGGTACCGGCCGTTCGTCATCGAGCCCGCGGCCGGGGTGGGCCGCCCGATGATGGCGTTCCTGCTCGACTCCTACGCCGAGGACGAGGCGCCCAACGCCAAGGGCGGTGTGGACAAGCGCGTCGTGCTGCGGCTGGACTACCGGCTCGCGCCGGTCAAGGCCGCCGTGCTGCCGCTGTCGCGCAACGCCGACCTCACCCCGAAGGCGAAGGACCTGGCGGCGGCGCTGCGGAAGAACTGGAACGTGGAGTTCGACGACGCGGGCGCCATCGGCCGCCGCTACCGGCGCCAGGACGAGATCGGCACCCCGTTCTGCGTGACCGTGGACTTCGACACCCTGGAGGACAACGCCGTCACGGTGCGTGAGCGCGACTCGATGGCCCAGGAACGCGTCGCGATCGACAAGGTCGAGAGCTACCTGGCCACTCGCCTGCTGGGCTGCTGACCCCATGACACTTGTCAGGGGCGAGGGGTGACGGCCGGCCTGGGAACCGGAGCCCGCGGGGCGGCAGCCTTGCGGCATGAACGGAATCGAGGCACGCGCACCTGAGGCCGCGGTGAACCTGGCCGGGCTGCGCAAGCACTACGGGGAAGTGCGGGCCGTGGACGGCGTCGATCTGACGATCGCTCCCGGCGAGGTGGTCGCCCTGCTCGGCCCGAACGGGGCGGGCAAATCGACCACGGTGGACATGCTCCTGGGGCTCACCCGGCCGGACGCCGGTGCGGTGACCGTGTTCGGGAGGAAGCCGTCGGACGCCGTCGCGCACGGCGCCATCGGCGCCATGTTGCAGGGTGGCGCGCTTTTGGACGACGCCACGGTCGGCGAGATGGCCGGCTTGGTCGCCTCGCTGCACCGCAAGCCGTTGCCGGTGGCCGAGGCGCTGCGCCGCGCGGGCATCGGGGACCTGGCGGACCGGCGTGGCAACAAGCTCTCCGGCGGTCAGAAACAGCGCGTGCGGTTCGCCGTCGCGCTGGTCAGCGACCCGGACCTGCTGGTGCTCGACGAACCCACGTCCGCGATGGACGTGGGCAGCCGCCGCGAGTTCTGGCGGTCCATGCAGGCCTACACCGACACCGGCCGCACGGTGCTGTTCGCGACCCACTACCTCGAGGAGGCCGAGGAGTACGCCGATCGCGTGGTGCTCATGCGCGCGGGGAGGATCGTCGCCGACGGGTCGGTCGCCCAGGTCCGGGCGCTGGCCGGCGGGCGGACGCTCCGGGCCGTCGTGCCCGGCGTCACCGAGCCCGCGGTGGCGGGCCTGCCCTGCGTCACCGAGTACCAGGTCCGCGGCACCCGGATCGCCGTCTCCAGCAGAGACTCCGACAAGACCCTGAGGGCGCTGCTGGACGCCTTTCCCACCGCCCACGACATCGAGATCGCCGCGATCGGTCTCGAAGGCGCCTTCCTTTCCCTCACGGCCGACGAGGAGCCCGTGCGATGAGCGTCACCTACCTCGCCCTGGAAATCCGCCGCGTGCTCCGCTCGCCGCGGTTCATGATCTTCACGGTCGCCTTCCCGGTCCTGCTGTACCTGCTCTACGTGGGATTGTGGGGCAAGGACCCGGCCACCAAGGCCGTGCTGATGGTCAACCTGACCTCGTTCGGCGCGATGGCCGCGGGCCTGTTCACCGGGACCAGGGTCGCCATCGAGCGCCAGGCCGGATGGCAGCGCCAGTTGCGGCTCACCCCGCTGTCCGGCGGTGGGTACCTCGCGGGCAAGGCCGCGACCGGGATGACGCTGGCGCTGGCTCCGGTGATCCTCGTCCCATTGGTCGGCAAGGTCGTCGAGGGGGTCGGCCTGGACTCGGCGGGCTGGCTGCGGGTGACCCTCGGGGTGTGGCTCGCGGCGCTGCCGTTCGCGCTGATCGGGCTGCTCATCGGGCAGATCGGCACCGCCGACTCGACCCAGCCGATCACTCAGCTGGTGATGCTGCCGATGGCGCTGATCGGCGGGATCTTCATCCCGATCGACAGCATGCCGCAATGGCTGCTCAACATCGCCCACGTGCTGCCCAGCTACTGGCTGACGCAGGTCGGCCGGGGCGGCGTGACCACCGACCTGTCCACCAGCCTCGGTCGGGACGCGCTGGTACTGGCGGCCTGGACGGTCGTCCTCTCGGTCGCGGTGATCCGCCGCTACCGTAAGGACTCCGCGCGAGTGTGATGGAGAAGTGGCGTGGCAGCAGGTGAGACAGCAGGTGACCCGAGGCCCTGGGACCGGTGGTGGAGTCATACCGATCCCGGGGCGCCGGGGGGTCCGGACGGGCGCCGCTGGCCGGTGTTCGGTGCCATGTTCCTGCTGCCCCTCGTGGTCCCGGCGGTGCGCGCCGCGCTGTCCGGGGGCACTCAGGCGTTGTTCGGGCTGGCCGGGGTTCTCGTGTACGGCGCGTGTTACCTGGTCTTTCCCTATGTGCTGATGGCGAAGAGGCCGATGCGGGTCAAGGTGGCCTTCGCCGTCGTCATGCTGGCGCTCGGCTGGCTGCTGGTGGCCGACGGAGCCAGTGTCTTCACGCTTCTCTTCGCGCTCGCCGTGGTGGCGTTCGGGTTGCCGCCGGGGTGGGTCCTGGTGCTCGACGGCACTTCGATCCTCGCCGCCTTCGCGATGCTGGTTTTCGGCGTGCGTCTCCACGGCGACATCGGGGACGTCGGCACGCTGACCGGGATCGTCGTCGCGATGTTCTCCGCGGCCCGGCTGATCTCCACGGTGCGGCATCTGCGGGCGGCCCAGGAGGAGATCGCGATCCTGGCGGTCAGCGGCGAGCGGCAGCGGCTGGCGCGGGATCTGCACGACATTCTCGGCCACAGCCTCACCACCATCACGGTCAAGGCCGGGCTGGCCAGGCGCGTCCTGGAGAGCGCGAAGGACATCGACCGCGCCATCACCGAGATCCGCGAAGTGGAGGAGCTGTCGAGGAGCGCGTTGTCGGACGTGCGCGCGACGGTGTCGGAGTACCGGGAGGTGTCGTTGTCCGCGGAACTGGTGGGGGCGCGGGCGGCGCTGCGGGCCGCGGAGATCGACGCAGATCTGCCGCACGCGGTGGACAACGTGCGGACGGAGCTGCAGAAGACCTTCGGTTATGTCCTGCGCGAGGCGGTGACGAACGTGATCCGGCATTCGGGGGCCAAACTGGTGCGGGTCCGGCTCGGCCGGAACTGGATGGAGATCTCCGACGACGGCCACGGCGCGGCGGCGGGCCCGGGCAACGGACTGCGGGGGCTGCGGGAACGGCTCGCGGAGGTGGGCGGCACGCTGCAAGCCGAGTCCCGGCCCGGCGGCGGGTTTCTGGTGCGCGCCGAGGTGGCGACGCGAGTGGAGGCGGTGGCGAAGTGATCCGCGTGTTGCTGGCCGACGACCAGGCCATGGTGCGGGGCGCGCTGGCGACCGTGCTCGGTCTCGAGCCGGACATCGAGGTGGTGAGCCAGGTCGGCTCCGGTGACGAGGTGGTGCCGGCCGCCAAGGAACACGGCCCGGACGTGGCGCTGCTGGACGTGCAGATGCCGGGTAAGGACGGGCTGACGGCCGCGGCCGAACTGCGCGCCGCGCTGCCCACGTGCCGGATCATCATCTGCACGACGTTCGGCAGGCCGGGCTACCTCGCCCGCGCGATGGCCGCCGGGGCGGTGGGGTTCGTGGTCAAGGACGCCCCGCCGGAGCAGCTCGTGGAGGCCGTCCGCAGGGTCCACAACGGACTCCGCGTGGTCGATCCCGCGCTGGCCGCCGAATCGCTGGCCAGCGGCGCGAGCCCGCTCACCGGCCGCGAGCGCGAAGTGCTGGCGGCGGCCAGCGACGGTGGCACGGTCTCCGACGTCGCGAAGCGGCTGCACCTGTCGGAGGGGACCGTGCGTAACCACCTCTCGGCCGCGATCGGCAAGACCGGCGCCCGCACCCGCGCCGAGGCGATCCGGCTCGCGGAAGAAAACGGCTGGTTGTAGGCCTTACCCGAACTTTTTCGGCCGGATGGGATCATAGGCCGCGATGGTGAAACGAGGGGTCAGCTGGGTGCGCCGTGGGCTGTTGGGCACGGTACTGATCGTGGTGCTGGTGATCGGTGGTACCGCGTTGCGGGTGTGGCAGGTCGCGCGCGTCGACGACCGCGCGCACGCCGACGTGATCGTGGTACTCGGCGCCGCGCAGTACAACGGCGAGCCGTCGCCGATCTTCGAGGCCAGGCTCAGGAAGGCCAAGCAGCTCTACCAGGCCGGGGTGGCGAAGACGATCGTCACCACCGGCGGCAGCCGCACCGGAGACCGCTACACCGAGGCCTCGGCCGGTGCGGGGTGGCTCGTCCGGGCGGGGGTGCCGCAGACGAGCACCCTGGCGGTCGGCGAGGGCAGCGACACGCTCGGCAGCCTGCGGGCGGTGGCCGGCGAGGTGCTGGCCCGCGGCTGGCACACGGCCGTGCTGGTCAGCGATCCCTGGCATTCCCTGCGCGCCCGGACGATGGCGGACGACGTGGGCCTGGACGCCTGGACCTCGCCCACGCACAGCGGTCCGGTCGTCCAGACCCGGCAGACCCAGTTCATGTACATCTACCGCGAGACCGGCGCATTGCTGTTCTACCTGCTCACCAAGACGCCCGCGGACGACGTCGGCGGCACAGGTCTCGGCTGAGCCGGACTGTCGGTGGTGCGGCCTAGGGTGTCGGGCGTGAGCGCGTACACCGAGCATGACCTGCGGCGGCGGCTGGCCGAAGCGCCGAAGGGGGCCGCCCTGCCCGGGTCGCGGGCCGACGGCCGGAGCGCCTTCGTCCGCGACAGGGCGCGCGTGCTGCACTCCGCCGCGCTGCGGAGGCTGGCGGGTAAGACGCAGGTCATCGGCCCCGGTGAGGGCACCGAGGTCAGCGGCGTGCCGCGCACCCGGCTCACGCACTCCCTGGAGGTCGCCCAGATCGGCCGCGGAATCGCCGAAGAGCTGGGCGCGGACCCGGATCTCGTGGACACCGCCGGCCTCGCGCACGACATCGGGCATCCCCCGTTCGGGCACAACGGCGAGCAGGCGCTCAACGAGGCCGCGCAGGCCGGTGGCGGTTTCGAGGCGAACGCGCAGACTCTCCGGATCCTCACCCGGCTCGAGCCGAAGGTCGCCGAAGGCGGCCTGAATCTGACCAGGGCATGCCTGGACGCCGCGACGAAGTACCCGTGGCCGCGCCAAGCCGGCTGCGTGAAGTTCGGCGTCTACGCCGACGACGCCACGGTGTTCGACTGGATGCGGGAGGGCGCCCCGGACGGCCGTACCTGCCTGGAAGCCCAGATCATGGACTGGGCCGACGACGTGGCGTATTCGGTGCACGACGTCGAGGACGGGGTGCTCGCCGGCCGGATCGGCCTGCGCGTGCTCGCCGACGCCGAGGAACGCGCGGCGGTCGCCCAGCTGGCGGCCAAGCACTTCTCGAACCAGTCGACGTCCGCGCTCGAGGCCGCCGCGGCGGAGTTGCTGGAATTGCCCGTGGTGGCCGAGCTGGCGAACTACGACTCCTCGCTGCGCGCGCAGATCGGGCTCAAGCGGTTGACCAGCGAGTTGGTCGGCCGGTTCGCCGCGGCCGCGGTGACGGGGACCCGCGACGCCTACGGCGAGGCCCCGCTGTCCCGGTACGCCGCGACCCTGGCGGTGCCCGAGCAGGTCGCCGCGGAGGTGGCGCTGCTCAAGGCGCTCGCGCTGCGGTACGTGATGAGCGATCCACGGCGGCTGGCCGTGCAGGACGGTCAGCGGCAGATGCTGGCCGAACTGGTCGAACTGCTCGCCCGTCGCGCGCCGGACTCGCTCGACGCCGTGTTCCACCCGGCGTGGCGGCAGGCGGCCGACGACGCCGCCCGCCTGCGTGTGGTGATCGACCAGGTCGCCTCGCTCACCGACGCGCAGGCGCACGCCTGGCACGCCTGGCACACCGGCCGGCACTGAACTCCGGTAGCGTCAGAGCGGTGACCAAGCCCAAGCTGCGTGGTCCGGAACGCGACCACCTCAGGTTCTGCTTCGCGTTGCACCGGGTCCTCGCCCGGGTCGGGTCGGACTCGTGTTTCTCGCCGTATTCGGTGGCCAGCGCCCTGGGCCTGACCGCGCAGGCCGCGCACGGGGAGACCGCGGAGGAACTCCTCGGCCTGCTGACCGGCGGTGACCCGGATATCGCCAAACAGGCCGAGCTGCTGCGGGCCGCCGCCATCCTGACGGAACAGCGCGGCCGGGAGACGCCGGTGCTGGAGGTGGCCAACACGCTGTGGGCCGGCGAGGAGCTGCCGCTCGTCGAGGACTTCGTCGGGGAGCTGGCGGCGTGGCCGCGTGGCGGGGTGAAACACGCGTCGTTCCGCACCGATCCCGAGCGTGCCCGCCGGTCGATCAACGCCGACGTCGCGAAGACGACCCGTGACCTCATTCCCCAGCTGCTGGCGCCCGGCTCCGTGGACAGGGACATTGTCGCGAGCATCGTCAACGCGCTCTACCTGAAGACCGCCTGGCTCCATCGCTTCTCCGAGGCTCAGGACGCCGACTTCCACAGCCCGTCGGGGACCCGCCGGGTGCCGACCATGCGCCAGTCCGAGCGGCTGGGCTACGCCGCCGAAGACGGCTGGCAGCTGGTCGAGCTGCCCGCCGTCGGCGAGGTGGCGGCGACCATCCTGCTGCCGGACGGTGACCTGGCCGAGCAAGAGTCCACTATGGACGAACAGTTGCTTGCGAAACTGCTGGCGCGCAAGGCGTCCAAGCAGGTCCGGCTGGCTATGCCGAGAGTCGAGCTGGACGCCCGCGCCGGCCTGAAGGACGCGCTGCGGGCCTTGGGCGTGCGGACCATGTTCGACCGGGCCAAAGCCGACTTCACCCCGCTCACCCCGTTCCGGCCGGTCTGGGTCGACGACGTCGTGCACCAGGCGGTGCTGCGGCTCGACGAGCAGGGCCTGGAGGGGGCGGCGGCCACCGCGGTCACGTTCCGTACCCTGTCCATGATCACGGCTCCGCCCGTCGAGGTCGTGGTCGACCGGCCTTTCCTGCTCCTGGTGAGGCACGCCGGGACGGGTGTGGTCTACTTTTTCGCCCGCGTTGTCGAACCCTGAGGTAACAAGAGTGACCGCCTTGCTCGAGGCGCCCGAGACGGTGCAGCAGCCCGAACCGCGGCGACGGCGATTCAACCGCGGCGACACCATCGTGGTGCTGTGCTACCTGGTCACCGCGCTGGTGATCTACGTGGGGCTGTGGACGCACCTGGGCGGCGGCTACCTCCACAACAGCGCACAGGACCAGAACATGTGGGAGTGGTTCTTCGGCGTCACCGCCCACGCCGTCTGGAACTGGCAGAACCCGCTGGTCTCGACGCTGCAGAACTACCCGGCCGGCGTCAACATGATGGCCAACACCGCGATGTTCGGCCTTTCCATCCCGCTGTCGCCGCTGACCATGCTGTTCGGGCCGACGGTGACCTGGGCGGTCGCGCTGACCGGCGGGCTGGCCGGCACCGCGGCGGCCTGGTACTGGGTGTTCTCCCGCCACCTCGTCACGTCCCGGCTCGCGGCGGCGGTCGGCGGCGCGTTCTGCGGGTTCGCCCCGCCGATGATCTCGCACGGCAACGCCCACCCGAACTTCGCCGGGCTGTTCCTCATCCCGTTCATCGTGCTGCGGCTGATCCGGCTGGCGCAGGGGCGGCGGCCGGTGCGCGACGGGATCATCCTCGGCCTGCTGATGGCCTACCAGGTGTTCCTCGGCGAGGAGCCGCTGCTCATCTCGATGATCGCGTTCGCCGTGTTCGCGATCGCCTACGTCGCGTCCCGGCCCCGCCAGGCACTGTCGATGCTGCGGCCGATGGCGATCGGGGTGTCGATCGCGGCCGTGCTCACCCTGGCCATCACGATCTACCCGCTGTGGATCCAGTTCTTCGGCCCGCAGAGCTACAAGACCCTCGAACACGGCCAGGTCGGCAACGACACCGCGGCCTTCACCCGGTTCGCCACCGGGTCCGTGGCGGGCCAGCCGGGTCCGGCGGCGGACGTGTCGCTGAACCCGACCGAGGAGAACGCGTTCTTCGGCTGGCCCCTGATCGTGTTCATGGTGGTGCTGTCGATCTGGCTGTGGCGGACCGTGCTGGCGCGCGCCATCGCGATCTCGATGTTCGTGATGGCCTGGCTGTCCCTCGGTCAGCAACTCGTGGTCAACCACCACGAAACGGGCATCCCGGGGCCGTGGAAACTGCTGGCGAACCTGCCGCTGTTCAACTCGCTGCTGGAGTCACGCCTGGCGATGGGCGCCATCCCGGCGGTCGGCGCGCTGCTGGCGATCGCCACCGACCAGGTGTTCCAGGCGGCGCCGTCGTTCCGTGACCACCGGCTGCCGCTGCGCTGGCTGTGGCTCGGCGTGCTCGTCGGGGTCCTGCTGCCCATCGCGCCGACCCCGCTGGACACGGTCACCCGGCCGTCGACCCCGGTGTTCTTCACCGATGGTGCTTGGAAGCAGTACGTCAGCTCGGGTTCGATGGTCATCGTGCCGCTGCCCAACACCGGCGACGCACAGGCGCTGCACTGGCAGGCGCAAGCCGGCTTCGGCTTCCCGATCGCCGACGGTTATTTCGTGGGCCCGAGCGGACCCAACGACCGGCACGGCCGGTACGGCGCTCCCGCGACGGAGACCACCTCGCTGCTGGCCGACGTGCGCGACCACGGGGACGTGCCGGACATCACCGACGCGCAGCGTGCGCAGGCCATCACCGACCTGCGGAACTGGCATGCCGACGTGGTCGTCCTCGCGCCGGCGACGAACCAGCGGGAGCTGCTGACCACGGTGGAGCTGCTGTTGCGCAAACCGGGCCAGTACGTGGACGGCGTCTGGGTCTGGGACGTCCGCCCCATGACATCCTGACCGCTACTTTTCGGACTGCTGGTCGATGATCGTGTTCAGCAACGTGGCTGCTGCCCGACCGCCGTGGCATCGAGCCTGCCGCGTATCTCAGTGAATCCGTTGTCCACGTGTTGCCGGAGATCGGCCAGGTCTTCGCGCACCGCGTTGAAACTGGATGTCGTGGCAACGGAGGCGCTTCGCGGCGCTGTCACAATTGCTGGCACCGCCTCGTCCTCTTGGTGAAGGTGTCCACCGGTACTGGGAGGAAACGATGTCCCGCATCCCCATGGTGTCCACAAAGGATGCAAGCCTGGCCACGAAGTTCGTCTACCACGCGGGCCGTAAACGCTACGGCGCCGTGCCGGAACCCTTCGCCGTCGCCGCGCACCACCCGGCCCTGATGCGGGCGAATCTCGTGCACGAACTGATGGTCGAGAAGGCGTCCAAGGTGCTTCCGGTGAACGTGCGCGAGCTCGCCGTGTACCGGGTCGCGCAGCGGCTCGGTTGCTCATGGTGCGTCGACTTCGGCGCGATGCTGCAGAAGCACGAGGGCCTCGACATCGAGCGTCTCGGGAACATCGACGACTACGCCACCTCGCCGCATTTCAGCGAGCAGGAGCGGATGGCACTGGCCTACGCCGACGCGATGACCGGGACACCGGTGAGCGTCACCGACGAGCAGGTCGCCGAACTCGAGCGCGAGTTCGGGCGCGCGGGCGTCATCGAGTTGACCTACCAGGTCGCGCTGGAGAACGGCCGCGCCCGCCTGAACAGCGCGCTCGGCATCACCGACCAGGGCTTCACCTCGGGTGAGGCCTGCCGGGTCCCGAATCCGTCGGGACGCGAGTGAGCTTGTCCGGGTTGGCCACGTCGAAGATGGCTTCGATGCGGCCGTCGCGGATGGCGAACGAGCCCAGGTGCGCGTCGAGCGTGTGGTAACCGTCGGCGCCGGGCAGCCGCGGGACGTAGAACCCGAGGTCGCCGTTGACCAGCACGGGACCGCCCCGCTCGAACGCGCCCGGCGGGTACATCCGCAGCAGGCCGGCCAGGAACCGGATGATCTTGTCGGCGCCCGCCATGATCTGCCGCGAGGTCCTGGCCTTGCCGTCGCTGTCGCCGATCAGCACCACCTCCGGGTGCAGCACCTCGGCGACCGCCCGCACGTCCCCGGCCAGCACGGCGGCCATGAACCGGTCGAGCACTTCCTGCTGTTCGGCCAGGCTGGCCCGCGGGGGCGGCTTCGCGTCGTCGAGCGCGCGCCGCCCACGCGAGGCGTGCTGCCGCGCGTTCGCGGGCGAGACGCCGAGAATCTCCGCGATCTCGTCGAACGGCACGGAAAACGCGTCGTGCAGCACGAACGCGACGCGCTGCTCGGGAGTGAGCTTGTCGAGTACCACCATGGCCGCCATCCGGGTGCCCTCGTCGCGGATCGCCACTTCCAGCGGATCCTCTCCGGTGGAGCCCAGCGGCGTGACGATCGGCTCCGGGAGCCATTGGCCGACGTAGCGTTCGCGTCGGGCCGCGGCCGAGCGCAGGCGGTCGAGGCAGATCCGGCCCACCACCGTGGTCAGCCAGCCGGCCATATCGCGGATCCCGGTGCGCTCCTGTTCGGTCAACCTCGCCAGCCGCAGCCACGACTCCTGCACCGCGTCCTCGGCGTCGGCCACGCTCCCGGTCAGGCGGTAGGCCACCGCGGTCAGCTGCGGGCGGAGGCTGGTGAACTCCTCCGCGAGCGGGTGGGCACTGTCGCTCACCCAGAAGACAATAGACTGGCGTGGTGGCAGGTCGTATCCGGGAAAGTGACATCGCGGAGGTACGCCAGCGCAACCGGATCGACGAGGTCGTGGGCGACTACGTGGCCCTGCGCAACGCCGGCGGGGGAGCGCTGAAGGGGTTGTGCCCGTTTCACGACGAGAAGACCCCGTCGTTCAACGTGCGCCCGACCCACGGCACGTTCCACTGCTTCGGCTGCGGTGAGGGCGGCGACGTCATCAAGTTCCTGATGAAGATCGACCACCTGGGTTTCGTGGAGGCCGTCGAGCGGCTCGCCGACCGGGTCGGTTTCCGGCTCACCTACGAAGGTGGCGGCGGCAGTGTCCAGCGTGACCGCGGCACCCGGACCCGGATGGTCGAGGCGCACAAGGCCGCCGCCGAGTTCTATGCCCAGCAGCTAAGCACTCCCGAGGCCGAGGCCGCGCGGAACTTCCTGGCCGAACGCGGTTTCGACGAGCAGGTCTGCCACACCTTCGGCTGCGGGTTCGCCCCAGCCGGCTGGGACAAGCTGACGAAGTACCTGCTCAACGGGGGTTTCGAGCTGACCGAACTGCTCAAGGCCCAGCTCGTCAAGCAGGGGCAGCGAGGGCCCATCGACCGGTTCCACCGGCGGCTGGTGTGGCCGATCAAGGACCTCTCCGGCGACGTGGTGGGGTTCGGCGCGCGGAGGCTGTTCGACGACGACCAGATCCAGGCGAAGTACCTCAACACCAGCGAGAGCCCGATCTACAAGAAGTCTCAGGTGCTCTTCGGGCTCGACCTGGCGAAGCGGGAGATCGCGCGGCGGCACCAGGTGGTGGTCGTCGAGGGGTACACCGACGTGATGGCCATGCACGTTTCGGGCGTGCCCACGGCGGTGGCGTCCTCGGGCACGGCCTTCGGCGAAGACCACATGAAGGTGCTGCGCCGCCTGCTGATGGACGACGACGCGTTTCGCGGCGAGGTGATCTTCACCTTCGATGGTGACGAGGCGGGCCAGAAGGCGGCGCTCAAGGCGTTCGAGGGCGAGCAGACCTTCGCCGGGCAGACCTACATCGCCGTGGCGCCGGACGGGATGGACCCGTGCGATCTGCGGCTGGCGAAGGGCGAGGCCGCGGTGCGGGACCTGGTCGCGCGCCGGATCCCGCTGTTCGAGTTCGCGATTCGCAGCATCCTCAAGCAGTACGACCTGGATTCGGTCGACGGCCAGGTCGCGGCGTTGCAGCGAACCGTGCCGCTGGTGGCGGAGATCAAGGACCGCGCCAAGCGCGACGGGTACGCCACCAAGCTGTCGTGGTGGGTGGGGTGGCAGGACGAGGCGATGGTGGTGCGCCGGGTCCGGGAGTCGGCGGGCACGGCCGTTCCGGTGCGGGCGAAGCGTGCGCCGCAGCAGGCGAACGGACCGGACATCGCCCGGCCGTCCCCGAAGGACCCCAGGCTGATGGCACAGCGCGAAGTGCTCAAGGCCGCGCTGCAGGAGCCGGCCTTGACCGGGCTGGAATACGACGCCCTGCCGGAGGAAGCCTTCACCGATCCCGCTTACGTGGCCGTACATCGCGCCATCCTCAAGGCCGGCGGGGTCAGCTCGGGGCTGTCCGGGCCGGCGCTGATCGACGCCGCGAGCCCACACGCTCCACAAGGGACGGTGCGGATGCTGCTGTCGGAGCTGGCCGTGGAACCCTTGCGTGCCAAGGGAGAGGCCGACGTCCGCTACATCGGCAGCATGCTCGCCGCGGTGCAGGAGAACCTGGTCGGCAGGCAGATCGCGGAGATCAAGTCGAAGCTGCAGCGGCTTTCGCCGGTCGAAGGGCCCGAGGAGTACAAGGCACTGTTCGGCGATCTGGTGGCGCTGGAGGAATACCGGAAGGCGCTGCGGGAGCAGGCGATCGGCGGGATGGACTGAGCGGATGGGATGGCTGCGCCAACTTTTCGGCGACCCGCTGCCCGACGGGTTCCCGGGCTCGCTCGAGCCCGGGGAGAACGCGCTGGCCGCGGCGGAGGTGGCCGGTGGGGGGCACGTCGTGGTCACCGAGCTGGGCCTGTGGCTGCCCGGGGGACGGCGCGTCGGCTGGCACCTGATCAGCAAGGTGACCTGGGCCGACGGCACGCTCACCGTGGTCGAGGCCGAGGAGCTGGGAGCGGTGGGGAACGCGGTGCTGATCACTGACGGCGCCCCGGTGCGGCTCGGGCTGCCGCGGCCCGGCAAGGTGCCGTGGATGGTGCGGCGGCGGGTGGACGGCTCGATCCGGGCCAGGCACCGTCAGGAGTTGTCCGGGGGAGGGGTGTGGTTCGTGCAGCGCAAGATTCCCGGGCAGGACGGCGTGGTGCTGCAGGCGCGGGCGGATCCGGGGGTCGATCGCGAGGTGGCGGCCGCGATCGCCCGGGAAGCCGCGGAGAAGCTGGCGCACCCCGAACCCTAGCAGTACGATCGTACTGTTTATGGGAGGCGTTATGTGGGACCCGGGCAAGTACCTCGACTACGCCGATCTGCGCGCTCGGCCCTTTCATGACCTGGTTTCGCGGATCGACGCACCGGCCCCGCGGCGCGTGGCCGACCTGGGCTGCGGCCCCGGCAACCTCACGGTGAGCCTGGTCGAACGCTGGCCAGGCGCGACCATCGAGGCGAGCGACAACTCGGCCGAAATGGTCGAAGCCGCCCGGTCGGCCGGGGTCGACGCGCAACTGTTGGACGTGCACGACTGGGTTCCCGCCGCGGACACCGATGTGGTGGTCACCAACGCCGTGCTGCAGTGGGTGCCCGATCACCGGGAGTTGCTGCGGCGCTGGGCCGGGGAGTTGGCTTCGGGCGCCTGGCTCGCGATGCAGGTCCCCGGCAACCTGGCCGCGCCCTCCCACACGATCCCCCGCCAACTCGCCGCGACGGCGAAGTGGGCCGCCGAACTCGACGGCGCCACGCTGCGGGGCGAGGACGCCGTGGACGACGCACAGGGCTACGCCGACCTGCTGGCCGGCGCCGGATGCGTGGTGGACGCCTGGGAGACCACCTACATCCAGCGCCTGACCGGCCCGAACGCCGTTCTCGAATGGATCACCGGAACCGCCCTGCGACCGATCAGGGCCGCGCTGCCCGAAGACTCCTGGCAACGTTTCCGCGCCGAACTCGCCCCGTTGCTCGACCAGGCCTACCCGCCGCGCCCGGACGGCACCACCTGGCTCCCGTTCCGGCGCGTCTTCGCCGTGGCCCGCGTTCACTAACCCGTCGAGGCCGGCTCGCTCGCCCGGTGACCGTCGGAGCCGTGAAAGAACGGCACCCGCCCGCCGACCTTCTCCCCGACCTTCGCGCGCACCACCCCGGCCGCGCCCTGCACGGCAGGATGATCGGCGATCCTGCGATACGTGCGCACCATCTGCTCGTACCGCGCCCGGCCGGCCTTGGCCCCGAGCACGTACCCGACGGCCGCCCCCAGCAGAAAAATCTTCATCCCATGCCTCCTGACCGTGTTTTCCCCGGTTACTCATTGTCCCCCGCCCGTGGGGGTGCCTGCAGAGGACGATCGGGGATGCGCTAGAGTTCCTATCCGTTGGCCGGAGCGATCCGGGCAGCCAGCCTTCCCCTGTAGCTCAATTGGCAGAGCATTCGGCTGTTAACCGAAGGGTTGTTGGTTCGAGTCCAACCGGGGGAGCAGCACCCCAGGTCAGCGGCCTGGGGCTTATCTTTTTGCACGGCGTTTCGGCGCCTGGGGTGCATAAATGGTGCAGATTTGGCGGGTTCTGCGGTGACCATGTTTTCCAGGGCGTCGGCGGCCTGCTCGTTGGCGACGCGGCGGGCGATGTAGTGCTTCTCGGCGACGGCTCGGGTGTTGCCGAGCTGGTCGGCGACGGCGCCGGTGGGCAGGTTGGCTTCGTCCAGAACGGTCGCCACCGTCTTGCGGAACACGTGGCTGGTGACCCAGTTGTAACCGCACTCGTCGAAAGCTTCACCGATCCGGTTGATGACGTTGCTGGGATCCAGCCAGCCACCCGAGGCGGAGGGGAAGAGTGGGCTGCCGCCCATGGCGGCGTCCGTGCGGCGACTCAGCATCGGGACCGACCACTTCGGCACTCGCAGGAGTAGGCCGCGCTGGTTGCCCTTGCGCAGGGCGCGGCGCTGCAGTCCGTGACCGGGGACACGGATGATGCGCCAGTCGATCGCAAGGGTTCGGGCTTCAGCGTCGAACGCGGCGTCGTCCAAGGCCAGGAGCTCGCCCAGTCGTACGCCGGTGGCCAGCATCGTCCGGACGAGATCGGGCATGTCCAGCCAGATGCGAGCTCGGGGCCCGAGGCTACGTCCGACGGAGTCGACCCCGCGTTTCCTGGCGAGCTCTTCCAGCTTGGCCAGGAGGTCGGCGCGCTGGTCGGCGGTGAGCGCGACCACTTCCTTCTGGGTCGCCCCCACCAACCTGCTCACGGACCGGATGGGATTGGCGTGCATGGCTCCGTGCCGCACTGCGTAGCCGCAGACTCCAGAGAGAACGCTGCGGACCGCCTTGGCTGTGGCGTAGCTCTTCTTGTCGTGCGCACGCTTGACGACGCGGTCGCAGGTGCCCACCCTGACTTCGTTAGCCCGCAACTGACCCATCGCCGGCAGAATCCAGTTGTCGAGATAGCCCCGGTAGAGCCCACGGCAAAGGCAAGATCACAATAAGTGATACTGGTTACGCTACGTAGCGATGATGGGGAGTGCTCGGCGTGGCTCCCGGCCGATCCATTCGGTGGTTCGTTTGATGGCGTTGGTGCCGTCGAGGCGGATGAGTCCTGCC
>NZ_DATELF010000073.1:0-32382 GCF_035276945.1 Amycolatopsis sp. | reverse complement strand
TCGCCGGAGCGTCCGCGTCGTAGTGCTCGGAGGTCGCCTTTCCCCAGCGGTAGACGGCGAAACCGGCCCCGAGCAGGGCGACCAGCACGACGGCGGTCCACGCGAGCCGCTTGCCCCGCCTGGCCCGGCGGCGCTTCCGGCGCAGCTCGACCCACGCTTCCTTTTCGGCGTGGCGCCGCCAGTCCGGATCCAGCATCCGGGTGATTCTCGATGTCGTGCTCGTCCACCGGGGAAGGCCTTCCAGTTCGTCGTGACCGGGGAATCGCCGCCCCCGCGTGATCGTTACCGCCGCCGCCGGGCAATGCGGATGCGGCGGCGAAAGCGAGGTTCGTACACTTACCTGCTGTGACGGAGAACCCCCTTGACGCCTCGACCGACCTGCCGGGTGCCTGGGATCCGGCTGCCGAAGAAGCCGCGATCTACCAGCGCTGGGTAGACGCCGGCTACTTCACGGCCGACGCGGGTTCGGACAAGCCTCCGTTCACGATCGTGCTGCCGCCGCCGAACGTCACCGGCAGCCTCCACATGGGCCACGCGCTCAACCACACGCTGATGGACCTGATGACCCGGCGCCGGCGGATGCAGGGCTACGAGGTGCTGTGGCTGCCCGGCATGGATCACGCGGGCATCGCGACCCAGAACGTCGTCGAGCGCGAGCTGGCCGGAGAAGGGCTTTCGCGCCATGACCTCGGCCGGGAGCGGTTCGTCGAACGCGTCTGGTCGTGGAAGGCCGAGTACGGCGGCAAGATCCTCGGGCAGATGCGCCGGCTGGGCGACGGGGTCGACTGGACGCGCGAGCGGTTCACCATGGACGAGAACCTCTCCCGCGCGGTGCGGACCATGTTCAGGCGGCTCTACGACGAGGACCTGATCTACCGCGCCGAGCGCATCATCAACTGGTGCCCGCGCTGCCAGACCGCGCTGTCCGACATCGAGGTCGAGCACGCCGAGGACGAGGGCGAGCTGGTCTCCATCCGTTACGGCGAGGGGGAGAACGCGGTCGTCGTGGCCACCACCCGTGCGGAGACGATGCTCGGCGACACCGCCGTCGCGGTGCACCCCGGGGACGAGCGTTACCGGCACCTGGTGGGCACCGAGGTCGAGCTTCCGCTCACCGGGCGCAAGATCCCGATCGTGGCCGACGAGCACGTCGACCCCACCTTCGGCACCGGCGCGGTCAAGGTGACCCCGGCCCACGACCCGAACGACTTCGAGATCGGCCGCCGGCACGGCCTGCCCATGCCGGCGATCATGGACGAGCGCGCCACCATCACCGCGCCCGGTCCGTTCGAAGGTCTGGACCGGTTCGAGGCGCGGCCCGCGATCGTGGCGGCGCTGCGGGAGCAGGGCCGGATCGTCGCCGAGAAGCGCCCGTACCTGCACGCGGTCGGGCATTGCTCGCGGTGCGACACGGTGATCGAGCCGCGGCTTTCGTTGCAGTGGTGGGTCAGGGTCGAGCCGCTGGCGCGCGCGGCCGGGGACGCGGTGCGGGACGGCCGCACCCGGATCCACCCGCCGGAGCTGGCCAAGCGGTACTTCGACTGGGTCGACAACCTGCACGACTGGACGATTTCGCGCCAGCTGTGGTGGGGGCACCGGATTCCGGTGTGGTACGGGCCGGACGGCGAGGTGGTGTGCCTCGGCCCGGACGACGAGCCACCGTCCGGGGACGGCTGGACCCGGGACCCCGACGTGCTGGACACCTGGTTCTCCTCGGGCCTGTGGCCGTTTTCCACACTGGGCTGGCCGGAGGCTTCCAAGGACCTCGAGAAGTTCTACCCGACCAGTGTGCTGTCCACCGGCTACGACATCCTGTTCTTCTGGGTCGCCCGGATGATGATGCTGGGCCTGTACGCGATGGACGGCGCGCAGCCGTTCGACCACGTCTACCTCCACGGCCTGATCCGCGACGCGAACGGCAAGAAGATGTCGAAGTCGCGCGGCAACGTGATCGATCCGCTGGAGTGGATGGACCGCTACGGCGCGGACGCCACCAGGTTCACCCTCGCCCGGGGAGCGAACCCGGGTGCGGACATGGCGCTGGCCGAGGAATGGGCGGCGGGGTCCCGCAACTTCTGCACCAAGCTGTGGAACGCCTCGCGGTTCGCCCTGATGAACGGCGCCACCGTGGCCGAGGAACTGCCCCCCGCGGGCGAGCTGACCGAGGCCGACCGCTGGATCCTCGGCAGGCTGGCCCGCGTGGTGTCCGAAGTGGACGAACTGCTGGCGGCATACCAGTTCGCCAAGGCGGTCGACCTGCTCTACCACTTCACCTGGGACGAGCTGTGCGACTGGTACCTGGAACTGGCGAAGGTGCAGTTCTCCGGAGATACGGCGCGGGGCACGCGTGCCGTGCTCGGGCACGTGCTGGACGCGGTGCTGCGGCTGCTGCACCCGGTGATCCCGTTCATCACCGAGAAGCTGTGGACCGCGCTCACCGGTGGTGAGTCGATCGTGATCGCGGAATGGCCGTCGGCGGACGCGTCGTACGCCGACGCCGATGCCGACGCGCGGATCGCGGACGTGCAGAAACTGATCACCGAGGTCCGCCGGTTCCGCTCGGACCAGGGCCTCAAACCGGGGCAGCGCGTCGCCGCCCAGGTCTCCGGCGCCGGCTTCGCCTCGATCGCGGGCCACCAACCGGCGTTCCGGACGCTGGCCAGGCTGACCGACCCGGGCGACGGTTTCACCGCGAGCGCCACGGTCGAGGTCGCCCTGTCCGGCGGGATGGCGCACGTGGCGCTCGACCTGTCGGGCGCGGTGGACGTCGCCGCCGAGCGCAAGCGGCTGCGGAAGGACCTCACGGCCGCGCAGAAGGAGCTCAAGCAGACCGAGGCCAAACTCGGCAGCGAGGCCTTCCTCGCCAAGGCCCCGGCCGAGGTGGTGGACAAGATCCGCGCCCGCCGTGAGGTCGCGACCGCCGACATCGACCGCATCAGCGCACGCCTGGACGCCTTGCCCGTAACCTAGGCGGCACTTGCTCGCCCGGGTGCCGCCTCGACCGGAGCCATTCGTCGTCGAAGGTAAGGCAGGAAGATGTCAGATTTGCCCGAACGTCCGGCACTGGACGGGCTGGCGGAGAAATGGGCCGCCCGGTGGGAGGAAACCGGGCTCTACCGGTTCGAGGCGCCGGGCGAACGCTCCGCGGTGTTCTCGATCGACACCCCGCCGCCGACCGTCAGCGGCTCGCTCCACGTGGGTCACGTGTTCTCCTACACCCACACCGACATCATCGCCCGATTCCAGCGGATGCGCGGCAAGCGCGTGTTCTACCCGATGGGCTGGGACGACAACGGGCTGCCCACCGAACGCCGGGTGCAGAACCACTTCGGCGTCCGGTGCGACCCGTCGCTGCCCTACGACCCGGATTTCCGGCCACCGGAGCGGGCGGGCAAGCAGCCGGTGGAAGTCTCCCGCCGCAACTTCATCGAGCTGTGCGAGCGGTTGACGGTCGAGGACGAGAAGGCGTTCGAGGAACTGTGGCGCCGCCTTGGGCTTTCCGTGGACTGGTCGCGCACGTACACCACGATCGGCCGGCATGCCCGCCGGGTTTCCCAGCGGGCGTTCCTGCGGTTGCTCGAGGCGGGTGAGGCGTATCAGGCCGAGGCGCCGACGTTGTGGGATGTCGGGTTCCGCACGGCGGTGGCGCAGGCCGAACTGGAGGACCGTGACCATGCCGGGGCCTGGCATCGCATCGCCTTCCACGGTGCCGCCGGCCCGGTGTTCGTCGAGACCACTCGTCCCGAACTGTTGCCCGCTTGTGTCGCGTTGATCGCGCATCCCGAGGACGAGCGCTACCAGCCGCTGTTCGGCAGCACGGTCACCTCGCCGGTCTTCGGCGTCGAGGTCGGCGTGCTCGCCCACCCGATGGCGGAACGCGAGCGCGGCGCGGGCATCGCGATGTGCTGCACCTTCGGCGATCTGACGGACGTGCAATGGTGGCGCGAGCTTCGCCTCCCGGCACGGACCGTCATCGGCCGGGATGGCCGGATCCTGCCCGATCCGCCCGCGGGGCTGCACGACTCCCGGGGTCGGGAGGCGTATGCGCGGCTCGCCGGTGCGACGGTGCACACCGCGCGGGAGCGGGTCGTGGCCATGCTCCGGGAGAGCGGCGATCTCGACGGCGAACCGCGCAAGGTCGTCCGGCCGGTCAAGTTCTATGAGCGGGGCGACAAGCCCCTGGAAATCGTGTCCAGCCGGCAGTGGTTCATCCGTTCCCTCGCGCATCGGGACGTGATGCTCGAGCGTGGTGCCGAACTGCGCTGGCACCCGTCGTACATGAAGGCCCGCTACGACGACTGGGTGCGCGGGCTCACCGGCGACTGGCTGATCAGCAGGCAGCGTTTCTTCGGGGTTCCGTTCCCGGTCTGGTATCCGCTGGACGAGGCCGGCGAGCCCGATTACCGCGCGCCGATCGTGGCGCGGGAGGACTCGCTTCCGGTGGACCCGTCCTCGGACACGCCGCCCGGTTACCCCGAGGACCAGCGAGGCAGGCCCGGCGGGTTCGTCGGCGACCCCGACGTCATGGACACCTGGGCGACCTCCTCCCTGACCCCGCAGATCGCCTGTGGCTGGGAAGAGGACGCGGACACCTACCGCCGGACGTTCCCGATGGACCTTCGTCCGCAGGGGCACGACATCATCCGGACGTGGCTGTTCTCGACCGTGCTGCGCGCCGAGCTGGAAGCACGGACGCTGCCGTGGCGGCACGTCGCGCTGTCCGGCTGGATCCTCGATCCGGACCGCAAGAAGATGAGCAAGTCCAAGGGCAACGTCGTCACGCCGATGGGCTTGCTGGACCGGTTCAGCCCGGACGCGGTCCGCTACTGGGCGGCGTCGGGCCGGCCCGGCACGGACACCGCCTTCGACCAGGGCCAGATGAAGATCGGCCGCCGGCTCGCGACGAAGCTGCTCAACGCCAGCAAGTTCGTGCTGGGTTTCCCCGAACCCGCCGCGACTGCCGAGATCACCGGACAACTCGATCAGGCCATGCTGGCGGCGCTGGACGACGTGCTCGGGCAGGCCACCGAGGCCCTGGACGCCTTCGAATACACCACGGCGCTGGAACGCGTGGAGCGCTTCTTCTGGTTCTTCTGCGACGACTACCTCGAACTGGTGAAACAACGCGCGTACGGCGATTCGGGTGGCGCCACGGAGTCCGCCCGCCTCGCGCTCCGCACGGCCTTGTCGGCGTTGCAGCGGCTGTTCGCGCCGTTCCTGCCGTACTGCGCGGAGGAAGCCTGGTCCTGGTGGCAGTCCGGATCGGTGCACACCAGCAAATGGCCCCGGCCCGCCGGTTTCGCCGACGGCAGCGCGGTCGTTGCGCTCGCCAGCCGGGCGATCGGCGCGATCCGCAAGGCCAAGAGCGACGCGAAACTGTCCATGCGCTCGCCGGTGGACAGCGTCGTCGTGCAGGGCCCCGCCGCCGAACTGGAGACCCTGATGTCCATCGCGGACGACCTCCGCGCGGCGGGCAACGTCACCCGCCTCACCCTGGAACCCGCCACCACCCCCCTCACCTTCGCCGTCACCGTCTGACCCACCCGCGAGTCGGGCTTTCGCGACACGCGAGTCGGGCTTTCGTGACAGGCGAGTCGGGCTTGGGTGTCGGGTGAGTCCCGGTTCGGGACTTGTCGCGGGGAGGAACTCGCGGGTCGCGGAGGCCGGACTCGCGGGTCGCGAAAGCCGGACTCGCGCGTTGCGAAAGCCCGACTCGCGCGTTTGCCATGGGATCGAGTCGAGGAGTGCCGACGAAACCCGCTACCGTGGTTTGGCGAAGCGGTTCCGGACCTCTTTGCGGCTCACGGCGAAGATCAGCGCGACGAGCACCACCGCCTGCAGGCCCTGCTCGACACGCATCCATACCGGGTACTGCCCGGCGAGGATCAGGTACACGACGCCGATGAGGCCCGCGATGCAGATGTAGTACAGCCGGACGTAGGCGCCGCGCGACCCGCGGCGTAGTGCGTAGGCCCGCCAGATGTAGAGCGCCGAGACGAGAACCGTCGCGCCGAGTTTGCTCCACAGCGCGCTTTCCAGCGTCCGGCGGACCATCGCTACTTCGGCCGGAGGAGCGTCCGGCGGCAGGTGGGAGTGCGCGAGCTGAAAGTTCAGCACGTCCTCCCGGAGGATCAGCGTGATGATCGTGGTCAGCACACTGAGTCCGAGATTGACGAACATCAGGATGATGACCAGGCGCAACGGCGAGTCGACTGGTCGCGCCGCCGAGTCGGGCGGGAGCTGAACCGGTGGGGCGCCCGGCAGCGGGTTCCGCCCGAATTCGGAATTCGATGAGGGGTGCACGGGACGAATGAAACCATGTGCCGCGCGCACGGGACAGCGATTTCCGAAATGTTCCGTATAGGCGAAACGCTCACTGCCGGGGAAATGTGCCGTATCGGCGAAATGCTCACTGCCAAGTTTTCAGTACAGGAACCTGGAGATCACGCGGGCCACACCACGCATTCCCGCGTAGTACGGGTGGTATGCGGCGGCTTCGAGTGTCTTGGTCTCCTGGCCGTTGATCCACGGCGCGGCGGAGCAGGCGT
This sequence comes from Amycolatopsis sp., assembly GCF_035276945.1. GTDB lineage: Bacteria > Actinomycetota > Actinomycetes > Mycobacteriales > Pseudonocardiaceae > Amycolatopsis_E. Next base: position 25,834 of record NZ_DATELF010000073.1, on the reverse strand, counting down.
CGTGGCCGAGCGACGGATGGTAAGTGTCTATATAGGCCGTTTTGCCGTCGGTGGCCGCGGCACTGGAAACCGCCGCGTTGAGCGCTTCCTCGACATGGTTCAGCCAACCGTAGTCACCGTCGGCGAAAGGCAGGATGTCCGGGCAGGTGCCGGTGGGCGGGGCGATCCGGGGATAGCCGATCGCCAGCACCTTCGCGCGCGGTGCACGCGCGTGGATTTCGCTCAGCACGGCCACGATGTTGTCCTTGGTGTGCGCGATGGCCGCCATGGCCGTGTCGATCCCGTCCACCGTGAAATGCCGCTGGCAGGGGTTCCCCACCGGGTCGGACTCGCGCAGCGTCGGGCAGGTGCCCACCACGTTGCCGAACACGTCGTAGTCATTGCCCCCGATGCCGAGCGTGACGAGGTCGGTGTTCGGTCGGAGCGCGTCGAGCTGCGGCGGGTTCTGGCCGAGCGTGACATCCTGCGCGGCCGTCATGTCACCGGTGTCGGCTCCGCTGCAGCTCACGTCGGTGAAGGACCACACGCCGAGCCGGATGGCCAGCTGCGCCGGATAGTTCGAGGTGGACCGGAAGCAGCCGAGCGGATAGAGCCGCTGCGACGGAATGAGCGGACCCGCGGTGTACGAGTCGCCGAGAGCGACGTAGTGCCGGAACCGGTGCGATGGGGACGCCGACGCGGTCACGGCTGAGGCGAGCATCGTGAAGGCGACTACGGCGACGATGACGAGTCTGCGCATGGCTTCTGTCTAGTTGCCCGCCACGCGCAGCACCGCCGCCGTTCAGGTGTTCAAATGTCCACAAGAGCTTTACGCTGCGTATCGTCTGCCGGAATGTGCGCTCCATTCACAAGGCGGCTTTCGGGGAAGCGAGGAACGTGACGACCTCGTCCCACGTCGCTCACCGCGCTGCACCTCGTGCTGCGCCACCCCGGCAGGATCGCGTCGGCCGTCCTCGCGGCGGCGGGGGCATCCCGGCAAGCATCCGCGCCGAATGCGAAGCGGCCGCCGCCTTCGAGAGCGGAGGCGCGGATGAAGTCACGAAGCGGTATTCGACGAGGACCGGTGTGGGTGCGGTTCCAGAACAGGAATCCGCGCGCTGGGGGATTCGCGGCCGCCTTGGGCGAGCATCCAGGTCCGCGAGCTGCCCTCAACTCGCTCGATAGACCACGAGGTAGCGCCAGAACAGCAGCGGCCGCACGGTGTGCCCGGGCAGCAGGACGTCCGACTGACGGCGGACCTGCGTCATGGTCATCGTCTCGTCCCGGACCGGTGCCGCGACCACCGGATCCGGCCCACCGTTGAGCCACTCGCCGAGGTGGACGACCAACCGGGCCGCCAGGTTCAGCGGCGGGCTCATCACCAGCCATTTCGCCCAGTCCGCGGCCGATCGTGGCTTGGCGAGGCCGAGGATCGCCAGCACCCCGCCCGGCGCGAGCGCCTTCCGCAGCAGGCCGACCGTCTCGAACGGCACGTGGTGGAGCGATGCGAGGCACGAAATGAAGTCGTAGGTCGCGAGCCGGGTCTCGAGGACGTCTTCGTGGCGGTAGGTGATCTCGCGCGGCCCAGGGGAGCCGAGCGCGCGAGCGGCCTCGATGACCTCGGCGTCGCGGTCCATGGCTTCCACCCTCAGTCCGGCGGCGAGCTTCCTCGCGAAGGCACCGGTGCCGCAACCGACGTCGAGCGCGGTCCGTGCGCTTTCGGGCACGTGTCGCAGCAGCAACGGGTGGTAGTGGTGGTTGTGGTTGAACGGCACGGCGCCCAACCTAGACTCGTCCGTGTGACAGAGGAGTATCCGGCGGAGCTGTCCAGCGGTGACAACTTCGTGGCCGGACCGCTGCCCGACGACGAGTCCGAGCGCGAGGACATCGATCCGGCGGCCGTCGAGCGCGAGGCACAGCACGAGCTGATCCGGGTCGAGGCCGAGTTGAACCAGCGGTGGCCGGAGACGAGGATCGAGCCGTCGCTGGACCGGATCGCGGCGCTGGCCACGGTGCTGGGCGACCCGCAGAAGACCTACCCGGTGCTGCACGTCGCCGGGACCAACGGCAAGGGCTCGACCGCCAGGATGATCGACGCGCTGCTGACCAGGATGGGCCTGCGCGTCGGCCGCTACACCAGCCCGCACCTGCAGCTGGTCACCGAGCGGATCGCGGTCGACGGCGCGCTGATCCCGGTGTCGAAATATGTGGAGATCTACCGCGACATCGTCCCCTTCGTGTCCATGGTGGACAGTGCGGGCGGGCCGCCGATGAGCAAGTTCGAGGTGCTCACCGGGATGGCGTTCGCGGCCTTCGCCGACGCGCCGGTGGAGGCCGCGGTGCTGGAGACCGGGATGGGCGGCAGCTGGGACGCCACCAACGTGGCCGACGCGCAGGTCGCGGTGATCACCCCGGTGGGCCTCGACCACGTCGACTACCTCGGCAGCGATCTCACCAAGATCGCCGGGGAGAAGGCGGGCATCATCAAGCCCGGCAGCGTGGCGGTGCTCGCCGAGCAGGAGCCCGAGGTGACCAGGGTGCTGCTGGAACGCGCGGTGGAGGTCGACGCGACCGTGGCCAGGGCGGGCAGCGAGTTCGGCGTGCTGCGGCGCGAGGTCGCGGTCGGCGGGCAGCTGCTGAAACTGCAGGGACTCGGCGGTGTCTACGACGAGATCTTCCTGCCACTGCACGGCGCCCACCAGGCCAACAACGCCGCGCTGGCGCTGGCCGCGGTGGAGGCGTTCTTCGGCGCGGGCAGGGACAGGCAGCTCGTCCTGGAGGCCGTCCGCGAGGCGTTCGCCGAAGTGGCGGTGCCCGGCAGGCTGGAGCGCGTGCGGGCAGCGCCGACCGTGCTGCTGGACGCCGCGCACAACCCGCACGGCGCCCACGCGCTGGCCACGGCCATCGTGGAGGAGTTCGCGTTCCGGCGGCTGGTCGCGGTGGTGGGCGTGATGGCGGACAAGGACGCGCGCGGGATTCTGGAGGCGCTGGAGCCGGTGGCGTCGGACGTGGTGGTGACCAGGAACAGCTCGCCGAGGGCGATGCCGCTGGAGGAGTTGTACGAGCTGGCGCGGTCGGTCTTCGGGGCGGACCGGGTGGTCGCCGAGACGAGCTTGGACGCGGCGGTGGAGACCGCGGTCGCCCTGGTCGAGGAGTCCGACGACCCGGAGGAGCCCCTGGCGGGCGGCGGAGTGCTGGTGACCGGTTCCGTGGTGACCGCGGGCGAAGCGCGCACCCTTTTCGGCAAGGAGCCGGCGTGAGCGACAATGGCGGTAGCCCCGTTCGCGCCGGGCGACCGGGTGCGGGTGTCCCGCAGGAAACCGGAGCCGGTGTGAGCGACGAACAGGTAATGCCCGCGAAGGACCCGATGAAGTCCTTTCGTGGCGTGATGGCGGGCGTGCTGGTCCTGGAGGCGATCACGGTAGGCCTCGCGGTGCCGGTGGTCGCCCGCCTGGGCGGGGGAGTGGGTACCTTCGGCGGCTGGACGGTGATCGCCGTCGCGGTCGCCCTGGTGGCCTGCTGCGGGCTGCTGAAGCGGTCGTGGATCGTGCCGGTGATCCTGGCACTCCAACTCGTCCTGATCGCGTTGGTGGTCTCGCTGCCCGCGGTGGCGGTCATCGGCCTGCTTTTCCTGGCTTTCTGGTTGTGGGCGTTGTGGCTCCGCCGGGACGTGGCGCGCCGGATGGCGCAGGGCCGCCTGCCCAGCCAGCAACGTCCGGCGGGATAGTCCCAGCCGACGGACAGCGCGTTTCACTTTGTCCACTGTCCGCAGTGGTCTCAACTGTTTGTGCGATGATTTCCCACTATGACGGGTGACGACGAGGTGCTGAGAGCGCTGGAAGGCAGTATCGACCGGCCGTCCGCCGCCCGGGTCTACGATTACTTCCTGGGCGGCACGAACCACTACGCGATCGATCGTGAGTTCGCGGAGATGGTCCTGGCGAAACTGCCGAAGTTCGGTGATTCGGCCCGGACCTGCCGCCAGTTCCTCGGCCGCGCGGTGCGGTACTGCGCGCTCGCCGGGATCAGGCAGTTCGTCGACATCGGGTCGGGCCTGCCCACGCAGGGGAACGTGCACGAGGTCGCCGACGCCGCCCGCCCGGAGGAGGACACCCGGGTGGTCTACATCGACAACGAGCCGATCGCGCTGGCGCATTCGAAGGTGCTGCTGGCCGACACGGCCGACCCGCACCGCCATCGCGCGATCGCCGGTGATCTGCTCCAGGCGCCGGACCTGTGGCAACGGGTGCTGGAGACGGGTGTCATCGACGAGCGGGAGCCGGTCGGCCTGGTGATCAACGCGGTCCTGCACTTCATCGGCGACGACCAGGAACCCGGCAAGGCGCTGGAGTTCTACCGCGACCGGCTGGCGCCCGGCTCGATGCTGGTGCTCTCGCACGTCACCATGCAGAACCCGGTGGACAGTGCGGAGCGGGAGGGTATGGAAGAGGTCGCCGCCTACTACGAGCGCACCACGAACCCCGGGCGCGGTCGCACCTCCGAGGAGTTCGCCCGGTTCTTTGGCGACTGGGTCCTGGAGGAACCCGGCCTGGTCTACGCGCCGGCCTGGCACCCCGACGCCGGCACGATCTCGTCCGGGCACCCGGAGCGTACCCGCATCCTGGCCGGGGTCGCCCGCAAGCCCAGACCGAGTACCTGAGAACAGCCGAGAACAGCCGAGAACACTGTGAGCAAGTGAGAGCAGTGCTCTTGACTTTATCTGCAGGTTTCCGTGATGCTGTGTCCTGTCGAGATCAGTGCTCTCGAATACGACTAGCGCTCATGGAGGAAACCATGGCTGTACTCGCCACCCCCGGAACGGATGCCCCCGGCGCCGACGTCCGGGGTGCCCGTGCGGGCGCGATCGGACTCGGCGTCGCGGGCGTGCTGTTCACCGTCTACCCCGCGGTGCGCCCGTGGTCGGACGACGCGGTGGCGATGGCGTCGCAGGCGTGGCTCGTCGCTCACCTGGCCGCGATCGCGGGGTTCATCCTGGTGGCGTTGGGACTGCTGGCACTGAGGTTCGCGATCGGCGGAACGGGCCCGGCCAGAGCCGCGCTCCTGACCGGGTTGACCGGGGTGGGCCTCACGCTGCCTTATTACGGCGCGGAGGTTTTCGGCGGCCACACGATCGGTGTCCGGGCGCTGGCTGACGGCAACCCGGCGCTGATGGACGCCGTCGAGGCGATGCGCTTCCAGCCCGCCGCCGCGACCATGTTCGCCGCGGGCCTGCTGCTTGTCGCCGCGAGCGGCATCCTCGCCGCCGTGGCCGTTTGGCGGTCGGGCCTGCGGCCCCGGTCCGGCGGGATCGTGTTCGCCGTGGGGTTCTCGTTGTTCCTCCCGCAGTTCTACCTGCCGATGCCGCTCCGGCTGGCGCACGGACTGCTGGTCACCCTCGGCTGCTTGTGGCTGGCGGCCGCGCTGTGGCGGGTACCCCGAACCACGTCGTGAGCGCCTCCTCCAAGCCGTCTCCCCGGCCCCCGGACCCACACCACACGTACCCGTCGGGGCGGATCAACACCGCTTCGGTGGGTGCCTCGGCGCACCCGGCCGCGACGAAATCGATGCGATCGCTTCGACGGCCTCGACTTGGTCGGCCGCGTGGCCGTTGGTTTTCGGGAGCGCGGACAGCTCCCGAAGCCGTTCCAGCACAACGGGTTTCACCCCGGCGAGCCGCGGTTCGCAGGCCAGGAACAGGCCGTTCGGCCCGCCTCCGGCTGACGACGTCGGGGTTCACGAAACCTCCTTCCGCAGCAACGAGAGCGCCTCGCGCAGCAGGTTCTCGATGGAGACGGGCGGGTCCGCCTCGAGCCAGTACTCGGTGGCGACCTGGTTGGCCAGGCCGACCGCGCCCGCGATGAGGCGCGGGGACATGTCCCGCTCGGGATCGGTGCCGGTGCGTTCCGCGATGGCGGCCGTCAGTTCCAGTTCGGCCGTGTGATGGCTCCTGAGGAATTCGCCTTGCAGCGCCGGGCTTCCAAGGACGAGCCGGACACCGGAAAGCCACTTTTCGTCAGGTGTTCGCGCGGTGCGGTGCTGGCTGAGCGCCGCTTGGGTGATCGCGTCCCAGAGCGGCTCCGACACCGGACGTTCGCGGAGCTGACGGGCGAGCCCGAGGGTGCGCTCGGCGGCCCGCCAGACGATCGCCTCCCGCTTGCTGGAGAAGTAGTTGTTGAACGTCCTCGGTGAGACGTCCGCCGCCGCGGCGATGTCCTCGACCCGCACGTTCTCCAGCCCGCGCTCGACGGCCAACCGCAGCGCCGCGTCGCTGAGTGCGTGCCGGGTCTCCTCCTTCTTCCGCTCCCGCAGTCCCACACGGCCACGGTAGCGTTTTTTGCGTGACGCGCAAGTATGCCAAGCACGCAAAAATGGCTCAGTGCTCTTCAATTTGTGAAGCGGGCTTGTCGACGTTATCGACGAGAGCAGTCATTTTTCACCTGTTTCCACCGCCACCCTCAACGGAGCCGCTCCGCGAGACAGCCCCTTCCTGGCGCCTGCCACCGCCCTCGACGGAAGCGCTACGCGCTGCGACTAGAATCGCTGCACCGATGCAGTAAAGGAGAAACACCGTCGTGAGTGAGCGCACCCTGGTCCTGGTCAAGCCCGATGGCGTCCGGCGCGGCCTGGTCGGCGAGGTGATTTCGCGAATCGAGCGCAAGGGGCTGACACTGGCCGCCCTGGAACTGCGCACCGTGTCGCGCGAGGTCGCCGAGGAGCACTACACCGAGCACAAGGAGAAGCCCTTCTTCGAGGACCTGGTCCAGTTCATCACCTCGGGCCCGGTGGTGGCGCTCGCGGTGGAGGGCTCGCGGGCGATCGCCGCGTTCCGCCAGCTGGCCGGCGGCACCGACCCGGTCGGCAAGGCGGCGCCGGGGTCGATCCGCGGTGACTTCGCGCTGGAGATCCAGGACAACCTGGTGCACGGCTCGGACTCACCCGAGTCCGCCGAGCGCGAACTCAAGCTCTGGTTCCCCGAGCTCTGACGCTCTTCCCCGGCGCGTGAGCCCGCTTCGGCCGGGTCGGGTGCGCAAAAGATTCGAAGATTGTCGGTGCCTCGTCCTACTGTGCAGGATGTGGACGAAGAACCGGCCATGGTGCAGGCGAAGGCGCTGGTGAAGCGCTTCGGCGAGTTCGAAGCGGTGCGGGGGATCGACGTCGAGGTCCGCCGCGGGGAGGCGTTCGGCTTTCTCGGGCCCAACGGCGCGGGGAAATCCTCCACCATGCGCATGATCGCGAGCGTGTCGCCGCGCTCTGACGGGGAACTGAGGGTGCTCGGCATGGACCCGAGCGTCGACGGGCCCCGCATCCGCGCGCGGCTGGGCGTGGTGCCCCAGCAGGACAATCTGGACGTCGAGCTGAGCGTTCGGCAGAACCTCCAGGTCTACGGCCGCTACTTCGGGCTCTCCCGTGCCCATGCCCGGCGCAAGGCGGCCGAGCTGCTGCGGTTCGCCCAGCTGTCCGATCGCGCCGACGACGAGGTCGAGCCGCTCTCCGGCGGGATGAAGCGGCGGCTGACCATCGCCCGCTCACTGGTCAACGACCCCGAGCTGCTGCTGCTCGACGAGCCGACCACCGGCCTCGACCCGCAGGCGAGACACCTGTTGTGGGACAGGCTGTTCCGGCTCAAGGCCGAGGGCGTCACGCTCATCGTCACCACGCACTACATGGACGAGGCGGAGCAGCTCTGCGACCGCTTGGTGGTCATGGACGGCGGCCGGATCGTCGCGGAGGGCTCGCCCGCCGCGCTGATCGCCCGGTACTCCACGCGGGAGGTGCTCGAACTCCGCTTTTCGCCCGGCGAGCCGGTGCCGGACGTGGCCGGTCTCGCCGAGCGGGTCGAGGTGCTGCCCGACCGGATCCTGCTCTACACGGCCGTGGGTGAGGCCGCGCTGGAAGGCGTGCATGCACGTGGTGTGCGCCCGTTGTCCAGCCTGGTCCGCCGCAGCACGCTCGAGGACGTGTTCCTCCGCCTCACCGGCCGGGAGCTGAACGAATGAGCGTGCACTCCTCCGGCCGCGTGGTGGGTTCGTGGCGGGCGGCCTGGCTCCGGGTCGAGGGGAACTGGGCGTGGTACCGCCGGTACTGGCGGTCCAACCTGTACTCGACCGGCCTCCAGCCGGTGCTGTTCCTCGCCGCGCTGGGCCTGGGCTTCGGTTCCCAGGTCAGGCCGGGTCCCGCCACCGGCGGGCTGTCCTACGTCCAGTACATCGCGCCCGCGCTCCTGGTCGCGGCGGCGATGCAGTACGGGGTCGGGGAATCGACGTATCCGGTGCTGTCGGGGTTCAAATGGCAGAAGGACTATCTCGCGGTGACCGCCACCCCGGTCACCCCGGGGCAGTTGCTCGGCGGCCATCTCGCCTGGGTGGGCCTGCGGCTCTTGCTGTCCAGCACGGTGTACGCGGTGATCGCGCTGGCCTTCGGTGCCTGGCTGAACGCGGGCGCCGCGCTCGTCGTGCCGGTCGGCGTGTTCACCGGGCTCGCCTGCGCCGCGCCGGTCACCGCGCTGGCCGCGACCACCTATGACGAGGGAAGCCGGTTCAGCGCCGTGTTCCGGTTCGTGGTCATGCCGATGACGTTGTTCGCCGGCACGTTCTTCCCGATCGAGCAGATTCCGCTCGCCCTGCGCTGGCTGGCCTGGATTTCCCCGCTGTGGCACGGAAACGAGCTTGCCCGCGGCGCCACGCTGGGCGGTCTCGGGCCCCTGCCCGCGCTCGGCCACACCGCGTTCCTCGCCGGGGTGCTGGCGGTGGGAGTCCTGTTGTCGCGCAAGTACTTCTACCGGCGGCTGGTGGTCTGACGTGGTTGCTCTCGACCAAGGGCGTAGGGGGCTGCTGCTGCGCGTCCTGCCGCCCGCGCTGTACGCGGGGCGGGCGAGCAAGCTCGTCGAGCGATCGATGCTGGCGTACTCGCGCGCGTGGTTCGTCTTCGTTTCCGGCGTGTTCGAGCCGCTGTTCTACCTGATGGCGTTCCGCATAGGTTTCGGCCAGTTGGTCGGGGAGGTCACCGGGCCGGGCGGCCGGCCGATGAGCTACGTGGCGTTCGTCGCCCCCGCGTTGCTGGCTTCCTCGGCGATGAACGGCGGGATCTTCGACTCGACGTTCAACGTGTTCTTCAAGCTCCGCTACGCCAAGACCTACGAAGCGATGCTGGCCACCCCGATCGGCCCGCTGGACATCGCGATCGGCGAGATCTCCTGGTCGGTGTTGCGGGGCGGGATCTACGCGGTCGCGTTCTTCGGCGTGATGGCGGCGATGGGCCTGGTCGCCTCCCCGTGGGCGGTACTGCTGATCCCGGTCGCGCTGCTCGTCGCGTTCGCCTTCGCGGCGGTCGGCATGGCGTGCGTGACCTTCCTGAAGTCGCCGTCCCAGTTCGACTTCATCCAGCTCGCCGTGATGCCCCTGTTCCTGTTTTCGACGACGTTCTACCCGCTGTCGGTGTATCCCGGCCCGATCCGGGTCATCGTGCAGTGCTTCCCGCTCTACCACGGGGTGGAGTTGATGCGGGATCTCTCGGTGGGTTTCCTGACGCCGGGCATGCTCGGCCACGTCGCGTACCTGGCCTGCCTGGCGGGCATCGGTTTGTACGGCGCCTATCACCGGCTCAGCCGGCTTTTGCTGCGATGACCACTCAGGGCGCTGTGACCAAGCCGTGGCCGTAGAAACCGTTGTAGCCGGTGTATCCGGCGCAGAAGGCGTCCTGCAGGCCATCGCCGTTGAGGTCGTAGTCGGCCGGGCACGGTATCGGCCGGGCGCTGGTTTCCAGCGCCCGGCGCAACTGGGGCGCGCGGTAGTCCGGGTGCTCCGAAGCCAGCAGCGCGGCCACGCCGCTGACGTGCGGTGCCGCCATCGACGTCCCGCACAGTGACGCGTACCCGCCGGGCACCGTGGACAGCACGCAGTCGTTCCCGTCGCCGCCCGGCGCCGCGAGGTCGACCACCCCGAGCCCGTAGGAGCTGTAGCCGGCCTTCACCCCGTCGCGCCCGACCGCCGACACCGCGATGACGTCCCGCAGCCCGGCCGGCAGCGCCGCGCACGCCGACCATCGGGTGAGGTTCACCCCGTCGTTGGTGGCCGCCGCGATGTTCAGGGTTCCCGCGGCCGACGAGTAGTCGACTGCCCGGGCCAGTGCTTCACGCACCACCGGCGAACTCTGCGTGCACGACACGCCCTCGACGGAGAAGCTGCTGTTGGTGATGGGCAGGTGATGCTCCGCCGCCCAGACCAGCCCGCACACCACGGCTTCCGGGGTGACCCGGCCGGCGTCGTCGATCACCTTGATCGAGGCCACCCGGACCCCGGGCGCGACGCCCGTGGTGCCCTGGCCGTCGCGGGCGGCGGCGATGATGCCCGCGACATGCGTGCCGTGCGGGGAGGTGGTCGGCGCCCAGCCGCTGTCGGGCACGCCGGTCAGGCATCCGGCGGAGTCCTTCCGCGCGACTGCCCGCGCCAGCTCCGGGTGCGCCGGGTCGATGCCGGAGTCGAGCACCCCGACCACGACCGCCGGGCTGCCCGTGCCGTGCCGGGCGCCGACCGCGTCCAGGTCCCATTCCTCGGCGGTGCGGTCCACGCCGGGCACGTCGGCCGGATCGGTCGAGCGTACCTTCGGACGGGGCGCGGTGGCCGCCGGGGGAGTACCGAAGGCGCGGTCCTCGCCGAACCGCCGGGCGAAACCCGGATCTCCTTTCGCCACGCCCACCGCGATCTGCGGGTAGTAGCCGGTCATGGTCCCGCACGCGTTGGCGACCTGGCTTGCCGCCACGTACTGCGGGGTGTTCCGGTCGAAGAGCACCAGATAGGGCCCGACACGCCCGGCCGCGGTGCACGGGGACGGTTCGGCGGACGCCGCCGGAACCTGGGCGGAAACCACCACCAGCACGGCACAGGCCGCCGTCGCCAGCGACCGGCCCGACATGGCCACAGCACCTCCAGCAGGGGAATTACGGCGGACGCTAGGGCACCGGCCGGGGCCCGACAACTTGGAGTTCGCAAGTTCGCCCGGAGGGGCTCGTGCACCGAGCACGCCGTGTCCCCCACATCGTGTGGGATACTCAAGTCGGCCGCTGCGCCGACAAGGCGCCGGCGGCCCGGTGACGTGCTGGAAGAGCCCCAGGTCGCCGCCCGGGCGGGCGGCTCGACGGACGTGGGAGGCGGCTTGCGGAAAGCCGCAAGCCCGGCTGGCAGGCCACCGAGCGGACCTGCCGTGACGGGCAGTCGGGCCAGCCCGGCGCCGTCGTGGTGAGAGAGGCACAGGATTCCCGCTGCCGGTGACCACCACAGCGGAACAGACAGAGAAAGTGCCCCTGCGCGGCCGCGTCTGCCAGCTCGCGGAGCCGGTAGACGCGCCCGGGGGCGGAGGAGACATATGTCGAACGTTGACACGCCCGCCGAAGGCACCGGCGGGAACCTCGCCACACCCACACCCGGGAGCGCACTCGGCGAACTACCCCCGCGGGTGCGTGTGCATGCCCTGGCCAAGCTGCTCGGTTCGAACAGCCGGGACGTGCTGGCGAAACTGACCGAACTGGGTGAGCCCGCCCGCAGCGCGCAGTCGAGCGTCCCCCGGGACACGGCCATCAGGGTCGCCGAAGCCCTTGCCGGGCAGCCCGAGCCGCCCGCACCAGACCCGGAACCCACGGCGGCTCCGGAGCCCGGACCCGACCCGGAACCGGCGGCGGCGTCCGAGCCCGAGCCTGCCCCCGAGCCGGAACCCGCCGTGCGGCCGATGGTCCACGCGCCGGTGTTCGCCGCGCCGTCGCCGCTGTTCCTGCCGCCCGAGCCGCCACCCGCACGGCCCGAGCCCGTGGCCGAAACCCCGGCCGAGCTCAGCGAGCCGGAGGAGAAGGATGCCGAAGCGGGCGAGGACGACGACGCCGGAGGCCGTCGCCGTCGCCGTCGCGGCCGCAGGGGCCGTGGCCGGGGCCGGGGCGGCGAGGAAAGCTCGGCCGGCGAGAACGAGCCGCCCGAAGAAACCGCCAAGGCCGACGAGGAAGACCAGGCCGAGCCCGAAGGCGAGCCGGGCGAAGACGCCGAGGAAAGCGAAGACGCCGCCGAGGGCGTCAGCCGCCGTCGGCGCCGTCGGCGCCGCCGCAAGAGCGCCGACGAGGAAGCGGCCACCGAGACCACCGACGATCCGCCCAACACGGTGGTGCATGTCCGCGAGGCCAAGACCGACACCGAGAAGAAGGACGGCGGCAAGTCCGACGGGGTGCGCAGCGTCCGTGGCTCCACCCGGCTGGAGGCCAAGCGGCAGCGGCGCCGGGACGGCCGCGAGGCCGGGCGCAGGCGCGCCCCGATCCTGTCCGAGGCCGAGTTCCTGGCCCGCCGGGAGTCGGTCGAGAGGACCATGCTGGTCGCCGAGCGCGGTGACAACACCCAGATCGGCGTGCTCGAGGACGGCGTGCTCGTCGAGCACTTCGTGACCTCGTCGGGCAGTGGCTCGATCGTGGGCAACGTCTACCTCGGCCGGGTGCAGAACGTGCTGCCCTCGATGGAGGCGGCCTTCGTCGACATCGGCCGCGGCCGCAACGCCGTGCTCTACGCCGGTGAGGTGGACTGGGACGCCGCCGGCCTGGAGGGCAAGTCCCGCAAGATCGAGCAGGCCCTGTCCACCGGCGACAACGTGCTGGTCCAGGTCACCAAGGACCCGGTCGGGCACAAGGGCGCGCGGCTGACCACCCAGATCTCGCTGCCCGGCCGCTTCCTGGTCTACGTCCCGGCAGGCGGCGCCACCGGCATCTCCCGCAAGCTGCCGGAGAACGAGCGGCGCAGGCTCAAGGACATCCTCAAGCGGATCGTGCCCGAGGACGCCGGCGTGATCATCCGGACCGCCTCCGAGGGCATCAGCGAGGAGGAGCTCGAGCGTGACGTCCGGCGCCTGAAGGTGCAGTGGGAGGTCATCAAGGAGAAGGCGGCCGCGGCCGCGGCGAAGAAGTCCGGCTCGCCGGCCATGCTCTACGAGGAGCCCGACCTGCTGGTCAAGGTCGTCCGCGACCTGTTCACCGAGGACTTCGCCAAGCTCGAGGTGCAGGGCGACGACGCGTGGGAAACCATTCACGCCTACGTCCAGCACGTCGCGCCCGACCTCACCGAACGCGTCAAGCGCTATGTCGGTACCGGCGACGTGTTCGCCGACTACCGGGTCGACGAGCAGATCACCAAGGCACTGGACCGGAAGGTCTGGCTGCCCTCGGGCGGCTACCTGGTCATCGACCGCACCGAGGCGATGACCGTGATCGACGTCAACACCGGCAAGTTCACCGGCTCCGGCGGCAACCTCGAGGAGACGGTGACCCGTAACAACCTCGAGTCGGCCGAGGAGATCGTGCGTCAGCTGCGGCTGCGCGACATCGGCGGCATCATCGTGATCGACTTCATCGACATGGTGCTCGAATCCAACCGCGAGCTGGTGCTGCGGCGGCTCACCGAATGCCTCGGTCGGGACCGCACCCGGCACCAGGTGGCCGAGGTGACGTCGCTGGGCCTGGTGCAGATGACCCGCAAGAAGGTCGGGACCGGGCTGCTGGAGGCGTTCTCCACGACCTGTGAGCACTGCAAGGGCCGGGGCGTGGTGATCTCCACCGAGCCCCAGCGGACCAACGGGGGCAACGGCGCGGGCGCCGGCGGTCACCAGCACGGTTCGCGCCGCTCGCGGGGCCGCGGCAAGGTCGAGGAGGCCCCGGCGGAGACCCGTGCCGAGACCGCCGGCCGGACGCCCGAACGGCGGGAGTCGGTGGTCTCGGCCGTGCAGGCGATGGCGAACGCGGCGAAGCTGGCCTCCTCGGGCAAGGACACCGCGAAGGACCAGCAGCCCGCCGAGCCGGCTCCCGTTGCCGGCTCCGTGCCGACCGGGGAGCTCACGGAGGCCGTTGAGCGGCCGGGGATGGCCGCGCTGAACGGTCGCGCGCCGGAACCTCCCGGACCGGTGGAGCCCGCGCCCGCGCCGGAAAGGGCCGAAACGCCTGAACCGGTTGCGGAAGCCGTTCCCGACGCCGCCCAGGGCGTCGAGACGCTGTCCGGTGCGGCTGATGCCCCGACCGGGTCGGAGCCCGAACCCCGGCCGGCGGAGTCCCAGGTCGCAGAAGCGGCCGCGTGGCCCCAGGCGTCGGAATCCGCGGTGGCCGAACCTGAGGTCTCCGAACCTGCGCAGGTCGAACCCGTGCCGGACGAGGCCGAGGTGGCCGAACCCGAGGCACCTGAAGCAGCCGAACCCGAGGGTGCGCGAGCCGGGGCACCCGAAGCCGAGGCGACGGAACCTCCGGCGGCCGAACCCGTGGCGGCGGAGCCCGCAGTGGCCGAACCCGGGGCGGCCGAGCCCGCCGAGGTCGAGTCCGGTGCCGCTGAATCCAGTGCGGCCGAACCCGCCTCCGAGGCGCCGGCTCCGCCCATGCGGTCCGTGCGCCGCCGCGCGCGGCGGGTGGCTTCGCGTCCAGCGGGCCCGCCGGTACACGCCTCCGACCAGAGCTAGCCCCGTTCTCCGTACATGGACACGTTTCGGCTGGTCAGCGGGCTGCACCAAGATGATCTCCTGGGTGTCACCGCAGGCCAGCGGCTCACGTGCGGGCTAGCTGCCCTGTCTTCTGGGGGCTTGCATCCGAGAAGACGCGTGGGGGCACGCCCCCAGATCTCCTTAGTCCACCCCGGCCTCAGCCGTGGCCGGGGTGGCATATAAGCTTTCATACGGTCCGCAGCGCGCGGGCCACCATGGCGCGACCATCGGACCGCCAGTGAGCGGGCCGGGCGCGAGCCCCCACCCATAGTCGAGTAAGCAGGAGACTTCCGTGTCGGCGTACGCGATCGTCAAGACCGGCGGCAAGCAGTACAAGGTGGCCGTCGGCGACGTCGTCGAGGTCGAGAAGCTCGAGGGCGAGCCGGGCACCGAGCACACCTTCCCCGCTGTGCTGTACGTCGACGGCGGCGAGGTCACCACGGACGCCGACGCGTTGGCGAAGGTCTCGGTCACCGGCAAGGTCGTCGAGCAGACCAAGGGTCCGAAGATCCGGATCCACAAGTTCAAGAACAAGACCGGCTACCACAAGCGGCAGGGTCACCGGCAGAAGCTGACCCTCGTCGAGGTCACCGGAATCAGCAAGTAAAGGAGCTGAGCAATGGCACACAAGAAGGGTGCATCCAGCTCCCGTAACGGCCGCGACTCCAACCCTCAGTACCTGGGTGTCAAGCGGTACGGGGGGCAGGTTGTCAAGGCGGGCGAGATCCTGATCCGCCAGCGCGGCACCAAGTTCCACCCGGGCGTGAACGTCGGCCGTGGCGGCGACGACACGCTGTTCGCCCTCGCCGCCGGTGCGGTCGAGTTCGGCACGAAGCGTGGCCGCAAGACGGTCAACATCGTCCCTGCCAGCTGATCTGGCGGGTACGGGCGACGGGTGTCCGCGGAATGCGCGGACCTCGTCGCCCGTTTTTGTGTTTGCCGACCTTTGATCGTGAGAGGTAAGAATGGCGTCCCGATTCGTTGACCGAGCGGTGATCCAGGTGGCCGCCGGCGACGGCGGGAACGGATGTGCCTCGGTGCACCGCGAGAAGTTCAAACCGCTCGGCGGCCCCGACGGCGGCAACGGCGGCAACGGCGGTGACGTGCTGCTCGTCGTCGACCCGAACGTGCACACCCTGCTCGACTTCCACTTCCGCCCGCACGCGACCGCCGGGAACGGCAAGCAGGGCCAGGGCGGCAACCGCGCCGGGGCGGCCGGGGAAACCCTGGAGCTGAAGGTGCCCGACGGCACGCTCGTCCTCGACGAGGACGGTGAGGTCGTCGCCGACCTGATCGGCGCCGGCACCACGTTCGTCGCCGCCGAGGGCGGCCGCGGCGGGCTCGGCAACGCCGCGCTCGCGTCCCGGGCGCGGAAGGCGCCTGGGTTCGCACTGCTCGGTGAGCCGGGCCAGGCCCGTACCCTGACGCTGGAGCTGCGTTCGGTCGCCGACGTCGGCCTGGTCGGCTTCCCGTCCGCGGGCAAGTCGTCGCTGATCTCGGTGCTTTCCGCGGCCAAGCCGAAGATCGCCGACTACCCGTTCACCACGCTCGTGCCCAACCTCGGCGTGGTCACCGCGGGCGAGACGGTGTTCACCATCGCCGACGTGCCCGGCCTCATCCCTGGAGCGAGCGAAGGTCGCGGACTCGGTCTGGACTTCCTGCGGCACATCGAGCGCTGCGCGGTCCTGGTCCACGTGGTCGACTGCGCCACCTACGAACCCGGCCGCGATCCACTGTCCGATGTGGACGCTCTGGAGACCGAGCTGGCCCGGTACACGCCGGGCCTGGGCGGGGATCTTGCCCAGCGGCCGCGCGTGGTCGTGCTGAACAAGGTGGACGTGCCCGAGGCCGCCGAACTGGCCGAACTGGTGAAGCCGGACATCGAGGCGCGCGGACTGCCCGTGTTCGAAGTGTCCACTGCCTCCCGCAAGGGCCTGAGAGAGTTCAGCTTCGCCCTGGCAAGCATCGTGGAGAAGTACCGGGCCGAGCAGCCGGTGCCGGAAGCAGAGCGAATCGTGTTGCGGCCGCACGCGGTCGACGACAGCGGCTTCGTCGTCGAGCCGGACCCGGACGAGCCCGGCGGTTTCATCGTGCGCGGTGCCAAGCCCGAGCGATGGGTGCGCCAGACCAACTTCGCCAACGACGAGGCGGTCGGGTACCTCGCCGACCGGCTCAACCGGCTCGGCGTGGAAGAGGGGCTGGCTCGCCTCGGCGCGGAACCGGGCTGTTCGGTCACCATCGGCGACATGACGTTCGACTGGGAGCCGTCCACGCCGGGCGTCGCGACGTACTTCGCCGGTCGCGGTACGGATGTCCGCCTCGAGGACCACAGCCGGGTGACCGCGGCCCAGCGCAAGGACGCCCGCCGCATCCGCCGGGATGGGGTTCCCGGGGAGGACGCCGGAGACGAGCCCTCCGAAGTGGACGACGAATGGTGAGCGTGGCGAGGAAGGCCGTCGCGAACGCGGAGCGGCTGGTGGTCAAGGTCGGGTCTTCGGCGCTGACCACCGCCGGTGCTGGACTCGATGTGGGCAGGCTGAACGCGCTGGTCGACGCGATCGCGGGCCGGATCGCCCAGGGCAGCCAGCTGGTGCTGGTGTCCAGTGGTGCGATCGGGGCAGGGCTGGCCCCGCTCGCGCTGGGCAAGCGGCCGCGGGACCTGGCCACCCAGCAGGCCGCCGCGAGCGTCGGGCAACTCGCACTCGCGCACGCCTACGCCGAGTCCTTTGGCCGGTATTCGCTGACTGTGGGGCAGGTGCTGCTGACTTCCGACGACGTAGTCCGGCGCGCGCACTACCGCAATGCCCAGCGAACGTTTTCCCGGCTGCTGTCGCTGGGTGCGGTGCCGGTGGTCAACGAGAACGACACGGTCGCCACCGAGGAGATCCGGTTCGGCGACAACGATCGGCTGGCCGCGCTGGTCGCCCACCTGGTCGGCGCCGACGCGCTGGTCCTTCTGTCCGATGTGGACGGGCTGTATGACGGGGATCCCCGCTCCGGTGCGACTCGCAAGATAGCCGAAGTGGCCGGCGAGTCCGATGTGGACGGTATCACGGTGGGCATGTCCAGCTCCGGGCTCGGCACCGGCGGCATGGTGTCCAAGCTCGCCGCGGCCAGGACCGCGTCCGCGGCGGGGATTCCCGTGCTGCTCGCCGCCGCGTCGGAGGCGGCACGCGCGCTGACCGCCGCCGACGTCGGCACCGCGTTCACCGCCGCGGACTCCCGCTTGTCGGCCCGGAGGTTCTGGCTCGGCTACGCGGCGGGCACGACGGGTCGTCTGCACCTCGATGACGGCGCTGTCGCCGCGGTCGTGCGGCGGAGGCGTTCGCTGCTCGCCGCCGGCATCGTCGGGGTGGACGGCGATTTCCAGGCCGGGGACGTGGTCGAGCTGGTGAGCCCGGCGCAGCGAGTGGTCGCCCGTGGCGTCGTCGCCTTCGACGCCACGGAGCTACCGGGGCTGATCGGCCGGTCCACCCACGAACTCCCCGCCGAGCAACGGCGCGAAGTCGTGCACGCCGACGACCTCGTTCCGCTGCGCTGACGCCTGCGACCAAGCGTCGGGCGACGCCCGAACCTGCTCGTAGGCGTCATACAGCCACTTGTCGACTCGACTCTCGTCGGGAACCTTGGGCAGCTCCGATGTGTCCACCAGGCGAAGCGGTTTGGCCTCCAGTTCCGCGCCGACCTCGATGGCTTCCTGCTGGGTGTTCTTCCCCTGACGGAGATCCCTGATCCGGCCGAGCCACGGCTCGGGTATCGGCACCGTGATACGCCCGGACTCGAGAAGATCCACACCCTGCGTGATCGATGTCCCGTGCGCATCAGACCCAGCCTGGGTACGGAGAATCGTGCAGCGGTCCGCGATGGCCGCGAATTCCGGGCTGCCGTGCTTCATCCGTTCCGTCCTTCACCGATGGCCGGCGTTCGATGGTCTCCCGGTCGATCTTTTCCCTTCGGTTTTCAGGAGAGCTCGCTGCCGCGCGTTTCCGGGAGGCTGAGGATCACCAGGAACGCGATCAACGCGGCCGCCACGACATACCAGAAGTACAGCGTCGACGCGCCCGCCGCGGAGAGTGCGTTGATGACCAGCGGTGCGGTGCCACCGAAGGTGGCCACCGTGAGGTTGTACCAGGCGCCGATGCCGAGGCCGCGCAGTTCGGTGGGGAACAGCTCGCTCATGATCGCCGGTGCCAGTGCGGTCATCGCCGCGTAAATGCCGAGCCCCGCACAGAACACGACGATGAGCGAGCCGAGTCCCGGACGGATCAAAGCGGACAGTGGCACGATCAGCACCGCCATCGCCGCCGCCCAGGCAAGCAGTTGTGGTTTGCGGCCGATCCGGTCGGACAGCATGCCGAACGGGTACTGCAGCAGCACGAACAACGCCGTGCCGATGGACAGCGCGAGGAACACGTCGACGTCCCCGGCGTGCCTGGTCTTCACCGCGAACGGGGTAAGCGCGCTGAAGAACGTGTAGTAGCACAACGTGGACAGCATGGTGATGCCGACCAGTTGGCCGACCGCCTTCGGATGTTCCCGCAGGGTGGTCAGCAGCGGCCGGTTGACCCGCTTCGCGCGCGTCTTGTTCTGCTCGAACTGTTCGGTCTCGGCGATACTCCGGCGCAACCACAGCCCGATCACGCCGAGGACGCCGCCGAGCAGGAACGGGATCCGCCAGCCGTAGGCGTTGAGATCGGCCTTGGCCATCGTGCGGGCCAGCACGAAGCCGAGCACCGAGGCCAGCAGAACCGATGAGCCCGTGGAGATGTAGAAGAACGACGAGTACCGGCCACGCCACCGCGGGGGCGCGACCTCACCGAGGTACGCCGAGGCGTTGGACACCTCGCCGCCGAGGGACAACCCCTGCGCGACCCTGGCGAACAGAAGGAGGACCGGCGCCAGCCAGCCGACCTGATGGAAGGTGGGCAGGACGCCGATCACCACCGACCCGCCCGCCATCAGGCTGATGGTGAGGATCATCGCGGGCTTGCGGCCCCGCACGTCGGCGAACCGGCCGAGCAGCAGGCCGCCCAGCGGCCGGAAGAAGAACGCGAGCGCGTAGGTGGCGAAGGTGTTGATCTGTGCGAGCGCATCGTTGCCCGAAGGGAAGAACGCGGTCGCGAAGTAGATGCTGAAGGTCGCGTAAATGGTCCAGTCGAACCACTCCAGCGCGTTCCCGACGCTGGCCGCGAACAACTTGCGCACCGGCAGCCGGTGCTTGACCTCGAGCTTCGAGTCGACCATGGTGACACCTCCCGCGGGTGCGGTCGGGTAAGACATTGCCATACCACCTCCCTTCGATGAAAGATCCGATCGCGCTGGGGGGAAGCCGCTTCAGTTGGTGCTGGCGAGTGCGAACGGCAGGACCGCGGGGGCGCCCGCGCGCCGCAGCAGCCGCGCCGCGGCCGTCATCGTCCAGCCCGTGTCGACGAGATCGTCCACAAGCAGCACCGGTTCATCCACAGTGGACAGATCCGCGGCGAGGTCGTCCGGCAGGACGAATCGTTGGCACAGATCGGCGACGCGCTGGGCGCTGTTCGCCCTGCGCGGCGCGCTGCCCGCCGTTTCCAGCGTGCCCAGAAAGCGCAGTCTGCCCACCTGCGCGATCCGCGTGGCCAGCTCGTGCGTGAGCCGCGGCCGTTGCCCCGAGGGAAGCGCCACTACGGCGACAGGGCGACGCGACCAGTCCCACGCGGCGAGCACCGAAACGCACGCCTGGAACACCGGATCGGGAAGCTCCCCGTCCGGCGCGGTGCGGCCGACGACTTCGCGCAGCCGCGCACCCCAGCCGACGTCGGTGAGGCGCCCGAGCACCCGGCCGGTCTCCGCCTGCTCGGCCTTGCCGATCCGGCCGGACAGCGGGACGTCCAGCGCGGCGAGCCCGGTGGGCCACTGGCGGCGGGGCGGGAGGTCCACGCCGGGCTGGGCGAGCCGCTGCGCGGTGGCCGCCACCACCTCCGCCGGGATCTCGGCGTTCCGATGCTCTCCCGTGCAGTTGTCGCACCGCCCGCACGGCTCGGCATGGGGATCGTCGAGCTGCCTGCGCAGGAACTCCATGCGACAGCCGATGGTGTCCTGATAGGCCAGCATCGCCGCCTGCTCGGCGGACCGTGCCTCGTTGACCCGCGCGTAGCGCTCCGCGTCGTACTGCCAGTCCTGGCCGGTGGCCTCCCAGCCGCCGCGCACCCGGCGCACCGCGCCGTCCACGTCGAGCACCTTGAGCACCATCTCCAGCCGGGACCGGGAGAGCTCCACCAACGGCTCCAGCGCCATCGTCGACAGTGGACGGCCGGCCCGGGCGAGCGCGCGCAGCACCTGGTTCACCCGCTGCTCGTCCGGAAAGGCGAGCGAACCGAAGTAGCTCCAGATCTCGCTGTCCTCCTTGCCGGGCAACAGGATCACCTCGGCCCGCTGGACACCGCGCCCTGCCCGGCCCACCTGCTGGTAATAGGCGATCGGCGAGGACGGGGCGCCGAGATGGACGACGAACCCGAGGTCCGGCTTGTCGAAGCCCATGCCCAGCGCCGAAGTCGCCACCAGCGCCTTGAGCCGGTTGGCGAGCAGATCGTCCTCGGCCGCCTCGCGTTCGGCGGGCTCGGTCTTGCCCGTGTACGCGGTGACCTCGTACCCCTGGTTCCGCAGCAGGCCGGCGACGTCATGGGCGGCAGCGACGGTCAGCGTGTAGATGATCCCCGAGCCGGGCAGTTCGGCGAGTTGCCCGGCCAGCCAGGCGATCCGTTGCTCGGCGGTGGGCAGCCGGACGACCGAAAGACGCAGGCTCTCCCGGTCGAGCGGGCCGCGCAGCACCAGCGTGCCGTGGTCCCCGGGCGGGCCCGCGCGTTCACGCAGGCCGAGCTGCTCGGCCACGTCGGTGACCACCCGGTCGTTGGCGGTGGCGGTGGTCGCGAGCACCGGGACGCCGTCGGGCAGGCCGGCGAGCAGCGTGCGCAGGCGGCGGTAGTCGGGGCGGAAGTCGTGGCCCCAGTCGGAGATGCAGTGCGCCTCGTCGACCACGAGCAGCCCGGCCGTGGTGGTGAGCTTGGGCAGCACGGCCTCACGGAAATCGGGATTGTTGAGCCGTTCCGGGCTGACCAGGAGCACGTCGAGGTCGCCGGCGCCGATCCGGTCCTGCACCTCGACCCACTCCTGCGGGTTGGCCGAGTTCATGGTGGCGGCCCGGATCCCGGCGCGGGCGGCGGCCGCGATCTGGTTGCGCATCAGGGCCAGCAACGGCGAGATGATCACGGTCGGCCCGGCGCCCCGTGCTCGCAGCAACGCGGTCGCCAGGAAGTACACGGCGGATTTGCCCCAGCCGGTGCGCTGCACGACCAGTGCGCGGCGACGGTGCGCGACCAGCGCCTCGATGGCGGTCCACTGGTCCTCGCGCAGCACGGCGGCGGGGCCGGCGAGCGCGCGGAGCACCGTCTCGGCGCGGGTTCGGAGCAGGTGAAGGTCCATGAGAACACGTCTACCGCATCAGACCGACAATCCCGCTTCCAGCGGTGTGCGAACGGTCCGTTCGCACGTAATGTGATGGACCACACTACGCAGGGTCGCGACATGATGCCTGGCCGACTGTCCCCTTGCTGACCGGGGCGAACCGGTCGCCACCGGAGGTTCCCCTCGGATTTCCGGCGGGAGCGACGCGTGAGCCCTCCACCGCACCGGAAGGGGCCCACGCGGAAACCCTGGTTAGTCTGCAGAGCATGTCACCACGTCGCGTCGGGGTCATGGGCGGAACCTTCGATCCCATACACAACGGACACCTCGTTGCGGCCAGTGAGGTCCAGTCCCGGTTCGATCTCGACGAAGTGATCTTCGTGCCGACCAGGCAGCCGTGGCAGAAGTCCGGCCGCACGGTGAGCAAGGCCGAGGACCGTTATCTGATGACGGTGATCGCGACGGCGTCGAACCCGGTGTTCTCGGTCAGCCGGGTGGACATCGACCGCGGTGGTGAGACCTACACCGTCGACACGCTCCGGGACCTGCACCGCGAGTACCCCGAGGACGAGCTGTTCTTCATCACCGGTGCCGACGCCCTCGAACAGATCCTCACCTGGCACAACGCGGAGGAACTGTTCACCTATGCGCACTTCATCGGCGTCACCCGGCCCGGCTACCGGCTCAACGACCACCATCTGCCCACCGGCAAGGTGAGTCTGGTCGAGGTCACCGCGATGGCCATCTCGTCCACGGGATGCCGTGAGCGCGTCGAACGGGACGAGCCGATCTGGTACCTCATGCCGGACGGGGTCGTTCGCTACATCTACAAGCGAGGGCTCTACCGCAAGCCCGAGTAGCCGAAGGCTCGCCGACCGGCCCCGTCCGTGCCTGACACGCCGTGCCGAGCACGCCGGCGGCCGCGGCGAAGACCACCGGCCCCCCGGAAGATCTCGAGCGCCTCGTCGGAACGGTCGCTGGCCCCGCCGGGTACCCTCGTTGAACCGACAGACTCCAAGCCGTGAGGGAGCAGGAGTGGCAGCGACGTCCCAGGCGCGAAACATGGCGACCGTCGCCGCACATGCGGCGGCCGACAAGAAGGCGACCGATGTCGTCGTGCTGGACGTGTCGGAGCAGCTCGTGATCACCGACGCGTTCGTGATCGCGTCCGCGCCGAACGAACGGCAGGTCGGCGCGATCGTGGACCACGTCGAGGAGAAGCTGCGCGTCGCCGGGCACAAGCCCGTGCGCCGCGAGGGCGCGCGGGAAGGGCGCTGGGTGCTGCTGGACTACGTCGACGTCGTGGTGCACGTCCAGCACGACGAGGAACGCTCGTTCTACGGCCTTGAACGGCTGTGGAAGGACTGCCCGCGTATCGAGGTCCAGGGTCTCGGCTCCGAGGCGAGCCAGTGAGCTTGCGGCGCCTCGTGCTGTGGCGGCACGGGGAGACGGACTACAACGCGACGGGCCGGATGCAGGGCCACATCGACTCCGCGCTCACCGCGGTGGGCTGGAACCAGGCGCGGTTCGCGGTGCCCGCGCTGGCCAGGTTCGAGCCTGACCTGGTGATCGCCTCCGACCTGCGCCGCGCCACGGACACCGCGACAGTGTTCACCGAGGCCGTGGGCGTGCCGCTGCGCATCGACAAGCGCCTGCGCGAGACGCATCTCGGCGAGTGGCAGGGGCTGACCGGGGCGCAGGTCGACGCGGACTGGCCCGGGGAGCGTGACCGCTGGCGTCTGGACGCGACCTGGACGCCACCGGGTGGGGAGTCCCGGATCGAGGTCGCCGAGCGGGCCGGTGAGGTCGTCTCCGACCTGCGGGAAGGCGCCCAAGAGCTGGAGACCGTGCTGCTGGCCGCGCACGGCGGCCTGATCACCGCGCTCACCGCGCGGCTGCTGGCGTTGCCGGTCGAGACCTGGCCACAGCTCGGGGGGATCGGCAACTGCCACTGGGTCGAGCTCGGCCTCCGGGACGAGGCCTGGCGGCTGCACGCGTACAACGCCGGAATGCACGGTTAGCGTCGCCGGATGACGGCTCGGAAACCGCCGCGGCTGCTGGTCTTCGGTGATTCGCTGAGCTTTCATGGACCTGCCGGCCCCTGCGCGGCCGACGAACCACGTTTGTGGGGGAACGTCGCGGCGGCCGCGCTGGGCGGCAATGCGGACCTAGTCGCGGGATTCGGCTGGACCGCGCGCGACCTGTGGTGGTCCCTGATCGGCGACCCGCGGGTGTGGGCCGACCTGCGCGACGTGGACGCGGTGGTGCTCGCGGTGGGCAGCATGGACCCGCTGCCCTCGCCACTGCCCACCTATCTGCGTACCGGGTTGCGGTACCTTCGCCCGCCCTGGTTGCGGCGCGCCGCCCGCAAGGCCTATCTGGCGGCCCAGCCGCGGCTGGTGGTGGCCCTGCGTGGCCGCCCGGTCGCGCTGCCGAAGAAGCTGACCGTGCACTATCTGGGCAAGTCCGTTTACGCCCTGCGTGTGCTCCGCCCGGACTTGCCGATCGTGGCCATACTGCCCAGCGTGCACCGCGCGCCGTCCTACCGGAGCGTCTACCCCGGGCGCGACGCGACGGCCGCGGCGATCGCCGGGTGGGCGGGCCAGGCGGGCGTCCCGCTGCTCGACCTGTCCGCGGTGGTCGGCGAGCACGTGCTGGGCGGCCGGGGTAACCCGGACGGGATGCACTGGGGATGGGAGGGCCACACGGCGGTGGGCAAGGCGATGGCCGCGCTGATCGGGCCGCTGCTGGACAAATCCGGCTGACGGCGGGGGCCAGGCGTCTCGTAGCGAGTGGCCTGCGGTTTGGCGCCGTAGGCTGGCTGGCGTGCCGGTTGCCGTGATCACCGATTCCACTGCCCATCTGCCTGAGGGCTTCGCCGAGCGGTTCGCCGTCGGTGTGGTGCCGTTGCACGTGCTGATCGACGGGGTCTCCGCCCTGGACGGAATCGACGTGGGCCCGCTCGCCCTGGCCGAGGCGCTGGGGGAGCGGCGGATCGTCACCACCTCACGGCCGACGCCCGCCGAATTCGCGTCGGTCTATCGCAAGGCGCTGTCCGACGGCGCGGATTCGATCGTGTCGGTCCACCTGTCCAGTGAGATCTCCGGCACGTGGGAATCGGCGGTGCTGGCGGCCCAGGAGGTCGGCTCGGACCAGGTGCGGGTGGTGGATTCGCGCAGTACCGCGATGGGTCTCGGATTCGCCGCGCTGCATGCCGCGCGACTGGCCGCGAAGGGTGCCGCGGCCGGGGAGGTGGAGAAGGCCGCGGTTTCGACGGCACGCTGTTCGGACACGCTGTTCGTGGTGGAGACGCTGGAATACCTGCGCAGGGGCGGCCGGATCGGCGCGGCGGCGGCCCTGCTGGGTACCGCGCTGGCGGTGAAGCCCCTGCTGGGCATCGAAAACGGCAGGATCAGGGGGGTGGAGAAGGTCCGCACCATGCACCGCGCAATGGCGCGCCTGGTCGAGCTCGCGGCTCATGCGGCCGGGGACGAGCCGGTCGAGGTGGCGGTGCACCACCTCGCCTCCCCGGAGCGGGCGGCGGATCTCGCCAACCGGCTGGAGGAGCGGCTGACGGTGCTCGGCGGGTGCCTGGTCTCCGAGCTCGGCGCGGTCATCGGCGCGCACACCGGTCCCGGGGTGATCGGTGTCGTGATTCAGCGCGAGCCGGACATCATGCCATAACCCCCGGACAAGAAAAGCCCGGTTCCGCCCTCCACGGGCGACTTGTCCACACCACCCCACTTGTCCACACCTTCCGCGGCTTTCGCTTCCCCGGCCACCCCGGTCCTCCTACCGTCGAATGCGTGTTCGAGCAATCCTTCCCCGAATCTCCCGGCTTTCCGGTACGTGACGGCGTCACACGGCTGGCCGGCTTGGCGATGGCCGCGCGGCGGGACGGCCTGGGGCCACCCGGCGGCGCGGGCCGGCT
>NZ_DATELF010000072.1:0-113404 GCF_035276945.1 Amycolatopsis sp. | reverse complement strand
GGTTTGATCCCGTCCCAGGCCGACCGCCGCGTTTGCGGCAGACGACCCGGGCATGCCAAGATCCCGGGCCGCTGGATCATCGTGATCCCCCCTCTCCCTTTCCCCCGCAACGCACAGTGAGGTGCCAGGAAAGATGGACCGCTCTTCTCACCCCCGCTCCCGCAGAATCGCCCCCGTTGTCGCGGTGGCCGCGGCGGCTGCCCTGACCCTCGCCGGCTGCTCCAGCAGCTCCGGGGGCAAGAAGTCCGAGGAGGGTGGCGCCAACGCATCGGCAGGCAAGGCCACCACGCCTCGGATGACGGTCGCTCTGGTCACGCACCAGTCGCCCGGCGACACCTTCTGGGACATCGTCCGCAAGGGTGCCGAGGCCGCCGCGGCCAAGGACAACATCAAGCTGATCTATTCGTCCGACCCGAACGCGGGCAACCAGTCCAACCTGGTGCAGAACGCGATCGACCAGAAGGTCGACGGCATCGCGCTGACCCTGGCCCACCCCGACGCCATGGCGGGCGGGGTCGCCAAGATCAAGGCCGCGAACATCCCGGTCGTCGGGTTCAACTCCGGACTGGACAACTGGCAGCAGGCGGGGCTGATGGCGTACTTCGGCTCCGACGAGAACCTCGCCGGCCAGGCCTTCGGAAACCGGCTCAACGAGGTCGGCGCCAAGCACGCCCTGTGCGTCATCCACGAACAGGGTCAGGTCGCGCTCGAAGCGCGCTGCAACGGCCTGAAGCAGACCTTCAAGGGACAGACCGAACTGCTCTACGTCAACGGTCAGGACCAGACGGCGTCGCAGTCGACCATGCAGGCCAAGCTCCAGCAGGACCGCTCGATCGACTTCGTGGCGACCCTGGGCGCGCCGATGGCGATGCTGGCCGTCCAGGCGGCCGGCGGCGCGGGCAGCACGGCCAAGGTGGCCACCTTCGACACCAACAAGAACCTGGTGCAGGCCATCAAGGACGGGTCCGTGCAGTGGGCCGTGGACCAGCAGCCCTACCTGCAGGGCTACCTGGCCGTGGACTCGCTGTGGCTGTACAAGTTCAACGGCAACACCATCGGCGGCGGCAAGGCCACACTGACCGGTCCCGCCTTCATCGACAAGTCCAACATCGACGCCGTTTCTCAGTTCGCCGCCAACGGGACCCGGTAGGAATCATGTCTCGAGGACTCGCCCCCTCCCCCACGACCGGCGAGGCCCCGAGGATCCAGGCCAAACCACGATCGCTCCCGCGCCGCATCGTCTCGCGGCCGGAACTGAGCTCGCTGCTCGGCGCGATCGGCGTGTTCGTCCTGTTCTTCGCGGTCGCCCCGCCGTTCCGTGAACCGGCTTCACTGTCCACAGTGCTCTATTCCAGCTCGACGATCGGGATCGTGGCGGTTCCGGTGGCGCTGCTGATGATCGGCGGGGAGTTCGACCTCTCCGCCGGCGTCGCGGTGACCGCCTCTTCGCTGACCGCTTCGATCACGGCGTACCAGCTGAGCGCCAACGTCTGGGTCGGTGTGCTGGCCGCGCTGGTGCTTTCGCTGGCGATCGGTTTCCTCAACGGCTACCTGGTGATGCGCACCAAGCTGCCGAGCTTTCTGATCACCCTGGCCACCTTCCTGATGCTGCAGGGGCTCAACCTGGCGATCACCAAGCTGATCACCGGCAGCGTGGCCACCGACTCCATTTCGGACATGGACGGGTTCGACTCGGCCAAGGCGGTGTTCGCCTCCGACCTCCCGATTGGCGGGATCACCGTCAAGGTCACCGTGTTCTGGTGGATCCTGTTCGTCGCGATCGCCACCTGGATCCTGCTGCGCACCAAGGCGGGCAACTGGATCTACGCGGTCGGCGGGCAGGCCGGCTCCGCCCGCGCGGTCGGCGTCCCGGTCACCTGGACCAAGATCGCGCTGTTCATGGGCGTCGGGTTCGGCGCCTGGTTCGTCGGCATGCACCAGGTGTTCGCGTTCGACTCGGTGCAGTCCGGCATCGGCGTCGGCAACGAGCTGCTCTTCATCGCGGCGGCGGTGATCGGCGGCTGCCTGCTCACCGGTGGCTACGGCTCGGCCGTCGGCGCGGCGATCGGCGCGCTGATCTACGGCATGACCACCCAGGGCATCGTCTACGCCGGCTGGAACCCGGACTGGCTGAAGTTCTTCGTCGGTGCGACGCTGCTGCTGGCCACGCTGCTCAACATGTGGGTGCGGCTCCGCACCTCCCGGAGGTGAACCAATGAGCAAACCGTTCGTGGAACTGATCGACGTCGGCAAGAACTACGGCAACATCTCCGCCTTGCAGGGCGTCAGCGTCGCCGTCCGCGAGGCCGAGGTGACCTGCGTGCTCGGCGACAACGGGGCGGGCAAGTCCACCCTGATCAAGATCATCTCGGGGCTGCACGACTACGAGGAGGGCTCCTACCTCGTCGACGGTGCGCAGGTCCGGTTCACCTCCCCGCGCGAGGCGCTGGACCGCGGGATCGCGACGGTGTACCAGGACCTCGCGGTGGTGCCGCTGATGCCGGTATGGCGAAACTTCTTCCTCGGCTCCGAACCCACCAACGGGGTGTGGCCGTTCCGGCGCCTTGACATCGACAAGATGCGCGAGACCACCGACTCCGAGCTGCGAAAGATGGGCATCGTGCTGCCCGACGTGGACCAGCCGATCGGCAGCCTGTCCGGTGGCCAGCGGCAGTGTGTCGCGATCGCCCGCGCGATCTACTTCGGCGCCCGCGTCCTCATCCTGGACGAGCCGACCGCCGCGCTCGGCGTGAAGCAGTCGGGCGTGGTGCTGAAGTACATCGCGGCCGCACGGGACGCCGGGCTCGGGGTCATCTTCATCACGCACAACCCGCACCACGCCTTCATGGTGGGCGACCACTTCGTGGTGCTGCGGCAGGGCGAGGTGGAGCTCAACGCCAAACGCGACGAGCTCACCCTCGACGACCTCACCCACCACATGGCAGGCGGCGCGGAGCTGGACACGCTCAGACACGAGCTGGACCGCGCGCTTCACGAGACAACCGGATAGGGGCTTCGGGAAAGAGAAAACATGCGGAACGGAAGTATCGGCGTCGCCGTCATCGGCGCCGGGATGGCGGGGCGCTCCCACGCCGCGGGGTACCGGTCGGCGGGCACCGTGTTCGGGTTGGACCGGCCGGAGGTGCGGCTGGTGGCGATCGCGGACGTCAACGCTCCGCTGGCCGAGAACACCCGCCGCCGGTACGGTTTCGAGCGCGCGGAGCCGGACTGGCGGGCGGTCGCCGAGGCGCCGGACGTCGACGCGGTGAGCGTGGTGGTCGCCAACCACCTGCACCGGGAGCTGGTGGAAGCCCTGCTGGCGGCGGGAAAGCACGTGCTGTGCGAAAAGCCGCTGGCCCCGTCGCCCGCCGACGGCCGGGCGATGATCGCGGCCGCCGCGGGGAGAGACCGGGTCGCGGTGGTGGGCTTCACCTACCGGCGCTCGCCGGCGATCAGCGCGGTGCGGGACGAGGTGACCGGTGGGAGGCTCGGTGATCCCGTGCACTTCAACGGCCACGTCTGGCACGACTACGCCCTCGACCCGCTCACCCCGATGAGCTGGCGCTACCGCGGCGGGCCCGGCTCCGGGATCCTGGCCGACACGGGCAGCCACCTGGTGGACACGGCCGAGTTCGTGTGCGGTCCGATCACGCAGGTCAGCGGCGCGACGCTGGCCACCGTGGTCACCGAACGGCCCGTTCCGGCCGGTCCTACGCTTGGGCACACGCGGGCCGAGCTCACCGGGGAGTACGCGAAGGTGGAGAACGAGGACATCGCGAGTTTCACCGCACGGTTCGCCAACGGCGCCATCGGCACGTTCTCGGCTTCACGCATAACGCACGGGCGGCCCGACGGGCTGGCGTTCGAGATGTTCTGCACGAAGGGATCCGCGACCTTCGACCTGCACCGCGCCAGCGAGTTCACCATTTCCGACACCGGCCCGGCCGAGGCGACCAACGGGGAGCGCCGAGTCTACATCGGACCTTCGCATCCGTACGTCCGGCAGGGACTGCCGGTGGATGCCGCCGGCGCGGGCCACGGCACCGGTGACATGTTCACCTTCCAGGCGAGGTCCTTTCTGGACCAGATCGCGGGGATCAGGGAACTCCCGCCGTGCGCGACCCTGGAGGAGGGCGTACGCGGCTTGCGCATCCTGGAAGCGGTCGTGGAATCCGCCACCGCCAACGGCACCACCGTCACCATCTGAGAACCACGAAAGCCCGACTCGCCCGTCGCGAAAGCCCGACCCGCGAGTCACGAAAGCCCGACTCGCCCGTCGCGAAAGGCCGACTCGCGTGTCACGAAAGCCGGACTCAGGTGTCGCGAGAGGCCGACTCGGGTGTCGCGAGAGGCCGACTCGCGTTGGGCGGCCGGTGGCTCAGGCGCGATTGGCGCGGAGGCGCTCGGCGAGCTGGCTGGAGATCTTTTCCAGGGTGTCGAGCTGGTCTTCGTCGAGCAGGTCGATGAAGTGCTCGCGCACCGTCGCGACGTGCCCCGGCGCGGTTTCGGCGAGCAGTCGCTCGCCCTCGTCCGTGAGCACGGCGACCAGCCCCCGGCCGTCCTCCGCATGCGGCTCCCGGCGCACCAGCCCCCGCTTGACGAGTTGGTCCACCTGGTAGCTGATCCGGCTTTTCGGGGCCGCCTCCAGGTAAGCGATCTCACCCATGCGGAGGCTCTTGCCCGGTGAGACCGACAGCTGGTGCAACAGCGCGTAGTCACCATGTGACAGTGCGGCCCCGATCCGCAGCTGGTGCGCCACCGCCCCTTCGACGAGGTGAGCGGCGGTGATGTAGGCCTCCCACGCCTGGCGCTGCTTCTCCGTCAGCCAGCAAACGTCCTCCACCCCAGCACCCTATCGGAGGAAAAGTTCGGTATTGAATGGAACCGTGCCCGATCGTGACAGCTTCGAGCCATCAGCGCCCCGAATCCGGCCAGCGGTCGAGCGATCGGCCTATCCCGATGGCGGCCGTCTGGACCAGCGGGGCAGGCGCGACCGGCGGCATGCTGTCCGCCCGGACGACGAGGGAAACCCCTCCGGCTCACGCGGCACGGCCACCTGCAGCGCCGAGGAATCCGCCGGATCGCCGCAGAGTGAGCACCGGCGCACCAGATCCGGGCCCAGCACCAGGGCCGGGCGCAGCACCAGATCGAGGTGCGCGCCCGGCTCCCACCCGAGATCATCACACCGCAATAGGAGGGCACGCGCGCGGTGCGCGGGATCGGGGCCTGGCCGGGCACGAAGACGTAGGTGCCACTCTGGTCGTAGGTGAACCCGTGACAGCCACAGACGATCTTGTCGCCGTCCAGGCGACTTTCGGAAACCGTCCAGGACTTTCGGAAAGCGGTAACGCCGGCGCACGCACCGGTCGGCCAGCACGACGACATCGCCGGCTTCGGTCCGGTAGAAGACGATCGGCTCACCGAGGATCGTCCGGGGGGGAAACAGCTCGCACCCGATGTCGGTGCCATAGGCCGCGACGTGCCACTGGTTGCGCACAAACGAACTCACTTGGGCTCCTTTGGCATCGATGGTGTTTCCTACCGTCGCCGACCGGGCTTTCCGAAGACCATCGCGGTCTTCAACCAGTGAAAAACCGCCTCCGAAAAATTGGTCTAGTACAATCTCCAGCACGACCGGTGTCCCCGCCGGCGCCTGGACCACAACGGGCCCCGACGACGGCTATCATCTGGGTCTCATGGTCGAGCGGACGTCTTCCGGTAACGCGGGCAACATGCCCGTCGCGGTCACAAGTTTCGTCGGGCGGCGCCGCGAGATCGGCGAGGTCCGTCAGCGGCTGGCGGCCGGCCGGCTGGTGACGCTGACCGGCGTCGGTGGAGTCGGCAAGACCCGGCTCGCGATCGAGGCCGCCACCGAGTCGCACAGGGCGTTCACCGACGGGGCCTGGCTGGTCGATCTCGCGCCCGTGCGGGAGCCGGAGCTGGTCGGGCGCGCGGTGGCGACCGCGCTCGGGATTCCGGACCAGTCCACCAAACCGGCCGTCGCACAACTCATCGACCACCTGGCCCGGCGGCAGGCCCTGGTCCTGCTGGACAACTGCGAGCACCTGATCGACGCGTGCGCCGCGCTCACCGACCGGCTGCTGCGCGCCTGCGCGCGCGTGCGGGTGCTCGCCACCAGCAGGCAGGCGCTCGGCATCGCCGGTGAGCACATCTACCTGGTGCCGCCGCTGTCCGCCCCCGACCCGGACAGCCCTCCCCCGGCGGCGGCGCTGGGCCAGTACGAGTCGGTGAACCTGCTGGTGGATCGCGCGGTGGCGATCAGGCCAGGGTTCGCGGTGACGAAGCGGAACGCGGTGGCGGTGGCCCGGCTGTGCGCCCGGCTGGACGGCATCCCGCTCGCCATCGAACTGGCCGCGTCACGGCTACGCTCGCTGGTCGTGGACGAGGTGATCGACCGGCTGGAGGACCGGTTCGGCCTGCTGACCGGCGGCAGCCGCGCGGCGCTTCCCCGGCAGCGCACGCTGCGCGCCCTGATCGACTGGAGCTACGAGCTCTGCTCGCCGGGGGAAAAGCTGCTGTGGGCGCGCCTTTCAGCGTTCGCGGGGGGCTTCGACCTCGCCGCCGCGGAAGGGGTTTGCGCCGGTGACGGGCTGGCCCGCGAAGAGATCCTCGACCTGGTCGACCAGTTGGTCGCGCAGTCGGTGCTGCTGGCCGGGGAACGGGATGGCAGGACGCGCTATCGCATGCTGGAGACCATCCGGGAGTACGGCTGGGAGCGGCTGGCTGCTTCCGGGGAGCACACCGAGGTGCGCACGAGGCACCAGGAGTTCTTCGGCCGGCTGGCCGAGCGGATCGCGGCGGAGTGGGAAGGGCCCGGCCAGGAGGCGGGTCTGGCCGCCCTCCGCGCGGACCACGGTAACCTCCGGTCCGCGCTGGAATGGTGCGTCACCACCGGTTCCACGAAGAAGGCCCTGTCCCTGGTCACGGCGCTGCGCTACCACTGGTGCGCCGATGGTTTCCTGAGCGAGGGCAGGCGCTGGATCGACCGCGCGCTCGCCCTGCCGGGACACGACGAGCCCGAACGGGTCACCGCCTTGTGGGTAGCGGCCTGGGTCATGTTGCTGCAGGGCGACTACGCGGAAGCCGAGACCCGGCTCACCGAATGCGAGAAGCTGGCCGGCGAACTCGGTCATGCGGTGGCGCCGGGCATGGTGCTGTGCCTGCGTGGCACCTGGTCGCTGTTCCGCGGCGACCTCGCGGAGGCGCTCGCCTGCTTCGAGTCCGCCTCCGCCAAGCTCACCCCGGCGGGTTACGCGGGCGGCATCCTGCCGGCGATGTTCCAGCTCACCATCACCCAGGTGCACGCGGGGGACGAGCGGGCCGCGGAGACCGGCGAGCGCGCGATCGCGCTCAGCGAGGAGCTCGGCGAGCGATGGGCACGCTCCTACGCGCTGTGGGCGCTGGGTTTCCATGCCTGGACGCACGGCGAGCTGGCTTCGGCGACCGCACTGACCCGCGCCGGGCTGCTGATCCAGCGCGGGTTCAACGACCACGTCGGCACCGCGCTGATGATCGAGCTGCTGGCCTGGATCGCCGCGGCCAAGAAGGAGTTCGGCCACGCCGCGCGGCTGCTCGGCGCGATCCGCTCGATCTGGCGCACGATCGGCACGACCTTGTCCGCCTTCGGGCCGCATCTCGGCAATCACCACGCCCGGTGCGAGCGCGAGGTACTGCGGGCGCTGCGCGCCGAAGCGTGGGAGGCCGCGCTGGCCGAAGGCGGGCGCATGGACCACGACCAGGCCATCTCCTACGCGCTCGACGGTCCGGAACGGGCGGAGACGGCCGCGCCACCGGACCCCGAGGGGGTGCTGACCAGGCGCGAGCACGAGGTGGCCGTGCTGGTGGCGCAGGGCCTGAGCAACCGCAAGATCGCGGAGTCCCTGGTGGTGTCACCGCGCACGGTCGACGGGCACGTCGAGCACATCCTCGCCAAACTCGGGTTCACCTCGCGCGCGCAGGTAGCCGCCTGGGTAGCGGCCCGTAAGCAGGCAGACGGGTAGGAAAACGGGTGGTTTCACCCGTGCCCCGGCCCACCTCCGTGCGTAACCCTCCTTGCTGACCACGAGAACGAGGAGGTTCCCATGACAACGATGGATCGGGCCCGGCCACGCGTCGAAGTGGCCCCGGGCAGCCTGTTCATCGACGGCCAGTGGGAACCGGCGACGGCAGGGACAACCCGCGAACTGCTGGACCCGGCTACCGGAGAGGTCGCCACGACGGTCGCCGAAGCGAGCGAGGCCGACGCCGAGCGCGCGGTCGCGGCCGCGCACCGGGCCTTCGAGGAAGGGCCGTGGCCGCGGATGAACCCGCGCGAGCGCGGCCGGATCCTGTCGCGCGCGGCCGAACTGCTGCGCCGGAGGGCGGACGAGTTCGCCGAACTGGAGTCCTTCGACGTCGGCAAGCCCGTCACGCTCACCCGTGCCGTCGACGTGCCGACCGCGATCGAGACCTTCGAGTACTACGGCAGCCTCGCCGCCGGGATCGAGGGCGCCGCGCGGACCACGGCCATGCCCACCGTGGCCTACACGCGCCGCGAGCCGATCGGTGTGGTCGCCGCGATCACCCCGTTCAACTTCCCGCTCATCCTGTCCTCCACCAAGATCGCCCCCGCGCTGGCCGCCGGGAACACGGTGGTGCACAAACCGGCCGTCGAAACGCCGCTGACCGCGCTGCGGCTGGCCGAGGTGCTGC
The DNA here is from genome assembly GCF_035276945.1 of Amycolatopsis sp. Lineage (GTDB taxonomy): Bacteria > Actinomycetota > Actinomycetes > Mycobacteriales > Pseudonocardiaceae > Amycolatopsis_E. Next base: position 104,692 of record NZ_DATELF010000072.1, on the reverse strand, counting down.
AGGACGCCGGCCTGCCGGACGGCGTGTTCAACGTGGTCACCGGGGACGCGGTGGCGGGTGAAGCGCTGGTGCGGGACCCGCGGGTGGGCAAGGTGGCCTTCACCGGCTCGACCGCGGTCGGCAAACTGGTCGCCCGGCACGCGGCCGACACGCTCACCAAGGTGACCGTCGAACTGGGCGGCAAGGGCGCGAACCTGATCTTCGCCGACGCCGACCTCGAGGCCGCCATCCACACCGCGGTCTCCGCGTTCGTGTTCAACACCGGCCAGTTCTGCATGGCGGGCAGCCGGCTGCTCGTGGAGCGCCCGGTGTACGAAGACGTGCTGGGCGCGCTGACCGCGGCCTGCCCGCAGGTGCCGGTGGGCGACCCGTTCACCGAAACGACCGTGGTGGGCCCCATGGCCGGGCCGGGCCACCGGGCGAAAGTCCAGTCCTTTGTGGACTCCGCGCGGCAGGACGGCGTCCGGGTCATCGGCGGCGGCGAACCGGACGGGCCCGGCTTCTACGTCTCGCCGACGGTGCTCGCCGACGTCGACCAGCACTCGCCCTATGTACAGGAAGAAATCTTCGGGCCGGTGCTGACGGTCCAGCCGTTCGACACCGAGGAAGAGGCCATCCGGCTGGCCAACGACACCCCGTACGGCCTCGCGGCGGGACTGCAGACCCGCGACGTCGCCCGCGCGCACCGGGTCGCGGCGGCCCTGCGTGCCGGGATGGTGTGGGTCAACACCTGGGCCGTGCTGGACGTCTCCATGCCCTTCGGCGGCTACAAGCAGTCCGGCTACGGCCGCGAGAACGGTCCCGAGGGCCTGGACGAGTACCTGCAGACCAAGTCGGTCGTCATCGCTTTGTAAGCACCGGCCACGGAAAGAAAAGGCACATCATGCACACCACCACCGCCGCCGTGGTCGAGACGCCCGGCGCACCGTTCGCCGTCACCGAGGTCGTCCTGGACGAACCGCGCGAGAACGAGGTCCTCGTCCGGATGGTCGCCGCGGGCCTGTGCCACACCGACCTGGGCGTCCAGGCCGGCGGGATCCCGTTCAAGCTGCCCGGCATCCTCGGCCACGAAGGCGCCGGGATCGTCGAACAGACCGGTTCCGGGGTCACGAAGGTTCAGCCCGGCGACAAGGTGCTGCTCAGCTTCACCTCGTGCGGGCACTGCACCGGCTGCCGCGACGGGCACCCCGCCTACTGCGACACCTGGCTGCCGAGCAACCTGATCAACGGCACGCGGAACAACGGGACCCCCACCGTCCAGCGCGACGGCGTCCCCATCGGCGGCCACTTCTTCGGCCAGTCCTCCTTCGCCGAACTGGCACTGGCCGACGAGCGCAGCGTCGTGAAGGTGGACCCCGGCGCCGATCTCGCGACGCTCGCCCCGCTCGGTTGCAGCGTGCAAACCGGATTCGGCGCCGTGTGGAACATCCTGGCTCCCAAACCCGGCGCGAGCCTGGCGGTGTTCGGCACCGGAGCGGTCGGCCTGGCCTCGATCATCGCGGCGAACTTGCTCCCGCTCGGCGACATCATCGCCGTCGACCGGGTCCCGGCCCGCCTGGAAATGGCCCGGCAACTCGGCGCCCGGCACACCGTCAACACCGCCGAGGTCGATCTCGCCACCGCGCTGGCGGAGATCACCGGCGGGCGCGGTATCGACAACGCGGTGGACACCACGGGCGTACCCGCGGTCCTCCGCGCCGCCGTCGACGCGCTCGCCACCCGCGGCGCCTGCGCGGTCGTCGGCGCCCCGCCCCCGGGAACCGAGGTGTCGCTGGACATCCAGGGCCTGCTGACCGGCAAGCGCGTACTCGGCGTGACCCTCGGCGACGGCGAACCGGAAACCCTGCTCCCGCAACTGGTTTCGCTGCACCGGCAGGGCAAGCTCCCCCTCGACCTGATGATCCGGCACTACAAACTGGAAGACCTCAACGACGCCGCGCACGACATGCACACCGGCACGACGATCAAGCCCGTGGTGCTGTTCTAGGAGGCTACCCGGCCGGGGACGCCTTCCCGGGGTGCGGCGGGGGCCGCACCCCGGGAAGGATATTTCTCACATCTGGGTCTTGAGCATGCGGCGGAGGATCTTCCCGGTGGGAGACTTGGGGATCCGGTCCACGAATTCGACGCTCCGCACTTTCTTGTAGGGCGCGACACGCTCGGCGACGAACGCCAGCAGTTCCCCGGCGTCCACCGGCCGCTCGGTGACGACGAACGCCTTGGGCGCCTCGCCGCCTTCCGCGTGGGGTACGCCGATCACCGCGGCGTCGACGACGTCGGGGTGGGTCAGCAGCACCGATTCCAGTTCGGCGGGCGCCACCTGGTAGCCCTTGTACTTGATGAGTTCCTTGAGTCGGTCGACGATCCAGAACCTCCCGGCCGGGTCGACGCGCGCCAGGTCCCCGGTGTGCAGCCAGCCGTTGGTGATCGTCTCGGCGGTGGCCTCGGGATTGTCGAGGTACCCGGCCATCACCTGCGGGCCGCGGACAAGCAACTCCCCCGTCATGCCCTCTTCGACGTCCTCGTCGGTGCCGGGCTGGACCACACGCGCCTCGGTGTTCGGGGACAGCCTGCCCACACAGCCGGGCGGGGTGGTGGCGAAGTCGTCGTCGAACACCTGGTGCGTGCCCGGGCTGGACTCGGTCATCCCGTAGCCCTGGCGGATCAGGCAGCCCAGCCGCTCTTCCGCCCGCTCGCTCACGTCCACATCGAGCGGCGCCGCGCCGCAGAACGCGTATTCCAGCGAGGACAAGTCGTACTGGCCGACCTCGGGCGCGGTCGCCATCGCGAGCACTATCGGCGGCGCGAAGTACACCCGCGTGACCCGGTGCCGTTCCAGCGCGGCCAGGTAGCCGTTCAACTCGAACCGCGGCAATGTGACCACCGTGGCCCCGCCGAGCAGGCCCGAGTTCAGGATGACGGTGAAGCCGTAGATGTGGAAGAACGGCAGCACCGCGGCCTGCACGTCGTCCGGCCCGATCCGCCAGCCCGCCCTGGTCTGCGTCAGATTGGCCACGAGGTTGCGGTGGGTGAGCCGCACGCCCTTCGCGGTTCCCGTGGTACCGCTGGAAAACGGCAGCACCGCGACGGTGGTGGCCGGGTCGAGGTCCAGGCGGGGCGCGCTGCCCTTGGTCAGCAGTTCGTCGAAGGAAGCGACGCCGTCTCGCTCGCCGAGCACGAACACGTGCCCGACCGCGGCGGACGCCGCGGCCTCGAGTGCCTTGTCCACCACGCTCTCCGCGGTGATCAGCACCTTCGCCCTGGCGCCGGCCAGTTGCTTGATCAGCTCACCGGAGGTGAGCACCGGGTTGATGGGGGTGACCGCCGCCCCGGCCGCGATCGCGGCGTGCAGCGCGATCGCGAACCGTGGCTGGTTGTGGCTCATCAGCGCCACCACGTCGCCGGGCCGCACCCCGAGCCGGTGGAGGCCGGCGGCCCCGGCCTCCACCAGTTCCCTCAGTTCGGCGTAGGTGACCCGTTCCCCGGTCTGCCCGTCGATGAGAGCCACCTTGTCGCCGAAGCGCTCCGCGCCGCCGATGACGTACTCGGTGAGCGTCACATCCGGGATCTCGACATCCGGGAGCGGGCTGTGATAAATCATTGCTTGTCTCCTCCGCGGAGGACCTGCTTGTCAGGGTCCGACCATGGACACCGAGGACCTGCCTGCCAGGATCCGACCATCGGCACCGAACCGGGTGCCCGGCGTTGTCAGGCGTAGAACCGGAAGACAGGCTGGGCGATGCAGGCGGGCTTGGTGCCGTTTTCGATCTCGATGACGAGGTCGGCGGTGAGCTGGAGACCGTTGCCGGGTACCTCCTCGACGTCGCCGAGCTTGCCGGTGACCCGGATCCGGGAACCGGCGGGCACGGGTGCGGGGAAACGGACCTTGTTCAGCCCGTAGTTGACCTTGGTGGTGACCCCCTCGACGTCCAGCAGCTCCGTCCACAGTGGAATGAGCAGGGCCAGGGTGAGGTAGCCGTGCGCGATCGTCCCGCCGAACGGGCCGGTCTTCGCCTTCTCCACGTCGACGTGGATCCACTGGTGGTCGTCGGTGGCGTCGGCGAAGGTGTTGATCCGGTCCTGGTCCACGGCGATCCAGTCGCTGGTGCCGAGCTCCGTGCCGGCCAGCGTCTTGAGCTCGTCGAACTTGACCTTCAGACTCACTTGTCCACTCCCTGGAGCTTGAGGACACGCACCGCGTTGTCCTTGAGGATCTTGGGCCGCACCTGCGGCTTGATGTCCAGCTTTTCGAAGTCGCTCAGCCACCGGTCCGGGGCGATGAGCGGGTAGTCCGAGCCGAACAGGACCTTGTCCTGCAGCAGCGTGTTGGCGTAGCGGACCAGTTGCGGCGGGAAGTACTTCGGCGACCAGCCGGACAGGTCGATGTAGACGTTGGGCTTGTGGGTGGCCACCGCCAGCGCCTCGTCCTGCCACGGGAAGGACGGGTGCGCCATGATGATCGTCAGGTCCGGGAAGGCGATCGCGACTTCGTCGAGCAGGATCGGGTTCGACAGCGCGAGCCGCACTCCCCCGCCGCCCGGCATGTTCGCGCCGATCCCGGTCTGTCCGGTGTGGAACAACGCGGGCAAACCGTACTCCTGCGCCACTTCCAGCAGCGGGTAGGCGCTGCCGTCGTTGGGCGCGAAGTTCTGGATGCTCGGGTGGAACTTGAGCCCCCGCACGCCGTGGTGCTCGACCAGGCGCCGGAGTTGGCGCGCGCCCGCCTTGCCCTTGTGCGGGTCGATGCTGGCGAACGGGATCAGCACGTCGGAATGCTTCGCGGCGGCTTCGGCGATTTCCTCGTTGGACAGCGCCGGATGCCCGCTGAACGCTTCGATGTCCACGGTGAACAGCACCGCGCCGATCCGGCGCTCCCGGTAGTACTCCGCGATCTGGTCTACCGTCGGGCGCTGCTCCCCCGCCTTGAAGTAGGCGGAGGACGCCTCGACGAAATCGTCGGGCATCGACAGGTGCCCATGGCAGTCGATCTCGACGTGCACATGCACATCGATCGCTTCGAGGTGGTTCGGGTCCACTGTGTCTCCCGTTGTCTCCCGTTGTCTCCCGTTGCCTCCCGGTTCAGCTGGCCGGTGGTTCGGGCAGGTTCTCGCCGACGGTCTGCAACTCGGCACCGACGGTCGTCGGCCACGCTTCGGCGATCGCGTCCGCGCTCCAGCCGCCGTCGGCGTAGGCGGCGGCGACCTGCTGCGGGTGCGACCACAGGGAGATCCGGTCGCCCCCGATGCCGACCGCCTGCCCGGTGATGCCGGCGGCGGCGTCCGAGGCCAGGAACGCGACCAGCCCGGCGGCGTCCTCCGGCGCACCGAAGGCGAGCGCCCTGCGGGCGAACGGCGGCATCGGCTCGCCGTCGCGCAACGCCTCGGCGTAGGGCCGAAGCGCCGGGATCGTCTCGGTCATCGCGGTCGCGGCGACCGGGATCACCGCGTTGACGGTGATGTTCGCGCGGGCCAGTTCGATCGCCCAGGTCCGGGCGAAACCGACGATGCCGGCCTTGGCGGCCGAGTAGTTGGTCTGGCCGAAGTTGCCGCGCTGACCCGCGGGGGAGCCGATCAGGATCAGCCGACCGCCCTCGCCCTGCTCGCGCATCCGCTGCACCGCCGCGCGAGCACAGGTGAAGGTGCCCTTCAGGTGCACCTCCATCACGGTGTCGAAATCCTCGTCGGACATCTTCCACAGCACCTTGTCGCGCAGCACACCGGCGTTGGTGACGAGGATATCGAGCCTGCCGAACTCCGCCACAGCCCGGTTGACCAGCGCTTCCGCGGCTTCCGTGCGGCCCACCGCGGCCACCTGGGCGACCGCCGTGCCGCCGGCGGAGGTGATCTCCTTGGCGGCCGTCTCAGCGGTGCCGGCGTCGACGTCGTTGACCACCACCTTGGCGCCGGCCGCGGCCAGTTCCTTCGCGTAGGCCAGGCCGAGCCCCCGGCCACTGCCGGTCACGATCGCGACCTTCCCGGTCAGGTCCATGGTCCTCCGTTCTCCACCGAACATGGTGACTTAGATGTACTCTTCAATCATTACAAAAGTCAACCATTGCTCTCGTCATCGGGTGTGGTGGCAGAATGAGCGGACGTTGTCCCAAGGAGGAAAGTCATCGCCGCCACTTCGGAGAAGCCGACACTGACCAGCGACGTGGGCTTCCTGCTGGCCAGGGCGGGCGGCCGCGCCATCCGCAAGCTCAACCGGGCACTGGAGGAGTCCGGCCTGCGCAGCCGGCACTACACCGTGCTGATGGCCGCGGCCGAACGCGGCGGCCTGTCCCAGCGCGAACTGGGCGATCTGCTCGGCATCGACCCCAGCGCGGTGGTGGCCCTCGTCGACGACCTCTCCGCCGCCGGTCTCGTCCGCCGCGACCCGCATCCGGAGGACCGGCGCACCCGGCTCGTCGTGCTGACGGAGAAGGGGCATGACACCTTCGAGCGGGCGAGCGAACTGGCCGCCGAGGTCGAGCGGGACACGCTCGGTCAGCTGAGCCCCAAGGAGCGCGTCGTCCTGGTCGATCTGCTGAGGCGCATCCTGACCGACTGAGCGCGCACCACCCACCCCCGACGGACACGCTCCGCGCGACGCCCGGGCGAAGATCACACCGTCCCAAGGGGTGGGGTGTCTCGCCGGTATGTGAAAAATCAGTTAGCATAGGTCAACTAATTTTCTCGACTGGGTGAACCGCATCTCCCTGGTTGGAGTGATGGCCTGTGGAGTCCGCCTCGCAGACGAAGCCGCACCGGCGGCACAAGAGCACGTGGTCGCTGGAGGAACTCGGCCCGCGCTACAAGTGGATCGCGCTGTCCAACACCACGCTCGGCCTGCTGATGGCCACCATCAACTCGTCGATCGTGCTGATCGCGCTGCCGGACATCTTCCGAGGCATCCACATCAACCCCCTGGAACCGGCCAACACCAGCTACCTGCTGTGGATGATGATGGGCTTCCTCGTCGTCACCGCCGTGCTGGTGGTGGGCTTCGGCAGGCTCGGCGACATGTACGGCCGGGTCCGGATGTACAACCTGGGCTTCGCCGTGTTCTCGGTGTCGTCGGTGCTGCTCGCGGCCACCTGGATGGACGGCGGTGCCGCGGCGGTCTGGATGATCGTGTGGCGGGTCGTGCAGGGCATCGGCGGCGCGTTCCTGATGGCCAACTCCAGCGCGATCCTCACCGACGCGTTCCCGGTCCGCCAGCGCGGCATGGCACTGGGCATCAACGGTGTCGCGGCCATCGCGGGCTCCTTCCTCGGCCTGGTCATCGGCGGTCTGCTCGGGCCGGTCGAATGGCGGCTGGTGTTCCTCGTTTCGGTGCCTTTCGGCATCTTCGGCACTATCTGGGCCTACCTCAAGCTGCACGACACCAGCCAGCGGCACCGCGCGAAGATGGACTGGTGGGGCAACCTCACCTTCGCGATCGGCCTGATCGCGGTGCTGGTCGGGATCACCTACGGCCTGCAGCCCTACGGCGGCCACACCATGGGCTGGGCCAGCCCCTTCGTGCTGTCCTGCCTGATCGGCGGCGTCGTGGTGCTGCTGGCTTTCGCGATCATCGAAACCCGGGTGGCCAACCCGCTGTTCAACCTGGGGCTGTTCCGGATCCGCGCGTTCACCCTGGGCAACGCGGCCAACCTGCTGGCCTCGCTCGGCCGCGGTGGCCTGCAGTTCGTGCTGATCATCTGGCTGCAGGGGATCTGGCTGCCGCAGCACGGCTACAGCTTCGAGCAGACCCCGCTCTGGGCGGGCATCTACATGCTGCCGATGACCATCGGGTTCCTCGTGTCCGCACCGACCTCCGGCGTCCTCTCCGACCGGATCGGCGGGCGGGCGCTGGCCACGGGCGGCATGCTGCTGACCGCCGTCAGTTTCGTGCTGCTCGAGATGCTGCCGGTGAACTTCGGCTACTGGTCCTTCGCCGCGATCCTGCTGCTGAACGGGCTGGGCATGGGCCTGTTCAGCTCGCCCAACCGGGCCGACGTCATGAACAGCCTGCCCACAACGGCGCGAGGCGCCGGCGCGGGCATGACCGCCACCTTCCAGAACTCGGCGATGGTGCTGTCCATCGGGTTCTTCTTCAGCCTGATGATCGCCGGGCTGGCCGACCACCTGCCCACGGCGATGGCGCAGGGCCTGACCGAGCACGGCGTGCCCATCGCGAACGCGACCCAGATCGCCCAGCTGCCCCCGGTCGGCGTCCTGTTCGCGGCCTTCCTTGGCTACAACCCGATCCAGGAGCTGCTCGGCCCCGTGCTCGACCGGCTTCCCGCCGACCAGGCCGCGTACCTCACCGGCCGGAGCTTCTTCCCTCGGCTGATCTCCGGACCGTTCGCCGACGGCCTCACCGCGGCCTTCTGGTTCGCCATCATCGTGTGCTTGGTCGCCGCGCTGGCCTCGTGGCTGGTCGGCAAGCCCAAGGCTGAGACGGCTGCCAAGTCCGAGAAGTCTGTGAAGTCCGTGAAGTCCGTGAAGTCCGTGAAGTCTGGGGAATCTGGGAAGTCACGGCCGCACGAGACGGCGGGCTCGGAACTCACCGCGGCCTCGGGCGAAATCGTGAACGTCGCGGGCGGCGACCCCGGCACGATCAGCGGCCTGCTGCGCACGCCCGACGGTCACGGGGTCGCCGGGGTGGTCACCGTGACCGGAATGGACGGCACGCAGGTCGCGCGGGCCAAGGCGGACCCGGCCACCGGCTACCTGGTCGGCGACCTGGCGCCCGGCACCTACACGCTGGTCGTCACCGCACCCGGCTTCGGGCCCGAGGCGGCGGCGGTGAGCGTGAACGGGTTCGGCGCGGTCCGCGATTTCCTGGTGCGTGGCGGCGAACCGGTCGCCGCCACGCTGTGCGGAACCGTGTCCGGTCCGGGCCGGCGGCCGGTCCCGGGCGCGACGGTGACGGTGACCGGCCCTGGCGGCGATCCGGCGGCGCAGGCGGTGAGCGGGCCGGACGGCCGGTATGAGATCCCGGGCCTCGCGCCCGGCGAGTACACGCTGGTGACGAACCTGTACGAGCCCGCGGTGCGACGGGTCGAACTCGGCTCGGGCGAATCGGCCACAGTGGACGTGGATCTCGCCGGGTCGAGGGAGGACGCGCGGTCATGATCAAGGTGTCGGGCCGGGTGAGCGATCTGGCCGGGGAACCGGTGCCGGGCGCGGCGGTCACCCTGGCCGGCTCGGGTGGGCCGCAGATCGCCCGCAATGCCGCCGACCAGGCCGGCGGGTTCACCGCACGATGTCGACGAGGTTCGCGAGGCAATGGACCTGCGCCCGGAAATCCCGCTGATCACCGGTGACGCGCGCGATCCGAAGTCATCGGTGCGGGCGTTGCGGAACTGGTGTCCCGCACGCTGTCCCTGGCCGACGTCAGGGAAAAGGCTTTGAGCAACCGGACGCTTTGACAACGCGGCGGTACGGGGAACACGTCCAGCGCGCCATGGCATTCACCAACGCGATGCCGCAACCGCCGCCGGAACACGTCCGGCAGATCCTCGGTGCGGCAGAGACCACCGAGAAGGTGGCGAAGCGGTTCGTCAACGGCCTCGGCGGCCCGACCGACTTTCTGCACTGGTTCCTCGACCCGGAAAAGGCCCGCGCGTTCCTGGCCGAGGTGTCATAACCCCTGAGCTGAGCCCGCCTCCACCCGGAAGCACCTCGACGGAAAGTAAGAATCCGGTCGCGTACCGTCAAAGGGTTCTCAGGTAATTCATGGTCGCGAACCAGGCGGCTCTCAGCGGATCGCGGTCTACTGGGACCATGACCCAGGAGCTCCCGCCGCATCAGCACGGGCCCTACCAGGGCTCGTACCCGCCGTACCAGCACGAGCCCTACCGAGGCCCGTACGCGGCGCATCAGCCGGCATCCCGGCCGCCGCACAACCCGGCCCGTGGGCTGGTCATAGTGCTCGGCGCGATCACGATGACCGCGCTGCTCGTGGCCGGCATCCTCGTCTTCGGCCTCCACCACGGCACCACCAGCCCGATGCGGGCCCTGCTGCCGGGGACCCAGCAGCAGGCCAACGGGGGCGGTTCGGGGGAGTCACTGGACACCGACGCGATCGCGCGGAAGGTCGAGCCCGGCCTGGTCGACGTCAACACCACGCTGGGATTCCAAGGCGGGCAGGCCGCCGGGACGGGGATGGTGCTCACCCCGGCCGGCGAGGTGCTGACCAACAACCACGTCGTGGAGGGCGCGACCAGCATCGAGGTCACCGACATCGGCGACGGCCAGACCTACAAGGCCACCGTCGTCGGCTACGACCGTTCCGAGGACGTGGCGGTGCTGAAGCTCCGGGGCGCCTCCGGGCTCGCCACGGTGAGCACGGGCGACTCATCGAAGGTCGCGGCCGGGGACGCGGTCGTCGGCATCGGGAACGCCGGCGGCGCCGGGGGCACGCCGAGCGTGGCGCCGGGCACGGTGAGCGCGCTCGATGAGTCGATCACGGCCTCCGACGAGTCCAGCGGCAGCAGTGAGCAGTTGTCCGGGCTGATCCAGGTGAACGCGAACATCCAGTCGGGCGACTCGGGCGGCCCGCTGGTGGACAGCTCGGGCGAGGTCATCGGGATGAACACCGCCGCCTCGACCGGTTACCGGTTCGACCGGCGCGGCGACGGCCAGACCACCGGCGGCGGCACCGGTTACGCGATCCCGGTCAACCAGGCGCTGACCATCGCCAGGCAGATCGAGTCCCGCACCGCGTCGAAGAACGTGCACATCGGCGACACGGCGTTCCTCGGCGTTTCGGTCACCGACTCGACCTCGGGCGCCGCCGTCCGCGAGCTCGTCCAGGGCGGTCCCGCCCAGCAGGCCGGGCTGTCCGCGGGCGACGTGATCACCGCGATCAACGGCAGCGCCATCGACTCGGCGACCACCCTGACCACGGTGATGGACCAGCACCACCCCGGCGACGAGGTGACGCTCAGCTGGCTCGACGCGGCTGGCGGGCAGTCGAGCGCCACGGTGACGCTGGCCGAGGGCCCCGTCGGGTGACACCATCCGCCCGCCCGTCGCCCACCCCCCCGTAAAGGAGTCGCTCCGCGACACAGCACCCACCCGGAGCCCACCTCGACGGACACGCTTCGCGCGACCTCGCCTGATCGAGCAAGATTGGAGAAGACGCACACCGCACTGGCGGCCTAGGTTGGACGCACCGATTCCTCGACCTGGCCCCAAGGAGCAACGATGAGCCGCGTACGGGTGCTGGTCGGCACGCGCAAGGGTGCCTTCGTGCTGACCTCGGACGGCAAGCGCGAACGGTGGGAGGTGAGCGGCCCGCACTTCGCGGGCTGGGAGATCTACCACTTCACCGGCTCGCGGGCGGAGCCGGACCGCCTCTTCGCCTCGCAGTCCACGAGCTGGTTCGGGCAGCTGATCCAGCGCTCGGACGACGCCGGGCAGACCTGGCAGGCGGTGGGCAACCAGTTCTCCTACGAGGGCACGCCCGGCACGCACCAGTGGTACGACGGCACGCCGCATCCGTGGGAGTTCGCCCGCGTGTGGCATCTGGAGCCGGCGCCGAACGACCCCGACACGATCTACGCCGGGGTCGAGGACGCGGCCCTGTTCCGCTCGGGTGACGCCGGGCAGACCTGGCAGGAGCTGCCCGGCCTGCGCACGCACCACTCGGCGCCGTCGTGGCAGCCGGGCGCGGGCGGGATGTGCCTGCACACGATCGTGCTCGACCCGCGCGACTCCGAGCGCATCTTCGCGGCGATCTCCGCGGCGGGGGCGTTCCGCAGTGACGACTCGGGGAAGACCTGGCGGGCGATCAACCGGGGACTGAAGTCCCAGGGCATCCCGGATCCCGACGCGGAGGTGGGCCACTGCGTGCACCGCATCGCCCAGCATCGGTCCCGGCCGGACACCCTGTTCATGCAGAAGCACTGGGACGTGATGCGCACCGACGACGCCGGTGAGTCCTGGCGCGAGATCAGCGGCGACCTGCCCACCGACTTCGGTTTCGTCATCGACGTGCACGCCCACGAACCGGACACGATCTACGTGGTGCCGATCAAGAGCGACTCGGAGCACTTCCCGCTCGACGGCAGGCTCCGCGTGTACCGCAGCCGGACCGGTGGCGACGAATGGGAACCGCTGACCAAGGGCCTGCCGCAGGAGAACTGTTACGTCAACGTGCTGCGCGACGCGATGGCCGTCGACTCGCTCGAGGACTGCGGCATCTACTTCGGCACCACGGGCGGTCAGGTGTACGCCTCGGCCGACGCCGGGGACAGCTGGGCGCCGATCGTCCGTGACCTGCCCGCGGTCCTGTCCGTCCAAGTGCAGACCCTGCCATGATCCGCGTGGTGCTGCCCGCGCACCTGCGCACGCTGGCCCACATCGAGGGCGACGTGCTGCTCGACATCGAGGGCGCGGTGACCCAGCGAGCGATCCTCGACGCGCTCGAGGCCAGGTACCCGATGCTGCGCGGGACGATCCGCGACCAGGACTCGCACCGGCGCCGGGCGTTCGTGCGGTTCTTCGCCTGCGAAGAGGACCTGTCGCACGAAGACCCGGATTCCCCGCTGCCCGAGGAAGTGGCCCTGGGCAAGGAACCCTTCCTCGTCGTCGGCGCGATGGCGGGGGGCTGACGGCCGGAATGCCCGGCTGGGGGTGCCCGGCGGCATGGCGGACATGCCGCCGGGCTCAAGGCCGGGCTGAAGCCAGACTCAAAGCGGCCTCGGGACACCGTGTGGCCGGCCCGGATTCCGGCGATCCTGGGTCGATGTCGACGGGTGGCTCGTCCGGCGTCGGATCGCGACCGGTAGCGTTCGTGCACCTCGGCGAGGAGTTCGGGCACGAGCCAGGCGATCGGCTGGATGTCGGTGAGCAGCGGTTCGCTGTCCGGCCCGAAGTCGATCTCCCGCCCGGTCAGCACCCAGGGGCGCGCACCCTCGTGCAGCTGGCGCAGGTGGCGGATCCGCCGGGTGAGCCAGTCCTCGGCGGGCAGCGATCTTGAATGCCCGTCCGGCCGGTGAACTCAACTCGCGCCCTCACCGTGTACCGGTTCCTGGGGTGAACAGAAGTTCATCTCCAGAAGTCGTAATCGAACGTAGAATGGCCCGCGGCAGCGGCGTCGCCACCCATGACAGCCGCCGCAGGGGATCGCGGAAGGGCGTGATCATGATGTCGGAAGACGTTTCGGACCGGGCATCCATGTCGGTGACCTGGGACGTTCTGGTCGAGGGGTACCGTCACGCGGCGGTGGAAGCACTAGCCCGTCACCTTCGCACCGGTTCGCGTTGCGCGGAGTGCGGGCAGCCCTGGCCCTGCACGGCCGCGTGCGCCGCCGAAGCCGCGCTGGAACTGTGAATTCCGGCGTGCGACAGGCCCCCGCACGCTGAGTCGCCGCACGCGGAAACACGGACTTCGGCGGCTGTCTCGCCCTAGTTCGCTAGCACCCCGCCAGCACCGTTTCGAAGGCCAGTTCGGCGGCCCCGAGCAGCTTGGCGTCCGAGCCCAGCGCCGAGGTCACCACGCGCGTCCCGCCGAGCGCACGGCTGACCAGACTGCGTTCGCGCACCAGCTGTTCCACCCGTGCGACCAGCTGCTTCGGCAGCGCGGTGAACAGGTCGCCCAGCACCACCAGTTGCGGGCACAGCAGGTTGACCACGTTGCACAGCCCGAGCGCCAGCCATTCGGTGTACTCGCCGAGCCGGCCGGCGACCGTGCCGGCGGGCATCGCGCGCAGTTCCGCGACGATCGTGCCGACGGGTGAGTTCTCGTCGATGCCGAGCGCCCGGCACAGCGCGTGCTCGCCGACCTCGGTCTCCCAGCAGCCGTAGGAGCCGCAGTAGCACCGCAGCCCGCCCGGCCGCACCACCATGTGCCCGACCTCGCCGATGTGGTGCCCGCCCGCGCCGCGCATGGACACGCCGTTGGAGATCACTCCCCCGCCGACGCCGACGTCAGCGCTGATGTAGACGACGTCACCGGACCCGCGTGCCGCGCCGCGCAGGTGTTCGGCCAGCGCGCCCAGCTCGGCGTCGTTTCCCATGTGGACGCCCAGCCCGAGCGCCCTGGACAGCCAGGCGCCCAGCGGAACGTCGCTCCAGTGCAGGTTGGGCGCCTCGTGCACGTAGCCGTCGGAGTGCCGGACCACCCCGGGCACCGACACACCCACCGCGACCGGCCGCACCGCGAGCTCGTCGATCAGCGGGCCGGAGGTGTCCACGATCTTGGTGAACACCTCTTCCGGTTGCTGGATGCCTTCCCGCACGTTCCAGCTGCCCCGGCCGAGGATCTCGCCGCCGATCCCGACCAGGGCCATCCCCGCCCGCTCGACCCGGATGTCCACCGCCAGCACCACCGCCGCCCGCGCCCGCGGCAGCACCAGCAGGGACGGGCGGCCGGCGCCGCCGCGCCGTGCCGGCACCCGCTCCTCGACGACACCGCCCTCGGCCAGGGAGTCCACCAGCGCCTTGATCGTGCTGCGGTTGAGCCCGAGCGCGGTGGCGAGGCTGGCCCTGGTGGCCGGTCCGTTCACATGCAGCCGGCGCAGCAGCGCGGCGCGGTTGTGCCGCCGGACGTCGTCCGGGCGGGTACCGGCGGTGGATGGGCCCGACAACCTGCGCTCTTCCCTGCTGTGCCTGCGGCGGCCTGACGTGCTCCCCCGCGTGCTCAGCTTGTCACGGCGGCGCGCCGTCGCGACAGAGCGTCCACTGTAGCCGCGACGAGCAGGACCAAACCGGTGACGATGTCCACCGTGGCGGTCTGGTAGCCGAGCAGGCCGAGACCATTCTGGACAGTGGCCGGCACCGGCCCGCCGATCACCGCGTCCCGCAGCCGGCCGCGGCCACCGACGCCGACCGCGAACAGCAGGGGTGTTCCCGCCGCCGGAGCTGCCGTCCACGGCGCCGACCTTGGCCAGGTAGACGACGGCGCCGAGCGCGGCGATCGACGAGCAGATCACGAACACGCCCATCCGGATCTTGTCCACTTCGACCCCGGCGCGGGGCACGGCTCCCGGTTGCCGCCGACGGCGTAGGCATGCCTGCCGTAGCGGGTGCGGTCGAGCACGAACGTGCCCGCCACGAGCAGCACCAGGATGATCGGCACCACGTACGGCACGCCCTGGATGGCCGTCAGGTCCGGGTTCGGCGCGCGGTTGAGGGTGAGCAGCCAGATCGCGAGCGCGCCGAAGACCATGTTCACAGTCCGGTAACGCCTACGCTGCGCGATCAGCGTGGCGCGGGGCGCGACAGGTGTTTACTGGGCAGCGTGTTCACGACTCGCCCGACCCTGCAGGGCAACTTCGGCATGGTGTCCTCCACCCACTGGCTCGCCTCGGCCACCGCGATGGCCGTGCTCGAAGACGGCGGCAACGCCTTCGACGCGGCGGTGGCCGCCGGTTTCGTCCTGCACGTCGTCGAACCGCACCTGAACGGTCCGGCCGGCGAGGCGCCGATCATCCTCGCGCCGGCGGGGCGGGCTCCCCAGGTGCTCTGCGGGCAGGGCCCGGCCCCGGCCGGGGCGAGGATCGAGCACTACACGTCACTCGGCCTCGACCTCGTGCCGGGCACCGGCCCGCTGGCGGCCGCCGTGCCCGGCGCCTTCGACGCCTGGATGCTCCTGCTGCGCGACCACGGCACCAAGCGGCTCGCCGACGTCCTCTCCTACGCGATCGGATACGCCGGGCGCGGGCACCCGGCCATCGAACGGATCGGCGAGACCGTGGAGACCGTGCGGGAACTCTTCGAAACCGAGTGGACCACCTCCGCCCAGCTCTACCTCCGCGACGGCAAGGCACCCGCGCCCGGGGCGCCGCTGCGGAACCAGGCGCTGGCCCTGACCTGGCAGCGGCTCATCGCCGAGGCGGAGGCACCGGGCCGCGGCCCGGAAGCCGAGATCGACGCCGCCCGCCGCGCCTGGCGCGAGGGCTTCATCGCCGAGGAGCTCGCCGCGTTCGCCGCGAAATCCACAATGGACACTTCGGGTGAGCGGCACGCCGGCACGCTCACCGCCGACGACCTGGCCGGGTTTTCGGCTGTCTACGAAGATCCCGTGACCTACACCTGGCGCGGGTGGACGGTGGCCAAGGCGGGGCTGTGGAGCCAGGGACCGGTCTTCCTCCAGCAACTCGCCCTGCTGCCCGGTGAACTCGAATACGGCACGCCCGGCTACCTGCACACCCTGATCGAGTGCAGCAAACTCGCCATGGCCGACCGGGAAGCCTGGTACGGCGACAGCGCGGACGTGTCACTGGAAACGCTGCTTTCCCCGGCATACAACGAAACCCGGCGCACACTCATCGGCGAGCAAGCCTCGCTCGAGCTGCGTCCCGGCAGTCCCGACGGCAGGCAACCCCGGCTGAGCAAGCACGCCCGTCACGTGGCGGACGGTGGCGAGATCGACGTGCCCCCGGGGGCGGGGGAACCCACGGTGGCCATGAACGGCGCCACCCGGGGCGACACCTGCCATCTCGACGTGGTCGACCGGTGGGGCAACTTCGTCGCCGCCACCCCGAGCGGAGGCTGGCTGCAGTCCAACCCGGTGGTACCCGGTCTCGGCTTCCCGCTCGGCACGCGGCTGCAGATGGCCTGGCTCGAGCCGGGCCTGCCCAACTCGCTGGCGCCCGGCAAGCGCCCGCGCACCACGCTCACCCCGTCACTGGCACTGCGGGACGGCGAGCCGGTGCTGGCCTTCGGCACACCGGGCGGTGACCAGCAGGATCAGTGGCAGGTGCATTTCTTCCTCGCGGTCGCGCTGCGCGAAAAGGTGCGCGGCGGCCTCGACCTGCAGGGCGCGATCGACGCGCCGAACTGGCACAACGACAGCTTTCCCAGCTCGTTCTACCCGCGCGCGATGCGCCCCGGTTCGGTCACCGTGGAATCGCGGATCGGCGATGGCGCGATCACCGAGCTCCGGCGCCGTGGCCATCGCGTCACCGTTGGTGGCCCGTGGTCGGAGGGCCGGTTGTGCGCGGTCGCGCGCGACCCGGAAACAGGGGTGCTCTCGGCCGCCGCCAACCCGCGCGGAATGCAGGGATACGCCGCCGGACGCTGAGCTCGGCGCAGCTGGGCGAAGGCCTCGCGGAGCGCGGGAGCCAGTTGCCTTCGGATCGGCCCACGCGATCCGCCGGGCGGCGCGGAAACAGGCGAGCGCCAGCTGGGGCGCGAGTGCCGCCACCCACTTCGAAGCGCCCTGTTCGATCTCGCTGCCCGCTTCGGTGAAGCGGGCAGCCTTCGTGCCGGGCACCGAAATCGCCCGTGACGCCGGCCGGATCAGCCGGTTCGCCATGCGCAGGATCCTGCCGATCCTGCGGTTCACGCCGCCCGCCATGGCGCCGGAAAAGGCGGGCCGCCTGCTCGCCGCGACCATGCTGGGGCCCCGCCCCGGCGGCACAGCGCGTACATCGATCGGGGCGTGGTCACCCCGTCCTCGCCGGAGTCCTATGACGAGGCTCGTGAGGAGGAACTGGCCTCGGTGGCGTGCGCTTGCGCGAAAAGGAGTAATTGGCGAAGCCGGTGAGCGAGTTCTTGTCCCATAGAGGACAAGAAAGCGTTTTCTTATCAAAAGGTGACACGCCGGGGTCGTAGATCGCGATGAGCCCGGTGTTCCCTGGGCGGAAGCGAAGGAGCTTCGATGACGGTCGACCGCGGCGTTGGCGACTTTTCCCGGCCTGTCCTGCCGAGCAGGCTGGCCGACCTGATGCGGCCGGAGCTGGCCAGCGTGGCGACCGAGATCGTCGACGAGATCCGCGCGACCATCCCGGCCTACGCGCGTCCCCTGGACGGGCCGTACGGCAAGGCCATCCGTGCCGGTGTCGAGCACGCGATCAGCCTGTTCGTCGCGCAGATCGCCGACCCGGCCGCGCCCAGAACGCATTCGCACGACGTGCACCGCAGGCTCGGCCAGTACGAGCTGCACGCCGGGCGAAGCCTCGACGCGTTGCAGGCCGCCTACCGGGTCGGCGCGCGGGTGTCCTGGCGACGGATCATGCGGCTGGGGCGGCGGGCGGGGCTTTCCTCGACGGTGATGTCGCAACTCGCCGACGCGATCCTGGCGTTCATGGACGAGCTGGCCTCGGTCGCGCTGGAAGGCTATCTGGAGGCCAAGGCGTCCTCGGCGGGCGCGATGGAGAGCTGGCGAAAACGCCTGCTGGAGCTGATCCTCGAGCGCCCGCCGGCACCCTCGGAGGCCATCGGCGAACTGGCCCGTCTCGTCGGCTGGCCGGTGCCCGAAGAGGTGACGGTGGTGGCCGTGCAGTACCTCTCCACCGTCGACCAGCGACCCCTGCTCGACGCCGAGATCCTCGCCGAAGCGACCGGACCGGAACCTTTTCTGCTTGTCCCGGGCCGGCTCACGCCCGAGCGGGTGCCCGCGCTGCGGGCGGCCCTGCCCGCGGCGCGGCTGGCGGTCGGCCCGTCCGTGCCGATCAGCGGCGGGGCGGATTCGCTCCGCTGGGCCCGGCGTGCGCTGGCCCTGATCAACGACGGGATGCTGCCCCCTCAGCAGGTCACCTGGGTCGCCGACCACCTGTCCACGCTCGTGCTGCGCGCCGATGCCGGGCTGATCGCCCAGTTGCGGCAACGGCTGTTCGCGCCGCTCGACGCGCTGACCGACAAGCAGCGGGCTCGACTGCTCGAGACCCTGCAGGCCTGGCTGGAGGCCCAGGGCAGCGTGCTCGACGTCGCCGAGCGGCTCCAGATCCACCCGCAGACGGTCCGCTACCGGATGCGCCAGCTGCACGCCACGTTCGGCGAACGCCTCACCGACCCCAGAACCCGGTTCGAGATGGAGCTGATCCTCCGCGCGACCCCCGCCGCCCAGGAACGTCCCCGCTGGCCCGCCGACGGCTTCCGCGGTCTGGTCCCGCGCGTCCGCCAGCCCGCCGCCGACATGGTGCCGCGCTGAGCGATCACTTTCCCACCGAAGTCCATACGGTTTCAGGGGATTGCCGACTCGGCGAGAACACTCCTTGTCCATTTAGGATATTGGCCGCACTTACTGGTTGTCGTACTCGTCGTGGCGACGCCACCAGTGGCTGGTTTCGTTGCGGCCGAGGGGCGCGCGGTCGAGCCACTGGTACATGCCCCACAGGATGTCCAGCCCGCGCGCGTACGTCGAATAGGTGTGGTGAACGGTGCCGTCCTCCAGGGCGAACGCGCTCATGCCGGGTCCTTCTCGCCGGTAGGTCCGCCAGTCCGTGCCGACGATCGACTGGCTGAAGGCGTCGCGGGAACTGTTCTCGCCGGCCGCCGGCCGCAGATCCTCCTCCCCGAAGTTGTACGCGACGGCTCCCGCCTCCCACTCCTGTTTGGTGTGCGCCACCCCGAAGTCGAAGTTGAAGTCGCTGCCGTAGGAGGACACCCACGGAAAACTCCAGCCCATCCGCCGCTGGTACGCCTGGATTTTGGCGAGCGGCGCCCGCGATACCGCGCAGAGCGTGACGTCGTGGTTGGCGAGGTGGATTGCGGAGCCGTTGAAGCCGTCGGCGATCGCCGAGCAGGACGGGCATCCGGCGGTGTAGTCGGGCCCGAACATGAAGTGGTAGACGAGCAGCTGCGAGCGTCCCCGGAACAGGTCGGCGAGCGACGCCGTTCCCTCGCCGGTCTCGAAGCGGTAGTCCTTGTCGACCCGGACCCAGGGCAGGGCCTGCCGCCGCCGGGACAGCTCGTCGCCGCGCCGGGTCAGCTCCTTCTCCGCCTCGAGCAGCTCCAGCCGCGCGGCAAGCCACTCCTCGCGGGTCCCCGTCTTGTGACTGGTCATTGCCTGTCTCCTTTTCCTGCTTCCTGTCGTTGGGGGCGTACGTCTCGGAACCAGCGAAGGGTTCTTCCTCCGCGGTGTGCGCAGGCGGCGATTTTCGTCAGGCCGACCCGCGAGCTTGCTGGTCGAGGTGATCTTTCAGTGCGTCGAGCGGGCCGTCCCAGTCGCGCGCCAGCGCGGCCAGGAACTGCTGCGCCACCTGCATCGGCGCGGAGCGCAGCCGGTACCGCACGCGGCGCCGCTCACCCGGTTCGGCCGTCACCAGGCCGGCCTCGGCCAGCAGTGCCAGGTGCTTGGCGATCGCCTGCCGGGTGATCGGCAGCCGGCCCGCCAGGTCCGTGGCCGTGGCCGGGCCCCCCGAGGCCAGGGCGGCCAGGATGGCGCGCCGGCTCGGGTCGGCCAGGGCAGTGAAGACCTGTTCGGCGATCGCCTCGACGTCACGCGGCGACATCGAGGTAATCGGACAGTTCGCCCAGTTCACGCGCCCAACCCTCGGTGTGGCTGTCGTACTCCTCGCGGTGGACCTCGTCCGGCAGCTGGGCGAAGCCGGCCTCGACCACCGTCAGCCGCGTGCCGCCACCGACCGGTTCGAGCGTGAACTCGACGTAGGTGCGGCGCGGATCTTCCTCGGGCAGTCCCGCCATTGGCCAGGTGAAGCCGAACACCGTCGGCTCCTCCACCCGTTCCACCCGCATGTCGGTGCTGTAGCCGCCGTCCCACTTCATCCAGGCCGAACCACCTGGGCGCAGGTCGATCGTGACCTTGTTGCCGAACCAGGAACTCAGTCCCTCGGCCGTGGTGAGCGCCGCCCACACCTTGGCCGGCGGGTGCGCGATCTCGACCGTCCGCTCGATGCGGTCAGGGAATGCCATGACGACCTCCAGCATTTAGCAACTGTTTGATTGCCATACTATGGCAACCAAACAGTTGCGTCAACCGGGGCGGCCCGTAGCGATCAGCGCGGCACCATGCCGGTGATGAACCAGGCCGGGCCGGTGCGTTCGGCCGTGACGGCGAGCTGGGACGCGGCGGCGGTGGGAATGCCGTCGCCGCGGACCGCGGACTGGTCGAGGAACACCAGCAGCACCGCGCGATCCCCGGTCAGCGTCTCGACCGCCGAGTCGACCACCCGGGTGGTCAGGACCAGGTGCTGCGGCGGCGCGAGTTGCCGGACCTGGCCGAACAGTCGCTGGTAGGCAGCCAGCGCAGGGCCGCGCAGGACGTTCGCCGCCGCGTGCTCGGTGACCTCGGTATGGTCGTAGCCGTAGGAGAAGATCCTGTTCAGCGAAATGGTGACGGACGCGGTGACCTCAGCGGCCGCCGGCGCGTCGAACTCCTTGGCCCGCAAGGCGTTTGCCTCGGCCGTGAACCAGGCACCGAGCCCGGCGAACACCAGGGCGACCGCGAGGACGACCGGCCACGGCCGCCGAGGCCGCTTCGGTGTCTCGCCGGCGTCCTCAGTGGTCTCTTCTGGATTGTCCTCAGTGGACTCTTCCATGACGTCTCCGGTCTTCACGAGGCACCTACGCCGACCGTGTCGAGCGAGGCGAGCTTCCACCCGTCCGGCGTTCGGCTCAGGCGTGCGAGATACCGGTTCCGGCCGGTGCTGGGCGCGGCCGAGTCCCTGGTCTTCCTGATTTCCACCGAAACCAGCATTTTCGCGGTGCCGGCGCCCATGTCGAGTTCGGCGATCGCGGCGTCCAGCACCACGCCGGTGGCGACCGTGGCACCCTGGCGCAGCGAGTCCTTGGTGGCGTCGGCGGTCTGGGCGAGCCGGTCGTGCAGAGCGCCGGTGGAGGCGTTCAGCCAGCGCGTGATCCCGTCGTCCACGTTGTGGTAATCGAACGATGTCAGCACGGCCACCTGTGCCTTCCCGGCATCGAGTGCTTCATCGCGGGCCTGCGCGTCGCCGTGGGCGGCGCGGTACCACGACCACCCGGCCCAGCCGGCGAACGCCAGGGCCGCGACCAGCACCACGACGCTCAGTTTTGTGGCCACAGCACTTCCTCCAGGCCGGTGGGCACGTTGGGCAGCGGGAGGCTCACGCCACCGCCGGGCGGCACCGCGTCCGGCACCCCGCCCTTGGGCGCGTTCTGTGCGCCACGCACCGAACTCGGGTTGCCATAGGGCAGGGCGCAGTGGGCCTTCCTGTTCCACGTTCCGGGCGAGGTGTCGTCACTGGGGCGGTGAGGGGTTCCCTCGTAACCCTCCGTACACGGCGGAGGATCGAAGAACGTGTTCACGATCGACAGGCTGGCGCCGTCCGGGGTGATCGACGTCGAGGTCGCGGCCACCGCCTTGGGCAGGGTCACCAAGATCTGCTCCAGCCCGGCGTTGCGGGTCTCGAACACGCGGGAAGTGGTCAGCAGGTTCGCCAGCAGCATGGCCAGGCCCGGGTCGGTGTCCTCCAGCAGGCCCGAGATCTGGCTCGCGGCCTCGGGTGCGGTGCCGATCAGGCGGCGGAGATCGCCGTCGGAGGAAGCGAGCGCGGACGCGAACAGCTTGGCGTTGGCGGAGAACGACCGCCAGGCGTCCGTCGAGTCGAGCTGGGTCCGCAGCACGGTGGTGCCGTCGCGGATCAGCGCCACCGTCTGCGGCAGATGCCGGGCCGCGGTGTCGGTGAACGCGTTCGCGGTGTCCATCAGCACCTGGAGGTTCGGCCCCGAACCCTGCGTCGCGGCGTACAGCTCGTTCACCACGGTCCGCAGCGAGTCGGTCGGCACCGACTGGTTGAACGAGCTGATGTCTCCGAGCAGGGTCTCCACCGGCAGCGGCAGCTGGGCCGCCCGCCGGGAGATCACCGAGCCCTCACGCAGGAACGGCCCGGTTGCGGTGCCGGGCTGCAGGTCGACGAACTGCTCCCCCACCGCCGACCGGTTGGCGATCACCGCCTTGGCGCTGGCCGGGATGGGCGGCGCGGAGGCGTCGATCAGCAGATCGGCCTCCATGCCGTCGTCGGTCAGCCGCAGCGTGCCGATCCGCCCGACCGCCACTCCGCGGTAGGTCACCTCGCCGTTGGTGAAGATGCCGCCGCCGTCGGCGAGTTCGAGCCGCACCACGTAACCGCCCGCGCCGAAGTACCGGCCGAACCCCGCGTACTCGATACCGATGTAGGTGACCACGGCCAGCGCGATCACCACGAACGCGGTGACCTGTAACCGCACTTTTCTCGTCAGCATCAGTGTGTCCCCCCGGTGGGCAGGGGCAGGGGTGGCAACGGCTGCTGGAAGTCGGGCGATGGCTTGACCGTGACGAAGATGTTCAGGTAGTCGCCCTTGATCGCGTCGAGCGCGGAATCGGTGAACGGGAACGTCGGCAGGATTTCCAGCGCCTGCGGCAGGTTCTGGCCCGCGTCGGCGAGCCGCCGGACGATCGGCGCGAGCGAGGAGAGGTCGGCGACCAGGTCCTCGCGGCTGCGGTTGACGGTGTCCACCGCGACCGTGGAGAGCTGGTCGAGCGACTGCAGCATGGTGACCAGCGCGCTGCGTTGCCGGGCCAGCGCGTCCAGCCCCGGCGTGAGGTTGCTCAGCGCACCGGAAATCTGGTCGTCGCGTTCGGACAGTGTCATGCCCAGCCTGTTCAGCCCGTCCAGCGCCGAAGTGATGTCCGCGCGATGCTTGTCGAAGTCCGCCACGGTCTTGTCCAGATCGGACAGGAACGCGCGGATGTCGGTCTCCTTGCCGGTCATCACGTTCGACAGTTCCTTGCTGATCGTCTGCAGCTGCCCGATGCCGCCGCCGTTGAGCAGCAGGGAAAGCGCGCCGAGGACCTCCTCCACCTCGACGTTGCGGTTGGTGCGCGAGACCGGGATGACGGCTCCGTCGCCGAGCCGGCCCTCGGCGTTGGGTGGCGCGGCGAGCTCGACGAACTTCTCGCCGAGCAGGCTGGACTGGCGCAGGTTGGCCAGCGCGTTGGCCGGGAGCACCACGTCACCGGTGACTTCGAGTACGGCTTCCGCCGTCCAGCCGTCGCTGCCCAGGCTGACCTTGTCCACCCGGCCGACCGCCACGTCGTCGACCTTCACCGCCGCATGCGGCACCAGGTCGAGCACATCGGCGAACTGCGCGGTGACGCGGTAGGGATGGCTGCCCAGATCGGCCCCACCCGGCAGCGGAAGGTCGTCGGCCCCGGAAAAACCGGACGAGCACGCGCAGCTGACCAGCGCGACCGTGCCCAGCGCGACGAGCAGCCTGCGCATCAGTGCCCCCCCAAGGGAAGGAACTCGAGCAGGTTCGCCCGGCCCTGCAACGTCCCCGAGGTGGGGTCGAAGGCGTTCAGCAGGTCGGTCGCGGCCAGGGGGGCGCTGTCGAGGGCTTCGGCCACCGAGGCCCGCTGGGTCACCACCACCTGCGTGGTCTGCGCCAGCTTGTCCACATTGGCCTTGATCAGCGCCCGGTTGTCCCGGATGAACTCCTGGATGTCGGCCAGCGCGCCGCCGAGCGTGGCCAGCGCGGCGCTCAGCTCCGTGCGGTCGGCGGACAGCGTCTGCCAGACCTGCGCGAGCCGCTGGTTGATCTGCTGGACCTGGTCGTTGCCGCCGGCCAGCATGCCGGTGAACTTCTGCAGTTCGTCGACCGTGCCGAACAGGTCGTCCTTCGAGTCGGACAGGGTTCTGCTCAGATCCGCGAAGTTGCGCACGCTGTCGTTGAACGCCTTGCCGTTGCCGTCCAGGTTTTTCGCGGCGGTGTCGAGCACGTTCGAGAGCGCGCCCTGGGCGTTGGCACCGTCGGGACCCAGTGACTTCACCAGATCGTCCAAACTGGAGTACAGCTGGTCCAGTTCGACCGGCGTTCCGGTGTGCTCGACGGCGATCACGGCGCCATCCGGGAGCCGGGCGGCACCGCCGGTGCTCAACCTCGTGAACTGCACGTACCGGTCGGCGACGACGCTGGGCGAGACGATCAGCGCCTCGGTGCTCGCGGCCACCGGCACATCGGGTTCGACGCTCATGGTCACCTGGACCTGGTCGCCGCGCGGGGTCACCGAATCCACCTGCCCGATCCGCACCCCCAGCAGCCGCACGTCCGATCCGGGATAGACGCCGACCGCACGGGTGAAATACGCGGTGACGCGCTTCATCCCGCTGTCGGACAGCGTCCACCAGATTCCGGCCGCGACGAACAGCGCCAGTACCACGGCGATGGTGGCCAGCCGGGTGAGCCTTGCCGGGAACCTCATTTCCCGTCACCCCCGGGCGCCGTGCACGGATCGCGGTTGGTCTCGACCAGACCGCAGATGTAGCTGTCGATCCAGCGGCCGTTGCCCATGGTGTTGGTGGCCATCCGGAAGTACGGCCCGGCGTCGGCGAGACCGCGGTCGAGATCCGCGGTGTGCCTTTGCAGGACGTCGGTGACGGTGTTCAGTTTGTCCAGGGCCGGGGAAAGCTGCGCGCGGTTGTCCGCGACGATTCCGGACAGCTGCCGTGCCAGCCGTTGCGTCCCGGTGAGCAGGGTGTGAATGGAATCGCGCCGGTTGTTCAGTTCGGCCAGCAACAGGTTCCCGTCGCTCAACAGCTTTTCGAATTCCGTGTTCGACCCGGCCAGTGTCTCGCTGATCCGCCGGGTGTTGCCGACCAGCTCGGCCAGTTGCCGGTCCCGGGAAGCGATCGTGGTGGACAGCCTGGACAGCCCGTCGAGTGCGGTGCGCACGTAGTCCGGCGAGTTCTTGAAGGTGTCGGAAAGCACCTGGAAGCTCTGCGCCAGTTGCTTGGTGTCGATCTTCCCGACCGTGCTGGCCAAACCCTCGAACGCGGCGGTCACGTCGTACGGGGTCACCGTGCGCGTGCGCGGGATCGGCACGCGCGGGTCCTGCGGCGCGGCGCCGAGCGGGTGCAGGGCGAGGAACTTGCGGCCCAGCAAGGTCTTGATCTTGATCTCGGCCGAGGTCTTGTTCCCGATCCACGCCCCGTTGACGCGGAAACTCACCTGCACGTGGTCGACCGACAGCTCGACCTTGGTCACCTCGCCCACCTTGATCCCCGCGACCCGCACCTCGTCGCTCGCCTGCAACCCGGCGGCCTCGCCGAACTCCGCCTGGAACACCGTGCCGCCGCCGAGGATCGGCAGTTCCTCCGCGTTGAAGGTGGCCAGCGCCGCCAGCGCGAGCAGCAGGGTGCCGACCACGCCGATGGTGACCGGATTGCGTTCCCCGAAGCTTTTCACCGGCCACACCTCGGCGCGTTCGACGTGTATCCCTGCGGCGGGTCGGTCGCCACGATGCCCTGGCACAGGTAGAAGTTCAGCCAGGAACCGTAGGCGGAGATCCCTCCGACGGCCTCGAACTTCCGCGGCAGCATGGTGAGGAACCGGTCCACATCGGACTGTCCGGTGACCAGGTTCCGCGACAGCGAGTTCAGCCCGGCGATGGTGTCCTTCAACGGCTGTCTGCCCTGCTCGAACAGGTCCCCGGTCGAACTGACCAGCGAGCCGATCCCGTCGATCGCGTCCCCGATGGCCGTCCGGTCCTCGGCGAGGCCGGACACCAGCCGTTGCAGGGTCGAGATCAGCCCGGACAGCTGGTCGCCCCTGGCGTTGATGGTCCGCAGCACGCTGTTGAGGTTGTCGATCACCTGCCCGATCACCTTGTCCCGCCCGGCCAAAGTGGCGGTCAGCGAACCGGTGTGCTGGAGCAGGCCTTCGACCGTGCCTCCCTCGCCTTGCAGCACCTTGACGATCTCGCCGGAAAGCTGGTTGACATTGTTCGGCGAAAGCGCCTGGAACAGCGGCTTGAACCCGTTGAACAGCTCGGTCAGGTCGACCGCCGGTGTGGTGCGGTCCAGCGGGATCTCGGCACCCCGCGTGAGCACACCGGCCACGTGCTCGGTGCCGGGTTCGAGCGCGACGTACCGCTGGCCGACCATGTTGCGATACCGGATGGCCGCGTGCACGTTCGCGGGCAGCGTGTGCCCCCGCTCGACCGTGAAGTCCACCCTGGCGAACTGCTGGTCCACAATGGACAAACCGGTCACCTGCCCGACCCGGACCCCGGAGATCCGCACGTCGTCGCCCACCGCGACCGAGGTGGCGTCGGTGAAGCGGGCGCTGTAGGAGTCGGTGTCCCCGACCCCGGTGTTGCCGATGGTGATCGCGAGGCCGGCGGTGGCGAGGCCGGTGATCACGATGAAGATCAGGCTGCTGACCAGGGGCGCGGCGATCTTCCTCATGAGACGTTCACCTCCGCGCCCCGGTAGAGCGCGCCGACGAGCACGCTGCTCCACGCCGGCACGTCCCCGCCGACCTGCGGCGCGACGAGCGTGGAGATCAGCTCCTGCTCCTGCGGCGAATTGGCCAGGCCCAGGTCGTCCGCAACGGGAGCGGGCGTCCCAGGGATGCCAGGGATGCCAGGGATGCCAGGGATGCCACCGTGCGGCGCGACACCACTCGGGTAACACCTCGGCCCGAGGGCCGAGCTGTAGACGGGATCGTCCTTACCCGGGACGTACTTGCCGCGTGGTTCGGTCACGGTCGCCTCGATGTGCAGCCCCGGCTTGCCGGTGCCGGCGCCGAACGCCTTGTCCAGCGAGGGCCTGAGCTGGTTCATCGCCTCCAGGGTGCACGGGAAGCTCGGCGCATAGCGGGCGGTGAGTTCGAGCGTTTTCCGGCTTTCCCCGGTGAGCCGGATGATGATGTCCTTGTTGTTCCTCAAGAAAGTCGTGATCTCCTGCGCCGACGAGGTGACCTGGACGTAGAGGTCGTTCAGATCCGAATTTTTCTCCGAGATGGTGTTGAGGGTGACCGCCGCGTCGGTGAGTGAGTCGAGCAGGTCCGGCGAGATGTCGCCGTAGAGGTCGCTCACCTTGGCCAGATCACGGATGTCATCGTTGACCTGGGGCAGATTGGGGTTGAACTCCTCCAGGTAGCGCGCCGCGATGACGAGAGTGTCGCCGAGCCGGCCGCCCCGGCCGTCGATGGCGGTCGCGACCGCGGTCAGGGTCGCGGCGAGCTTCTGCGGCTGGACCGCCTGCAGCACCGGGAGCAGATCGTCGAAGACCTTCTCCAGTTCGATCGCGTTGGCCGAGCGGTCCTGGCTGATCACGTCGCCGGCGGCCAGCGGCCCGGCGGTCGAGTGCTCCGGGATGGACAGCTGCACATAGCGCTGGCCGAACAGCGTCTTGGGCACGAGCAGCGCGGCGACGTCCTTGGGCAGGTGGGAGATCTGGGCCGAGTCGAGCGCGAGCCGCAGGTCGGCGCCGCCCGCCCGGATGTGCACGGCCCTGACCTCGCCCACCACCACACCGCGGGCCTTCACTTCGGCGTTCTCCCGCAACTGGTTTCCGAGCCGGTCGGTCCGCAGGGTCACCATCACCGCGGTGACGAACTTCTTCTGGTACACCTGCACCGCGAGCGTGGCCAGCAACGCCACCACGACCAGGAACACGACACCGCACGCGCGGCGGAGGAGTTTGGTCACCCGGCCACCTTCACGGTCGTCGTCGCGCCCCAGATGGCGAGGCTGAGGAAGAAGTCGATCAGGCTGATGGTGACGATCGCCGTGCGCACCGCCCGGCCGACCGCCACGCCGACCCCGGCGGGGCCCCCGGTCGCGCGGTAGCCGTAGAAGCAGTGCGCGATCACCACCAGGATGCTGAACACCAGCACCTTGCCGAAGGACCACAACACGTCGACGGGCGGCAGGAACAGGTTGAAGTAGTGGTCGTAGGTTCCCGCGGACTGCCCGTAGAACCACACCGTGACCTGCCGCGAAGCCAGGTACGAGGTGAGCAGGCCGATGCCGTACAAGGGAATGATGGCGACGAACCCGGCGATGATCCGGGTGGTCACCAGGTACGGCACGCTCGGCACGCCCATCACCTCGAGCGCGTCGATCTCTTCGGAGATCCGCATCGCGCCCAGCTGCGCGGTGAATCCACAGCCGACCGTGGCCGACAGCGCCAGCCCGGCCACCAGGGGCGCGATCTCCCGCGTGTTGAAGTAGGCGGAGACGAACCCGGCGAAGGCCGCGGTGCCGACCTGGTTGAGCGCGGTGTAGCCCTGCAGGCCGACGACGGTGCCGGTGAACACGGTCATGCCGACCATCACGCCGATCGTGCCGCCGATCACGGCCAGGGCGCCCGTGCCGAAACTGACCTCGGCCAGAAGCCGGGTGATCTCGCGGTAGTAGCGGCGGATCGCTCTCGGTGTCCAGGCGAGCGAGCGGAGGAAGAACAGGACCTGGTCGCCGAGGGTGTCCAGGAAGGAGAAGCGGCGATCGATCGCGCGGAGCACCATCACGACCCCTTCGGCGGGACCAGCTGCAGGTACAGCGTGGTGAGGATCAGGTTGAGCAGGAACAGCAGCAGGAACGTGATCACCACGGACTGGTTGACCGCGTCGCCGACGCCCTTGGGCCCGCGCCCGGGGTTGAGCCCGCGGTAGGCGGCCACGACTCCGGCGACGAAGCCGAAGACCACCGCCTTGATCTCGCTGATGTAGAGGTCGGGAAGCTGGGCCAGGGCGGAGAAACTCGCCACGTACGCGCCGGGCGTCCCGCCCTGCATGAGCACGTTGAAGAAGTAGCCGCCGATCACGCCGACGACGCTGACCATGCCGTTGAGGAAGGCGGCGACCCCCATCGCGGCGAGCACGCGCGGCACGATCAGGCGCTGCACCGGGGAGACCCCGAGCACCTCCATCGCGGCGATCTCCTCGCGGATGGTGCGCGACCCCAGGTCGGCGCAGACCGCGCTGCCGCCCGCGCCCGCGATCAGCAGCGCGGTCACGATCGGGCTCGCCTGCTGGATGACCGCGAGCACGCTCGCCGCGCCGGTGAAGGACTCGGCGCCGATCTGGGCGGTCAGCGAGCCGAGGTGCAGGGCGATCACCGCGCCGAACGGAATGGACACCAGCGCGGCGGGCAGGATGGAAACGCTGGCGATGAACCAGAACTGCTGCACGAACTCGCGGAACTGGAACGGCCGCCGGAACGCCTGCCGCGCGACGTCCAGGCCGAGCGCGTAGAGGCGGCCGGTCTGCCGGATCGCGGCGACGCCGGGAAAGCTCGACTTCGTCGTCATGTCGGATGCCGCCCACTCAAAGCTCTGCTGCCTTCGACAGACGCAGCCCGTGCTCTATTACCGGTCGGTACCGTAGCCACGCCCAAGATCACTGACAAGCATTTTGTGGTGCGATGACAAAAGCTTTTACCGCCTTTGTCCAGCACCGCGTGGACTGTCGGCCGAACGGAGCATGCGATTGCTCATGCCGACAGAACTCCCTTGTACCGCTTGCCAGGAAGGGTTAACGTACTGGCCGGTAGGTTCACTGGATTCGCGTGAACCAGACCGGTTTCCCGCGGGAAAAAGTGCGCACCGAATTGCTCAAATCGTTCAGACAGGAATCGTGATGCAAAGACGCATGGCAAGTATCCTGACCACCGGTGCGGCCGCCGGCGCCGCCTTCGTCCTGGCGGCGGTTCCCGCCGCGGCGGCGGGCAGTTTCACGGTCACCAACCTGAATGCCGACGGGCATTTCGCCGCCGCCACCGACCTGGTCCTGCTCACCGACAACACCAGCGGCGTCGGTTTCGAATGCGACGCCAGCGGTTCGACGCCCGCGTCGAACTCGACCGGCTCGATCCCCACCGGAACATCCGCCGATGTCGTCGGGAAGTTGTCGGTCGACTTCAACAACTGCACCGGCCCGCTCGGCGCCGGCACGGCGGTCGCGAACAACCAGCCCTACAGCCTGCACATCACCGGATACGACGCCGCCGGCGGCAAGAGCACCGGTTACGTCGGCCCGGTCAGCGTGCACGCGTCGACGCTGGGCTGCGAGTTCGACGTGACCGGAAACGCCCCGGCAACGTACGACAACGCGACCGGCACGCTCTCGTTCACCCCGGACGCGGCGCTGCCCGCCGGCGTGACCCCGCTGAAGCCCGCCAACATCGACGGCTGCTTCGGCCTGGTCAGCCCGACCGACGAACTCGTCTACGAGGCGGACTACCACCTCAGCGACCCCTCGACCCCGATCACCATCACCGGCTGACCCCCAGGGAGCCGGCGGCCGGCTTTTCGCCGTGGCCCGTTCCCCACGGCGAAAGGCCGGATCGGGTGGCGGCGGTGGGCGCGATGCGGCACGATTTCCGGCCCCGGCACCTCCGGTGAAGGCAGGGCAAGCCGGAATCCCGCCGCCGAACATCCCGGAACAACCGCCGAAAACCAGGAGAAAACTCGTGAAAACACCGCGAAGATCGACGCTGCTCGCTTCCGCCGTGCTCGCCGCCGGCCTGGTCGTGGCCGGAACGTCCACGGCCGGCGCCGCGACCGGCAACGGCGCCTGGGACCCGCTCAGCCGCTGCCCGGTCGACGCGCCCGCGATGCTCGCCGCGGACGGGGCGAGCACCGCGGCGATCTGCCTGGCTTCGCACGCCACCAGCGGGTCGATGACGATCGGCAGGACGACCGTGCCGACCGGTGCCGTCGATCTCCAGATCGGTGTGCTGCGCACCGGCTCGACGTACGCGGTCGTCGCTCCGGCCAAGGGCACGGTGGTCGCGGACCCGGTGTCCGTGCCCGGCGGGCTGCTCGGCATCATGTGCGGCGACCCCAACCCGCTGATCGACACCATCTGCCGGGGGCTGGCCGGCAGCCCGCTCAACGTGGTCACGGCGACCGTGGAGGCGGCGGGTGATCCGTCGGAGTTCAACCTCACCTCCGGGCTCACCGCCGGCAAGCCGATCCTGAAGCTGCCGGTGAAGATCCACCTGCGGAACGTGTTGCTCGGCACGAGCTGCTATCTCGGCTCGGACAGCGACCCGATCGTCCTCCAGCCGCGGAACACGGCGCGGCCCACGGCGACGCTGACCCGGTTCGACCCGGACGGCACGCTCAGTTCGACCGGGATCATGGGCTACCTCGCCATTTCCGGGACCGACCAGACGGACACCACGTTCACGGTGCCCGGCGCGAACGGGTGCGGTTTGCTCGGCATCCTCAACGGCGCGGTCAACGACAAGCTCGGCCTGCCGTCCGCGTCCGGATCCAACGCCCTGACCCTCACCGCCGCCGACACCTCCTTCGGCGGCTTCTACACCCCGAATTCCTTCGCCCCCACCGAAGGACAGCAGCTTTCCACTCGCTGGCACGCCGCTTTCCGTGGGTGAAACCTCGGATGTGAACGGGGAATGATCGGGGAAGGGCCGCTCGTGGCGGCCCTTCCCCGGCACGGTAACGGGACGTGAAGGGGATGGACATGCCCAGGGCACGGGTCGCGGCGGCGGCAGCGGTCGGCGTGATAGTGGCCGGCGGGGTGGCCGCGGGAGCCCCGGCCACCGAACTCGAGCAGACCATCGCGGTGAAGCTGGCCTACACCTGCCGGTTTCCCGCTGGTCCCCAGAACGTGAGTGCCGACGTCACGGGGACCTTTCCCCGGAACGGGAAAGCGGGCGTAGCCATTCAGCCCAAGGACGTCCAGGTGGCGGTGACCGTGCCGCAGAGCGTCCTCGACGCGGCCTCGGTGAGCGGAACGGCCCGCCTGACCGTCGACGTCGCACAAGTCGCGCAGGAGGAATCGGCCGGCGCCGTGTGGGACCTGGGCATTCCGTTGACAGCCGCGCCGGAGAACACCGCACTCGAAATCATCGCTTCCGGTGCCGTGCCGGACGTGAAGGCGGGCCGGCAAGGAGACGTCACGTTCACCGCCACCGGTCTCGACCTCGAACTGGACAAACTTTCCGTCCGTTGTGCGCCGGCTCCGGATCAGAACGCCCGGCTCGCCGTGGTCGGCGTCTTCGACAGGACCCCGTCGAAGGCGCCGTCGTCGGCACCTCCGTCGTCGCCGGGCAGGCCACGCACGGAAAGCGGGATCGAAGTGGGCCGGAATCCGGCCGGGACGATGTCCCCGCAAAGCGTCCGGGCACCGGCCATCGACGCCCCGCCGGGCTGTTTCACGCTCCCCGCCCATACCCCGTCCACCCAGTTGGGCTGCGCCTACGAAGCCGGCTTTTCGAACGTGAACAAGCAGCATGCCTCGGTGCTGTTCGGCGGCCCCACCCCGGGTTTGCTGAAATTAGCTTTTTCGGAAGTGTCCGTAGGCGGCCTGCCGTGCGACAGCCGTTTCCCGCCGTGGTTCGGGCAGGACGGTTACACGACCTGTTTCGTGCAGTCGATCCACAGCCGCGCCGAACTCGACATGCCGGCGGCGGATTCCTCCGTGCTGACCTTCGGGTTCATGCCGGTGCGGGCGAAGGTGAGGATGGTCCCCACCCAGGACATCTCCATCGACGCCCTGCAGCAGACGCGGAGATATCCCAAGCCACCGATCAACCGGACCTCGTTCAAGGTCACCGCGACCACGGTGGTGAACCTGGTGGTTTCCGACGTGAAGGTGAACGGCGTCCTTCTCGACGTGGGCCCGGATTGCCGCACCGCAACCCCGGTGACGGTGACGCTGTCCGGTAGCGCCGCCAACGCGAACGCGCCGACGGCCGACGAGTACACCGTCCAACTGGGCGGGCCGCTCACCGGATTCGCCGACATTCCCGGGTTCACCGGGTGCGGCGTCACCGAGAACCTGGACCCGCTGCTCACCGGGACGATCTCGGGGCCGGGCAACTACCTCAAGATGACCCAGGGAAAACCGTGCTTCACCCAGGGTGCCGTCTGCCCGCCCACCCTGCCGGTGCCCCGGCGCTGACCGTTTTCCGACTGCCGGTACGGGTATCTCCCACGGCAAAAAGTTACCGGACCGTGAATACGGAATAATCGGGAAGGAAAGGCACCCTTTCCGGTTCACCAGTTTTTTCGTGATTTCTTACCGCTCCCGTTGGCCCCTTGCCCGGAAATTGGCGCGACCATATGCTCTTGCCCCATGGATACGGCGCGCCTGAAGGCGAGCTGGGACACGGTCGTCGGCTACGGTGGCCAGGTTCCGCTGTTCTTCTATTCGGCATTGTTCCTGGCCGATCCGGGCACTCGGGAGATGTTTCCGGTGTCGATGGCGGGCCAGCGGGACAAATTGGTGAGCGCGCTGGGCCACGTGGTCTCGCATGTGGACGATCTCGACTCCGCCGTCGGTTTCCTGCAGCAACTCGGCCGCGACCACCGGAAGTTCTCGGTGGCGGCGGAGCACTACCCGGTGGTCGGGCAGGCGCTGCTCACCACACTGAAGCATTTCCTCGGGCAGGAGTGGATTCCGGACCTGGCCGAGGACTGGGGCGCCGCGTACAAGCTGGTGTCCGACGTGATGATCACCGCGGCGCGGGACGCCGCCCAGGTCTTGCCACCCTGGTGGGAGGCCGAGGTCGTCCGCCACGAACGACGCGGTGTCAGCGTCGCCGTGCTCACCCTGCGGCTCGACCGGCCCATGCCCTACGCGCCGGGCCAGAGCGTGTCCGTGGAAACCCCGCTGCGGCCCCGGGTCTGGCGGTACTACTCCCCCGCCAACCCCGCCCGCGACGACGGGATGATCGAACTGCACGTCCGGCTGGTCGACGGCGGGACGGTCAGCTCCGCGCTGGTCCAGGCCGTCGGGACGGGCGACGTGCTGCGCGTCGGCCCACCGGTCGGCTCGCGGCTCACGCTGTCCCACAGTCAGGACGTCGTCCTGCTGTGCTGCGGCACGGGCTTCGCCCCGTTCAAGGCACTGCTCGGCCAGATCGCCCAGGAAGGCGCCCGGCGTCGCGCGCACCTCTTCCTCGGTGCCCGCACCGCGCCCGACTTCTACGACACCGAGGCGGTGAAGGCGTTCGACCGCACCCTGCCCCAGCTCACCGTCGTCCCCACGACCCTGGACGACCTGCGCTTCCAGGGCGCGCGCGGGCATCCGGCCGACGTCGCCCTCCGCTACGGGCACTGGCCCGACGCCGAGTTCTACCTTTGTGGCTCACCGGACATGGTGACCGACGGCCGGGACCTGTTGCGCGCGGCGGGCATCGGCGAACACCGCATCCATTTCGAGGACTTCACCAGCCAGGTGGGTCCCGCACTCAAGACGATCGCCCGAGGGGACAAGGACTTCCTCCTATGACCTTGCAGGCAGGCAGTCCGTTCCGGCGGGTGCTCACCCCCGAACGGATCCGCAGCGTCACCTTCAGCAAGTCGCCGTTGGGCCGGCGCGGGCTCGACCCCTACGAGGTCGAACTCTTCCAGCGCAGGCTCGCCGAGGAGTTCGCCGCGGGCGAGGCCGAGAACGCGAAGCTGCGCGCCGAGATCGAACGGCTCCGCGACTGGTACCGCGGCCACGGCGAGAACATCGACCCCGATCTCCTGCCCGCCCAGATCGACGTCCAGGCGGTCAACCTGCTTTCGGAAGCCCAGTTGCAGGCCGAGGCCTACATCGCGCAGGCCGAGGCGCACTGCCGCCGGGTCACCGGCGAGGCACGGCAGCAGGCCGCCGCGATCCTGCACGACGCCCAGCAGCGCGCGGAAATCGCGGCCCAGCAGGCGGCCCATCTGTATCGCGCCCGCTCCGGCGACGGCTATGCCGCGGAGCTGGAGGAAATGGAGAGCCGCCTGGCGTGGCTGCGCGCGTTCTGCCATGCCGTGCAGGTCCAGCTGCGTGCGGCCTCCGACGCGTTCGCGAGCGAGATCGACAAGCTCGCCCGGTTGCCGGAAACTCCCCGAAAGGATGGTCATGACCAGCATCTATGAGCGGATCGGCGGGCAGGAGTCCCTGATCGAGGTGGTGGACCGATTCTACGCACGAGTGCTCGCCGACCCCGCCCTCGCACCCTACTTCGCCGGCGCCAACATGAGCCGGCTCAAGGGCAAGCAGGTCGAGTTCTTCGCCGCCGTTCTCGGTGGTCCGGACCAGTACAGTGGGCTGTCCATGAAAGACGCGCACCGCGGCCGCGGCATCAGCCAGGACCACTTCGACCGGGTCGCCACCATCCTGTCCGAGACGCTGGTGGACACCGGTGTCCCCGCGGAGACCGTGGAGGAGATCATCACCGCCATCGCACCGCTGTCCGCGGAGATCGTGGCGACACGGGCGTCCTAGGAACACCGACCATGGTTCCCGCGAGCACGGACGGTAATCACGCAAGGATGAGGAAGACAGGACCGGGCGAACCGGCCTACCCTCAGCGCATGCCGAAACAGCTCATCTTCGTGAACCTGCCCGCCCGGGACCTCGCCGAAACCAAGAAGTTCTGGAGCGAACTGGGATTCAGCTTCAACCCGCAGTTCACCGACGAGAACGCGGGCTGTCTCGTCGTGAGCGACACGATCTTCGCCATGCTCCTGGCCAGGGAGTTCTTCGCGAACTTCACCGGAAAGGAAGTCGTCGACGCGACCAAGGGGACCGAGACGATCATCGGCCTGTCCGCGGAAACCCGCGAAGCCGTGGACACCCTGGTCGACAGAGCCGTCGCGGCGGGGGCGACCGAGCCGCGGCAGCCGATGGACCACGGGTTCATGTACCAGCGCAGCTTCGACGACCTCGACGGGCATCAGTGGGAGATCATCTGGATGGATCCGGACCAGGCGCAGTGACAACCGGGAACAGAACCCAGTCCCTCCGCCAGGATTTCGTTTTCTCGGTCGAGCGTGCGACGCTTCGGCGGTGAGAGCGGCGGTGTAACCGTGCGCAAGCGTTGGCGTCGCGGTGCCGGACAGCGCCGGCCCGCACCACGGCTCCGGCAAAGTCGTTGGTGCTGGTCATGGACAGATTCGGCGGAGTTGAAGGGAGGCGAAAGTCGAGGTCTTCTGGTGCCGGCCGCACTCGGATCGTGCGGCGCCCGACGCGGCCATGGCCAGTGTTTTCGGTGATATGTAACGGAAGAGTGCCCCAGCCGAGGGAGTCGAGCTGGGCGAACGGTTTCGGTTGATCGGCTTTCACGATGAGCGGATAGTCGGCGCCGCGCTGTTCGACAAGGTAGCAGGCGCGCGCTGGGTGTGTATGGCGTCCGCCGTGACCATCACCCCGGCAATGTCGACAATGTCGACAATGCCCGGCTTTGCCGGGACCATGCGGCCCGCACCGCGTTGTCGTCCACTGCTATACGAGATTGCGGCTGGCCAACAACCTCATCACCGAGGCGCCGGCGGTGTCGACGTCCACCTGCGAAGTGTTCAGTCTCAGGTCTGGTTCCAGCGGCTGCTCGTATGGGTCGTCCACCCCGGTCAGTCCGGTGACAACACCGGCAAAGGCTTTGGCGTACAGGCCTTTCGGATCTCTCCTCGCGCATTCGACGACAGGGGTGGACACGTGGATTTCAAGGTAGTTCGTCCCGCGCCGCTTGTGTCTCCGCCGAACGATCTCACGTGCCTTCCGGTATGGCGCGATGACAGGCACTATGACAAGGACACCGTGCCGGGCAAGCATTTCCGCCACGTATCCGACCCGCTGCACGTGCACATCCCTGTCGTCCCTGCTGAATCCGAGGCCGGCGGACAGGGTGAGGCGGAACTCGTCGCCATCCAGCACCTCGACCTCGCGACCCGCTTCGGCCAGTCTGGCCGCCACCGCCGAAGCGATTGTCGACTTGCCCGCGGCCGGCAGCCCGGTCAGCCAAATCGTCGCTCCCGGCTCGCGTTTCCCCTGTGCCATTCGATCGAGGTTCCCTCCGAACAGGTGTCCGCACCGGTTGACCGGCATCGCGCGGCCCACGGCCAGTTCCCGGTCGTTGCAACCTGCCAACCGCGTACGCCGGAAACACCGTTCAGGTGATTGCCCCCTGACCCGCCTGGGCCCCACGTGCATTCGGTGGCGGTCACCGCGGGCGCAGGATGGCGATAACCGGCGCGAACTGTTCGATCGCCGCCTCGGGGATCGTGACGAGAGAGAAGCCCCACCGCGCACGGCGGGTCAGCAGAGTCTGGGCCAGTTGGTCGGCCGTCCCGACGAGATACGGAACCATTCGTGCCACGTCCTCCGGCGGATACCCGAGTCTCCCCGCCAGGGTCGAGAGGACGGACTGGGGATCGTCGGTCACGAAGCAGGCCCACAGCAGGTAGTTCAGAACGGGCGGTTTTTCCCGGCCGGCAGCTCCGGCCCGCACCCATGCCACTTGGGTGTCGACCTGTTCGGGCATGCTGTCGGCGTGGTCGACCGGACCCTGTGGGCCCAGCGGCGGGACGATGGTCACGATGTCGGCTTCCTGTCCGGCCAGGGTCAGGGTCCGGCGCCGCCCGCCGCCCAGCATGAGCGCGGGCACAGCGGCTGGGTCGGGCCCCGTGGACGGTGTTCGGTCAAGACCGGTAGCCATGTCTTCGCCGCTGGTGTGCGCTTCGGTCCTGTCGGCGAAGACGCGCTTGACCGTTCGCACCGCGGCACGAAGTCGCTCGTACCGGGTCCCGCCGGGGTCCAGGGGCAGGTCCGCGTCTCGGTAGTCGGCGGGCATCCATCCCGCGCCCAGGCCCAGAACCGCGCGGTGGCCGGACAGTGTGTGGATGGTCATGGCTTCTCTGGCCATGACCGCCGGGTTGCGCAGGTCGTTGTTGAGGACGAAGGTGCCCAGGCGCAGTGTCCGGCTGATCGGGGCCGCGGCGGCGAGCGCGGGCACCGGGGACAGCCGCTGGTACAGGTGGTCGGTGACGTAGAGCGCGTCGTACCCGAGGCTTTCACTCCTGCGGACCAGGGAGAACCACTGATCCGCGGAGTGACCGAGTTCGGCTATCACGGCGAACTCGAAAGGTGGCAACATCGCTGTCATCTCTCCGGCTTCTTCTGCTCCTGTGTCTCTTCCGATCCGTGAGGCCTCAGCCGGCTGCCAGAGCAGGGGCAATTTCGGCGCCGGCGTTGGCGATCACGGCGTGCGCTGCGTCGTCCGCTTCGATTCCCGGCGCACACGCCGTGCGCAGCGACGCGAAATCATCCCCGTCCAGCAGCCGGGAGGACCCGATGCGGGAGGCGTCCACGCGGGCAGTGGCTCTGGCGATCCACTCCGCCGGGGCGGGGAGGTGCAGGAACTCCGCGACGGCGGTGATTTCCGCCCGCGCGGAGCGTATTAGGCGCTCATAACGCAGCGCGGTCCAGGCGCCGGCCGGGAGCTCCGACAACACGGACACACCCGACTGGGTCATCCGTGACCACAGCTCCCCGAACGCGGTCAGCGGAATGTCCCGGCCCATCAGCCGCCCGCCGCCGAACGGCGGCAGCAGTGGTTCGAACGCCTCCCGAAGCCGCGGTGCGTGCTCGGGGCCGATCTGGTCGAACGAGGAGACTCCGAGGATGCGAAGTGCTTCATCGGCAAGTACTCGGAGTCGGCAAAGGGCGTGCCGGCTCATGGACAGTGCGGTCTCGACCCCATCGCGGCTGAGATAGACGAAGCGCGCATCCGGGAACGCCTGCCGCAGATCCGCCAGGAACTCCAATGATCCGCCCGTGCGTTCCACGACGATCCGGCGCTGAAGACGGACCGCCAGCCAGGAGAAGAGCCGACAGTACTGTTCGGGTACCCGACGTCGTGGCCAGTGCGGCAGTTCGGCGGCGAGTGCGTCGTACAGTTGGTCGGGGGCCTGGGTGAGCATCGGCAGGGTCATATGGCAGATTCCGGGGATGCCACTGCTGGTGCCGAAGCGTCCGCTTTCGTAGGGATATATGAGTTCCGGCACGTCGATGCCGTCCCGGACGACGGCATCGATGACGGGGGCGACCGCCGTCAGACGGCGCCAGAACGCGGGCCCGTTCTCCTCGCCGCCGAAGCGGGGGTCAGCTGTCAGCAGGCTGAAGACCTCGCTGAGACTGAGTACGTCGGGGTGGTCGTTCAGTATCCGGGACAGCAGCGTGGAACCGCAGCGGCCGGTGCTGACGATGAAGGTGGGCACCATGGCGAGGTATGCCTCCGGCTGTCTTGTCGATCACGAGGACCTGCCCGGCCCCGTGAGCCCGGCGGTCTGGGTTTCGTCCTGGATGCGGTAGAGCCGGGCGTAGACACCGTCCATGTCCATCAGCCTCTGATGGGTGCCCTCCTCGGCCACACTGCCGCTGTCGAGGACGTAGATCCAGTCGGCGTGACGGGTGCTGGTCAGCCGGTGGGAGATGAGCAGGACGGTGCGCCCGACATAGAGTTCCCGGATGCCGCGGTAGAGCGTTTGCTCGGCTACGGGGTCCAGGGCGGCGGTGGGTTCGTCGAGGATGACGAGCGGGGCCGCCCGGAAGAAAACCCGGGCCAGCGCCAGAGACTGCCACTGGCCGCCCGAGAGATCGCTGCCGCCTTCGAAGTTCTTGCCGAGCGGGGTGTCGTATCCGTCGGGCAGGTCGTGGATGAACTCGTCCGCGCCCGCCTGGCGGGCAGCCATGGTGATCATCATCCGGTCGGCGAGATCCTTCACCCGGCCTATCCCGATGTTCTCGGTGACGCTGAACAGGTAGCGTCCGAAATCCTGGAAGAGGACGGCCACGGATTCGCGGAGCCGGTCCGGATCGACCTCGGCGATGTCCTTGCCGTCCCAGGCAATGCGGCCCTGCCTCGGCTGGTAGAGGTTGCACAGCAGTTTGGCGAGGGTGGTCTTGCCGGATCCGTTGCCCCCCACGAGGGCGACCACTTCGCCGCGTGACAGTGTCAGCGAGACATTGCGCAGGGTGGGCTGGGCTGTCTCGGGGTACTGGAAGGTCACGTGCTCGACGGTGATCGTCTGGAAGTCCTGCGGAGCGGGGACGCCGTCAGTCTTGGCCCTCGCAGCGCGCAGGGCGGGCAGAAGTACCTGGAAATCGCGGAAGTCCGCGAGGTACAGCGCGCTTTCGTACAGCTGGTTGGTGTTGACCACCAGCACCGAAAGCGCACCGCTGAACTGGAGCATCGCCGCGGCGCCGACCGTGGCGGTGGCCAGCGGGAGTCGCCCCGACAGCACGAGCTCGGCAAGAAGGGCGACGCTGGCCATGAGGATCGCCGTGGACGATACGCCGCTGATCATGAAGCGCGATATCGCCTTGCGGATGAGGCGGTGCAGCCGTGTCTGCTTCTCACGATGGAGGTTCTGGTTCTTGGCGCGCAGGAACCCCGTCAGGCCGTAGGTGCGGACCTCGGTGGCCGAGTCGCGGCTGATCAGCAGGTTGTGCAGATAGCCACGGCGCCGGTCCGGTTCACTGAAGTCCCTGCTCAACTGGTGGAAATCCCGGGAGGCCCTGCTCCTGGCCGCGAGGGGCGGCAGAGCCACCAGTAGCACAAGCGGCAGCAGCCACGGCGACATGAGTGCCAGTACCCCGCTCAGGCTGACCAGGGTGCTGGCCGAGCCGACGGAGCCGAGCAGGTTCTGGGTAATGAGCGTCGGCCGGCTGCTGGCGGCTTGCGCCCGGGTGAGCCGGTCGTGGAAGTCGGGGGTGTCGAAGTGGACCGCCTCGGCGGTGACCGCCACATCGAGTACCCGCTCAGAGACGTACCAGGTCACTTTCTCGGCGAGCACGACATTCAACGAGCCCATCAACAACCCCGAGAGAGAGACCGCGGTGAAAAGTCCGGCGAGCGGGATCAGCTTGGGTGTGATGGCGGCCAAGGACAGGCCCGCCGAAGCGGCGGTGTTGGCGGCGACCAGGACATCACCCAGCCCGAGCAGGATGAACCCGGCTGCACCTGAGGCGATCATCTGCAGCACCAGGGTCACCGCGACGAGCACGGGCGCTGCCTTGAACAGCAGGTACAGGGCCCAGGCCAGCACCGCCGGCAGCCGGCCCGGGCCCCCTCGCCCAGCCTTGGACACCTCCTGCCTCCGTCCGCGACCGCGTCCCGACGGGTGGCGCCAACGCCGCACGGATGTCTCACGACGGTGCCGCCCACCGCGGGCGGCCGGCTCGCGCGGGTGTGCGAAGTACTTGTCCATTCTTGTCCAACCATCGCATGCCTGGAGATTCAGTCGCTGCCCGCGGGATACGCGCGGGGAGCGACTCGGGCCGGCACCGCAGGTGCCGACCCAGGTCGCACTCCTCTCGCGCGGCTAGGAGTTGCTGACAGCGCCACCCATATCGGGGTTACCGATGCTGGCGGCACCCGTATTGCCGTGCGTCGCGACGGTGGCACCGGCAGCAGCGACACCGGCGGCGGCGGCGGCGGTTAAGGCAGCGATACCTGCGTCGTCCGCCACTACGGCGGTACCGACGGCGAGGGTGGCCGCGATAGTGCCGGCGACGGCGCACAATGCCGGTTCGGACGCCGTTGTCAGCAGACCCACCTGGTCTCCGACCGTGGCGTCCGCAAGCAGAGTCACCGGCGATTCAACGAACTCGTTCAGGTGCATTATTCCGTCCTTTTGTCGACGTTCCGATTTCATGCCCGGACGAGGTGAACACTACCCTCGCGGGCCGCCGCGGAACATTGGCAGAAATACCGATTCCTGCATATCGGCTCGGTTGGCGATCTGCTTTCCGGTCACCTGTGGAACAGGTACTTCCACCACGGGAAGTCCGATGACCCCGCTGATCAATGCTCGCGCAACCGCGTGCGTTCGGTTCCTCGCGCCGAGCTTCCGGCGAAGGTTGCGCATATGGGCCGCCACCGTCCGCGGAGATATTTGAAGGGTCGCGGAAATGTCGGAGTCCGACAGTCCGGCCGCGGCCAACGCGACTATTTCTCGTTCTCGGTTACTCAGCTCACCCGGGTCGGACTGCATTCACACCTCCACCGAGGATTTCGGGACAGGTGACATCGGTGCTCCGCGCCGCGGCGGCGCGGTCTCGAGTTGATGGACATCCGAGGTGAAAATGATCCGAGGACTGACCGAGGCGTCGAAGACTGCCGAACGACCTATCGCGAACTGAGTCGCCCACGCATCAGGAGAGTGCTCGACACCGAAAAGGGCGACATTGAGCAGCGCCCGGTAGGGAATGATGCGGGAGATCCGTCGAATATCCTGGGTCACCCGGATGACGATCAACAACTCCGCCAGTGCGTCGGCCACCCCTTTGTCCATTCGCCGATGAGGCGCCCAGAGCATATGGATCAGGCGGCGATCCTCGCGCAGAACCAGTTCCCGCCATGGCTCGGTTCGCCCGTCATTGAGGTGACACCGGATCAGAAGATGCGTGTCGTGGACACCCGGTCGCGGCCCGAAGAAGCGGTAGTTGGGTACCGTAATACCCATTTTCTCCAGATGATGGATGGGTCTGAACGTCGGGTCGATCTGCCGCGTGACGGTGCAGCCCGCCCAGGAGGCCAGCAGCGTGTAGAGAGCAATTCGTGGTACTGTCGAGGCTGTTTTTCTCATGCCGATCGCCTTCCGTTCCGCGAAACTTGTCGTGGCGTTCGGACCGGGCGGTGTGGCGCCCGGTCGAGGACCCAAACGACCGCTTCGGCCACCTTCGCGGCATGTTCGCGATCGGTCAGCAGTGAGTTGTGGGTGGCTTTCACCACGAAGTGTGCACGGCCGACGTCGGACAGCCGCACGAGATCGTCCTGGTACCCGGCGAATTCCGGCCTGCTCTCCAGGCTCACCGTGGCGGTGACAACCGCGACCGGACAGGGAGCGCGGAAGCCCGCCCGGTCGCAGCTCGCGGCCCACTCGCGGCTCAGCCCGAGTTCCCGCCGGGCCGCTCGAAGGGAACCGGCCCGGGTCTTGGCCTTCACGGTCGCAGCAGTCAGCGAAGGTGGCAGGGAAGCCAGCTCCGCGGTGAGCCCCTCGTCCACCGGCATGCCCAGGGTGGCGCGCACCATCCACTGGTTGAGACGATCCTGCATCACGCTGGAACCATCGAGCCAGGAAGAGGTCAGCAACTCGGCGGGGTGGGTCGCGTCCACGAACACCAGGCCGGCGGTCAGCTGGGGCTGACGCTCGGCGAAGAGCCGGATCAGCAGGCCGCCGAGCGAGTGCCCGACCAGGAGGTAGGGAGGTGGTGCGCCCGCAGCCTCGAGCAGCGAGAGCAGGTGCTCCGGGTACCGCGAGCTGTCCAGCGATCCCGTGATCGGCCGGCTCCAGCCGACTCCGGGACGGTCGTACCCCACGAAGTGGGTTTCCTCCGGCAGATGCCGGAAAAGCCACGCCCACATCGTCACGGGATTGCCGAGGCCACTCTCGAATACGATCGTTGGTCGCCGTGCCCCCCGACGCTCGACAACGTGCTGCGGCCCGCCGTCGAGGTGGACCAGCCGGCCCGGCGTAACGGGTTTGGAGCCGACGCCGATCAGTTCCCGGGCGGTTATCGCCGCCGCGGTGGCGGCCACGGTGCCAAGCACGAGGCGATGGGACTGGGCGCCGTGTTTCCGGGCGCTCATGAGCGCAGCCCCGACGACACATGCGCCACTGCCGGATAGGCGCCGGTGAACGCCCAGACGAACCGGTTCAGCCCCATGAACCTGCCATTGGCCAAATGAAACAACGTGCTCGTGGCCAAAATCGCCTGCGCGATTCGCCGGGGCGCGACCAACACGAGGGGAAACGTCAGCTCACCGATGATGACCGTCCAGGACAGTGCCACGGCCAGCGGGGGATACCGCTTGAGCAGAGCATGGAGCCAGGCATCACCATACGACTGGGTGCGCAAGATCCCGGTGATCGCGGAACCGTCCCGCCATACCGGCGAGACCAGTTTGATCGCGCCGGAACTCGCATAGGAAACGCATGCCTGGAACGCCATGAAGAGCAGGCACGCCTCCCGAGCCCGGCTGTCTCTGGCAAACGCCTTCTCCAGCAGGCTCACCACAAAGGTGATCTGCGATATTTCATCCGACCCGTCACCGCCGTAGTAGTGCCGGACATGCATCCCGGCGCCGGCGGCGGCGAGAACCGACAGGAGCAGGGCGCGCTCTTTCGGCCCAGGGCTGCCGAATACGACCCGGGCAGCCGCCAGGAAGCGTGCGTGCGGAATGGCGACAACATTGGGATATTCGAGGAGCTTTCCGATCTGCTTACGCGGAAAACACTCGTTGGACGTGTAGCGAGTTCTGTGCACAGGCCACGAGAAAAGGCCTTTGTCGTTGAGCTCGCTGGCACGTACGATCTGCTCCAGAGCTCCGATCATGGCTCCGATCGCAGTGATCTTCTCCATTCGGGGGAAGATCGCGTCGATTTCTTCCGTGCCGTTTTCGTTCGCATTCCCGGTGCTCCTGGTGACCAACCCCGCCGGCCTGGGTTCGGCCGTTGTCCGAAATCTTTGACGCACCTCGTTCTCCCTTCTTGTGAGTCACGCCGTCCCAACGGGTCTGCACTGCTCACAAACCCGTTGTGGGGCCGCATTGACCGCGGCAACGAGCGAATCCTGCCGAGACTGGTGACCGCCCGGACGTCTGGAGCGGCCCGAGGCCGCCCGCACTACGAACCGGCGAAATGGCT
This sequence comes from Amycolatopsis sp., assembly GCF_035276945.1. Lineage (GTDB taxonomy): Bacteria > Actinomycetota > Actinomycetes > Mycobacteriales > Pseudonocardiaceae > Amycolatopsis_E. Next base: position 59,848 of record NZ_DATELF010000072.1, on the reverse strand, counting down.
ACTGTTTCTTTGCCGAGGTCATGTTGAGGCTCCCCCTCTTGCCCGAAAATGACCGCTGTTGTGCTTTTCATAACGGCCGGCACCAAAATTAGGCAGCTGTCCGCGGGACGGATCGCGACTGGAGCTCAATCGTGTAATCAGTGTCTTGGGGGGTGCCGGGTAGTGGTAGAGGCAAACATTTCAACCAGGGAGCAAGTTCCGCACCCACGCCGGCCATCCATTGGAAGCCTGTCACGCCGATCATGACGCCGGGTTTCGCTGGTGCAACATGAAGTCGGAACCGGCGAAAGAGCTGAACCGGATGTTTCGCGGGGCCCGCGGCCTGATCGGGTTCGGATTGGTTTTTGACCGTGTTTCTTATTGTGGCACGTGGTTGGGCGCCACGTTCAGCGAATAACTGCCGGTTTCGCCGGCCCGGGGCGGTAGGCCTGCGGATGGGAAGGAGCGTTCACGTTTCGTCAGCACTGATCTGTGCTCTGCTACGCCGCTGCGAGGTGATCGCCCGCCTAGCGTGGCATGCCGGCCTGCTGGGACTCGTCTCCCGCATCGCCACGTCGGTGTGGCTGGGCCGACCGGATCCGGCAGAGGGAAGTCCCACCGGGCATTCGGTACCTGTTGGCCGCCAAGTACCGATAGACGTCTGCCGCGACTGCCCGAACCCCAGGCATACGCGGCAGGGCGCCGATGACCCGCCACGTGCTGCCATCGCCATGCCCCTGGCCGGCGCCACGGCGCCACCGCGGAGCTCAGCGCCGTAACCAAGCACGACCTCTTGGCCGAGGCGCTCAAGCGGTACCCCCAGATCGTCGGGATCGACTCTTTGCCAAGGCCCCGGTTCCGTACTTCCGAGGGCACCGCGGCGTTCGAGCCAGTCGACGCCTCGGCGACAAAACCGACAGTCGTCGAAGAACAGGACAGGGCCCGTCATCGACGGGTGACGGGAATCAGTCAAGAGTGCCTCCAGTCGTGACATCGCTGCTGGAAACCGGCGGGGAGGACGAAACCTCCGAGTGTCCTCCCCGCGGCCCAGCGCGCTGGTGACTTGCCTCAGGCCTTCGCGGCATCGTGCCGTCCTATTGTGGCCTTTTTTGTAACGCGCACCAGGGTCAATTGTCCCGGCACCCGCGGAGACCGAGCCGACGCACGCCTGCGGCGCTTCGCTCAGGCCCGATGCCACGTGCCTACGCACCTGATCGCCACCCTGCTCATCCCACCCCGCCACGAACGCACCTGCCCCCGCGCGGTCAAACGCGCCCGCCACAACAGCTACCGCGTCCAAACCCGACGAGCACGCCGGCACCCGCCACAGCGGACCAGCCACCGTCCACATCCACGAGCTTCAACCTTGCGCGGCGTGATCGACTTGAGCTACGTGGTGCGCTCGGACCGGTTCGGTGGTCAGGCACCGGTGTGGGCCACACCGCCGGGATGTGCGTTCCATGCCGACTAATGAGGTCTTAACAGCACCGCGGCTAGGGTGACGCGGCGCGAGTCTCACACTCACGTCACACGTGTCCCACGTTCGAGGGGACACTCTGATCCTACCGCCAAGGACAGTTGAGATGCAAAATTCGTTGTTAGGTACCAAGACCTGGCCCGGCCCATCGGATCCATTCCGGATAAGATTCGTAACGCCCCCGTACGCGGAGAACCTGTCCGACAGCCAGGCAGACGTCGTGGTACTCCGCTCCGACGATCCGCGGACAGACGTATACGGTCTCATCGACGCCCTGGACCAGAAGGACACCCCTCTCATCGTGCTCAGTCCGCGGTGGCATGTCCAAGACGTCGTGGATTTGTTTCAGAACCGACATGCCGAATATCTTGTCGAGGACGATTACTGTACCTGCACACTCACCCCAACGGTCGTGGGCAGTGTCAGCGGACTCACGTCCGCCGCGCCAGTTGTGTGTGCGGTACTGAAGGAAAGCATGAAAATCGTTGGCGAGTCCAACCTCGCGGCAGCGCGAGAACTACGGGCAAGACTCACCCGGCGCGAACAGGAAGTCATGGATCTGGCCTCGCACGGTTATGGCATCCGCGAGGTCAGTGAGTGTCTGGGGATCAGCGAGAAGACACTGCGCAATTATCTCAGCAATATATACGCAAAACTGAATGCCCGCGACTACACGGACGCCGTCCTGCGGTGGATGGGGGTCGTGGTCGAGCCGACGGGAACCGCGTGGCCGTGCCCACGATTCGGGCCCGGGGTTTGAAGCCCCATTTGGTGGAGACCTTCACGCCGTCCAATGATACGCAGTTCGAGGAGAAGCTTGTCGATCGGCCAGCCCGCGGGGGCGATGTTGCTCAGCGTACCCGGACTGATCAACGCGATCGAGGAGTTCATCGCACAACGACGACCCCAAGCCCTACACCCCGGACCGACACCGCCCACGAGATCCTGGAGAAAGTCCGACGCGGACGTAGGACCCCGGCCAGCCGGACAAAACGCCAGATCAACCTGCGACCCACCACTAGGCCCAGTGGCCGAGCCAGGACTCGCGCCAGGCGACGGTCAGCTCGCTCACACCGTCCACACCGGACTGATCGACCTGTGACTTCCAGGCCTCCTCCAGCGACGCGCACAGCTTGGCGGCCGGCGGTTCGACCCCGCCGGCGGAAAACCGGCGCAGCACGGACTTCGGCACGGCGAGCTTCGCCTTGCCCCGCACCACCGACTGCTCACTCGCCCGGCAGATCAGGTGCTCGACGGTGGCGGCCTCGCTCAGCGGCACCGACGGATGGTCCGGCGTCTTCGGCACGACCTGGCCCAGCGCCCGGTACAGGCAGCGCAGCGGCGCCGCGAGTCCGTCGTCGGAGTGCGAGATCTCCCAGGAAACCCAGACGGCCAGCGAGTCGTGGACGGGCTGGGGGCGGTAGGTGAACGCGGGCCCGGCGAAAGTCTGGTAATCGCTGGCCGGGTCGGACGCGTCCGCGACCTGCCCCACCGGTTCGGGCCGCAGGCCCAGCCGGGTGAACAGCGACTGCAACAGCTTGCGCGGGCGCGCCGGGCAGGTGTGGTCGGCGAGCAGCTTGCCCAGGATCCGGTTCAGCCGCTCGCTGCCGACCCCCTGCACGGACAGCAACAGGTGCACGAACGCCACGTCCGCCAGCGTGGTTCCCGCGCAGGAGACGACTCCCACCTGTGGATACCGTTGCAGGAACGACACGATGGCGTGGGTGGAGCCGACCCGCGCCGGCCCGGCGCAGGTGACCGGCAGGCAGGTGGCGATCCGCTGCCGGGACCGCAGATCCCCGTTGTACAGCGGGGAAAGCGCGCCGTCGGCGTGGCACACCTCGAACCAGTTCCCGCTGCGGTGCCCGGGCCGGGTGTCGGCCAGCCAGAATCCGAAGCCGTGTTTCTCGCACAGCTCGCGGATCCGGTCGCCGAGCTCGAACCGCATCGCCGCGGAAACGTCCCGCAGCGCGATGGCGAACCGCACCGCGAGCGACGAGCTGGGCGGCGCCGTCTCCTTGCGGGTGGCCAGATCGTGGTTGCGGGTCTTGATCACGGTCGGCAGTTGCGCCGGGCACTGCAGGGTGAGCAGCGGCGCCCCGGCGACGGTGGCCGCGGTCTCGGAGATCTCCTTCATCAGGTCGCGGATGGCCAGCCCGTGCCACTCCCCCACCTCACGCGCCTCCGGGTCGATCGCGATCAGGCCTTCGAAGGTCTCCGCCGACTCGTAGATGAACGTCGGGTTGGGCCACGCCGTCTGCCGGAAGATCCAACCGTCGTCAACGTGCTCCGGCAGCTCGGCCACCTGGTGCCCCTCATAGCGCGCGATGGCCTCCGCGCCGTCGGCCCGTTTCCGGGTGCGGGTGCCCACCGCGACGCCGACGCCGTTCGCCGAAGAACACAGCGTCTCCAAAAAGGTCGTGTTCCCCGCCTCCGCGGCGGCGAGATCGCGAAGGTAACCCTGCCGCGCCCGCACGTGGTGCACCTCGAAGTCCACTTTGGTCACCGGCTGCCGCGCGATCTCGAAGCCCGCCCTGGCCAGGTCGGCCACGTTGCGGATCGACGGGCGCCCCTTGAGCGACATCACCACTCCCGGACGAATCGAATCGGACGTCGGGCGCTCGGGTGCGCCCGCGTGGGACGGTGGTGCCGGCCCAGCCTGGCACACCGATCCGCGAAAGCGGAATGGCCGATTCGTGCCACGAACGCTGCGCGAGCAACACCAGCGCGCTCAGCACCGGAAGCCAGACCGCGAGCGTGACCGAAACCTGGATCACCTCGCCCCGGCTCTGCGTCGCGATGGTCGCGGCGAAGGCTGCGGCGGCCGCGATGGACAGCTGCCCGAGCGCGCGGGGCAGCGTGCCGAGGTAGCCGACCACGGTGCGGCGCGGCGGCAGCGACAGCCGGGTGTAGAGGAAGCCGGGTACCAGCAGCAGCATCGTGATCACGGACTGGCCGTCGCCGATGTGCCCGAGCGCCTCGGTGGCCGCGCGGCCGTAGGGCCACGGGCTGTCCGCGAGCAGCCAGCCGAGCACGAACGAGACCGCGCCGACCGCCAGCGCGTAGAGCATCACGCTGAACGGCCCGGACTTGGTGGAGTCCTTGAGCACCAGCCCCGCCCGCACGTGGACCTGCTCGCCGCGCGGATCGCCGCCCGCGGACCGGCGCCAGTACGCGCGCGCCTCGTTGTCGGTGACGCTGGTGACCAGCACCAGGTCGTGGCCGAACTGGCGGTCCGTCAGCTCCCGGGCGGCCTCGCGGAGACTGGCCGCCACGAACTCCGGATGCCGCAGGAGCGAGTTGTCGACCTCGTTGTTCTCCGTCCGCACCGCGTCCCCGGTGGTCGCCGCGGCGGCCAGCCGGTGGCAGGCGGGCATGACCCGCGCGGACAGGTCCAGCCCGGACTGGCCTGCCTCCCACTTCCGGCGACGCAGCAGGTCGGCCAGCGTGCGCAGGGTGGTCTGCGCCTGCAGTTCGAGCAACTTGTGCCGCGCGCCGCCGGTTTCCGAAAGCGCCGCGGCTTCCTTGCGTTCGGCCAGCGACCGCAGGTCGGCGGCAAGCCGGTCCACCAGGTCCTGGTCGGCGTCGGTGGACAGGTACATCCGGGCGATTTCGGCTTCCGGGGCGGTGCGGGCCACCAGGTGATAGGACTTCACCGCGGCCGGGAGGGCCGTTTCGTAGCTGACGAAGTAGCCGCGGCGGCTGGACAGGAGCCGCCGCCACTGCTCGGTCAGCCGGGGCTCCCGCGCGCCGACCCGCAACGGCGTCTCGAAGGTGAGCCGGTGCTCGTCGACGGTGTCGTCGAGGGCGACGATCAGCAGGTAGTCGCGGATGGCGATGTCGAGCAATTGCGCGTATTCGACCAGCAGGTGCGAATAGCCGTCGAGAATGTTCAGCGCCATGTCACGGCACTGCCTCGCGTAACCGGGGACGGTGCCGGGTGCGGACGGCAGCACGAAACCCTGCTCCGGATGGTTCCGCTCGGTCAGCAGCGTGACGAGCGCCTGCTGCACCAGCCACCGCGGCTCGTGCACCCGGAACAGAAAGGTGTTCAGCTCCTGTTTCGCCGACTGCGCGTGCTCGTCGCCGGCGAGAATTCCGCGCAGCAGCCGGTACAGGCCCGAGGCGATCAGCCGGGACGCCTCGTGCTGGGTCAGCCGCGGCAGCTTGTCCCCGCTGCCGTCGAACACGTCGACCGGGGAGACCTCGCGGCGCGGCAGCCGCGCCAGCGGCACCCACAACTCGCGCGCCTGCCGGGATCCGGTGCGCTCGCCGTGCTCCCGGCCGATGAGCTCCTGCAACGCGGTGGAGGCCTGGCGCTGGCCTTCGTCGAGCAGTTTGAGGCTGACGTCCAGTTCGGTGGTGCGGCGGGCCGTGCCGTGCTCGACCACCGTGAGCCGTTCCGTCATGCGGCGCACGTGGTTGAGCCGCAGCGAGATGTCGAGCAGGGCGAGGCCGACCGCCGCGCCCTGGTGGGAGAGCCGGGGCGGGGCGCCGGGGATCGGTATCGTCTCGATCGCGTGCCGGAGGCTTTCCATCCCATCCACGACGATTCAGACGCGGACGCGGGGCGTTCCGGAACGGCTGTCCGGTGATTTCCCCCGAATGGACCAGCAGGTCAGCGACTGTGTGCCGTGAGGAACTCCCACATCACCGTCGCGGTGGCGGCCCGCTGACCGACCACGGTGGTGAACGGCTCCGGATTCGGCTCCGCGGTGGGCCAATGGTGCCCGATACCCGTGTAGGACGCCGACGCCACGGCCGATCCGCCCCGGCAGCCCGTCCAGGTGGTCAGCGTGAGCGGGCCGGTGTGGACGGTTCCGGCGGTGGGACCGCAACCGTCACGCGCCCGCCATCGCCCCACCACGTCACTGACCGAACCCTCGCTGCGCACCAGCGTGTCGTTCGTGCCCGCGGCCACCAGTACCGGAACCGGTTCCCCGGCCTCGCAGACCGCGTGCGGCAGGCCGGCGTAAGTGGCGAACGCGGCGAACAACGCAGGCTGCGAACACACCTCCTGGAAGGCGAGCCGGGCACCGTTGCTGTACCCGACGAGGTAGACGCGCTTGGTGTCGCTGCCGAAGAACCGGGTGGCGTCGCCGACCACGTCCGTCACGAAACCGATGTCGTTCACCCCGCTCGCCCCCGCCCGGCCACAGCAGCCGTCCCCCGCGTTCCACGAGTCGGCCGTCCCTTGTGGATAGACGAGGTCGGCCAGGCCGCGCTGGGCGTAGGTCAGGAAACCGGTGCGCACGGACTCCTGCTGCGCGGTGAAGCCCCGGCCGTGCAGGACCACGATCAACGGCAGGTCCCGCTTCCGCGGCAAACCGACCGCGAGGTAAGTGCGGCGCATCCCGCTCACCGTCACCGTGCGCTCCACGCTCTCGGTGCCGTTCGCCGGACTCGGGGAGAGGGTGGCCCGCGCGGCCGCCGGACGCTCCTGTTCTGGCGTGGTGCCCCCACCCGGCCAGACCGCGACAGCCAGCGCGGAACCCGCCACGAGTCCCGCCCCCAGGACCGTCACAATTTTGATCCGGACTCTTCGCCACGTCAGCATGTGCCAAGTCTGCCCGGAGACTGGGCGAAAACAGCGTGAATCCAAGAACGTTTCAGCAAAGACTCATTGCGAGATTTGCGGGTCCTTGCCCTGGTATGCGTGTTTTTCGTGGCGTTCTCTCAGGCCACTCTCATAGTGCTGCCAGCGGGCTCCTAGGAAGCCCGCCCAAACTCACTGGGGTGTTGGCAGACAATGGTTCGGCTGCTTCGGCTGCTTCGGCTGCTTCGGCTGCTTCGGCCAGGTTGGCTGGTTCGGCTGGTTCGGTCGGCTTGGCCGGCTCGGCCGGGAAGTCCACATTGTCCCGGTTGCTTTCCCTCCGGGCGGATGAACGGCCCGAAGCGGTCGCGTTCCGAGACGGTGCGGACGGCCGCGCGCTCACCTGGCGGGCGGTGGCCGCGCACGCGGAGCGCTGGCGGGAGGCCCTGCGGGCCGGCGAGATCGCGCCGCGCGCCCGCGTCGGGCTGGTGATCGCCGGACCGCTGGAATTCGCCGCCGCCTACCTGGGTTGCCTGTCCGCCGGGCTGACCGCGGCGCCGATCGATCCGCGGCTGACCCGGGCCGAACTGAGCACAACGCTGGCCAGGCTGCGCGTGGACGTCGTCGCGACCGACGACCTGGAGCACACCCAGCCCGGGCTGAGCGCCTGGCGGGTCGGCATCGAGGGCCCGGAACGGCTGTGGACGACCGGGGCGCGCCCGAGCGATTCCGCCGCGCCGCACCCGGCGGTGCTGCTGACCAGTTCGGGCACCACCGGCCGTCCGAAAGGAATCCCGCTGTCCGAAGGGCAGTTGCTGCACGCCGCCGGCCGGGTGGCCCGCCATCACCGGTTCGGCACGGGCGACCGCGGCTACACGCCGCTCCCGCTGTTCCATGTCAACGCTCAGGTGATGGGCCTGCTGGCCACGGTGACCAGCGGCGCCTCCCTGGTTCTCGACCACCGCTTCGAGCCGGACGAGTACTGGGCGCGGGTGGAGGCATGGCGGCCCACCTGGCTCAACACCGTTCCCGCGATCCTCGCCTCGCTGTCCGAGCGAGGTGCGCCGGAAGTGCCCGGAATCCGGTTCGCGCGGTCGGCGTCGGCTCCGCTGCCGCCCGCAACCGCACGGAGGTTCACCGAGCGCACCGGGATCGGCGTTCTCGAAACGTACGGGATGTCCGAGGCCGCGGGGCAGATCACCGCGAACCCCCTCGAGGAGGCGTTGCGCCGCACCGGCTCGGTCGGGCTGCCCGTCGAGGTCGAACTGAAGGTCGGTGACGACGGCGAAGTACTGTTGCGCGGCAAGCAGATCATCAGCCACTACCTCGAACTCGACGAGGACGGCCCGGAGCGGACGCGTCCGGCGCGCACCGCGTCGGGCTGGCTGCGCACCGGGGACATCGGTTCTCTCGACGACTCGGGTTTCCTGCATTTGGCCGGGCGCGCGGACGACGTGATCAACCGCGGTGGCGAGAAGATCCATCCACAGGAGATCGAAAACGTGCTGCTCACGCATCCGGCGGTGGCGTCGGTCGCCGTGGTGGGCGCGCCCCACGCACGGCTCGGGCAGGTGCCCGCCGCGTTCGTGACGGCCCGGCAGGGGCATGGCGAAGCCCTCGATGAGTCGCTGCGGGCGTGGTGCGCCGAGCGGCTCACCCGGTACAAGCGGCCGGCCGTGATCGAGGTGACCGACGCCCTGCCGGTCGGCCCCACCGGCAAGATCCTCCGGCGGGTTCTGACGGGGGTCTGCGGGCTTGCCCCCAGCGGGGGCGTGGGCGCGGAACCCCCACAAAACACAGCGGTCCGCGAGCTTGCTTCCAGCAAGGGTGTGGGGGTCGCACCCCCGGAAGGACCGGCGGCTCGGTGAGCGCGCGGGAGCATCTCCATTACGTCGACCTGATCCGGGTACTGACGATCGGGCTGGTGATCGGCATGCACGTCTTGGCGCTGGCCCCGGTACCGCCGAGCGTCGAGACCGGCGCGCTGATCATCGTCTTCCACGTCAGCCGCGAGGTGTTCTTCCTGCTCACCGCGTTCGTCCTGACGTATTCGACCGGCCGCCGGAAGACTCGTTGGCCCTCGTTCTGGCGTAAGCGCTATCTGTTCGTGGTCGTGCCGTACCTGACCTGGACGGTGCTCTACTTCTTCGCCAACGGCGGACCGTTCGACGGCGGCACCTTCCTTCGGGAACTGCTGACCGGTACCGCGCGCTATCACCTGTACTTCCTGCTCGTGTCCATGCAGATCTACCTGGTGTTCCCGCTGATCAGCATGCTGCTGCGGCGCACCGGGCGATACCACGGCGTGCTGCTGGCAGGCTGCGCGGCTTTCCAACTGCTGTTCACCCTGGCCGTGCAGTACGACTGGGGCGCCGGCATCCTGAGCGGCTGGCTGCACTTTCCCGACGCGCTCCTGCCCAGCTACCTCGGCTACATCCTCGCGGGCGCGATCGCGGGCCAGCACAGGGAAAGGCTGGTCGCGTGGACCCGCGCGCACACCCGGGTGGTGTTCGCCGGCTGCGTGGCCGCGGTGACGCTCGGCGTGGTTGTCTGCTTGGGACAGATGTTCGTCCTCGGTCAGCCGCCGCTGGCGGCCAGCATGGTGTGGCAGCCGGTGATCGTGGTGGAGAGCGTCGCGATCGCCTGGGCGTTTCTCGCTCTGGGCCTGCGCTGGCAGGAACGCGGCCTGCCCGGCCGACGGCTCGTACTGTCCACTTCGGACGCTTCGTTCGGCATCTACCTGATCCACCCCCTGGTCCTGCAGTTCGCCCTGCTCGCGGCCGCCGCGCTCGGCCTGGTCGGGTACGCGCAGACCGTGCCCGTGGCACTGGTCCTGCTGGCGCTGGTGACCGGGCTGATGCCGCTGGCCTATCTCGTTTCCGGACTGGTGTCCGTCGCGCTCCGGCGTACCCCGGCCAGCCTCGCCCTGACCGGCCGGGCCCGTAGGCGCCGGCCCGTTCCCGCCCAGCGGCGCGAAGATCTCGCGCTCGCGATCTCACCTGGAGGCACGCGATGAACCCGCTCGGTCTTACCATGATGATCGACCCCGGCCTGCCCACCGGCGCGTTCACCGACGTCGTGCACAGTCACGGCGAGCACATCGACCTGGTCAAGTTCGGCTGGGGCACCGCGCTGGTCACCCGCGACCTGGACCGCAAGGTCGCCGTGCTGCGCGAGGCGAGCATCGGGTTCTACTTCGGCGGAACCCTGTTCGAACGCTACCTGTTCGGCGACCGGCTCGGCGACTTCCTGGCGCTGGTGGAGCGCACGGGCGCCACCCACATCGAGGTCTCCAACGGCACCATCCCGCTGGACCAGCACGCCAAGGCCGACTACGTCCGGCGAATGGCGCGGTACCGGCCGGTGCTGTCCGAGGTCGGGTACAAGGACCCGGAGCGCTCGGCCCGGCTTACGCCCGCCGACTGGGTGGCCGCCATCCGAGAAGACCTCGACGCGGGCGCGTCGCTGGTCATCACCGAGACGCGGGAAAGCGGCCGGAGCGGGATGGCCCGCCCCGACGGGCATCTGCGGGACGAGGTGTTGCACGCCGTTCTGGCCGCCGTCGACACCGACCGGTTGCTGTTCGAGGCCCCGACCAAGGAACTCCAGGTCGAGCTGATCCGCGCGGTGGGCGCGCGCGTCAACCTGGGCAACATCGCCGCCGCGGACGTGATCGGCGTGGCCACCCTCCGGCTCGGGCTGCGGGGCGACACGCTGCTGCAGTTCGCTCCCCGAATCGCCTCCGTCGCGTGAAAGGACTTTTACGAATGCGGGAAACCCACGACGCCTGCCACATCGCGATTCCGGCCCGTGATCTCGACGAAGCCGTGGAGTTCTACGTCTTCGGGCTCGGTGCGAAGCTGGCCCGCCGCTACGCGGACCGGGTCACCTTCGACTTCTTCGGCGACCAACTGGTCTGCCACCTCTGCGATGACGTGCCTTCGGATGCGGTCGCCTATCCCCGTCATTTCGGGGTGAGTTTCGCGCGGGCGGAGGATTTCGACCGGCTGGTCCGGCTGGTGGAGAACCGTAAGCTGCGCACGCTCTCCGGCCCGTCGGTGCGGTTCGAGGGCACCGCCGAGCAGCATCGCACGGTCTTCCTGGCCGACCCGTCCAACAACGTCCTCGAATTCAAGAACTACGACGACCCACGTTTGCAGTACTGATTGTTGCCTTGACCCCCACGTCACCGTCCCGCGCGAGTCCAGCTTTCGTCCCGCGCGAGTCGGGCTTTCGTGACGCACGAGTCGGGCTTTCGTGACGCACGAATCCGGCTTTCGTGACGCACGAGTCCCACCCAGGCGGCTCCACGAGCCGGAAAGGACGAAGGCCGCGACAACCGCACGACACGAAAGCCGGACTCACATGCACCGAAAGCCGGACTCACGCGCACCGAAAGCCGGACTCGCGGGGTCGCCGCGTGGCGGAGGTGGGCGGGACCACTAGATTCAGGGCATGGCGAAGTACTTCGACGTGCATCCGGACAACCCACAGCGGCGGGCGATCGCCTCCGTCGTCGACATCATCCGGCGTGACGGCCTGGTCGCCTACCCGACGGACTCCTGTTTCGCGCTCGGCTGCCGCCTGGGCAACGCGAGCGGCATCGAGCGGATCCGGCAGATCCGCCGCCTCGACGAGGCGCACCACTTCACCCTGGTCTGCCGGGACTTCGCCCAGCTCGGCCAGTTCGTGCACATCAACAACGTCGTGTTCCGCGCGGTGAAGGCGTCGACCCCGGGCAGCTACACGTTCATCCTCCCGGCCACCAAGGAAGTCCCGCGCAGGCTGCTGCACCCGAAGAAGAAGACCGTAGGCGTCCGTATCCCCGACCACGTGGTCACCCGGGCCCTGCTCGACGAGCTCGGTGAGCCCCTGCTGTCGAGCACGCTGCTGCTGCCCGGCCACGAGGAGCCGCTGACCCAGGGCTGGGAGATCAAGGACGAGCTCGACAACGTCCTCGACGCCGTCATCGACTCCGGAGACTGCGGCACCGAGCCCACCACGGTCGTCGACTTCTCCGGTGACGAACCCGAAATTTTGCGCCGCGGCGCGGGGGACACGAGCCGATTCGAAGCGGTCGGCTGAACGGTATTCCGCCAAAGCGGCCTACCCCGAAAGTCCGGCGAGCGGAAGGATCTCCTCGACGCGGATTCTCCCGGTGAAACAAGGGCAAGAACCTGCAGATCTACATCTGGTCCCTGCGTCGCGCCCTGGCCCAGGCCGACGGCGACCCGCGGATCGTGGGCCGGGACACCCGGATACGTGATCACGCCCGGACCGGGTGAACTGGACCTGACCGTTTTCAGCACGCTAGCCCCGTTCTCCGCACATGAACACGTTTCGGCTGGTCAGCGGGCTGCCCCAAGATGATCTCCTGGGTATCACCGCAGGTCAGCGGCTCATGTGCGGAATACCCGGCTAGCCGCCGAGGGGCAAACGGAGGCCACCGAGGTGCTCGACCACGTCGTCGGGCCGGAGCGGGTGCGGGCCGAGCCGCGCGCCGCCGCCAAGATCGCCCGGTTGTGTGACGGCCTGCCGCTCGCCTTGCGCATCGCCGCGGACCGGGCGGGCATGGTGCCGGCGGCATCGCTGGCGAGCCTGGCCGGCCCGCCGCCGAGCGCGAACGGCTCGACCTGCAAGCTGCGCCAGGTGACGACACCACCGCGGTCCGGTCTGCGTTCTCGCTGTCCTACCGCGCGCTCCGGGCGGACGAGGCGCGGCTCTTCCGGTTGCTGTCGCCGCATCCGGGCGACCAGATGAGCGAAGGGGCGGCCGGCGGCGCTCGCCGGCCTGACCGTGCCGGAAGCGCGGCGGCCGCTGGATGTGCTGGCGGGCGCGCATCTGGTCGAGTACGCCACGCCGGACCGCGTGCGGCTGCACGACCTGATCCGCTTCCATGCCAGGGAACTCGCGCAGTCCCAGGACTCCGGCGAGGAACGGCTGAGCGCACGCAAACGCGTCGCCGAGTGGTATTTGCACACTTCCGACAACGCGGGCCGCGCGCTGATCCCGGGCGGGTCCGCCCGGAGCCGACCCCGCCCGCGGGATGTTACCCACTTTCCTTACGTGGCAAGGCGGAAGCGCTTTCCTGATTCGACGCCGAGGAAACCAATCTCGCCGAGCTGATCCGTGAAGCGGTGTGAGGAACCGCCGTCGATCGCATGGAAGGTGCCGGTGGCCGCCTGGGTTTTCTTCTACCTCCGCAAACCGTGGGCGCCGGACCTGCCCGAGTTGCACCAGCTGGGGCTCAAGGCCGCACGGGAGGTAAGCGACAAGCACGCGCAGGCGTGGGTGCTGACGAGCATGGGATACCCGCCGTAGGCGCCGCGGCATCCGGACGAGGCGAAGCCGTACCTGCTGGACGCGGTCGAACTCTGGGAGGCGGACAAGCCTTCCCGCGGGCTGGGCGCGGCCTTCGTCGCGCTCGGGATCTGCCACCGCGCAGGGGCGGTTCGCCGAAGCGAACGCCTTTTGCCAGCGCGCGGCCGAGGTCTTCCACACCCTGGGCGACCACCACGGCGAAGGGTTCGCGCTGACCGGGTGGGCGCCGGGTTCCTCGGCCAGACCCGGTACGAGGAGGCGGTGGTGTACCTGGAACGGGCGCCGGAGGTGTTCCGCCGTGACCACGAGCCATGGGGGCTGGCGGTCGCGCTCACCGGCGCCGGAAACGCCTACCGGAACCTCGGCCGCACCGCCGAGGCACTGGACCCCGGGGCAGGCACTGGAACCGCACCGCGCGATCGGCGACCGCAAACGGGAGGCCGTCATGCTGCGGTTGCTCGGCGAAACCCATGCGGCGGCCGGGGCGGCCGCGCCTTGTTCGGCGACGCGCTGCGGATCTACGAGGAGATCTCCGATCCGCATGCCGGCACCGTCCGGGAAATACTCGACGCACTCGGGCCGAATTCGGCGGAAGTCAAGACGGGGCAAGAATGTCTTTGTCCGGATTTTACCCCGGGCCCCGGTCAATTCAAGAAAGCCCAGCGGCCCGGTAAGAGAAACGGCCGCAACACGGCGTTCACCGCGAGCTGGCTATCGTTACCACCGTGCGAAATTCCGGAGGAGTGGCTCGATTCGCTGGTTTCTGCGTCCTCGCCGGCGTTCTGCTGGCGGGCGTGCTCGCGCCTGCCGCGTTCGGCGCGGGAATGTTGTCCAACCAGGTCAGTGACGCGGTCGAAGGCATTTCCACGACGCTGACCACGGACACGCAGCCGATGGTCACCACGGTCACCGACCGGGACGGCAACCCGATCGCCAAGCTGTACGACCAGTACCGGCTTCCGGTGACCATCGACGAGATCTCGCCGGCCATGAAGGCGGCGATCATCTCGATCGAGGACCACCGTTTCTACGCCGAGGGCGGCGTGGACGTGAAGGGTATGGTCCGCGCGGCGCTGCACGACAGTTCCGGCGGCAACACGCAGGGCGGCTCGACGATCACCCAGCAGTACGTCAAGAACTATCTGATCAACGTGGTGGACCGCGACAACAAGGCGGCACAGTACGCCGATCGCGCGGACACCATCGCACGCAAGCTGCGCGAGGCGAAGATCGCCGTCCAGCTGGGCCAGACCGAATCCAAGGACGACATTCTGGCCGGCTACCTCAACGTGGTCGAGTTCACCGGCAACATTTACGGAATCGGCGCCGCGGCGCAGGCGTACTTCCACACGACCACCGACAAACTGAATGTGCAGCAGGCCGCCCTGCTCGCCGGGATGGTGAACAACCCCAACACCTACAATCCCTACACGCATCCGCAGCAGGCCCTCCAGCGGCGGAACGTGGTGATCGACGCGATGGTCACCAACCGCACGCTCGACGCCAAGGACGCGGAGATCGCCAAGGCCACCCCGCTGGGTGTGGTGGACGGCGGCCCGGACATCCCCTCCAGCAGCTGCCTCGGCGCGGCTCCGGACGCGGGTTTCTTCTGCCAGTACGCGGTGAGCTACCTCGAACGGGCCGGGATCTCCCTGGACCAGCTGGAGACCGGGGGATACACGATCCGGACCACGATGGACCCGGGTGTCAGCCAGGCCGTCAAGAACGCTGTCGACACGAATGTGTCGCCGGCGCAGGACGGGGTGGCCAACACCTTCGCGGTGATCCGGCCGGGCCAGAGTTCGCACGAGGTGCTGGCCATGGTGGCCAACCGCAGTTTCGGCACCGACGTCGCGAAGGGCCAGACCACGACCAACATCGTCGCCGACGCCGCCAACGTGTTCGGGTCGGGGTCGTCGTTCAAGATCTTCACCTCCGCGGCGGCGATGGAAACCGGGAAGGCCGGGCTGACCACCCCGCTGCCCAACGCGGGCAACCAGTGCTTCACCCAGCCCGGCGCCAACCGGTACACGCCCCCGTACTGCATCCGCAACGACGGGACCTATGCCGACCCGATTTCCCTGCAGGAAGGGCTGGCGACCTCGCCGAACGTCGCATTCGTGAACCTGGAGCAACAGGTCGGCATGCCCGCGGTGCTGGACATGGCCCGCCGCCTCGGCCTCCGCGACACCTTGAACACCAACGACGCCGGTTACGCACCGGTCACCGATCCGAAGAACCCGCTGGCCAAGAACCCGCAATACAACGAGCCGCAGTCGCAGTACTTCCAGAACAAGCTTTCGTTCACCCTCGGCGACAGCCCGGTGAGCCCGCTGGAGATGGCCAACGTTTCGGCGACGGTGATGAGCGGCGGCGTGTGGTGCCCGCCCGACCCGATCTCCTCGGTCACCGACCGTGCCGGCCGGCCGGTGCAGATCCGGCAGCAGGCCTGCGAACAGGTCGTGCCGGCCGGCCTGGCGAACACCCTGATGGTGGGCCTGAGCCAGGACACCAGGACCGGCACGTCGGCGGAGTCGGCGCGGGCCGCGGGCTGGAACCACGCCGACATCGGCAAGACCGGGACCACCAACGAAAGCGAGTCCGTCGCGTTCGTCGGCGGTGTGGACGACTACGCGGTTTCGTCCATGGTGTTCGCCGACGGGCCGCATCCGCAGGAGATCTGCCCCGGCACGCCGGTTCACCTCGGTAACTGCGGGAACGGCGCGTTCGGTGGCACGGTCGCCGCGCCGCCGTACTATCACGCCTTCGCGCAGATCCTCGGCAACCGCCCGGACATCCCGATCCCGCCCGCCGATCCGGCCTACGTCAGCGCCCGGTGAACACGCCGACCCCGTTGGCGACAGCGCGTTCGGTCCCGCCGGAGGGCACGTTCTGCACGGTCACCGGCTGACCTCGCCCGGCGGTGACGACGGTCGAGGAGCCGCCGCCGTCGAGGTTCACGCCCTCCCGCGCCCCGGTGGAGCGCAGCAGGCCGGCCAGTTCGGCCAGGCTCATCCCGGTGCTGGCCGCGCTCCGCCCGTTGGCCACGACGAGATAGGCGGTCCGGCCGTCGGCACCGGCGGCGGTGCGGGGCGCGATCGACCGGCGCGCGCGGATCGGCACCCTGACGTTGCGCGGCACCGTCCGCACGGCTGCGGGTTCCTTCGACATCGGGGCCTCAACCAGTACGCCTTGCCGGTGAACGGGATCGGCGTCGACACCCACGACTGGGGCGAAGTTTCCCGGGCCCCTGCGGCACCACCGACCGCAACGCACAACCTCGCGCGGCACCGAACCGGGTCAGGGCCTCAACGCGCGGCCTGCGGCACCGACGCCGACCGCAACGCACCCTGCACGAGCGAAACCGAAGAGGTCGTCGTGCGTCACGGAGTTGTCGTGTTGGAAGCGGAAACGCCCGGTGCGGGCGACATTCCGGCCGGTAACGTGGTCCTGGTGGGCCGCGGGGCGGGTGCGGGAGAACTGGAGAGCCTCGCGCCGGGCGATCACGTCGGCCACGGCGGACGACGGCTGTCACGCCACGGGATCATGCACTGTCCCGGTGAAGTTTTTCGGAAGTCGTCGTGAAAAAGAAACTCAGACCTTGATGATCTCCGCGATGAACGCGTCGACGTCGACCTTTTCCGCGCCGAGCGGAACCGCTTCGAGGGTCGCCGTAACGAACCTTTCGGCGTCTTCCCGCGCCATTTCCACCACGGCGTACCCGTGCGGGGACTCGAGCTCGATCATCAGCAGATCCGACTCGGCGAGGTCGGGGTGGACCCGCACGTCGCCGAGGCCGGCGGGCTCGATCAAACCGTTGATGACGAGGTCACGGCCGAAACTCCACTTCACCCACTGACCCCGGTCCCCGCGAAAGGCCAGGGTGATCGCATAGGGGTCGGACTCCTCGTACGACCAACGGGAGAAAACTGGCATGTCGATCCCGTTCAGGGTGACATATTGGTGCTGGTCCACGACGCACCTCCTATCCGGTCCTACGAACAGAGAGACGCGCGTGGGCGAAACTCGTTACGCGAACTCGGGGGTGAATTCCCGGCGCTTCCAGTGCGTTGATCCCCGCCTTGGTTGCGTTCCGCACGTGCCCAGGGTGCCGCGCTGGTGTCACGGGCTTCGACGGCCCACGAAGACCGCGCCGTTCCGCGGAATTGTCTTGACCAGGCCCGCGGCGAGCACACGCCTCCCACGGAGACAGAGCCCGTGGCCGGAGGGCACCATATGCCGGTGACCCACGACGACTTGGCCGACGCCGACACCGGCCCCATCCGCCGGATTCCGGCCGAGCCTCGTGCCCGCCGGGGCCAAAACCGGCCATCCACGCGAAACCCGGGCACAGCCCGTAAGCCCAAGCCGCCCACGGTCGATGTCCACCACGGCCACGGCCACGGCCACGGGCACGGGCACGGGCCGGCAGCCCCCGCTTCGCGCCGCGTTCGGCTGCTGCTGATCTGGCTGCTCGCCCCCGTCGCCCTGCTCACCGTGGTCGCCGGGCTGTGGCTCTACCCGTGGGGCAAGGCGAAACCGGCCAGCGCCTACCAGCAGGGCACGCCCGTGCACGGCACCGTCACCACGGCCACCAGCGGGCCGTGCCTGGCCCCCGGCCAGGTCCAGGTCGGTCAGCCCGACACCGGCGAAAAGCCCTGCCTGACCGCCGAGGTGGCGCTGACCGACGGCGCCGCGAGTGGGTCGGCGGTCAGGCTGACGGTGCCGATCGAGCCGAGCACGCCGCGGTTCAGCGCGGGCGACAAGGTGGTGCTCGCCTACAACGGCGCCAACCCGCGCGACGCGAGCTCATACCAGTTGGTCGACTTCCAGCGTGGCCTGCCGCTCGCGGTGCTCGCCGCGCTGTTCGCGATCGCGGTCGTGGTGCTCGGACGGTGGCAGGGCGTGGCCGCGCTGGGCGCGCTGGTGCTGAGCTTCCTCGTGCTCGTGATGTTCGTCCTGCCCGCGATACTGGCGGGCGAGAATCCGTTGCTGGTGGCCATCGTGGGCGCCGGGGCGATCATGTTCGTCGCGCTGTACCTCACGCACGGCCTGTCCGCACGGACCTCGGCGGCCGTGCTGGGCACCATGGTCAGCCTCGCACTGATCGGCGCGCTGTCGGCGATCTTCTCCGCCGCCGCGTCGCTGACCGGCCTCGACGAAAGCACCAGCACTCTGATCGCCTCGCTCGGCCACGGCATCGACGCGCGCGGTCTCCTGCTGGCGGGCATCGTGATCGGCTCACTGGGCGTGCTCGACGACGTCACGGTGACCCAGACCAGCGCGGTGTGGGAACTCCGCCGCGCCAATCCGAAACTGGGCTGGCGCGAGCTGTACCTGGCCGGCCTGCGGATCGGCCGCGACCACGTCGGTTCGGCGGTGAACACGCTCGTGATGGCCTACGCCGGTGCCGCCCTGCCGGTGATGCTGTACTCCTCGATCTCCGGGGTGGGCCTCGGCCCGATCCTCGGTGCCCAGGACGTCGCCCAGGAAATCGTGCGCACCCTCGCGGGAAGCGTGGGCATCGTGGCGGCGGTGCCGGTGACGACCGTCCTCGCCGCGCTGATCGCCAGCCGGGAGGTTCCCGTCAAAGCGGCCGCGCCCCGGCGAAAGTCCCAGCTGCCACAGCAGTGAACAGCAGTCACGCGGCCGAGCCCCGGTGTGAAGATCACCCTCGCGGTGGGGTACGAAGAGCCGGTGCTGGCCATCCCGCGTGCGCTTTCCCGTGTCGCCGTCGACACTTTGAAGACGGTGCCGCGGCTGTTCACCGTGCTGGGCGAACTGCGGGACGCGGTCAAGCACATCGAGCGGCTGGCGGGCTTCGCGGCGGAAGAGCTGCCGGAGGTCGTCTTCCAGCTCGAGCGCGTTCGCGACCAGCTGGCCGCGATCGAGCTGAAACTGGGTGCCGACGAGCCTGAAAGGCAAGCCACGCGAAGCGCGTCCGCTGAGGATGGTGGGGCTAATCCAGATGAGCGACGAACCGGCTGACCGCCTCCATCGTGAACCGCTGGGCGAACTTCCCCGACGGTGCCGCCGAAGCCAGCCGGTACAGCGGCCGCTCGGCCACCCCGTCGCCGCGCGCCTCCGACTTCAGCTGCGCGACCAGCAGCTCGGAGAACACCATCCCGTTGGCCTCGATGTTGTTCATCAGCGCGTTGGCCAGCCTGCGCAGCGCCAGCACACCCAGCTCGCGGGCGCCGGTCCCGGCGTAGACGGCGAGATCGACCTTCGCGGTCCTGCCGCGGCGGCCGGCGTTCAACAGCAGGCTGATCGTGCGCATGCCGCGGACGTCGGTCACCAGCAGGTCGATCCGCTCGGCTTCGGTGATCTCCACCCGGCGGGTGCGCCAGGTGCGGACGAGCAGTGTGCTGCCCTCCAGCCACAACCGCCTCCGCACGTTGAACAGCACGATGTAGCCGAGAAAACCCCCGACCACGACCGCGACCGCCAGCCCGGCGAGCCGCCCGCCGGCCAGGCCGCCGAAAAACCCGAACGCCGCGGCGATGACGAGCGCGCTGACCAGGCCCGAGGTCAGCCGCCGGCGGCGCGCCGCGGGGTCTTCCTGGTGGAGGGGAAGGCGATCCGGCGCGGTGGGCCGGGAAGGTTTTTTCGACTCGTTGCTCGGTTCGGTCGCCACCGGCACCACCCTAATCGGGTCCTCACAGGCTCGGGCCATAGACTGCCGCCACCCGATTGGTGACGTCGAGTGGATTCTGGAGGGGCAGGTGCCGACCAACCAGCAGCGCCGCGAGGCCGCCAAGCGCAAGCTCGAACGGCAGCTCGTACGCCGGCAGGAGCAGGCGCGGCGGCGCCGGATCATCGGCATGGGCGTCGCCGCGGGGGTCGTCGTCATCGTCGCCGGGGCGATCGTGCTGTTCGTCACCACGAAAAAGGACGACGGCTCCACCGAAGCGGCGCCGTCGACCTCGCCGTCGGCCACGCCGGTCAACATCCCGACCCAGCGGGTCGCCCTGCCCAAGCGGTCCACGCCGCTGCCGAACCCGACCACGTGCGACTACCCGGCGTCCCAGGGCCAACCGGCGGCCAAGCCGGTCAAGGCCCCGCCGACCACGAACATCTCCTCCACCGGCACCGTCAACGTCACCTTCCGCTCCACCGCGGGCGACATCGGCCTGACCCTGGACCGGGCACTGGCCCCGTGCACGGTGAACAGCTTCGTCAGCCTCATCCAGCAGGGCTACTACACCGACACCTCGTGCCACCGGCTCGGCACCCAGGGCCTGCAGATGCTCCAGTGCGGTGACCCGAGCGGCACCGGCAGCGGCGGCCCCGGCTACACGTTCAAGGACGAGACCTTCCCCGAGCTCACCTACGGCCGGGGCATCCTGGCGATGGCCAACGGCGGCGCCGACACCAACGGCAGCCAGTTCTTCATGGTCTACGGCGACGCCCAGCTCCCCCCGGACTACACGGTCTTCGGCTCGATCAGCGACGCGGGCCTGCAGGTGCTGGACAAGATCGCGCGCGCGGGCGACGACGGCAGCTACGACCCGAGCCCCGGCGGAGGTAAGCCCAACATGGAGGTCAAGTTCACCGCGGTGACCGTGGACAACTAACAGCGCGAGTCCCACGCTCCCGGCGCGCGGGTTCTACGTTCGCGGCGCCCGAGTTCCACGCGGATCGTCGCCAACGTGGAACAGTCACCAACGCCGGACTCCCGTCACCAACGCCGGACTCGCGGGTCACGAAAGCCCGACTCGCCCCTCACGAAAGCCCGACTCGCCCCTCACGAAAGCCGGACTCGCGTGGCGGGAAAGCCGGACTCGCGTGGTGGGGAGGGGTGTTAGCGGTCGGTGAAACGCGGCGGGCGGCGGTCGAGGAAGGCGGCCACACCCTCCGCGTAGTCCGGGCCGTGGACGGCCGCGAGGCGGATGGCGTCCACTTCGGAGTCACTTTCGCGTTGCCCGGACAGGATTTTCTCGATGATCCGGTTCATCCCCCGGATCGAAGCCTGCGAGCGCGCGCACAGGGTGTCCACAAAGGACTCCACCTGCGCGTCGAAATCGTCCGCCGGGAAAACATCGTTGACCAGACCGATTTCCCGGGCCTTCGCCGCGTCGACGAGCTTGCCGGACAGCAGGAAGTACCGGGTGTGGGCCGGGCCGATCAGGGATACCAGCTGGCGGGTGGACAGGAAGTCGTAGACGATCCCCAGTTTCGCCGGGGTGATGCCGAACCGCGCCCCGGCCTGAGCGAACCGGAAGTCACAGGCGACCGAGAGCTGGCAGCCACCGCCGATGCAGTTGCCGCGGATCATCGCCACGGTCGGCTTCCGCATCCCGGCGAGCGCCGCGACCGCGCCCTCCACCACCTTGTCGTAGGCCGCGGCCCCTTCCGCCGAGGACCGCAACTGCCCGAACTCGCTGATGTCCGCACCCGCCGAGAAGTCCGGCGCGGCGCCGGCCAGCACGAGCACCTTGATCGCCGGGTCCATCTCGACGTCGGCCACCACGTCCGGAATCGCCGCCCACATGCCGTGCGTGATCGCGTTCTTCTTCTCCGGCCGGGCGAAGGTCAGCCTCGCGACCTCGCCGTCCCGCGTGAACTCCAGCCCATCAACCATGACCCAGACACTAGAGGGCGGAGAATGTTCAGGAGGCCGACGTGACCCGGTACACGTCATAGACGCCCTCCACCCCGCGCACCACCTTGAGCACGTGCCCGAGGTGCTTGGGATCGCCCATCTCGAAGGAGAACCGGCTCACCGCCACCCGGTCCCGCGAGGTCTGCACCGACGCG
The DNA here is from genome assembly GCF_035276945.1 of Amycolatopsis sp. Lineage (GTDB taxonomy): Bacteria > Actinomycetota > Actinomycetes > Mycobacteriales > Pseudonocardiaceae > Amycolatopsis_E. The sequence continues at coordinate 37,778 of NZ_DATELF010000072.1, read as the reverse complement.
GACAGGATGTTGACCTTCTCGTCGGCGAGCACCTTGGTGATGTCGGACAGCAAGCGGTGCCGGTCCAAAGCCTCCACCTGGATGGACACCAGGAACACCGAGTTCTCCGACGGCGCCCACTCGACCTCGACCAGCCGCTCCGGCTGCTTGCGCAGGTCGCCGGCGTTCGTGCAGTCCGTGCGGTGCACGCTGACCCCGCCGCCGCGGGTGACGAACCCGAGGATCTCGTCGCCGGGCACCGGGGTGCAGCACCGGGCGAGCTTGGCCCAGACGTCGCTGGCGCCCTTGACGATCACGCCCACGTCGTTGGAGCCCCGCCGCCGGGTCACCGTGGACGGCGTCGAGCGCGCGGCCAGCTCCTCCTCCGCCTCGTCGACCCCGCCGATGAGCGTCACCAGCCGCTGCACCACGTGCTTCGCGCTGGTGTGGCCCTCGCCGACGGCCGCGTAGAGCGAGCTGATGTCCGGGTGCCGCAACTCGACCGCGAGCGAACCCATGTTCTCCGCGGAGATCAGCCGCTGCATCGGCAGGCCGATCTTGCGGACCTCCTTGGTGATGGCCTCCTTGCCCGCCTCGATCGCCTCGTCCCGGCGTTCCTTGGCGAACCACTGGCGGATCTTCGCCCTGGCCTTGGGCGACTTGGCGAACGACAGCCAGTCCCGGCTCGGGCCGGCGTTCTCGGCCTTCGACGTGAAGATCTCGACCACGTCGCCGTTTTCCAGCTTGCGCTCGAGCGCGACCAGCCGCCCGTTGACGCGGGCGCCGATGCACCGGTGCCCCACCTCGGTGTGCACCGCGTAGGCGAAGTCCACCGGAGTGCCACCGACCGGCAGGGTCACCACGTCGCCCTTGGGCGTGAACACGAAGATCTCGCGGGCGGCGAGCTCGTACCGCAGCGAGTCGAGGAACTCACCGGGATCCGCGGCCTCGCGCTGCCAGTCGAGGAGCTGCCGCATCCACGCCATTTCGTCGATGTCGACGGCGTTCGCGCTGTTGCTGGTGTGGGTCCCGCGTGTTTCCTTGTACCGCCAGTGCGCCGCGATGCCGTACTCGGCGGTGTGGTGCATCTCGTAGGTGCGGATCTGCACCTCCAGTGGCTTTCCCTCGGGCCCGATGACCGTGGTGTGCAGGGACTGGTACACCCCGAACCGCGGCTGCGCGATGTAGTCCTTGAACCGGCCGGGCATCGGCTGCCACAGCGCGTGCACCACGCCCATCGCCGCGTAGCAGTCCCGCACGTCCTCGACCAGGATCCGCACGCCGACCAGGTCGTGGATGTCGTCGAGGTCGCGGCCGCGAACGATCATCTTCTGGTGGATCGAGTAGTAGTGCTTCGGCCGGCCCTCGACCTTCGCGGTGATCCGCGAGTTGCCCAGGCTGCCGGTCAGCTCGTCGATCACCTTGCGCAAGTAGATGTCGCGGGACGGCGCGCGCTGGGCGACCAGGCGGACGATCTCGTCGTACTTCTTGGGCTGCAGGATCGCGAAGGCGAGGTCCTCCAGCTCCCATTTGACGGTCGCCATGCCCAGCCGGTGCGCCAGCGGGGCCAGGACCTCCAGGGTCTCCTTCGCCTTGCGCGCCTGCTTCTCCGGCGGCAGGAAGCGCATGGTGCGCATGTTGTGCAGCCGGTCGGCGAGCTTGATGACCAGCACCCGCGGATCCCGCGCCATGGCGATGACCATCTTGCGGATGGTCTCGGCCTCGGCGGCCGTGCCGAGCTTGACCTTGTCCAGCTTGGTGACGCCGTCGACGAGCTGGGCCACCTTGTCGCCGAAGTCCTCGGCCAGCTTCTCCAGCGAATAGCCGGTGTCCTCGACCGTGTCGTGCAGGAGCGCGGCGACCAGGGTGATCGTGTCCATGCCCAGCTCGGCCAGGATCGTCGCGACGGCCAGGGGGTGTGTGATGTACGGGTCGCCGGACTTGCGCCGCTGGTCGCGGTGTAGTTCCTCGGCGACGTCGTAGGCGCGCTGAAGCAGGCTGAGGTCGGCGTTCGGGTGGAGTTCGCGGTGGATGGCCGCCAGGGGTTCGAGCACCTGCTTGACGGAGGCGGCGCGCTGCGCGGTGATCCGGCGCGCCAGCCGGGCACGCACCCGCCGTGTCGCCGACGGAGCCCTGGTCACGCCGTGCGGCGGTGTCAACGCGCCATCCTGGGCGGGTGTCGCGGAGTGGAGCTCCTGGCTCAACCGGCCTCCAGCCATCGCCGTTCGCCTGACCTCTGGAACATCAAGCGTAACGCGTCCCGCCAGATGGCCTTACCGCCCTCCGAAGACAGGCGGCGCCGCCCGCCCCGCGTGACGATGGGGTCACTTTTCCGTGACGCCCCAGGAGAATCATCACCGATGCGTTTCCGCCTTCCGACAACCGACGTTAAGGAGTTTGCCCAGAATGAATCTTGCCGGCTCGCACTGGCGAAGCATCGCCGTGGTCCTCGCGACCGTGGCCGCCGCGGTCGTCGCCCCGGTCACGGCGTCCGCGGCCACCTCGCCGGTGGTCGTCCCGATCGATTCCACCTACCAGGGAAAGACCTACGGTGAGTGGAGCGAGGCGTGGTGGCAATGGGCCGCGGCCAGGCGGTCGTTCAGCCACTGTCCCGCCGAATCGGGTCCCGTCTACTTCCTGTCGGCACCGGCCGACACCAGCTGCGTGGTGCCTCCCCACCGGGGCATCCTCTTCCCGGCCTTCACCGCGGAATGGTCGGTGGCGGAGGCGAACCTGTGGGAACAGCAGCATCCTGGCCAGACCTGCCCGGTCCCGGCGAGCCCGAGCGGTACCGACTATGACGCGCTGCTCGCCTGCGCCGGCGCACAGGCCGACTACGCCACCCACCCGAACTCGCAGTTGACGGCGACCGTCGACGGGCAAGCCGTGCCGGATCTGACCGGCTACCGCGCGGCTTCCCCGCCGCCGCCCTTCACGCTGCGGCCCGTTCGCGGAAACCTGGTGGGAATTCCGGACGAGGCGTCCGGGCGCCGCACCGAGGCGGTGTCCGACGGGTTCTGGATCCTGCTGGAACCGCTTCCGCGCGGCGAGCACACGATCACCTTCGGCGCGTCCATTCCGGACCTGCAACTGAATTTCAGCGCGACCTACCGGCTTCGCGTGCTGTAGCGGGCGAGGAACCGGCCGCCGGCCCCGGTTTTCGGGGCCGGCGGCTTCGCGTTCAGGGGACGAGCGCGAGCGAGGTGACTTTCCGGCCCACCAGGGCGGCGCGGCCGTCGAGCGCCCCGAGTTCGAGCACCACCGAGACCCCGGTCACCGAGGCTCCGGCCTGCTCCAGCAACCGGCAGGCGGCGTCGACCGTGCCCCCGGTGGCCAGCACGTCGTCGACGACGGTCACCTCTGCGCCGGGGCGGACGACCCCGGCCGGCAGCTCGAGCGTGGCCGTGCCGTACTCGAGCGCGTAGTCGACGCGGCCCGCGACGGCGGGCAGCTTGCCGGGCTTGCGCACCAGGACGACACCAAGCCCGCGGGCGTAGCCGATCGCCGAGGCGAGCATGAACCCGCGCGCCTCGACCGCCGCCAGCAGCTCGACCTCCGGCTCCACGGTCGCGGCCAGCGCGTCCACCACGGCGGCGAATCCCTCGCCGTGCGCGAACAGCGGCGAGAGGTCGCGGAAGCGCACACCCGGCTCAGGAAAATCGGGTACCTCCGCGATCAGCCCGAGCGCGGCGTCGAGATCCATGGGCCGTCAGCGTTTCCGCTTGCCCGAGGGGCGGCCACGCCGCGGCTGCGCCTTCGGGGTGCGGCCCGGCACGGCCGACGCGGCCGCATAGACCTTTTCCCGGCGCTGCGCGGATTCCTCGGAATTCCCAGCCTTCCCGGACTTCCCAGCCTTCCCGGCCTCGCCGGACACCCCGGCGGCCTCGCCGCCTGCCGGTTCCGGCTCCGCCTCGGCGGCTTTGCGAGCCGCGTTCGCCCGGCGGGCCCGCACCCGGTCCGCCTGCTGGCGGAATCGCGGGTCGCGCATCTTGAAGTCGACCAGCAGCGGGGTCGCCAGGAACAGCGAGGACATCACACCGGCCAGCATGCCGGTGAGCTGGACGAGCGCGAGATCCTGCAGGGTGCCCGAGCCGAGCAGGAAGTACCCGACGATGAGCAGGCCGAGCACCGGCAGCAGCGCGATGACCGAGGTGTTGATCGAGCGCATCAGGGTCTGGTTGAGCGCCAGGTTCGCGGTCTCGGCGTAGGTGCGGCGGGTCAGCCCGAGCAGGCCGCGGGTGTTCTCCTTGACCTTGTCGAACACCACCACCGTGTCGTACAGCGAAAACCCGAGGATGGTCAGCAGGCCGATCACGGTCGCCGGGGTGACCTCGAAACCCACCAGCGAGTAGATGCCCGCGGTGACGAGGATGTCGTGCACCAGCGAGATCAGCGCCGCCAGCGCCATCCAGCGTTCGAAGTAGATCGTCAGGAAGGCGGTCACCAGCACGATGAACACGCCGAGCGCGATCAGCGCCTTCTGGGAGATCTCCTGGCCCCACGACGCGCTCACCGCGCTGTCGCTGATCGACTGGACGCTCGGCTGGCCGTTGGCGCCGATCGGCTGCAACTGGGTGAACAGCGCTTCCTTGGCCTTCGCCACCGTGGGAGCGTCAAGGGACTCGGACCGGATCTGCACGGTCGCCGCGTTGCCCACGCCGACCGTCTGGGTCGAGGACGGCTGCTTTCCGGTCGCGTCGGCGAACACCTGGCCGGCCTGCGCGGGGCTGATCACCCCATGCGTGCCGTGGCCGGGCAGCTGGAGCTGGGTGCCGCCCTCGAACTCGATGCCCAGGTTGAAGCCCCGGATGCCGATCGAAGCGATGCACACCAGCACCAGCGCGCCGAATAAGATGTACCACCGCTTGCGCTTGCCGACGATGTCGAACGCGCCCGTGCCCACGTAGAGCCGGTGGAACAGCGAACCCTTCCTGGCCGGGGTTTCGGTGGTTTCGGTGGTTTCGGTGTTTTTGGTGGTTTCGCTACCCGTGCCAGTGCCGGCCACGTCACGCCTCCTTCACGGCTGCACCGGCGGCCTTGCGGGTGGACCGGCGCTCGGCCGCGAGCGTCTGCACACCGCCCAGGCCGGTGAGCTTCGGGTTGGACAGTGTCTTCGAGTTCGCCGCCAGCGCCACCAGCGGGTGGGTCACCAGGAACACCACCACCAGGTCGAGCACCGTGGACAGGCCGAGGGTGAAGGCGAAGCCCTGGACGTCGCCGACCGCGATCGCGTACAGCACCGCCGAGGCGAGGAACATGACCGCGTCGGAGGCGAGGATCGTGCGCCGCGCCCGCGTCCAGCCGCGTGGCACCGCGGAGCGGAAACTTCGCCCGCCTTCGCGGATCTCGTCCTTGAGCCGTTCGAAGAACACCACGAAGGAGTCCGCGGTGACACCGATGGCGATGATGAACCCGGCGACGCCGGCGAGGTCCAGGGTGAACCCGATCCACCGGCCCAGCAGCACCAGGACCGCGTACACGATCAGGCCCGACAGCGCCAGCGAGACGACCGTCAGCGCGCCGAGCAGGCGGTAGTAGAACAGGCAGTAGACGAACACCAGCGCGAGGCCGAGACCGCCCGCGATCAGCCCGGCCTTCAGCGAAGCCAGGCCGAGCGTGGCCGAAACGGTGACCGCGTCGGAGGAGGTGAACGACAGCGGCAGCGAGCCGTACTTGAGGATGTCGGCGAGGTCCTTGGTCTGCTGCTGCGTGAACGACCCGCTGATCTGCGTGTTGCCGTCCACGATCGCGTTCTGGATGGTCGGCGCCGAGACCACCTGGGTGTCCAGCACGAATGCCGCCCGCTGCTGCACGTTCTTCGAGGTGAAGTCCGCCCAGATCTGCCGTCCGGCCGACTTGAAGTTCAGGTCGACGGTCCAGCCCGCCTTGTTCTGGGCCGGCGGGGACGCCACCGCGTTGTCGATCTCGGTGCCCTGCAGGAACACCGGGCCCAGCAGGTACTTCTCGCTGCCGTCCCGGTTGCAGGTCAGCAGCGGCAGGTTCGGGTCGTCGTTGCCGCGCAACGGGTCCTGCGTGGTGCAGGCGTAGCCGGCCAGCGTCTGCTGCGCGGTGGGCGACTCGGCGAGGCTGTCCCCGGTGCCGGTGACCAGCATGGTCGCCTGGCGGGCCGCCTTCGCCTGCTGGATCTGCGCCGCGGACTCGGCCTCGGTGGCGGGCGCGGGGTTCGCGACCGGCGGTGTGGTGGCCGTCTGCGCGTCGAGCACCTTGCGGAAGCCGAGCTTCGCCGTCTGGCCGAGCTTCTTGGCCTGGTCGCCCTGCTCGCCCGGCACGGTGATGACGATGTTGTTGCCGTCCAGCAGCACCTCGGTGCCGGCCACGCCGATGCCGTTGACCCGCCGCTCGATGATCTGGCGGGCCTGGTTGAGCGAGTCCTTCGACGGGGCGGAGCCGTCCGGGGTGCGCGCGGTCAGCGTGACCCGGGTGCCGCCCTGCAGGTCGATGCCCAGCTTCGGCGTCGCCTTGCCGTTGCCGGTGAGGAACACCAGCGCGTAGAGCAAGACCACGATGAACACGAAGAAGCCGAGATAGCGTCCCGGGCGGATCCGCCCGGCCGGTGGTGCCACGGTGGTCGTTCTCCTCGAAGTGGATCTTGCGCTACGTCACCGGAAAAACCGGAAGACCTGGAGGTTGCCCCAGGTCCCCTCGAGAGGGTACTCGCCACGCCGTGAGCGCAGCGTTGACCCCCGGCGTCACTCCGCGATCGTGCGGCGACGCGGGGGTCCGGCGGCTTGCCCCCAGGGAGCGCAGTGGGGGCGGCGGGATGGAGCTACTTCTTTTCGTGCTCGAGCGGCGGCGCGATCTGGGGACCGGTCTGCTTGGGCTTGTCGCTCTCGCCGGCCTCGTCCACGGTCGCCTCGTCCTCGACCAGCGCTTCGTCCTCTTCGGGGACCTCCGGGGCGACCTTCTCCCGCACCGCCTGCCGCAGCCAGGTGGTCACCACGCCGGGCGCGATCTCGATGTCGATGGTGGTGTCGCCGCTGGCGTCGGCCACCGTGCCGTAGAGGCCGGAGGTGGTCATCACGCGGTCGCCCTCGGACAGGCTGCTCAGCAACTGCTGCTGCTCCTGCGCGGCCCGCTTCTGCTTACGGCTGCCCATCACCAGCGGAATCGCCACGACGAGCATGAGGAGTAACGGCAGTAGTAGCTGGGAGTTCATGATTCACCTTTCGGCGGAGCCGCGCCCGCCGTCTGATCGGTCGTAGTTGTCCGGACGTGCTCTCTCGAGTGTGCCAGGCCCCGCCGGGAAACTCAGCGGGTGTCCGGCAAGACACTAGTCGAACAGGCTCGACTGCTCAGAGCGAGCGTAGTCCGGAGGCGGGCGGAGACCCAGATGCTCCCACGCGGTCGCGGTCGCCACCCGTCCCCGCGGGGTCCGGGCCAGCATACCCGCGCGGACCAGGTACGGCTCACAGACCTCCTCGACGGTGCCGGGCTCCTCGCCGACCGCCACCGCGAGCGTCGAAACGCCGACCGGGCCACCACCGAAGGACCGCACCAGCGCGCCCAGCACCGCGCGGTCGAGCCGGTCGAGGCCCAGCTCGTCGACGTCGTAGACCTCCAGCGCCGCACGGGTGACGTCGTGGGTGATCCGGCCGTCGGCACGCACCTCGGCGTAGTCCCGCACGCGACGCAGCAACCGGTTCGCGATCCGGGGCGTGCCCCGCGACCGGCGGGCGATTTCGTTGCTGGCGTCGGGGTCGATCTCGATGCCCAGGATGGTGGCCGCGCGGCGGACCACCTGGTCGAGTTCGGCGTCGGCGTAGAACTCCATCTGCCCGGTGAACCCGAACCGGTCGCGCAGCGGGCCGGTCAGCGCGCCGGACCGGGTGGTGGCGCCGACCAGGGTGAACGGCGCGATCTCCAGCGGGATGCTGGTCGCGCCCGGGCCCTTGCCGACGACCACGTCCACCCGGTAGTCCTCCATCGCCAGGTAGAGCATCTCCTCGGCGGGGCGCGCGACGCGGTGGATCTCGTCGATGAACAGCACGTCGCCCTCGGCGAGGTTGGACAGCATCGCGGCCAGGTCGCCGGCGCGCTCGAGGGCGGGCCCGGAGGTGATCCGGATCGCCGCGTCCAGCTCGGCGGCGATGATCATGGCGAGGCTCGTCTTGCCGAGCCCGGGCGGGCCGGACAGCAGCACGTGGTCGGGCGGGACGCCCCGGCGCCGGGCGCTCTCCAGCACCAGTTCGAGCTGCTCACGCACCCGCGGCTGGCCGACGAACTCGGCGAGCTTGCGGGGGCGCAGCGTGGTTTCGACCTCGCGCTCCCCGGTCTCGGGCAGCGCGGAAAGGGTCTCTTCCGCTTCGAATCCGGTCACCCCGTCATCGTGCACAATCGCTTCCTGCCTGCTTGTCCGGGGCTCTACCGCTTACGCCCGAGCGTGGTCAGCGCCGCGCGCAGCACGGCCGAGGTGTCACTCGCCTCGCCGCCGCCGAGCACCTTGTCCACCGCCTGCTCGGCCTGTTTCGCCGGAAAGCCGAGGCCGGTAAGCGCTTCCACCACCTCTGCCCGAACGGCGCCGGCGGTCGCCGGTGTGGCCACGGTGTCCGCGGAGGCGGCGGCGACCACCTTGTCACGCAGCTCGAGCGTGAGCCGTTCGGCGCCCTTCCGGCCGACGCCGGGTACCTGGGTGAGCACGGTGATGTTGCCTTCCGCGATCGCCGTGCGCAGCTTGTCCGGGTCGAGCACGGCCAGTGCGGCCAGTGCCAGGCGCGGCCCGATGCCGGACACCGTCTGCAGCAGCCCGAACAGCTCGCGGGCGTCGGCGTCGGCGAAGCCGAACAGGGTCAGCGAGTCCTCCCGCACCACGAGCGCCGTGTGCAGCCGCACCTGCTCGCCCCGGCGCAGGGTCGCCAGTGTGGCCGGAGTGGCCTGCACCGCGAGCCCCACGCCGCCCACTTCGACGACCACGTGATTCAGCCCGACGGAGAGCACCTCGCCGCGCACCGAGGAGATCATTTGCCACCAGCCTTCGTGTTCTGTGCCTTCGTCGCGGCGGCCAGCCGGGCGCGGTGCGTCTTGGCCAGCCGCGCGGCCCGCGCCTCCGCCTCGGCGAGCCTGGCGCGCATCGGTTCGCGCCAAAGATGGCAGATCGCCAGCGCGAGCGCATCCGCCGCGTCGGCCGGGCTCGGCTTCTCGGCGAGCCCCAGCAGGCGGGTCACCATGCCCGTGACCTGGGCCTTGTCCGCGCGGCCGGAGCCGGTCACCGCCGCCTTCACCTCACTGGGCGTGTGGAAGACCACCGGCAGGCCCCGGCGGGCGGCCGACAGCGCGACCACTCCCCCGGCCTGCGCGGTACCCATCACGGTGCGCACGTTGTGCTGGCTGAACACCCGTTCCACGGCCACCGCCTCGGGACGGTAGCGGTCGAGCCACTCCTCCACCGCGTCCGACACCCGCAACAGCCGGGTGGCCAGCGACGCGTCCACCGGGGTGCGGACGACGTCCACCGCCACGCACCGCACCGTCCGCCCGGTGCCGCCGTCCACCACGCCCAGCCCGCACCGCGTCAGCCCGGGGTCGACACCGAGCACTCGCACCTGATCTTCCCTCCTCGCCGAACATCAGTTCGGAGGTTACCGGGCGCGGCGGCGCGACGCGGGGAGGACGCGCCGGGACATTCACTGTCCACTATGGACCGTCGATGCCCGGCGTCCAGCTCTCCGGGCGACCGCTTTCGGTCAGCACCGGCTGCCATTCGGCGAAGCCCTCCGGTGCGTCCTCGCTCCACGGCCACTTCCCGTCCGGGGTGGCCACGATGATCTGCACCGCGGGAAAGTCCCCGTCGGGATAGACGAGGAAGGCGCAGCCGAAGTATTCGGGATAGTGCCCAAGCGCGACCCGCTCGAACGTCACCGAGGCGCCCTCGAAGAAATCGTCGTACACGTGCCCGGGCGTGAACGGCTCGCCGGTGGCCGCCCGGTCCACATAGGCGTCGAGCAGAATCGGCGCCATGTGCTCGGGAAGACCGATCACCACCGCCTCGGGCACCTGGTGCAGCGCCCACACGCAGGCGGTGAAGCAGTAGCCGGATCCCTTGTCGTCACGGGGAACCTGGATGACCACGTTGCCCCGCCGCTCCGCCTCGGCGACGATCCAGTCGAGCAGATCCCGTTCTTCGGGAGCCAGGTTCTCCGCGGTCTCCGTCTGCATGGCCGCATTCTGCCGGATGGCCCGCGCGGCGCACAGACCAGTACACGAAAAGTCCCGGCGTGCGCGCACACCGGGATTTTCCGCGTCGCCGGGCGGTTCAGGGCTTATCCGACTTCGGCCAGCACGTCGTCCGAAACGTCGAAGTTGGCGTACACGTTCTGGACGTCGTCGCAGTCTTCGAGCACGTCGATCAGTTTGAAGACCTTCTTGGCACCGTCGGCGTCCAGCGGCACGTTGACCGACGGCAGGAAGCTCGCCTCCGCCGACTCGTAGTCGTACCCGGCCTCCTGCAGTGCCTTGCGGACCGCGACCAGATCGGTCGCCTCGGACACGATCTCGAAGTTCTCGCCGAGATCGTTGACCTCCTCGGCACCCGCGTCGAGCACGGCCAGCAGCACGTCGTCCTCGGACAGCCCGGCCTTCGGCATGATCACCACGCCCTTGCGGTTGAACAAATAGGCCACCGAACCCGGGTCGGCGAGCGAACCGCCGTTGCGGGTCAGCGCGGTCCGCACCTCGGACGCGGCGCGGTTGCGGTTGTCGGTGAGGCACTCGATCAGCACCGCGACGCCGTTGGGGCCGTAGCCCTCGTAGTTGATCGTCTGCCAGTCGGCGCCGCCGGCCTCTTCCCCGGCGCCGCGCTTGCGCGCCCGCTCGATGTTGTCCTGCGGGACCGAGTTCTTCTTCGCCTTCTGAATCGCGTCGTAGAGCGTCGGGTTGCCGTCCGGGTCGCCCCCGCCGGTCCGCGCGGCGACCTCGATGTTCTTGATCAGTCTCGCGAACAGCTTGCCACGCTTGGCGTCGAGGGCGGCCTTCTTGTGCTTCGTGGTGGCCCACTTGGAGTGGCCGCTCATCTCTCCTCCTCGTTCGTATCGCGGGCCGCCCCGCGATAGGTCGTCATGTCCCGGCCGCTGCCCGCACCATCCCCACGAACAGCCGGTGCACCCGTTCGTCCCCCGTGAGTTCCGGGTGGAACGCCGTGGCCAGCACCGGTCCCTGCCGGACCGCAACGATCCTATCGGCCGCCTCCCCGGCGTCGGGCGTATCGGGGATACGAGCCAGTATCTCGACCCCGTCACCCGCCTTCTCCACCCAGGGGGCCCGGATGAACACCGCGGGCAGTTCGCCGACGCCGGTGAAGCCGAGGACGCCCTCGAACGAGTCCACCTGCCTGCCGAAGGCGTTGCGGCGCACCACGACGTCGAGCCCGTCGAGCTGCCGCTGGTCCGGGCGGCCGTCCAGGACCTGCCGGGCCAGCAGGATCATCCCGGCGCACGACCCGTAGGCAGGCATGCCGCCGGCGATCCGCTCCCGCAGCGGTTCGAGGAGCTCGAACACGTCGAGCAGGCGGGACATGGTGGTCGACTCGCCCCCGGGCAGCACGAGCCCGTCCACCTCGGCGAGCTCGCCGGGACGACGGACGGGCCGGGCCTTCGCCCCGGCGTGCTCGAGCGCGGCGAGGTGCTCGGCCACGTCTCCCTGCAGGGCGAGCACGCCGACGACGGGTGTCACGGACACCGGCGCCTACCAGCCGCGTTCGGCCAGACGGTGCGGCTCGGGGACCTCGCCGACGTTGATGCCGACCATCGCCTCACCGAGCCCGCGCGAAACCTTGGCCAGCACGTCCGCGTCGTCGTGGAACGTGGTCGCCTTGACGATGGCCTCCGCGCGTTTGGCCGGGTCGCCCGACTTGAAGATGCCCGAGCCGACGAACACACCCTCGGCACCGAGCTGCATCATCATCGCCGCGTCGGCCGGGGTCGCGATGCCGCCCGCGGTGAACAGCACCACCGGGAGCCTGCCGCGCTCGGCCACCTCCTTGACCAGCTCGTACGGCGCCTGCAGTTCCTTGGCCGCGACGAAGAGCTCGTCCTCGGGCAGCGCGCCCAGCCGCCTGATCTCGGCGCGGATCTTGCGCATGTGCGTGGTCGCGTTGGACACGTCGCCGGTGCCGGCCTCGCCCTTCGACCGGATCATCGCGGCGCCCTCGTTGATCCGGCGCAGCGCCTCACCGAGGTTGGTCGCCCCGCACACGAAGGGCACGGTGAAGGCCCACTTGTCGATGTGGTTGGCGTAGTCGGCCGGGGTGAGCACCTCGGACTCGTCGATGTAGTCGACCCCGAGCGCCTGCAGGACCTGGGCCTCCACGAAGTGGCCGATCCGTGCCTTGGCCATCACCGGGATGGACACCGCCTGGATGATCCCGTCGATGAGGTCGGGGTCGCTCATCCTGGCCACCCCGCCCTGGGCCCTGATGTCGGCCGGGACGCGCTCGAGCGCCATCACCGCGACCGCACCGGCGTCCTCGGCGATCTTGGCCTGGTCCGGGGTGACGACGTCCATGATCACGCCGCCCTTGAGCATTTCCGCCATGCCACGCTTGACGCGGGCGGTGCCCCGCTCGGGCTGGGTGGGCTGAGCTGGCTGAGCTTCTGACATACCACAATTCTAGGGACAGGTGGACCGCTTCCCCAGTCCAGTACGATGCTATTTCGGCAGGCCACTTCGGCCTGGGCGGAACCGCGCCCTGAACGCGGGGTTGCCGGGGCGGGCCCAACGGGTGTGTGATCGAAGGCACACCCAACGACACCGACGTCCCGGGAGGCCTGCGTCATGGCCGACAAGCAACCCAGAAACGGTGATTCCGGGGCCGCGGTCGCTGTGGACGACCCGCGCATGGTCCGCAACGTCGTCCTGGTGGGACCGTCCGGTTCCGGCAAGACCACCCTCACCGAGGCCCTGCTCACGGTGTCCGGCACCGTGAACAGGGCCGGTTCCGTGGTGGAGGGCACCACGGTCTGCGACCACGATCCGGCGGCGGTCCGCCAGCAGCGATCGGTCGGCCTGGCCGTCGCGCCCGTGCTGCACGACGGGGTCAAGATCAACCTGATCGACACGCCCGGTTACGCGGACTTCGTCGGCGAACTGCGCGCCGGGCTGCGTGCCGCCGACGCCGCGCTGTTCGTCGTTTCCGCGTCCGAGGGCGTGGACGCGGCCACGGTCGCGCTGTGGGAGGAGTGCGCCGCCGTCGGGATGCCGAGAGCCGTCGTCATCGCCCGCCTCGACCACCATCGCGCCGACGTGATGGGCGAGATCGCCGCCTGCCAGGAGGCCTTCGGCGCCGGGGTGCTGCCGCTGTACCTGCCGGCGAGCGGCGGCGAGCCCGGCCTGATCGGGCTGATCACGCAGCGGCTGTACGACTACTCGAACGGATACCCGCCCGCCCTCGGCGAGCCCGATCCCGCCGACCTCGACCGGATGACCGAGGCGCGCAACGAACTGATCGAGGGGATCATCGCCGAGAGCGAGGACGAGTCCCTGATGGACCGGTACCTCGGCGGCGAGGAGATCTCCGAGGACACCCTGATCTCCGATCTGGAGACCGCGGTCGCGCGGGGTAGCTTCCATCCGGTCATGCCGGTCTGCGCGACCACCTCGCTCGGGCTGGCCGAGGTGCTGAACGGCATCGTCCGCGCGTTCCCGTCACCGCTGGAGCACCCGTTGCCCCGGATCAGCTCGATCGACGGGACGCAGACCATCGAGTTGGCGGCCGACCCGGGCGGGCCGCTCGCGGCCGAGGTCGTGCGGACCGCGGTGGACTCCTACGTCGGGAGGGTCTCCCTCGTGCGGGTGTTTTCCGGAACCCTGCGGCCGGAGCGGCCGGTGCACGTTTCGGGACATGGCCTCGCCGAACGAGGACACGAAGATCACGACGCGGACGAGCGCGTGGCGCACCTGTACTCCCCGCTCGGCGCGAATCTCCGCGAAGTGCCCTATTGCGTGGCCGGGGACCTGTGCGCGCTGACCAAGGTCGGCTCGGCGGAGACCGGCGACACCGTGTCCTCCCCGGAGCATCCGCTGCTGATGAAGCCGTGGACGATGCCGGAGCCACTGCTGCCGGTCGCGATCGTCGCGCACAACCGCAGCGACGAGGACACGTTGGCGCGCAACCTTTCCCGGCTGGTGGCCGGTGACCCGACGCTCCGGCTCGAACGCAACGCCGAGACCAGCCAGCTCGTGCTGTGGTGCATGGGCGAGGCCCACGCCGACGTGGTGCTGTCCCGGCTGCGGGCGGGCGGCGCCGAGGTCGACACCGAACCGGTCAAGGTCAGCCTCCGGGAGACCTTCGCCGGACCGGCCAAGGGACACGGGCGGCACGTCAAGCAGTCCGGCGGCCACGGGCAGTACGCCGTCTGCGACATCGAGGTCGAGCCCCTGGAGCGGGGCGCGGGTTTCGAGTTCGTCGACCGGATCGTCGGCGGCGCGGTCCCGCACCAGTTCATCCCGAGCGTGGAGAAGGGCGTGCGGGCCCAGCTCCAGCGCGGGCTGGCGGCCGGGCATCCGGTGGTCGACCTCCGGGTCACCCTGGTCGACGGCAAGGCACACAGCGTCGACTCCTCCGACGCGGCCTTCCAGACGGCCGGGGCGCTCGCGCTCAAGGACGCGGCCGCCAACGGCCGGGTCACGCTGCTGGAACCGCTGGACGAGGTGGCCGTACGGCTGCCCGACGAGCATCTCGGCACCGTGCTCGGCGACCTGTCGTCGAGGCGGGGGCGGGTGCTGGGCACCGAGTCGGCGGGCGGCGGGCGCACGGTGATCCGGGCCGAGGTGCCCGCGACCGAGTTGCTGCGGTACGCCACCGACCTGCGCTCGCTCACCTCGGGCACGGCGACGTTCACCCGGCGGCACGCCCGCTTCGACCCGCTGCCGCAAGCGCTTGCCGGCCGCTGAGTGGCACATTCGGCGCATGGCTGAACCCGAGAACGACCCGTCCTGCGCGGTCGCGCACGGCGAAGGGGAGATCCGGCATCAGGCCGCCGGGCGGACGCTGCTGGCCGTGTTCGCCTCGCCGGTCGCCGGGTTCCTGCTGCGCTACGGCCTGGACCTGGGCTACCGGCCGGTGCTCTACGAACCCGACCCGGACAAGGCCAAAGCCGCCGCCGAGACGTTCGAGGTGGTCGACGAACTGCCCGGACTGGACGAGGCGACCGAGGTGGTGGTCACCGACCACCACCGGCCCGAGCTCGGCCCCGCGCTGCGGGACGTGCTGGCCCGTCCGGTCCGGTGGGTCGGCGTGATGGGCAACCCACGGCACGCCGGCCCGCACGTCGAGGCGCTGCGGAAACTCGGCGTGCCGGAGGAGCAGATCGCGCGTGTGCACCGGCCGGTCGGGTTGAACATCGGTTCGCGCACCCCGCCGGAGATCGCCATCGCGACCCTGGCCGGCCTGCTGGCCGACCGCAACGGCCGCGACGGCGGTTTCGAGTTCTGACTCCAGCGGGCCCGCCGGCTTGCCCCAGGGCTAGGGCGCGACCGCTGAGTCGGGCTCGGCGATCTCGAAGTACTCCGGCTGCGGCGCCGTGCCCGCGAGCTTGAAGTAGCGGACCTTACGCCGCCGGCGGAGGGCGAGGGTGTCGCGGACGGCGTCGTTGTGCACCCGTCGCGCGATCACCACGCGCTGTTCGGCGTCGGCCAGTTCGTCGGCGAGCCGGGGCGGGAGACGGCCGCGGTCGATCTCGGCGAGGCGCCGGGTCAGCTCGTTCTCGGTCGCCTCCCGGTCCGGCCTCGGCGCGGCCTCCGCCGCGTCCGCGGTCTGTCCCAGGCACGCCGCCTGCTCACCGGTCAGCGCACCGGCCGCGACGGCACGTGCCACCACCGCGCGCCGGGCCAGCGCCGCGTCCAGTGCCGCCCAGCCGGCGTCCAGGCGGACGTGCAGGCGGTCCAGCCGGTTCGCGGTCGCCACCAGGAACAGGCCGCCGAGCACCACCACGGCCGCCACGATGGCCACCACCACGACGAACCAGCCCATCAGTTCGCCACCGCCTCGCTGACCCGCCGCGGATCGGCGGCCACGGCCGTTTCGTAGACCCGCAGCACCTGCGAGACCACCACGGACCAGTCGTAGATCGCCACCCGCTCCCCCGCCGCGGCGGCCAGCGATGTCCGCCTCGCCGGGTCACCGAGCACCTCGCCCAGCGCCTCGGCGAGCGCCGCGGTGTCCCCGGGCGCGGCGAGCAGGCCGGCCTTGCCGTCGTCGAGTACCCGCCGGAACGAGTCGAGCGCGCTCGCGACCACCGCGGTTCCGGAAGCCATCGCCTCGGTCAGGATCATGCCGAAGCTCTCGCCGCCGGTGTTCGGGGCGCAGTAGACGTCGACGCTGCGGAGCACACGGGCCTTCGTCGCGTCGTCGACCTGGCCGAACAGCTCGAGGTGCGGGGCCAGCGCCGGGCCCGCCATGCGCCGCAGCACCTCCGGCTCGCCCCGGCCGACGACCAGCAGCCGCAGTCCGGGAAAGCCGGGCAGCAGCAGCCGCGCGGCGTCCAGCAGGACCTCCATGCCCTTGCGGGGCTCGGTGAACCGGCCGACGAAGCCGATCGTGCCGCCCGCCCGCGGGTAGCCCTCGAGCGGCACCGCCCGGGAAAAGAACTCCACGTCCACGCCGTTGGGAATCTCGACGGCGTCCCCGCCCGCATGCTCGACCTGCACACGCCGCGCCAGCGCGGAGACGGCGATCCGCGCGGTGATCTTCTCCTGGAGCGGGCGCAGCACCGGCTGGAACGCGGAAAGCGTGCGAGACCGCGGTGTCGAGGTGTGGAAGGTGGCCACGATCGGGCCGTCGGCGACGGCCAGCGCGAGCAGCGACAGGCTCGGCGCGGCCGGCTCGTGCAGGTGCAGCACGTCGAAGTTGCCTTCCCGGAGCCACCGCCGCACCCGCGCGTAGGACACCGGGCCGAACTGGAGCCGCGCCACCGAGCCGTTGTAGGGAATGCTCAAGGCCTTCCCCGCGGCCTGGACGAACTCGGGCAGATCGGCGTCCTCGTCACCGGGCGCCAGCACCGACACCTCGTGTCCCCGGGCCAGCAACGCCTTCGCCAGTTCCACGACATGGCCCTGCACCCCGCCGGGCACGTCGAAGGAGTACGGGCAGACGATCCCGATCTTCACGCCGCCGCCTCCTGTGCCCTGCGGGACACCCGCACCCGGTCGGCCCACGCGAGCGAGGCTCCGCCATTGTCGCTCACGCGGCCTCCTGTGCCCTGCGGGACACCCACACCCGGTCGGCCCACGCGAGCGAGGCTCCGCCATTGTCGCTCACGCGGCCTCCTGTGCGGCGACGAAGTCCGTCGCCCACAGCGTCTGCATCATGTGCCAGTCGGTGGGGTGCGCGGCGATGTCGCCCGCGAAGATGTCGGCCGTCGCCTGTGTCGCGGCGGGCACCTCGGACCGCGAAGTGACCCTGATCCGCGGATGGATCCGCACCCCCCAGCCGTCCTCGGTGAACCACATGCCCACCGGCAGCAACGCAGCCCCGGTGCTGGCCGCCAGCCGCGCCGGGCCGCCCGGCATTTTCGTCGGCTGGCCGAAGAACGACACCTCGATGCCGGTTCCGGTCAGGTCACGGTCCCCGACCAGGCAGAGCACCTTGTTCTCCCGCAAGCGATCCAGCAGCAGGCGGAACGAGCCGGTGCCCCCGCTGGCCGGCACGATCTCGAAGCCGAGCGACTCCCGGAACGCCACGAAGCGCCGGTACACCGATTCCGGTTTCAGCCGCTCCACGACCGTGGTGAAGGAACCCGCGTAGCCCACCATCCACAGCCCCGCCGCGTCCCAGTTGCCCGAATGCGGCAGTACCAGCACGGCTCCGTTGCCCTCCGCCAGCGCGGCGTCGAGATATTCGACACCGCTGATCTGCTGGTCCACCTTGGCCCGGATGGCGGCGTGATCCATCGCGGGCAGCCGGAACAGTTCGTGCCAGTACCGGGCGTAGGACCGCAGGGCTCGCCGGGTCAACTCGTCGAGTTCGGCCTCGTCCGCCCGCGGCACCACCCGGGCGAGGTTGCCGCGCAGTCGCCGGGCCCCGGGACCGGCGCGTCGCGCGGCGAAATCGGCGCCGAGGGCGAACGCGGCGCCGGTCACCCCGGGCGGGAGCCGGCGGATCAGCCGCCAGCCCGCGGCATACCCCAGTTCGCTCATGCGCTGGCCGAAACTCACGAACGCGCCTCCCGCGCCGACACGGCGACGGCGGCCATCCGCTGCGCCAGCGTGATCGCGGAAAGCACGGCCAGCAGCCACAACGACGACTCGACCGCGTACGGCAGCCCGAATCCCTCCAGCCCGGTACCCACCAGCGCGACGATCAGCCGCTCGGCACGCTCGATCAGTCCCCCGTCGGCCCGCAGGCCGGAAGCCTCGGCGCGGGCCTTGATGTAGGAGATGACCTGGCCCAGCACCAGGCAGACCAGCGCGGCCGCGGCCGCGCGGAGATTGCCCGCGACCACGAAGCACCACCAGGCGATCGCGCCGAACAGGGCGCCGTCGACCAGCCGGTCACAGGTCGCGTCCAGTGCCGCGCCGAACGGGGTGCCGTACCCGCGCGCCCGTGCCATGGCGCCGTCGAGCAGGTCGAGCATGGCGAACCCCCACACCGTGAAGGTGCCGGCGAGCAGCCAGCCCGCCGGGAAGAACACCAGGGCGCAGACGATGGCGCCGGTGGTGCCGAGCACGGTCATCACGTTGGGCGTCAGCCCGGCCCGCACCAAGGCGTGCCCGAGCGGATCGAGAGCGCGGGAGACGGAGGCACGCGCGAAGATGTTCAACATCGGGTGGGCTCGGAACTCTCGGGCATGGAAGACGTCACCTAGCTGCCTGTTGCGGTTGCCGAGCGAAGCCTATCCATCCCCGGCCACGGCGGTACGCGGCGGCGCGCGGAAGCGGCTCAGCCGGCCTCGGCGGCGCGCTCGGTGGAGTCCTCGTCCAGCATCGCGGCGGCGCAGCGCGGGGTCAGCTTGTTCCGGATGGTCGCGCTGATCTCGCCCAGCGCGCGGACCTGGTCCGGGCTGAGCGCGTCGAACAGGGCCTCGCGCACCGCCTCGACGTGCCCGAGCGCGGCCGTTTCCAGCGCGGCGAAGCCCTCCTCGGTCAGCGAGGCGAACGAACCGCGTTTGTCCGTCGGACAGGTGCGGCGAGTCACCCATCCGCTCTTCTCGAGCCTGGCCACAGCGTGCGAAAGGCGGCTCCGCGACGAGCGGCACCGCTCGGCAAGGTCGCTCATCCGCAGCGTACGGCCCGGCGCCTCGGACAGCGCGACCAGGACTTCGTAGTAGGTGTGCGGCATGCCCGCGTCGCGCTGGAGCTGGCCGTCGACGTGCCCGCGGACCATGTCGACGGCCGCCAGGAACTCGCGCCACACGCCCTGTTCCGTGTCGGAGAGCCATCGTGTCCGGGACATGAGACCTATCGTACCCCCTGGTTGAACCCTCAATCACCCTTCGGTACAGTCTATGATTGAAGGCTCAACCAAGAAGTCGCAAGACGAGAAGGGGTATCCCATGAGCGCACCCGCCACCACCGAGATTCCCGGGTACATTGTCGGCACCTGGCACATCGACTCGGCACACTCCGACGTCACCTTCACCGTCCGGCACCTGGGCGTGACCAAGCTCCGTGGCCGCTTCGACCAGGTCGAAGCCACGATCGTGACGGCCGAGAAGATCCTCGACTCCAGGGTCACCGCGACCATCCAGGCCGCCAGCGTCGACACCAACAACGAGCAGCGCGACGGCCACGTGAAGTCCCCCGACTTCCTGGACGTGGAGAACTTCCCGACCCTCGGCTTCACCTCGACCGGCATCCGCTTCGAGGACGGCGAGTACCTGATCGACGGCGAGCTGACCCTGCACGGCGTGACCAAGCCGGTGACCCTGCTCGCCGAACTGGGCGGCTTCGGCGACGGGCTGTCCGAGGGCGCCAAGGTGCTCGGCGTTTCGGCCGGCACCGAGATCAGCCGCAAGGAGTTCGGCATCGGCGACAACATCCCCGCCGCCGTGGTGAGTGACAAGATCAAGATCGAGCTCGACATCGAGGCCGGCCTCGCCTCCTGAACAGCACCAGCGTGATGTCGCGAAACGGCCCCGTGTGACGCGTTCGCACGGGGCCGGTTCAATGGGAGTTCACGGCCAGGTCAGTGCCAGGCGCCGGCGAGCAGTTCCCGGGTTTCGCCGAGCAGCTGCGGGAGCACCTTGGTGTGCCCGACGACGGGCATGAAGTTCGCGTCGCCGCCCCAGCGCGGGACGACGTGCTGGTGCAGGTGCGCGGCGATCCCGGCTCCCGCGATCACGCCCTGGTTCATGCCGATGTTGAAGCCGTGCGCCCCGGACACCGACCGGATCACCGTCATGGCTCGCTGGGTGAACCGCGCGACTTCCGTCGTCTCCTCGCCGGTCAGCTCCGTGTAGTCGGCGACATGCCGGTACGGCAGCACCATCAGATGCCCGGGGTTGTACGGGTACAGGTTGAGCACCGCGTACACCAGTTCCCCGCGGGCGATGATCAGCGCCTCGGCGTCGTCCATCTCGATCAACCGGCAGAACGGGCAGCCCTCCGGCTCGTCCCCCTCGGGCTTGTCCTGGCCCTGCACGTAGGCGAGCCGGTGCGGCGTCCACAGGCGCTGCAGCGCGTCCGGCACGCCGACACCGTCCTGGGGCACGGTTTCCGGGGTCACCCCAGGACCGCCCCGAGCGCCTCCGCGTTCGGCGAACCGTTCTCTCGTCGCGCGATCCATCCCGCGATCGCCTCCACCGCGTCGCCCACCGGCACACCGTTGATCTGGCTGCCGTCCCGGAACCGGAACGAAACCGCGGCGGCCTCAACGTCGCGCGGACCGGCCAGCAGCATGAACGGCACCTTCTGGGTGGTGTGGGTGCGGATCTTCTTCTGCATCCGGTCGTCGCTGGCGTCGACCTCGACGCGAATTCCCTTGGTGCGCAACGCCTTCTCCACGCCGCGCAGATGTTCGGCATGCTCGTCGGCGATCGGGATGCCGACCACCTGCACCGGCGCCAGCCACGCCGGGAACGCGCCCGCGTAGTGCTCGGTGAGCACGCCGAAGAACCGCTCGATCGAGCCGAACAGCGCGCGGTGGATCATCACCGGCTGCTGCCGCGACCCGTCGGCCGCCTGGTAGGACAGCTCGAACCGCTTGGGCTGGTTGAAGTCGACCTGGATGGTGGACATCTGCCAGGTGCGGCCGATCGCGTCCTTGGCCTGCACGGAGATCTTCGGACCGTAGAACGCGGCGCCGCCCGGGTCCGGCACCAGTTCCAGCCCGGAGGACTCGGCCGCGACGCGCAGCGCCTCGGTGGCCTCCTCCCATTCCTCCGGCGAGCCGATGAACTTGGGCGAGTCGTCCCGTGTGGACAGTTCGAGGTAGAAGTCGTCGAGACCGTAGTCGCGCAGCAGGTCGAGCACGAAGGTGAGCAGCGAGCGCAGTTCGCCCTGCATCTGCTCCTTGGTGCAGTAGATGTGCGAGTCGTCCTGGGTCATCCCGCGCACGCGGGTGAGGCCGTGCACCACGCCGGACTTCTCGTAGCGGTACACCGACCCGAATTCGAACATGCGCAGCGGGAGCTCCCGGTAGGACCGC
Source organism: Amycolatopsis sp. (assembly GCF_035276945.1). Taxonomy (GTDB): domain Bacteria; phylum Actinomycetota; class Actinomycetes; order Mycobacteriales; family Pseudonocardiaceae; genus Amycolatopsis_E. Next base: position 16,204 of record NZ_DATELF010000072.1, on the reverse strand, counting down.
CCACGCGAACGGAAGATCAGGTTGTGCATCGGGCAGTTCATCGCCTTGACGTAGTAGTCGGCGCCCTCGAAGTGCATCGGGGGGAACATGCTCTCCGCGTAGTGCGGCAGGTGCCCGGAAGTTTCGAACAGCCCACTTTTGCTGATGTGCGGGGTGTTCACGAACTCGTAGCCGTGCTGCTCGTGCTTGGCCCGGGAGTAGGCCTCCAGCTCGCGCCGGACGATGCCGCCCTTGGGGTGGAACACGGCCAGGCCCGAGCCCAGCTCGTCGGGGAAGGAGAACAGGTCGAGCTCCGCGCCGAGCCTGCGGTGGTCGCGGCGCTCGGCCTCGGCGAGCATCTCCAGGTAGGCGTCCAGCGCCTCCGGCGACTCCCAGGCGGTGCCGTAGATCCGCTGTAGCTGCGGGTTCTTCTCGCTGCCGCGCCAGTAGGCCGCGGCCACCCGGGTCAGCTTGACCGCGGGGATGAACTTGGTGGTCGGCACGTGCGGCCCGCGGCACAGGTCGCTCCAGACGCGTTCCTTGGTGCGCGGGTCGAGGTTGTCGTAGACGGTCAACTCGCCGCCGCCGACCTCCATGATTTCAGAGGTGTCAATTGTGTCATTGCCCGACTTCAAATCGACGAGTTCCAGCTTGAACGGCTCGCCGGCCAGTTCCGCCCTGGCCTCGTCGACGGATTCGAAAACCCGGCGGGAGAACTGCTGCGCGCCCTTGATGATCTGCTTCATGCGCTTTTCCAGCGCGGCCAGATCCTCGGGGGTGAACGGGGTGTCGACGGCGAAGTCGTAGTAAAAGCCGTCCTTCACCGGCGGGCCGATGCCGAGCTTGGCCTCCGGGAACTGCTGCTGGACGGCCTGGGCCAGCACGTGCGCGGCGGAGTGCCGGATCACGCCGCGGCCGTCCTCGGTGTTCGCCGCGACCGGCTCGACCGGGGTGTCGGCCTCGGGCACCCACGCGAGGTCTCGCAGGCGACCCTCGGGGTCACGGACGACGACCACCGTCTCCGGGCCCTTCGTCGGCAGGTTCGCCTCCCGGACCGCGGCGCCCGCCGTGGTCCCGGCCGGCACCACCACGCTCGAGGCGGGTGCGGCTGCGGCGGGCGACGGCTGGTTCACGATGGGCTCCCGAAGGCATGCTGGAAACGGTTTGGTTACCGTCGATGCTATCCGCCGCCCGCGACCCACTTTCGGGTAGGCCGTGCCGTCCGGGGGAAGCCCCCGGCCCCCCTGCTCAGATCAGACGGCCTGCACGACCTCGTCGTAGTCCAGTCGCGGCAGCCGGTCGAACCACGGGTTCTCGCCGGGCTTGCCGACGTTCACCACGACCAGCGACTTCCAGTTCTTGCCGGCGAAGAACTCCGCGTCCACGCCGGCGTTGTCGAACCCGGTCATCGGGCCGGCGGCCAGCCCGGCGGCACGGACGCCGATGATGAAGTACCCCACCTGCAGCAGCGAGTTCAGCCGCGCGAAGCCCTCCCGCGCGGACTCGTCGCCGGCGAACAGGTCCTTGGCGTCCGGCTTGTGCGGGAAGGTCTTGGGCAGGTTTTCGTGGAAGTCGACGTCGGCGGCCAGCACGACGGTGACCGGCGCGCTCGCGGTCTTGGCTCGGTTGCCCTCGGCCATGTGCGGCAGCAGCCGCTTTTTGCCCTCCGGCGTGCGGATCACCAGCGCGCGCAGCGGCTGGGTGTTCATCGACGTGGGAGCCCATTTGACCAGGTCGTAGATGGCCTGGATCTGCTCGTCGGACACCGGCTCGTCGCTGAAGCTGTTCGCCGTGCGGGCTGCGCGGAACAACAGGTCCTGTACGTCCTGCGGCACGTGGAGCGCCTCGGCCAGGCTCGTGGTGGAGGTCATGCGCAACTCCTTCTCGTGAATCGCTGTCGCCACCTTCAACACTAGTTGAGCGCTTGACTATTTCGGGGAACGTTGTGGCACCCCTCACTTGCGGTAGATGCGCGCCCAGTCGATCTCGACGCTACTCCGCAAAGGAGGACCCGGATGCTTCCGCGTGAAGTTCTGCTGAAGCGTCAGATGCATGGGCGTGCGAGGGATGAACTTCGGGTCGCTGTAAATGCCCCACGGCACGCCGTCGAGGTAGATCGTGACGTGGTCGGGCTGCCAGTCCACCGCGAAGTTGTGCCACTGGGTCAAATCCACCGGCCTGCTTTTGAAGTACGGGCCCTTCAAATTGCCGGGGCCGTGGAGCCAGCTCTCGATGAACTGGCGGTCGGGGTCGTATTCCTCGGCGAAGTCGATTTCACCGGCGCCGGGGTAGTTCGCGTCGTCCGCCCCCCAGAGCAGGAAGACCGGGGCGAAACCGGGGTCGGCGGGGGCCGGCATGCGGGCCCGGACCTCCCAGCGCCCGTAGGTCTGGTTCTGCCGCCACGCGATACCGCAACTGGTCCCGAGCGCGTCCGGTTGCCCGGTGATGGTGAGCGTGCCGTTCCGGACCGAGCACTGCTGACCGCTCCACGACTCGTTGACCCCGTTGACCCCTTCGTAGATGTCCCACCGCGCGGTGTCGACCTTGTCACCGTCGAACTCGTCGCCCCCGGTGCGCTGCCAGCCGTAGAGCACCGCCGCTTCGGTGGAGGAAGGCTGCGCGGGAGGCACGGCCGGCACCGCGGTGGCGAAGTCCGGCGCCTGCGGTCCATCGCCGCCCTTGAACCGCTTGACGACGATGGTCAGGGCGAGGCTGGCCACGGCCACCAATACGACACAAACCCCGACCAGCACCCCTCGGCGTTTCATGGTCGGCAAAACTACCGCCCCGGCCCCGGCGGAGTCTTCACGCCCTCTCGGCGTTGGTCCGTTTCCGATCCCAGGCGCTGCGCGTGCATCGCCACAAGCAGGAACAACGCCTCTCGCCGCAACCGGGCGCCCGGCGCGTTCGCGGCGCTCACCAGCCGGTCGCGCCGGGAGAGATGCCATTCGAACTCGGCCGACAACCGCTCGGTGAACGAACGCTGCTCCGCGTATTCGGCCTGACCGGCCCGTGCGGCGGTCAATGAATCGGTCCGGATCCGGAAGGCCGCCAGTGATTCCCGCATGCCGAAGAAGGCACCGTGTTCCAGCAGGCGGATCCACAACGCGAGATCCATCGTGAAATGCCACTGGGGGTCGAATCCGCCGACCGCGTCGAAATGTTCGCGCCGGAACAGCGCGCCGCCCGGTTCGCCGAGCGGGTTCCCACCGTGCCGGACGACTTTGCGGACGACCTGGGGGGTGGCCAGGCGGCCGAGGAGGCCCCGCAGCCCACGGTTCCGGACGATCGGCTCGGAAGCCCCGTTGATCAGGTCCCGGCGCGCGCACACCAGTGCCAGGTCCTGGCCGGCCCGCAGCACCTCCCGCTGGAGTTCGAGACAGCGCGGCGCGAGCAGGTCGTCGCCGCAGACCAGTTTGACCAGCGGCGCGCGCGATTCGACGACCGCCTTGTTCCAGTTGTCGGCGAGCGAGAGCACACTTTCGTTGCGCACTACCCGGAGCCGGGGATCGGAAAACTCGCGGAGGATCTCCGGGGTCCGGTCGGTCGAGGCGTTGTCCACGACGACCAGTTCGAAGTCCTCGAAGGTCTGCGCCAGGACGCTGCGCAGGGTTTCGGCCAGAAATCGTTCACCGTTCAGAACCGGAATACACACCGATATTTCGGGCTTTCTCAGCACACCTCACCCCATCCATCGATCATGTCGCGAGCCCCGTCACGATGCGCACCACGGCGCCGGTCACGACCAGTACGGTGAGCGCCACGGCCACCACGTCCAGAACGCGGATCCGCCCGGTCCGCGCGCTGGCCGAGTCGGTCGACCGCCGTCCCACCGCCAACTCCTTGAGCACGGTCCGGACGACGAGCACGACCAGCAGGACCACCCCGAGACAGGCGGTGGCCAGGGTCAGTACGTCGGCCGAGTTCATCCGGTGTCTCCGTCGACGGGCTTGACGTCCTTCAGGGCTGGTGTGGATCGCTGGAGCACCAGTGACCCGCTGTTGTTGTACACCAGGCGGTAGGTGCCGGTGGCGCCCAGCCTCTTCAGCAGTTCGTCCCCGTACCCGGCCGGCACCCCGTCGAGGATCCGGAGGTAGGCGAGCTGGGGTCCGGTGAGGACGAGGTAGTCCGGTCCCTTGTCGCGGACGCAGTCGACCACGAGGCTCAGGTTGTCCACCTGCGCGCAGTAGACGTCCACCATGGACTGCTCAACCTCACCGACGCGCATGAAGTCGACGGGGACCGCGTTGACCAGCGAATCGACCCGCTCCCCCGGCCGGGCTCGCTCCACCGCCCAGGTGACCGCGGCGACATCGCTCGAGCTGGCGGTGGTGTAGGCGTCGTTGCCGCCCCGGGCGGTGATCGTCGCCGCGGTCAGCACGGTGAGCACCAGCCACGGGATCGCGGCCACGGCGAGGGTGTGGGCGGGCCGGTTCTTCAGGCGCAGCCGCCGCGCGCTCATCGTGGCGCGTTCCAGGGCGATCCCGCTGGGCAACGCCATGATCGGCAACGCGAAGAGGTAGCAGCGCATGAACACCTCGCCGCCGTACGACTGGGCGAGCGCGAGCCCGAACGGCGCGGCACACAGTGCGGGCAACAGCCATGACCGGAGGCCGTCGCGGCGGCGCATGAGGTAAATGCCCGCCGCGGCCAGCGCGATCACGAAGCCTGTCGTGGCGACACGCACCATCAGCACGACCAGGTGGCCGAAACTGCCGGAGAACCGGCTGAACAGGCCCTGGCCGACGTTCGAGCCGACGTCGCCGAGCGGGCCCAGGATCAGCTGGATGAGCTGGCCGCTCCAGAAGTCCTCCGCGCCGAGCGAAAACCAGACCACCGCGGCGCCGACCATCACGAACGGCAGCCACGCCGGCCAGAGCCTGCCGAACAGCAGCAGCACCAACAGCAGCCCGCCGAGCACGAAGGGGGTGAGCTGGTGGGTCGGCGCCAGCCCCAGTCCGATCAGCACGACCGCGCCCTGCGCGACCAGCCGTGCCTTCGGGCTCGACCGGGGCGCGAGCCGGGCCCGTAGCCGTGCGCGCACGGGCTCCGTCAGGCGCGGGCGCACCAGGTGCCGGAAGGTCAGGGTGAGCGCGGCCAGGGACAGCACCATGGTCGTGGCCTGCGGCGAAAAGTAGTCCTGTTCCGTCCAGTTCCCGCACAGGAAGACCCAGGGCGCCAGCCACGACGCCCGCCGGTTGCCGAGCGCGGACACCGCGAACGCCCGCACGCCCAGCACCATCAGCCCTTCCAGCACCACCGGCGCCCAGTTGAGCAGGGGCACCGCGCTGGGCAGGCCGGCCGCCTTGGTGATCATGGCCACCAGGGAGAAGAAACCGGCCCAGGAAAAGCGGGCGTCGAAGTGCTGGAGAACTTCGCCGTGGTCGGCGATGTATTCGGCGAAACCGGCATGCAGCCATGAGGTCGGCAGCCGGGCTTCTTCCTCCACGGCGGGCTGCAGCCCATACACCATGATCACGCCGATGGCGGTGTACAGGGAAAGGAGCCAGTTTCGGGGCTTGTACCGCAGCAGTTCGAACATTACGGCGGCGATCAGGGCCGGATACGACAGCAGCGTGGCCACCGACAGTTCGGCGATCAGCCCGGCGCCGCCGATCTGCGCCGGTGAGATCGGGCTCAGCCCGACGACCCACAGAATGACCGCGACGGCGGCCAGCCCGGGCCCGAAGAACGGATCCGTCAGGAACGCGGGCTTGCCGAAGCCGTGCCCCGGGCGCGGGGGCGGGGGCGGCTCGGCGGGAACCGGCGCCGGGAGCGGCGGCTGTGGTGGCTGTGGCGGCGCCAGCGAGCCGGCGGCCGGCATGTAGTGAGTGACCGTACCGGGTACGCCGGCAGGTTTGCCGCCGGGCGTGCCGGTGGGCGCCGGGTAGTGCAAAGGCCGGTTGGGAATCGGGTAGCGATGGGGGCCGGGGGGCTTGCCCCCGCCCGGGATCTGGGAGGTGAGCCCGCGGAAGGCACGGGCGGGCTGGTTCCCCCGAAACCCCCACGGGAACCGGGTCGGCGCGTTCACGTTCGGGCTCCGCGCAGCTGAGCACGGATGCCGACCAGCACCGCGGCGGCGAGCCCGCACTGAGCGGCCAGCAGGCCCACACCGAAGGCCAGCTGGCTGGGCATCACCAGCGCGAGCCCGACGGCGGCCACGGTCGTGACCGCGTGCAGCCGCGCGACTCCCAGGCCTCGGCCCGCACCCAGGTGCACGGCGACGCCGAGCACGACGACCAGCCGCGGGAGCTGCGCGCACAGCAGCACCCGGAAGAGGTCCGCGCCCTGGCTGTACTCCTCGCCGAAGACACCCAGCAGCACACCGGCGAGCAGGCCGCCGGCGAGCAGCGCCGGGACGAACACCAGCGCCAGCCGTACCGCCGTGTGGACGACCAGCCCGCGCGCGTGCCCGGGCTCGGCCGACAGCCGCACGACCAGCGGGTTGACGAAGACCGTCGCCGCCAGGTCCAGTGCGTTGATCGCGGTCCAGACCACGAAGAACACCGCTTCGGCCCCCGGCCCGAACCGGTGCAGCATGATCAGCGGCACCAGGTTGTAGAGGGCCACGACGCAGACGGTCGCCGGATAGGTGGGCGCCAGCAGCCGGAACACCTCCCGCCGGTCCGGCATCGTCCCGGGCGTCCGGTCCGGCCGGGCGAGGCGGAACACCAGCACCGTGACGGCGAACACGCACAACGCCGTCGGCACCATCCAGGACAGCAGCAGCGCCAGCGCGCCCGCCAAGGGCGCCAGCACACCGAGGAAGACGAGGCGGGACAGGCCGAAGAAGGTGTTTTCCACGAGTACCCAGCGGGGGCGCTCGAGTCCCGTCAGAACGGAGTCCTGGAACTGGAACAGCGTCCAGCAGATTGTCGCGGGAATGAACAACAGTGCCCCCGCGGGCACCCTGTCCACGACCGTCCTACCTTCCGGGACCAGCACGAACACCATCGCGCCCACCAGGCCACCCAGCGAAACCACCAGGTAGCTGTTGCGCAGCAGGCGGCGGCGGAAGTGCCCGGCGCGGGGCAGCCAGCGCAGGACCGCCGGTCCCAGCCCGAGTTCGGCGATGCCGGCGACCAGCAGCATCCCGGAAATGAAGGCGGAGGCGTGCCCGACGTCCGCGGCGGGCAGCAGCCGGGCGGCGAGTATCCAGCCGAACATCCCGGCCAGCGCGCTGATCGCCGTGCTGGCCGACAGGGCGACACCGTCGCCGAGCATGCCGCGGCCCAGACCGGACTCTTTGGCCTCTGCGGCAGGCTGGTGCGGCCTTACCTGTCTGCTCATCTGGCACCGGCCTCGGCCGGCCTGCTCCGCAGCACGTGGTGCACCAGCAGGGGAATCGTGAACGTGGCCAGCAGAACCACGGCGGGCCCCGGATGCCACAGCTTGGTCAGGACCAGGAACTGCGCCACGACGATGGAGATCGACAGGGACAGCCCCACCGCGCTGATCCAGGTCACCGACAGATGCCGCACGTTGAGGTAGGAGATCAGCGCCCAGCCGGGCACCGTGCCGACGAACAACAGGATCACCACGGGCCTGACCGGACCGGCGAAGTCCGCGGCGATCATGGCCACGGTCATCGCGCACACGGCGAGCAGGCAGTAGGCGGTGATCCGCCGGATCCGCAACTGCTCGCCCACCCGTACCCTTTCCCCAGTCCCGTCCCCGGCCATGGTCACTCGCGTTTCGCGGGCGATGACCGCCTCGCCGCCCATGCGCGCGCGAACGCCACGGGGCCCCCGAGCATGCCACACCGCTCATCGCGGCGAAGCTGCCGGAGCCGGGCCCTGGCCGCGCGGTCGGACAGCGGCAGTTCCGGGGTGGGCACCGCCAGCCGCGCCAGCCCGCGCGGAACCCGGCGCAGGATGGAGAAGACCACGCCCGGCTGGCGCATTACGGACAGCAGCAGCATCGCCGAGAGGCCGACGCCGTAGCCGCGCATCTGCTCGCGGAGTTCGAGCCAGTCGGCGCGGTGGGTGTGCCGCGCGACCGCGTGCGGGGTGTACACCAGGGTGCCGTCCGCGCGGGCCAGCCGCACGAACAGGTCCAGGTCCTCCCCCGCCATGGCGGGCGTGCCCGCGCCGAGCAACGGGTCGAACCCGCCAAGGCTTTCGAACGTCGACCGCCGCCACGTGGTGCAGCTGCCGGGGCCGTAGCGCGCCATCGACAACGGGTAGAGCGGGTCTTCGCGGACCGTTTCCCGGTCCAGCCGCTGGCGGCGCACCGCCTGGCTGTAACCCTTGAGCCGTTCGAACAGCACCTCGGCGTCGGTCTCCAGGCTCGCCGGCAGCACCAGCGCGGTCACGCAGCCGACCGCCGGGTCGGTGGCGAACTCCTCGGCCACCGCGTCGAACCAGCCCGGCTCGACGCTGATGTTCTCGTCCACGAACGCGATCAGCTCGCCGGTGCTTTCGCGCGCACCGGTGTTCCTGGCGACGCTGACCCCCTTGCGCGGCTCCACGAGGTACCGGGCGCCGAGCATCTCGACCTCGGCGCGCAGCCACGAATCGCCGCCGGGTTCGGACGGCAGGTTGTCCACCACCAGGATTTCCAGCCGCGGATACCCGGCGGCGAGCGCGGCCCGCACGCTGGCGACCGCCTGGGCCTTCCGGTGCGCGGTGGGGATCACCACGCTGATCAGCGGCCGCTCGAACGCGGGCGCGCGCCGGGGCTCCCCTCTGGGGATGAACTCGTCCAGCCGCACCACGCCGTGCCGCACCGGCAGCAGGACGACGTCCAGGGTCCGCTCACCGTCGCGCAGGAGCAGCTGGGCGGCGCGGTAGTGGCCCACCGTCCTGGCCGGCACCGGCAGCTCGACCGGTGCCCTGGAAACGTCCACAGTAGACACGTGGATCGGGCCGTGCACCAGCCGCGGCCTGCTCGGGCGGATGTGCAGCCGCGGCCCGGCCATCGCGCCACGCAGGTAGCCCGCGGCGGTCGCGGAAACCACCGTGCCCAGCGCGAGCACGCCCGCGCCGCGGCCGCGCGCGAGTTCCCGCAGCACCGCGGCCGGGATCACCTTGCGCAGGTAGTCGCGTTCGGTGGAAAGCGCTGCCTCGGCACCGACCGTGCGCGAGACCTGAGCCTTGGAAATCCCCTCGCCCCAGCCACGGCGGCGCAGGTACGACCAGGTGAGCCGGTCGGCGGTGACCCGGTGCCGGATCGCCGCCCCGGGGCGGAACAGGATCACCGAACCCGGCGAGGCCTGCCGGAGCCGGATGCACAACTCGGTCTCCTCGCAGCCCAGCGGGGTGCGGCCGACGCGGCCCAGGTCCTCGGCGAACCGGCCGGCGAGGCGGAACGCCTCGCGCCGGAAGGACATGTTGCAGCCCATCAGGTTCCGCACCGGGGTGTCCACCGTCGGCTGCCCGACGTAGGTGCAGCCGACCACCCAGTCCAGTTCACCGGGCAGCAGCCCCGGCCGCGTGCCGCCGGGCCAGACCGGCCGCGCCGAACCGCCGACCGCCAGCACCCGCCCGTCGCGGTAGCCGGCCAGCAGTTGTTCGAGCCAGTCGGGCTCGGCGACGGCGTCGTCGTCGAGGAACGCGATCACGTCGCCCTTGGCGAGGTCGATCGCGGTGTTGCGGGCGCCGGAAAGCCCGCGCTTGCCGGTGTTCTCCGCCACCGTGATGCCGACGAACTCCGCGGCCGCCCGTTCGGCCAGGCGCGGATTGCAGTCGACCACGACGATGATCTCGCCGGCGGCCACGGTCTGCTCACGGACCGAAACGACCGCCGCCACCAGATCGTCCCAGCGCCGCTCGGTGTAGGCACAGATCACCACACTGGTGCCCAGGTCTGGCGAACCGCTCATGTGGTGCCTTCGGCTTCCAGCAGGGGCGCCGGCAGGAAGCCGCCGAAGCGGCGGGTGCGGCGCTGCTGCCCGACCCGCTGCCATTCGGCCACGAGCGTGCGCAGCACCCGGCCGCCGTCGCTGAACGTGCGCAGGTTCGTCTCGCCGTGCCGCCGCCGCCGCTCGACACTGGGTACCTCGGTGATCCACAGGCCGAGCGCGGCCACGCGGCAGTTGATCACCGTCTCGATCTCGAAACCGTCGCCCCACAGCATGGTTTCGCCGGGCGCGGCGAAGATCGGCGGGAGCGAGAGCAACGGCACCAGGTCGCGCCAGAACGCGTTGTAGCCGTAGCAAAGGTCGGTGAAGCCGCCGCTGAACAAGGTGTTGCTCAACCGGTTCAGACCAAGGTTCCCGGCGGCGCGCAACCCGGTGATGTCGTGACTGCCGCCGCCCGGCGCGAACCGGGTGCCCTTGGCGAAGTCCGCGCCGCCGACGAGCGCGCCGACGAACTTCTCGATTTCGGCGGGGTCGGCCGAGCCGTCCGCGTCGAACATCACGATCACGTCGCCGGAGGCCGCGAGGAAGCCGCACGCGAGCGCGTTTCCCTTGCCGCGCCTGGTCTGCTGGATGACCCGCACGCCGGGCAGCGCCGCGCGCGCGACCGCGGCGGTGTTGTCGGTGGAATGGCCGTCCACGACGATGACCTCGTGCACCGGCGGCAGTACGGGCAGGACCTCGCGCAGGTTGGGCGCCTCGTTCTTGGCCGGGACCACGATCGAGACCAGGGGAGCCGGGCCGCGCCGGGGCGCGCGCGCCGCCGCGCGGGCGAGCGCGTCGCCCAGGTTCTCGAATTCATCGAATTCGGTTGTGGTGACCGGACGTGGGGTGTCGGTGATGGTCACTCGTGTCCTCAAGGGGGTCGGGGATCGGGGATTCGGGGTTACAGAGCGGGGAGCCTGTCGGAGGACGCATGTCACCCCGGGGAGGTTCACCTCCGTCCGGCGGCTAATTTCCCTTGCTCGTGCACGGTTCGCGGCCAGGTCGACCGCGTGTGCCGCTGAGTGAGACCAGAGCGGTGGCCAAGTCGCGGTGGCGGCGGCGCGCTCGCGGCGTCATGCCCGCGCTCCCGCCATGAGCTCGTCCCGTTCCCACGACATCCACGGGCGGGCACCGCTTTCGTAGGCGGCGTCGAGCGCGGCGCGTTCCTTGAACGTGTCGGCGGCCTGCCAGAACCCGCGGTAGGGGTAGGCGATCAGCCGGCCGCGCCGGGCGAGCGCGCCGCAGGTGTCCTCGACGAGGTCGCCGTTCTTCGGAAGGTGGTCGAAGATCTCCTGCCGCAGCACGAAGTACCCGGCGTTCTCCCACACCGGCAGCGCTTTCGCGGAGCTGACCGACCGCACCTGGTGGCCGTCGAGTTCGACGGTGTGGAAGGACACCTGCGGCGGCACCACCATCATCGAGGCACCCGCGTCGCTGCCGGCCAGGTTGCCGACCATGACGTCGAGCGGGGCGTCGGTGAGCACGTCGGCGTAGCTGGCGAGGAACATCTCCTCTTCTTCGACGTGCTCGCGGACCCGCCGCAGCCGCTCGCCGATCGAGGACTCCAGGCCCGTGTGCACGAAGGTGATCCGCCAGTCGCCGATGTCGGCGGACAGCAGTTCGACCCGGCCGCCGCGGAGGACGAAGTCGTTGGAAGCGGTTTCAGTGTAGGTGAGGAAGGAGTCCTTGATGTGGTGCGCGCCGTAGCCGAGGCAGAGCAAGAAGTCTTGGTGACCGAAGTGCGCGTAGTAGCGCATCACGTGCCACAGCAGCGGCCGGGGGCCGACCATCTGCATGGGCTTCGGCACGTCGTCGGCGGGCCCGTTGCGCATGCGCATGCCGTAGCCGCCGCAGAAGAGGACGACCTTCACGCTGAGACCTCCACGCGGGAAATGGGAAAGACGAGGCGCCCGAAGGCATATTCGGAAAAGGTGGCGGCCGGATCGCTCGGCGGCACAATCGCACCCGGTGGCAACCCGGCCGGAGTCGCGAACGCGACGGATATGCTGGTTCCGACCGATCGGGCCGGCTTTTCGGCGGAAAAAATTCACCAGAAGCGCCCGGACCGGCCACGCGCAGCAAGTCTCGGGCGGCGAACTCCGGGCAGGCATCACGGGAAGCGCGCCGCAAGCGCGCCCCCGCCACCATCCCCCGATCTTGTGATCCGCCCGCCATCGTCGCCCCTGTTGCTGCTCGTGACACGTCCGGGACCCGGCACGTCACGGTGACTATAGAAGGACGACCGGCGCGTGTTACGCGCAACCGGGGCATCATATGACGGCAAACGGGTGAATCTCACAACGCTCAGTGTCCGTCACCGGACCACTCGTCACCGTTAGAGAGTACCCTGACCAGCCACGATCAGGTCAAAATCCATTCACAGCCCGTGTCGAGGACCGGATACGCCGCCCGCACCTCGGCCAGCAGATCGGGCACGAACAACAGCACCACGTCGGGCGGGGCCACGGTCAGGCGCTCCGGGCCGACGATCGGAATGCGGCTCGCCGGCATCCGCCGCCCCACCTTGCCGGCCGAAATATCCACGATCGCCGGCAACAGATCGGTATCGATTCCGGCCTGGCGAAGTAATACGACCGCGCGGGACGCGGCGCCGTATCCGAGAACACGTTTTCCGTCCTTTTCGCACCGCGCCAGGCGATCCCGCAGAGATTCGCAACTCCGGGCCACCTCGCGGTCCAGTTCGACGACTTTCGGGATCGCGGTGACACCCGCCGCGAGTTCGGCGGTCGCCAGCCTGGCGGTTTTTTCGTCCGCTTCGACCGAATGGCCGAGTTCGAGCAACACGGTTCCGCCGTAGAGCGGGAAAGTCCAGCTGCGGCCCGGCCGCAGGCCCGCCGAGCCGGCGAGGGTGATCGCGGCGGGTGTGGAGTAGTAGGCGAAGTGCCCGTGCCGCAGGGCGTTCCACTGCCGCTGCGCGAGGATCGAGGCGAGCGAGTGGAACTGCATGAGCACCACGCCGCCGGGCGCGAGCCGTGCCGCCCGCCCGGCCATCGCGGTGCGCTGGTCGGCCTCGTGCATCATGCCGAAGCAGTCGAGCACCAGGTCGGCCGGCTCGCCGTCGCGAGCCTCCCGCATCCCGGCCTCGCACAGCAGCGGCAGCCAGGACCCGCCGTGCGGGCTGCCGAACTCGGCGACCGTCCCGCCTTCGCGGAGCAGCCCGGCCTCGCCCAGCGCCCGCACCGCGTCGGCGGCCTGCTCGGTCAGCGCGCGAGGCTCCACGCCCGCCGGCTCCTCCCTGGTCCCGGGATCCTCGACCAGCTGGGCCAGCGCGCAGGAGGCGCACATCCACATCCGCAGCGGGAACAACGGATCCGGGCCGGGATCGGTGACGAGCGGGAACAGGTCACATGGCGGCTGCAGCCCGAGGTCCAGGACAATGTCCCCGTCGGTCCCGCCGCAGGCCCGGCAAACCGGCACGATCCCCTCCCCTTCCGCGCTCACGGCCGCGCCGCGACAGTGAGAGCGAGCTTTTCGACGTGGAAAGCCTCCGCATACGGCGCGTGCTGCTGAATGCCGCGCAGCCTCGCCAGGCTCAGGAAAGCGTCCTCGGTGTACCAGTCCTTGCCGTGCTGTGACGGGTAGTGCTTGGCGAGCAGGTCCGCCTTGCGCCGCGCGGTCTCCTCGGTGAGCGGCTGGTAGACCGCGGGCTGACCCAGGTCGCCGTCCCACTTGACGATCTCGTAGCCGAGCGCGAAATGGTCGCGGAACACCTGCGGCACCAGCTCGGCCACCAGGCGGTGGTCCTGGTGCCGGTCCCCACGGTGCGGCGCGAACACCAGATCCGGCTCGCACCGCTTGCGCAGCGCGGAGATCGCGTCCTTGGCCGCCTGCCAGTGCACCGGCATCCGGCCGTCCGGCAGGTCCAGCACGGTCAGCTCGACCTGGGCGGGAGCGCAGAAATCGGCCAGTGCCGCGCGTTCCTCGCCCGCACGGGCAGTGCCGCCGCCACCGAGCACGAGCACGTGCACGGTCAGGTCCGGACGGTTCGCGCACAGCGTGAGCAGGGTGCCGCCGGCACCGATGGGCAGGTCGTCGCAGTGCGCGGCCAGCAGGGCGACCTGCCGGATTCCGGGCAGTTCCAGGGAAATCACGAGCGCCCAGCCTAGTAAGCGCCACGGCCGCCGAGCACGGCCCGCGCGGTCTTCCACAGGATCGCCAGGTCGAGCGCCAGTGACCAGTCCTCGACGTAGCGCAGGTCGAGCCGGACGCTCTCCTCCCAGCTCAGGTCGCTGCGCCCGCTGACCTGCCACAGCCCGGTGATGCCCGGCTTGACCAGCAGGCGGCGCTGGGCCGCGCGCTCGTAGCTCAGCGTCTCCTCGGGTAACGGCGGCCGCGGGCCGACCAGCGACATGGTGCCGCTCAGCACGTTGAACAGCTGCGGCAACTCGTCCAGGGAGTACCGGCGCAGCACCGCCCCGACACGGGTCACCCTCGGGTCGCGCCGCATCTTGAACAGCGGGCCGGCGCCCTCGTCGGCGGCCAGCAGCTCGTTCCGGATCGCCTCCGCGTTGACCACCATGGTGCGGAACTTGATCATCATGAAGGCGTCGCCGTCGCGGCCGATCCGGCGCTGCCGGTACAGCACCGGCCCGCCGTCGTTGGCCTTCACCAGTGCCGCGATCATCAGCAGCAGCGGAGAGAGCAGCAGGATGCCGAACGCGGCCAGCGTCCGGTCGACGACATCCTTGATCACCCGCCGGCCGCCGGTGAACGCCGGCGCGGTGACCCGCAGCAGCGGCATGCCGAGCACGCCGGAGAAGTTCAGCCGTGGCCCCGCCACTTCCATCAGCACCGGCGCCACCACCATTTCGGCCCCCGTGCCTTCGAGGTCCCAGGCGAGCTGTTGCAGCCGTTGCGGGGTCCAGTACGGGGCGGGAGTGACCGCGACCACCCGGTAACCGCCCCGGCGCACCTGGTCGGCGACCTGGTCGAGGCGCCCGGCCACGGCCACGCCCCCGATGTCGCCGACGCCTTTTTCACTGCCGCGCTCTCCCGTGCACACGGCCTCGACGCGCCATCCGACATGCGCGTCGGCCCGGGTCCGCTCGATCAGTTCCCGGACCGTGCCGGGGCCGCCCGCGGCCATGACCGGCAGCATGCACTGCCCCCGGCGGCGGGCCCGGTGCAGCGTCTGCCGCAGGAGGTAACGCTGGAACAGGGCGAGCACGCCGACGGCGGGGACCACGAGGAACACCCACGGCTGCACGTCGAGCGCCCCGAACAGGATGCCGGCGAGCGCGACCAGGACCGCGGAAACGAGCAGGCCGCGGACCAGGCGCCGGTACTCCTCGGCACCGTCGCCCAGCACGTGCTGGCTCCACGCCCGGCTGATCGGCAGCACGCACAGGATGGTGGCGGCGGTGCCCGAGGCGTGCAGGAAGTAGGGCTGGCGGGTGATCCGGAGGATGATCATCGCCGCCGCCGCGATCACCAGGAGGGTGGCCATGACGTCGCTGGAGACCACGAGCACCCGGTATCGGCTCTCCCAGGCGCTGGCCCCCACCCTGGCCTGGGATTTCGAGCGCCGCGGCGCGGGCCGCAGGCCAACCCCCAGCTGTGCGTCACCGACCTGGATCGGTCTGTCCACCGGCTCGTCCATCCGACCTCCCGCTGTGCGGCTGTGGGGACGGCGCGCGCCCCGCCCACGCCGAAAAAATTACCGAAAGTAATCGTCTTTTCCGGCGCGGCCCCCGTCTGTGTGCCGTGCCAGACCTGGAGTCGGCAGGGTTCCTGAGTCCGTTACATAGGCGATAGAAAGAATTTCGAAGCGATAGGACACGTTGCGGTCAGGGCGGATCACCGCATGTTACCGTTACTCAAATCCGAACAACTACTGAAAGTAGCTAGTAAATTCACCACGGGGTGAACTTGCTCGCGAGATGCCCAATATAGGACGCGACCTCCTCCGCCCGGTCGGGCAACCCGAACCCGGCCTCCGTCACCCCCGCTTCGGCCCAGCGCGAGCACATCGTGACCGGCTTCCCGGCGAGCGCGACGCAGTTAGAAGACGGCGAACCCTGGCCAGCGCGCGAGTCGGCCTCCCGCGACGCGCGAGTCGGCCTTTCGCGACAGGCGAGTCCGGCTTTCGTGACAGGCGAGTCGGGCTCCCACGACAGGCGAGTCCGGCTTCGGCGCACGCTGAGGCTCCCTCGCCCACGAAGAGGGAACTCAGGCATCGCGAAAGCCAGACTCGGGTGTCACGAAAGCCAGACTCAGGTATCGCGAAAGCCAGACTCGGGTGTCACGAGGGCCGGACTCGGGTGTCACGGGAGCCCGACTCGGGTGTCGCGGGAGCCCAACTCGGGTGTCGCGAGGGCCGGACTCGGGTGTCACGGGAGCCCGACTCGGGTGTCACGGGAG
>NZ_DATELF010000071.1:0-29027 GCF_035276945.1 Amycolatopsis sp. | reverse complement strand
ACCCCGACGGGATCCTCGTCGAGGCCATGGCGCCGCAGGGTGTCGAGCTGATGGTCGGGGCGAAGCGCCACTCCGCCTGGGGGCCGGTCGTGATGGTCGGACTCGGCGGCGTCTGGGTCGAGGCGCTCGGCGACGTCCGGCTGATCCCGCCCGACCTGGCCGAGGCCGAGATCGTCGACGAGCTCAGGAAGCTGCGGTCGGCGAAGCTCCTCCGCGGGTTCCGCGGGGCCGAGGCCGTCGACCTGGGCGCGGTGGCGCAAGTCGTGGCAACCGTGGGCCGGCTCGTGACGGAACATCCCGAGATCGTCGAACTCGACATCAACCCCCTGCTCGCCCGCCCCGACGGCGTGACGGCGCTCGACGTGCTGATCGTCAGCGGCGACGACCACATCGGAGAGACGGTGAGCCGAGCATGACGGAGAACGCTCCCAGGGCACGGGCCATGAGCGGCACGACCGGCGCCGATGTCGATGCGGCACTCGAGCATGTGCGGACGGCGGAGCGCGAGGCCGGGAACCTACCGGGCCTGCCCCAGCTGGACCCCGGCTGGCGCCCCGGCCGCGCCGCGGTCGTCGGCGCCGGGACGATGGGCGGCGGGATCGCGATGGCCTTGGCGAGCGCGGGTGTCCCGGTGACGCTGATCGATCGGAGCACGCAGGACCTCGACCGCGGTCTGTCCCGAGTCGCCGCGAACTACGCAGCGAGCGTGCGCCGCGGACGGCTCGACGAAGCCGAGGCCGACCGGCGGCTCGCGCGCATCAGCCGGGCCATCGGCCTGGAGGCGGTCGGTGACGCCGACGTCGTGGTGGAGGCGGTCTTCGAGGAGCTGTCGGTCAAACAGGACGTCTTTCGCGCGATCGATCAGCACGCGCGACCCGGCACCCTGCTCGGGACCAATACGTCCGCACTGGATATCGACGCCATCGCGAGCGTGACGAGTCGGTCGCAGGATGTCGTCGGCGCGCACTTCTTCAGCCCCGCGCAGGTGATGCGTCTGCTCGAGGTCGTGCCAGGAGCGCAGACGGCACCGTTGACGGTGGCTCGCCTGATGGCATTGGGTCGGCTAATGGGCAAGGTTCCGGTACGCGCGGGCAACGCGCGCGGGTTCATCGGCAACGCGATGCTGTTCGACTACTACCGGGAGTCTCTGTTCCTCGTCGAAGAAGGGGCATTCCCGGCCGACGTCGACCGCGTTCTCACCGGGTTCGGGTTCGCCATGGGCCCGTTCACCATGACCGACATGGCCGGACACGACCTGGGTGTCGAGTCGCGTCGCCGCGCTATCGCGACCCGGCCGGAGAGCCGCCGCTACGCCGATCTCGACCTGTTGCTCGTCGATCTCGGCAGGCTCGGTCAGAAGAGCGGAGCCGGGTGGTACCGCTACGCCGAAGGAGACCGGACTCCGCGGCCCGACCCGGAGATGAATCAGCGGATCGTCGAGTACTCGGCTCGCATCGGGATCGAGCGCCGCCGGATCGGTGACGACGAAATTCTCCGGCGCTGCTTGTGCGCGCTGGTCAACCGGGCGGCGTGGCTGCTCGGCGAAGGCATCGCGGCGAAGCCCGGTGATGTCGACGTCGTCTATGTCACCGGTTACGGCTTCCCTGCCGCCCGAGGCGGCCCCCTCTACTGGGCGGACTCGGTTGGGCTGGCGACCGTGCTCGACGGTGTCGAGCACCTGCACCGGACGCACGGGGCGTGGTGGGAGCCCGCACCCCTGCTGCGCCGGCTCGGCCGGGCCAACGCCACCTTCTCCGGTCTCGGCACCACGGGAGCCCCCGCATGACCACGCTCGACGTCGAGTCCGGGCAACCGCGCCCGGCCGGAATCATGGCGCCCTGCGCGCGACCGCACAATATCCGAAGGACGGTCAATGTCTGACAACACCAACAGGAAGCGCATTCCGCGAAGCATTCTCATTTTTGGCGCGAGTGGTCACATCGGCGGGCCGCTGGCAGGCTTTCTTCACCGTACGGAACCGCGGATCCGGTTGCGCCTGGCCAGCAGCAAGCCGGAACGCGCCGACGACCTTCGCCGCGATTTCCCGTACGCCGAAGCGGTCTACGCGGACTACTTCGACCTGCCTTCGCTCGAGTCCGCCGTGGAAGGGATGGAGGGAGTCTTCGTCATCACGACGGCCGGGACGGACGAACGGCCGGCCATGACAAACCTGGTGGCCGCCCTCAGGAAAGCGGGTGCCGCGGTTCATATCCTGCGTGCTGTCGGCCTGCAGCCCGAGGCCAATCCGCGTCGTATCCCGCAGTCCATACGCGAAAGGGGTTCCGTGCTCCCCATCCAACATCCCATCGCGAAAAAGATTCTCGATGAGAGTGAGTTGCCGGTGACCTATCTCAACATCGGCGCGACCTTCATGGACAATTTGTTCTGGATGAAGGAGGGCCTGCGGCGCGAGCGCAAGCTCATCTGGCACAACCGCCTCATTCCCTTCATCGATCCACGGGATATAGCCGAGGTCGCGGGACGCCTGTTTCTCTCGGACAACCATCGGCACATCGGCCAGTTCCACACCTTGAACAACGGCCATGATTACCTGCGGTACAGCGACGTCGCCGAGCTCATGAGCGAGGTCATGGGCGAGAAGATCACTTTCGACGCCAGCAAGGAAAGCTTCTTCAAGGCGTACCCCCAGAAGTTCGGTGCGCGAATCGCGGACGTCTGGGAGTTCTTCGAGTACGAGAAGGAGAACGAAGTCGTCTGGGCCCGCAACGATTTCGTCGAGCGCATGCTCGGGCGTAAACCGCTCACCTTGCGGGAGTGGCTGCAGGAAAACGCGAAACTCCTCCTGACGTAAGCCCTCATCCGGTCTCGACACCCTGGGAGCCCCGCATGACCACGCTCTACCAGCCGGCGATCGATCTCGACGCACTCCACGCACTCGACATGCACACCCACGTCCACGCCTCGGTGACCGAGGACGCGGCAGCGGTCAACGCGAGTCTGGCCGCGATGGCGAAGTTCTTCAAGTCCGACGAACTGCCGCCCGGCACGCTCCCGGACCTGGCCGCGTACTACCGCCTACGAAACGTCGCCGCCGTCACCTTCACCGTCGACCCCGGACCTGCCGCCGCGGAGCCGGCGCTGACCAGCGACGAGATCGTCGACCTGGCCGCGAAGAACAACGACATCGTGATCCCGTTCGGCAGTGTGCACCCGGACCGCGGCGAGGAGGGCGCCCGGCTGGCCGAGCGGCTCATCGTCGAGGGCGGGGTCCGCGGCTTCAAGTTCCACCCGAACGCGATGTCCTTCTTCCCGAACGACCGTAAGGCATACGACCTCTACGAGGTGCTGAACGCGCACCGGATTCCCGCCCTGTTCCACACCGGACAGTCGGGCGCGGGTGCGGGCACCCGCGGGGGTGGCGGAATGCGGCTGAAGTACTCCAACCCCCTCCACCTCGACGACGTCGCGGTGGACTTCCCGGACATGCCCATCGTGCTGGCCCACCCGTCGTTCCCCTGGCAGGAGGAGGCGCTCGCGATCGCCGTCCACAAGCCACAGGTCCACATCGACCTTTCCGGATGGTCACCGAAGTACTTCCCACCGATCCTGGTCCAGTACGCCAACACACTGTTGCGGGACAAGGTGCTCTTCGGTAGCGACTTTCCCCTGATCACCCCCGACCGGTGGCTGGCGGACCTGGAGAAGATCGGGATCCGCGACGAGGTCAAGCCGGGCCTCATGAAGGGAAACGCGATCCGGCTGCTCGGGCTGTGACCGGTGACCCCAGATCTCAGCTAGCTCGGCCATCTCCTCCGGTGTCGGGACATGCCCGCTTTCGGTACCCATCCGAACGTGCTCGAAGATGCGCTCGAAGCCGCCGGGGGAGAAGAGACCATGCTGTTCATGCGATGACAGTCACCGTAAGGAGTGGTCACAGGGTTCGGTTATCCCGCAGACGCGTGGCCTATCCGATTTGCGTAGACGTCCGGATCGGCCCTCGCGATTTGGCCGATTTCTCCCTGGCCCAGGTCCCGCTCGTGGGCCGGGCCTCGATTTCGGTGGGATCCGAGACCTTCGTGCCGGCCCCGGACAATGCCTCCGGCCTGGAATCGGGTCGCCGAGCGTCGACTACCGTGGAAAGCACGAATCAGCAACTGCTTCTGCGTGTGGACCGGGCGCCGGTCCAGCGGGTGCTCCGCAAGAAGCTGGGCCGGGAACCGAAAGCGCCCATCGTCTTCGACCCGCAGATGGATCGCACGATACCGGGCAACCGCACTGTTCGCGGTCTGTTGAGACTGTTGGTCGATGCCATCGACGCGGCGACGGCACCGCCGTCGATCGCTTTGCGCGAATTTGAAGGACTGCTCGTCGGCCAGCTGATTCTGGGACGGCCCGGCAACTATCACGACGAACTCGACCGCGGCCCTCGGCCAACCGTCACACGCCCGATCACACGGGCCGCCGACTGATCGAAGCGCACTCCCACGAGTCGCTGACCGGCGACGACATCGCCGACGCGATGGGCGCCGGCGTCCGCGCCCTGCAGGACGGTTTTCGGCGCTACAACGGCACCACACCGGCGGCGTTCCTCCGTGACATTCGGGTGTGACGGGTGCGGACCGCACTGATGCAGGCCGATCCGGCCGGTACGACCGTCACCGACATCGCGGTCCGCTGGGGCTTCCCGCACCCGGGACGATTCTCGGTCGTGTACCGTCGCCGATTCGGCGAAAAGACGTCGCAGACGCTGCCGCTGAAGACCGGCCGTACGACGCGGACACACTCGTGACCAGTGCCGGATGAACGCGCCCGCGATGGTGTCGAGGGACCTGAGCAAGGAACGCCGACCCGCCCAGGCGCTTGGCGCGGCGGACCTGCTCGGGCGCCGCCGCGTGGGGCGAACCTCGATCTCGACATCCTTTGGACAGGTCTGTACGTTCGTGGGATAGCGCGGGCCCGCCCAGTTCCCTACCGTGTGGATGTGATCGGGAAATTGTCTCCGCCGACCGGACCGAGTGACCGGCTTCGGCGGTGTTGCCGCTGACATCGTGCACGGGCAATTGAAGTTGGTTAGGTAACGAGTGCGCCAATTTCGTTGATGCACCTCGAGCAGACAAGGAGCGACTGATGGTGCGGGTCGCGATCATCGGTGCGGGGCAGTCGGGGGCTCAGTTGGCGCTCGGACTTCTCCGGCACGGTTGCGAGGTCTCGCTCGTGAGTGACCGTACGCCGGAGGCGATCCGTACCGGCAGTGTGCTGTCCAGCCAATGCATGTTCGACTCCGCCCTGGTCACCGAAAGGGAACTCGGCCTTGACCAATGGACCGCCGAATGCCCCGGCATCACGTCGTTCGCGGTGGCCGCTACGGGTGAGTCTCCCTACGCGTGGTCGGCCCCGCTGGCCGCGCCGGCCCAGTCGGTGGATCAGCGGCTGAAGTGCGCGGCCTGGGCCGAGCAGGTGGCGGCAGCGGGTGGCAAGCTGGTGATCCACGCGCCCGACGTGGCGGCTCTCGACGAGTACGCGCGCACCCACGACCTGGTGGTGGTGGCGACCGGCCGGGGCGACCTCGGCCGGCTGTTCCCACCGGACCCGGAGCGCTCGCCCTTCGACCGGCCGCAGCGGGTGCTCGCGCTCGCCTATGTCACCGGCATGCGGCCGCGCCCGAACGACGCCACGATCGGCATCACTCTGATACCGGGGGTTGGGGAGTGCCTCACCCTTCCCGCGCTGACCACGTCCGGTCCCTGCGACGTCGTCGTGTTCGAGGGGATTCCCGGTGGGCCGCTGGACTGCTGGGACGACGTCACCGAGCCGGAGCAGCAGCTCGCTCGCATGCTGGAGATGCTGTCCAGGTTCGTGCCCGCCGAGTTCGAGCGATGCGCCGACGTCACGCTCACTGACCCGGGTGGCGTGCTCCGTGGCCGGATCACCCCACAGGTCCGGGTGCCGGTGGCCAAGCTGCCCTCTGGCCGGCCGGTCCTGGGCCTGGGGGATGCCGTGGTGCTCAACGACCCGCTCACCGGGCAGGGCGCCAACCTGGCGGCCCATGCCGCCTCGTACTATCTCGACAACATCGTGCGCAACCCGAGCGGCGACTTCGACGAGGCGTGGATGCGCCGGACGTTCGAAAGGTTCTGGCGCGGCTGGGCGCAGTGGGTGGTCGAGTGGACCAACTCGATGCTTGTCGTGCCGCCTCCGCACCGGGCCGGGCTGCTGGCCGAAGCGGCGGAGAATCCCGAGATCGCCGCGGCGATCGCCAACGGGTTCGACGATCCGCGGCAGTTCTTCCAGTGGTGGTTCGATCCCGTCGCGGCGGCCCGGTTCCGTGCGGAGAAGCTGGCCGTGCGCCAGGGCAGGTTCGATCCCCGCGAGCTCCGTCGCGCGCTCGGCCAGTACGCCACCGGGGTCACCGTGGTCACCGCCCGTGGTCCGGACGGGCGGAAGGTCGGCATGACGGCGAATTCGTTCACCTCGGTGTCGATGGACCCACCGCTTGTGCTGTGGTGTCCCGCCAAGAACGCGACGAGTCTGCCGGCCTTCGCCGAGGCAACCCACTTCGCGGTCAATGTGCTCGGTGCGGACTCCGAGCACATCGCCCGTCAGTTCGCCACTCCGGCGCCGGACAAGTTCACGGCGCTGGACCTGGTCGAGGGCACCGGCGGCACACCGGTTCTGCCCGACGCGGTAGCCCAGTTCGAGTGCCGCACGGTGCAGTGCATCGACGCCGGGGACCACGTGGTGTTCCTCGGAGAGGTGGAAAGTTTCCGGGCGGCCGGCGGCGATCCGCTGATCTTCCACGCCGGTGTCCTGCGTTCGCTGCCAGCGGGAGCGGAATAGCTCGCGATCGGGATTGCTCCCCCAGGGTCCACCCATCGGAACCGAAGCCGTGAACCATCGGCGCCGTGGGCGTTACCGTGCCGGCAGATACCAATCCGACCGAAAGTACGGCGGAGCATCCAACGTAGGCCGGACGCCGGTCGGCTTACTTTCGGTCTTCTTGGTACCTGCGCCCGCACAGCGGTGTGGATGAGCCAGGAGGAGCACTTGATGAATCTTTGTTCACCGGAGTTTCACACTCTCACCAGTGTTCGTGGTCGCGGTCACGGTGTGCGGGCGATGACGATTGCCCGGCACCCCGGGGTCGCCGCTCAACCTCGTTCGCACATCACCAATCAGCGTACGGTCGAGGTCTTCCGCGACCTTGGTATCGAGGAGCGGGTGCGACCCGCGATCACGTTGTAGTGCTTCCACGCTCGGTGTTAGTGTTGGCGCTGAGTCATATCACCCGCGACGTCGGGGGCGATATGACATGCGGGAGGACGATCGATGGGTACGGACCAGGTCGATGCCACGCTGCTGAACATCGGGGCCGAGGATGTCGCGGTGTCGCCGCCCGCGGAGGGAGCCGACGTCTTTCCCGAGCACAAGGCATCCCGGGAGCCTGTCGCGCAGCGAATCGTGGTCACACTCGAAGCCTGCGCCTCCCGGCAGGGTGCGATGACGATCGTCGAACTCGTCGAGGCGACCGGCTTGGCAAAGACCACGGTGCACCGGATGTGCTGGAAGCTGGTCGAACTGGGGCTTCTCGAGCACTCGTCGCGGGGATTCTGCGTGGGGAGCAAAGTCTTCGCGCTCGCCGCGACGAACCCGCGAATCAGCCAACTCCGTGTGGCGGCGATCCCGCACCTGGTCGAACTTCAACGACGCACGGGTGCGATGGTCAACCTCGCGACGTTGAGCGGCGGCCGGGCACTCATCATCGATGCGCTTTTCACGGAAAGGTCCTCGCGGCTCCCGAAGCTGGTCGGGCACGCGTTGCCGCTGCATTGCACCGGAGCGGGCAAAGCGATCGCCGCCGCTCTCGATCTCGAGGAGCGTGAGAGGCTTTTGTTCGGCGGTGGGCCGCTCCCCTCGGTGGCGAAAAGCACCATCGTTCAACCAGGACTCCTGCGCCGGCACCTGCAGCGGGTGGCCGAGACCGGCATCGCCGTGGCGGACGGAGAGTTCCTGCCCGGTGTCAAGGCGTTGGCAGCGGGATTCCGCTTGCGCGACGGTGGCGCTGTGGCGATCGGCGTGGTCGAGGCGTGGAACAGCCAGACGCTCCGCGCCGCGCCGGCAGCGGTGGCCGATGCGGCGGCGGCCCTTCGCCGCGTATTGAACTAGCCAGGGCCGGCAGGGCGGCAGCCGCCGGCCGGGCTGGATCTCGGCGGAATTCCCGCCTGGCGGGACCACATCTTTGCGTCGCCGATCGCGCTCGACCTACGCTCGCACTATCGCTTGTGGTTCAGGCATGTGACGAGAACTGCAGCAGTATTCCCATCGAAAGGAATAGTGATGAGCCGCGACTGGACACCACCGCCGGGCCACGTCTCACTGGACGATGTCGGATTGGGTGGTGCATACGTTCTCGGTGCGGGGCAGGGGCAGCATTCGCCGGCCAACGGCAGCCTGCGGACGTTGCTCGCGCGTGCCGCTGACACCCACGGCGACGTCTCGGTCATGGTGTGCTCGGGCGACGAGTCCCGGCCGACGATGCCGCACTTCCACCGGCACACGACCGAGGCGGTTTTCGTGCTCGAAGGAGTAATCCGTATCTGGCTCGATGACCAGAACGGCACGAGGTTCACGCGCGATTTGAAGGCCGGCGAGTTCGGGATGCTGCCGCGGAACTGGATTCACGCATGGGCGTTCGCGGCGCCGAACAGCACGCAGTTCGGCATCATCGCGCCGGGCGGTTTCGAGCACATCGTCGATTTTCTCGACCCCGACAAGCCGACCTCGATCGAGCGGCTGCGGGAGAGCGAGAAGCACATCGACGTCCGCTGGTTGCCTGATTATCCGTTGTTCGACCTGGCCCGCGAGGCCACCACCATCGGAGGCGTCTGACTCGTGCCGAGCACCGTGGTCCCTACGATGCGCGCCGCTGTGCTCAAGGCGCACGGTGGGCCGGAACGTCTTGCCGTGGAAAGCAAAGAGGTGCCGGCGCCGCGTGCGGGCCATCTCCTGGTGAGAGTCGCGGCGGCTGGGTTGAACTTCCACGACGTGATCGAGCGCAGGAGTGGATATCCGGGACGACCCGCCCCGCCGACAGGTACCGGCCTCGAGGGCGCGGGCGAGGTGATCGCGGTAGGGCCCGGCGTCACCGAGGCGAAGGTGGGTGACCAGGTAGCGTGGGCTGCCGTTGAGAGCAGCCACGCACAGTACGTGGAGGTTCCCGTAGCCGACGCGATTCCGGTGCCGGGGTGGCTCGGCGCGGTCGATGCGGCGGCGGTAGCCGCGCAGGGGCTCACCGCGCACTATCTCGCCTTCTCACTGCGGTCGTTTGCCGCGGGGGACACTGCGCTGGTCTGGGCGGCCGCCGGCGGCGTGGGCCGGCTGCTGACCCAGTTCCTGGCGGCGCGAGGTGTCCGGGTGATCGCCGCGACTTCCAGCGAGGTCAAGGCAGCCGTCGCCCGCGAGGCCGGAGCCGAGCGGTCGGTTCGCTACGAGGACGTACCGGACGCGGTGCGCGAGTCGACCGGCGGAGCGGGCGTCGACGTCGTGTTCGACGGCATCGGCGCGCCGACCTTCGACGTAAGCCTCGGCAGCGTGCGGCGACGCGGGCTCCTGGTGGTCTACGGGCGAGCCGGCGGGCAGGTGCCGCCGGTGGATCTGTTCCGCCTATCCGGGGCGGGTTCGGTTCAGCTGGTCCGCCCCCGGTTCATCGACTTCGTGGCTACTCGCGAGGAACTGCTGTTCCGGAGCGACGAACTGTTCGCGGCGATCCGGTCGAAAGACGTCACCGTGCGGGTGGAAGCCGTGTTTTCGCTCGAGGACATCGCGGACGCGCACCGTTTGCTCGAGTCCCGGGCGGCCATCGGGAAGGTCGTGATACTGCCCTGGCCGGACGAGGAGTGACCGGCGCGGTACGGATCGCCCGGCGTTCGAGGGGCATCCGGGCCTCCACCGGATGCCCCTCGAACGTCAGGTCAGGAGATACTCGTCTTCCAAGTCGAGGTCGAGGAGCCGCATCATCCGGGCGCCGGACACGTACCACGTGAGCGTCAGCACGAGCTGGACCATCTGCTGAGTCGTCAGCTTTCCGGCGACCGCGTCCCACACTTCCGACGACACCTCGGTACGGGTGCTGAATTCCCTGGCCAGCCGCATCACCGCGCGTTCGAAGTCGTCGAACAGACCGACCGATTCGAACGTGGGCACCGCGTCGATCTGTTCGGCGGTCAGGCCCGCGGTGAGTGCGTAGGGCCGGTGATGGGCCACCTCGTACTCACACCCGGTCGCGTGGCCTACCGTCAGGATGAGCAGCTCCCGCAGGCGAGGGCTGAGTTCGCAGTTGCGGAGCGAGTTCGCGTAGGACAGGAAGGCGTCGAGCTGCTGCGGCGCGTGTGCCAGTGCGAGGAAGATGTTCGGCGTCGGTGTCCCGCGTTCGGTCTCGAGCCGGTCGTAGAGAGGCTGGGCATCGGCCGCGGAATCGTGGCGGTGCAGGTAGGGAACTCGTGCCATTGCTCGTACGTCCTCTTCGTCGGCGTCGGTTCTGATGGGTTTCGCGAGGTTTCATTCGTCCACGACGCGGTTCTGAAGCCGTCCGACTCCGGGTATCTCGACCACGACGACGTCGCCGGCCGCGAGCCAGCGCTGCCCGCCGCGATCCGAAAACGTTCCCGCGGGTGTACCGGTGAGAATGGTGTCGCCAGGAGTCAGCGGCAGGAAAGCGCTGATGTGTTCGATCAGCGCGGGCACGTCGCAGATCATGTCCGCGGTCGCGCCGTCCTGCAGGACCTCCCCGTTGACGGACGTGGTGATGCGCAACGCACGAGGGTCGGGTACCTCGTCCGCCGTCACGAGCCACGGGCCTGAAGCTCCACTGTGGACGAAGTTCTTTCCGGCGACCGGGGTGGCTGCCCGGCGCTGCCAGTCGCGGACGCTGCCTTCCTGACCGACTGTGTACCCGGCGACGACCTCGAGCGCGTCGGCGCGGGGAACCGCGCGGCAATGCTTGCCGATCACCACGACCAGTTCGCCTTCGAAGTCGAGTTGCTCGGACACACGGGGCCGGATGATCGGGCTGCCATCCCCGACCAGCGACGGCCAATACCTGGAGAAGAGCGCGGGTTGTGCGGGCTGTCCCGCCGGAGGGCCGGTTTCGCCTTCACGCCGTGGTCGGCGTAGTTGAAGCCGACGCACAATGGTGCGTTCGATCCGAGCGACGGAGGCAGCAGGGTTACCTCATCGAGCGGCACACGCTCACCCGTGAGCGGAGGGGAATCCGCTTCCGCCCGTGCGAGAAACGACGCCAGCGGACAGCAACCCAACCTCCCGACCCAGCTCGTCAGGTCGACGACCTCGGTGCCGTCCACGGCACCGACGCCACGACCGCCTTCCGCCCGGTCGAAGACCGCGATTCTCACAGTCCCCCTCCGTCTCCTGTCGGACCCCGTTGCCGCCCGTGGCTCTGCTCAGCAGACCATGCGCCGGAGGCGGCGGCCAAGTGGGTGGTCCCACCCGATGGAATTCCAGCGTTGGGGACTGTGCCAAGTACCGCGAGCTGCGCGCCCGCCTCATCGAGTGCGACAACCGAGTGCGACATCGAGCCCGGCGTTGGTGACGGAGGCCAGGCTCGCTTCGGAACTGGGCCAGACCCCGACTCGTGAGGCTGTGCGCCGCCTGGTGGCGGAGGGCGCCATGACGCCGGGGCATCGGCACGGCTACGAGGAGCTGATGACAACGAAGCGCACGCTCATGCCGCCGTCCAGGGTGCGGACAGAAGACCCGAATCATCAACAGTGGTACGGCAAGGCCGTCGGGCAGGTGGCGGCGGCCCGCGCCGCGACCTTCGGCCTCATCGACGGCTCGGAGTGGCTGGCACTCCAGTCCGACCCGGCATGGGCGGCATAGCCCGAATTCGCGAATCAGCGCGCCAAGGGGACAGAATCATCGGCGCCGCCGCGGACCCGCCCGCACATGTCGGGCGGGTCCGCGGCGAGTGGAAAACTGATTAGGGAATCAGCGATCGCACCGATGGCCGCCGACTGTGACTCACAGCCGGCGGCCACCCCGGCAACCAGGCGAACCAGGATCAAGTCTCGGCGTTGGGTATTTCTTCCCGAAGTGAGATCCACCGAGCGAGCATGCCGCGTCCGGACCGGCAGCACGTCACCCCGCGAGGTGGGAGCGCAACCGGGTCGTCAGCTCCTCCTGGCGCATCGAGTCGGGAAAATGGTCCCGGTAGTCCCCTTCGGGGGAGATCAGATAGGTGATCGCGGTGTGCGGCATGGAATACCCGTCCGGGTCGTCGGGATCTTCTTTGCGTCGCGCGAAAACCCGGAACGCGTTCTTGGCCTCTTCGATGTCCTCGGCCGATCCCGTCAGCCCGGTGAAGTGCGGGTAGGAGCGCAGGAACTCCTTCATCACCTCCGGGGTGTCCCGGTCGGGGTCGACGGTGACATACAGCGGGCTGACCACTCCGGCGAGGCCGGCGAGGTCGTCGAGAGTCGCGGACAGCCGCTGCAATGCCCGGGGGCACACCGCTTTGCAATGGGTGAATCCGAAGAACACCAGCTGCCATCGGCCCCGGTAACTGCGTTCGGTCACCGGCCTGCCGTGATGGTCGACGAGGGAGAACGTCGGTGTCGTCGGTGCGCTCATTGATTCTTCCTGAACGTGAAAAGTTGGGCGTTGTCGGGGCACCGGAGCACCACGCCGTCGCCGTGTACCCGCAGGACGTCGGTCGGCGAGCCCGGTTCGGGGACGGCCGCGGTGCCGTCGATGACGGCGATCGGCCGGCCGTCGGCGTTGACCGTCCATCGCCCTCGTCCGGCGACCCGCGAGATCGTGACGGTGCCGTCCCCGGGCAGACCCGGTGCGCGACGCGGCCGCGTGTGCAGGACCCCGTCGACGACCTCGGCCTGGCTGACCTCGACATTCCGGTCGACGGAGGTCAAGGCGGGCTCCTCGAAATGAGTTCGCTCCCACGGCTGGTTGTACAGTCCCCACAAGCCGTCCGGCACGTTGAGGCGTGCGTAGCCCAGCAGCACGTTGCCGCTCATGGGCTCTATCTCGGTGCGGTTTCCGCGTTCGTCGGTGGGGGTGTCGTTGCGCGGGTAGTACAGGCCGCCGTCACGCCAGGTCGGGTTCATGAACCGGTCGACGTGTTCGAGCAGTCCTCGCAGCGTGCCCTCGTCGCCCACCTCCGATGCCCACGCCGCGACCCAGCCGAAGTCGCAGGTATCGGAGACCACCGTCTGGCCCATGAACTCCTGGGGTGGTGACGGGGCCACGGAGAGAGTGCCGTCCGGGCTCTCGCTGAGGAACTGCTGGATCTGGCGCGGGTAGTTGGTGTGCACGAACTCGCGGTTCCACATGTTCATCAGGGCCCCGCACCAGGCGTCGATCCAGGCCGCGAGCCGCGCGTTGGGCTGCACCTCCTTGGCGTCCTCGAGCACGAACATGTTGTAGTGCCCGGTTTCGTCGAGGCGGCCGAAGTCGGCCCACGCCTGCTCGTATCCGGCGACGACCTCGTCGGCCCGGGCTCCGCCGGTGATCAGGTCGTGCAGCCGGAACCCGAGTATCGCCGGCTGGTTGCAGATCTGGAACACACAGTTGGGCTCGCAGGCCACGCCGAGGTAGCCGTTGCGCACCATCTGCCAGTAGATGTGCTCGTTGAGCGATTCCCGATCGTAGGCGAACCGCTTTTCCTCGCCACCCCAGAAGAACGACCAGTACTGGAACGTCAGGGAGCCCTCGGCGGCGTAGCGGTCGCTGTCGAACAGGTAGTCGTGAAACAGTGCCATCGACTGGACGTAGGCGCTGTACATGATGTTGTCCCGTGCCACGGGATCCCACTGCTCGCTCAGCGAGTCGGTCAGGTGCGCGTTGAACACGTTCCCGCCGCGGCTGACGTCGCGCCAGTACATCCAGACCTCGGGATGCAGTATTTTGTCGTTCAGCCGCTGGATCGTGGGCTGAAACAAACCCGGTGCCGCCGGAAGCCGGTGCCGGTGCGTAAGAGCCAGTGCATAGACCATGTAGGCGAGCTGGAAGCGATAGCCGCCGAAATCCTCCTGGTTGGTCCCCTTGCCCTGCATCAGGGACCAGTCGTTGGGGAGTTGCCGGGACAGGTTGTCGAAGTGCCGCAGATGACCGAGCTGCTCGGTGGTGAGTGTCCTTGCCGACACGGGAAACCTCCTGGGGGACCTGGTCGTTTCCGAGCGAAGTCATTCGATCCGGTCGTCGGCCAGGTCGGCCAGCTTCCGGCGCATGATCTTCCCGGTGGACGTCTGGGGCAGCGTGGTGACGAACTGGACGGAACGGGGAACCTTGTAGGCGGCGAGGTGGCCGCGGCAGTACTCGATCAGTTCTTCCGCGGTGACGATAACGCGGCCGGCCGGCACGATGTAGGCCCGCGCGGTTTCGCCCTTGACCTCGTCGGGGATCGGCCCCGCGGCGACCATCGCCACGGCGGGATGGGTGGCCAGCACACGTTCGATCTCCGCGGGATAGACGTTGTAGCCCGCGGTGATGATCATGTCCTTGCGGCGGTCGATGATGAAGAAATGGCCGGTGTCATCGGCGTAGGCGATATCGCCGGTGTGCAGCCAGCCGTCATCGTCGATGGTCGCCGCCGTGGCCTCGTCGTTGCCGAAGTAGCCGAGCATGACCAACGGGCCCCGCACGAGCAGTTCTCCCGGTGTTCCGGCCGGTGCGGTGCGGGAGGCGTCCTCCAGATCCCCGACCCGTACCTCGAGACCAGGCAGGGCCACGCCGATCGAACCGGGGCAGGGTTCGGCGCCCACCCAATGGGTGGTGCCGAGGCCGGACAGTTCGGTCATGCCCCACAGTTCGACCAGCGGGGCGCCGCTGAGCCGTTGCCAGCGCTCGATCGTGGACAGGGGGATGGTCTGCCCGCCGACCGTGCAGCGGGTCAACGAGGACAGGTCGGTCGCCTCGATCCGTTCGTGGGCCAGCAGCATCGCGTACATCGCCGGCACACCTTCGACCATGGTCGCCCGGTGCTTCTCGACGAGTTCCAGTGTGGTGCCCGCGTCGAAGCGTTCCATGAGCACGACCGTTCCGCCGACGAGGAACGTGCTGTTGATCGCGACGTTTCCATAGACGTGCGGAGCCGGCAACGCGGTGAGGACCGTGTCCGTCTCGGAGCGACCGTGCATGCGCGCGGTCAGCTCGCAGTTCATCAGCACGGCGCGCTGGGACTGGACGGCCCCTTTGGGCTGCCCCGTGGTACCCGAGGTGTACCCGATGGTGGACGGGTCTTCCGGACGCACGGGCACGGGTTCCGGCGACGCGGCCGTCTCGAGACAGTCGGCGAAGGCCTCGGCGCCGGCGGGCGGGTCGTCGAAGCAGAGCACGCTCCGGAGCGTGTCGATCTCGTCGAGCACCCCGCCCAGCCCGGCGAGCTTGTCTTCGGAGGCGAACAGCGCCGCGGCCTGACAGTCGCGCAGGACGTACCGCACCTCCTCCGCGGTGAGCATCACATTGATCGGGTTCACCACGGCTCCGGCCTTGAGCGCGCCGTGGTAGGCCACGATCCACTCCCACCGGTTCTGCGAGTACAGGGAGACGCGGTCGCCGCGCCGGATGCCCCGGGCGGCCAGCGCCGCGGCGACGCACGCGGACGCCCGGTCGAGCTCCGCGTAGGTCAGTTCACGAGTCGCCGTCACCAACGCGGTCTTCCGCGGGAACCGCATCGCGCCGCGCGGCAGGATCTCACCAGGCCCGTTCATTCCGGCTACTTTCTGTCATGATTCGAACGTCAGTACGGCCTTGACGAGTTTCCCGTGATGGGCGGCGTCGATGGCTTCGTTGATCTGCTCGAAGGGCAACGTGGTGATCAGCTTGTCGAACGGGAACCTGCCCTGCTGGTACAGCTCGATCATCCGCGGGATGAACTTCGCCGGCACCGAGTCCCCTTCGATGACGCCCACCAGGGTTCGCCCGAACAGCAGATGTCCCTGGTCGATGGTGAGTTCGTTGGTCATGCCCTGGAAGCCGACGCTGGCGCACATTCCGGGCGACTGCAGGCACTCCAGCGCCTGCCGGACGATCGTGGGCAGCCCGAGGCATTCCACCGAACAGCGTGCACCGGTTCCCGTGATCTCGTGGATCGCCGTCACCGGGTCCGTTTCGTCGGGGTTGATCACATGTGTCGCGCCCAGCTCCCGGGCGAGGTCCCGGCGCTGCTGCTGGGGGTCGACCACGATGATCGGGGAACAGCCGACCGCGGCGGCGGCCATCACCGCGCTCAGCCCGACCGAGCCCGCCGCGAACACGGCGATGCTCGATCCCGGCTCGGGGTCGAGGGTGTTGAGTACGGCGCCGGCCCCGGTCTGCACCCCGCACCCGAGCGGTCCGAGCAGGTGCAGCGGCAGTGACCTGTCGACCTTGACCACGTTCTGCTCGGTCGCGATCACCCGCCGCGAGAACGAGGACTGACCGAAGAAGTGCCCGAAGATCTTCTCGCCGTTCCGGGACAACGGGCTCGACCCGTCCAGCCGCGCGCCGGTGAGGTTCAGCGGGACGAAGTCCCGGCAATGCACCATCACCTCGTTGCGGCAGTTGTCGCAGGACCCGCAGAAATTGTAGGTCAGCACCACGTGATCGCCCGGCTCGACCCCGCGCACGTCGTCGCCGACGGCCTCGACGACACCCGCGCCCTCGTGCCCCAGCACAACGGGCACCTGCTCGGCTGTCGCGGTCGCGATGACGCCGAGATCGGTGTGGCACACCCCCGACGAGACGAGCCGCACCAGCACTTCGGTCGGCCGCGGGTTCTCGATCTCGACATCTTCCAGGGAGAGCTCGGCTCCCGCGGTACGCAGCACGGCTGCGGTGGTCTTCATGGGCGCTCCTCGGTCGTCACGCACGGCTGTGTGCGCCTGGTCATCATGAATCCGCTCACGCTGTCCGCGGCACACCCACCTGGGTGTGCCAGAACCCCGTTTGGCCGCCGCCGTCTAGAGCAACCCGAACTCGCGGGCGCGCGCGATGGCCTCGACCCGGTTCCGGGCTCCCAACTTGTGCAGGACGCTGCGCAGGTAGCTCTTGACCGTGTTGCGCGAGATGTCCATCGCCTCCGCGATCTCCGGATTGCTCTGGCCCAGCGCGACCCGCCGCAGCAGCTCGTATTCCCGCGGCGCGATCACCTGGTTCGGTTCGCCGTCGCCCCGGTCGACCAGAGTGGGCAGCGACCCGGTGCGGGCCACGGTGAGCACCGCGTGCACGAGGTCGCTGCGCGCGGCGTCCTTGATCAGGATCCCGTGCGCGCCCGCGGCGATGGCCGCGCGGACCCCGGCATGCTCGGGATAGGCGGTGAACAGGACCACCTTCACTTCGGGCAGGAGCCGCAGCAGGTCAGGAATGATCTCCGGGGCCAGATTCCCGCCGAGACGCAGGTCGAGCAGGATCACGTCCGGCCGCAGCTCCCGGGCCACGGCCAGCGTTTCGGCGGCGGACCCGGCGTAACCCACCACCCGCAGCGCCTGACTCGTGGCGAGCTGGGCGGCCACCCCGTCGCGCACGACGGGGTGGTCGTCCGCCACCATCACCCGCACCGGTTCCCTGCCCGTCAAGTCCACACTGCTCCTCTCGTCCCGTCGCGGTGTCCGCGAACAGGTTTCTCCCCCGAACAGAGTGTCCCCGAGCAGGGCGTCATCCGCCTGCCGTGTCTCCTCCTCAGACCGCGCCGGGCACCTTGTTCAGGGTGATCGTCTGCCAGTTGGCGGCGTTGCGGAACGCTTTCAGGGGTTCGAGGAAGTGTTCGACGCCGATCACCGAGATGCCCTGGCGGATCTCGAACGGCCTCGCCAGCGCATTGGTGCCCGTGACGTCTTCGATGTAGCGGCAACCGGGTTCTCCTCGGCGTCCATCGCTACACATTTTTCGCACCTGCCGCCACACCCGTCTGCGCGTGCCGTGCCCGGCGTCCCGGGTGGGGGCCGCTGATCGGCTTCGGTGCGGCGTCGCCAATCGCGTACATTTCAGGTATCGGGTCGTCGAGTGTGGAGCGTGGTGGGGTATGGGCGCGGGCGAGCACGGCGGACCACTCGCTGACGTGCGCAACGCACTGGACACCCTTGCCGACCTGGATCGCCTCTACCGGGAGTCCCTGACCGCGGCGGACCGCCATTCCGCACTGCGGCAGTCCGTGGCCCGGTTGATCGAGTCCGGGGTCGTCGACGTCGCCTGGGTCGGCGAATCCGGTGTCGGTCCCGGTCTCACGATCGGTGTCACCGCCGGCACCCGCACCGATGTCCTCGCCGACCTGCCGGTGCCCGCCGGGTCCGGCCTGACCGGCAAGGTGTACGAGCACACCACCCTGGACTGGGTCGACGAGTACGTCACCTCCTCCGCGATCACCCACGACTTCGACCAGCACATCCAGATCGAGGGCATCCGGCGGCTGATCGCGGTCCCCATCGTGCAGGACGGCCACACCCTCGGGGTGCTGGCCGCCGGCGCCCGCAAGGCCGGAGCGTTCGGGGACCGGGTGATCGAACAGGTGGTGGCCGCCGCCAGCAGTGCCGCTTTCGCGGTCACGGCAGCCGAGCGTGCCCGTCACGCCGCGGAACTCGCGGTCCACGAGGAACGCCGGAGGGTCGCCGTCGAACTGCACGACTCGGTCGGCGCGCTGCTCTACGCGATCGGAATCGGACTGCGTGGACTGCGCGAACCGGCCGCGGCCCGTTCGGACGTCGCCGAACGGATCACCGCGTTGGAAGACCAGGCGACGCGGGCTTCGCGGTTCCTGCGTGACGCCCTTCGCGCACTCCATGCCTCGCCGACCGAACTCGCACTGTCCGCCGCGGTCCAGGCCGAATGCCGCAGCCTGGAAGAACGGACGGGGCTGCGCACCCACGTGATCACCCTTGGCGACCTGCCCCCGCTGGGCCGGGAACGGCTGGGGCCGATCACCCGGGCAGTGCGCGAAGCGTTGCGGAACGTGGAGAAACACGCCAACGCTCAGTCTGTCGCCGTCACCATCTCCGCCGGCGAGGACGAGGTGGTCATCGCGGTCACCGACGACGGGTCCGGATTCCACCCGGACCCGGCGAACGCCGGGATCGGCCTGGCCAGCTCCGCCGACTCGCTGGCCGCGGTCGGTGGGACGCTGGATGTCCAGGCCAACCCCGACGGCGGTACCCGCTGGCGGGCAAGAATCCCCCGATAGCCGGCACGGCGCACCCGGACACGCACGGGCACCTCCGCGTCACGGCGGCGCTCCTTGACGAGAGTCGCGCAACCGTGCGACTCTCGGCCCGGACGTCGTCCTGGGAAAGGGAGACACCGGCCGATGATGACGAGCGAGCAGTACCGTGCGTCGCTGGACGACGGGCGCGCGGTCTACTTCGACGGGGAGCGGATCCTCGACCTGGCCAAGCATCCGGTGCTCGGTGGCGCGGTGGACGTGGTCGCCCGCGGCTACGACCACTGGTTCACCCCGTCCCCGGGCGCGGTCAACCCCTTGCTGCGCGTCAGCGTGAGCACCGAGGACCTCACCGGCGTGCTGTCGTTGTTCGACGAGGCGGACGCCCTGCTCAACCTCACCTATCAGGCGATCATGTGCCTGCTCACCGCGGCCGGCCGGCTCACCGCGGGAAATCCCGAGTACGGCGAGCGGATCGAGCGGTACGTCCGGTATCTGCAGGACGGGGACCTCCGCTGCGCCCTGTGCATCACCGACGCCAAGGGGGACCGTGGCCTGCCCCCGCGGCAGCAGGAGGACCCGGACTCCTACACGCGCGTGCTGGAGCGCCGTCCGGACGGGGTGGTGATCCGTGGCGCGAAGCTGCACATCACGGCCGGCCCCCTGGCCCACGAGTACCTGGTGATGCCGACGAAAGCGATGCATGCGGGCGAAGAGGACTACGCGATCTGTTGCGCCGTACCGCTTTCCGCTCCCGGGGTGAAGGTGGTGGCGCGCACCTCGGCCGCGCGCGGCGACGACCCTCGCGACCATCCGGTCAGTGGCCACGGCGTGCTGCCCGAGGCGTTCGTGATCTTCGACGACGTGTTCGTGCCGAACGAGCGGATCTTCCTCGACGGCGAGGTGGCCGACGCCGCCGTGTTCGCGCACTCGCTCGGACTGTGGGAACGGCTCAAGGCGCTGACCCACATGGCCGACCGCGCCGACGAGCTGGTCGGGCTCGCGCAGCTGGCCGCCGAGGCCAACGGAGTGGCCCGGGTGCCGCACATCCGCGAGAAGGTCATCGACATCGTCATGTATGCGACGGTCGTCCGATCGGGACTGATCGCCGCGGTCACCGAAGCGGTCGTCACGTCCGAGGGGCTTGCTGTGCCCGACGAGAAGTTCACCAACGCCGCCAAGTACCACGGCGCCGCCCACTACGCCGTCATGGTCCGGAACCTGCAGGACATCGCGGGCGGGTCGGTGGTCACCGCGCCGTCCACGGCCGATCTGGACAACCCGGAAACCGGTCCGTTGATCGAGAAGTACATGGCGACCGGTCAGCATGCCAGTGGCCGCCACCGCACGGCCCTGATGCATGCGATCCGCGATCTGACCGCGGACACCGCGGGTGGCCACGCGGCGGTGATCCAGTTGCACGCCGGTGGTGGGTTGCACGCCCAGCGGCTCGTCACGCGCAAGCACTACGACATCGAGGCGGCCAAGCAGCGCGCCCGTGAGTTGATCGGGCTTCCCGTGGAGGGAGGGCAGGTGTGACGGACACGACCCGCACCTCGCTGGCCGCGCGGCTGCACGAGCTGGCCGCCGCCGCCCCGGACCGGATCGCCGTCAGTGCCGCGGAGGGCAGCCTCACCCGGGGCGAGCTCGACGCCGACTCCGATGTCCGTGCCCGCGAGCTCGTCCAGCTGGGTGTGCGGCCGGGGCACTTCGTGTGTGTCGTACTCCCGAACGGGCTGGAGTTCGTGTCCGTGCTGGTCGCGATCTGGAAGGCCGGTGCCGTCCCGGTCCCGTTGAGCGCCCGGCTCACCGGCGCGGAACTCACGGAGCTGATCGACCTGCTCGACCCGTGGGTCGTGGTCGGCGCCGATCCCGCGGTGACCGGTGGCCGGCCGTGCCTGCCACCCGGTCACCACCCCGCCGACCACCCGGAGGTCACCTTGGACCGGTCGGTGATCTCCCCGTCGTGGAAGGCCATCGCCTCCGGCGGCAGCACCGGGCGGCCCAAGGTGATCGTCGCGACCGCGTCGGCCTCGCTCGCCGAGCAGCACCTCGACGTTTCCGCGCTCGGCATCGCCGAGGAGGACGCCAGCGTTGTCACGGCGCCGCTTTCGCACAACGGCCCCTTCATCGGCCTCGTGCACACGTTGCTGCTCGGCGGGCGCGTGGTGTTCACCGGACGGTTCGATCCGGAAAAGGTACTCGCGACCGTTCAACGCGAGCGCGCGACGTGGCTGTACCTCGTGCCCACCATGATGAGCCGCATCTGGAAACTGCCCGAGGAGGTGCGCGGCGCTTACGACCTGTCGAGCCTGCGCGTGATCATCCACATGGGAGCGCCGTGCCCGGCCTGGCTCAAGCGGGCGTGGGTGGACTGGCTGGGGCCGGACCGGTTCCTCGAGATGTACACCAGCACCGAGGGTGTCGTGGTCTTCGTGGCGACCGGCCGCGAGTGGCTCCGGCGCCCGGGCACGGTCGGCCTCCCGCGCGGTGGCGAGGTGCAGGTGCGTTCGGTTGACGGCGAGGTGCTCCCACCTGGCGCGACCGGGCAGGTCTGGGTTCGCCGCGCGGCCGAGCTGGGCTCCAGCTACCGTTACCTGGGCGCGTCCGCCCATGCCGACTCCCATGGCTGGGAGACTTTCGGTGACATCGGCCGGCTCGACGAGGATGGCTACCTCTACATCGAGGACCGCGAGGCCGACATGATCCTCGTCGGCGGGTCCAATGTGTACCCGGCCGAAATCGAGGCGGCCCTGCTGGATCACCCGGCCGTCGAGGACTGCTGCGTGATCGGCTTGCCGAACGACGACCTCGGACAGGTTCCGCACGCCATCGTGTACGCGACAGGTGAGGTCGACGAGGCCGCGCTCGCCGAACACGCCGCGGGGCGGCTCGCACCCTACAAGCGGCCGCGCTCCCACGAGTTCGTCGAGTCCGCGTTGCGCGACGCGGCGGGGAAGGTCCGCCGGCGGCAACTGCGGTCCGATCGCCTGGCCGGGGTGAGGCCGGGGTGAGGAGGAACGGATGAGCGACGATTTCCGTGCGGGCCTGATCCGCTGGCTCGACCAGCACGGGCCACGCGCCCGTGCTGGCGGCGGAGCGGATGCGGAGGTCGACACGCGGCCTTTGGCCGAGCAGAAGGCGTTCCAGGCGGCATTGCACGACGCCGGGTACGCCGGGATCACCTGGCCGAAGCGCTATGGCGGTCAGGGCCTCACGAACGGCGAGCTGCTCGTGTTCCGGGAGGTAGCCCGTGACTACGACCTGCCGGTCGGCGCGTTCGTGATCGGGCTCGGCATGCCCGGCGAGACCATTCTCGAATGTGGCACCGAAGAGCAGAAGCTGCGTTATCTCCCGAAGATGCTTCGTGGCGAGGAGATCTGGTGCCAGCTGTTCTCCGAGCCCGGGGCCGGCTCCGACGTCGCCGGCCTGCGGATGTCCGCGGTGCGCGAGGGCGGTGGCTGGGTGCTCAACGGTCAAAAGATATGGACCACTGGGGCTCAGTTCAGCGACTACGGCGTGGTGCTCGCGCGCACCGACCCCACCGTCGCCAAGCACCGCGGCCTCACCATGTTCATCGTCGACATGCACGCGCCGGGTGTCACCGTGCGGCCGCTGCGCGTGGCGACCGGGGAGTCCCCGTTCAACGAGGTGTTCCTCGACGATGTCCGGATCCCCGCCGACGCGGTTCTCGGCGAGGTCGGTGGCGGCTGGGCCGTCGCCGTGGTGATGTTGCGTCACGAACGCGAATCCCTGGGCACGATCGACCGCTCGCGGGGAAATCCGTTGTCGTTCGACGAACTCTCCGCGGCCGCCGCCGAAAGGGCGGGTTCGGCCGCCCTGCCGGACGGGCACCGCCACGCGCTGGCTTCCCTGTACACGCGGGAAACGGCGGTGCGGCTGCTCGGCCGGCTGCTGCGGGAGGAGCAGCAGGCTGGCCGCGACGTCGGCGCCCGTGGTGCGGTGGCCAAGCTCGCCGGGGCCGAGCTCGGGCACTTCGCGGGCGAGGTCGCGCTGCGGATCCTGGGCGCCGAGCTGGCGGCACCGGCCACTCCGCGCGCCGCGGCCGTGGTGAAGGCGGCGATCACCGCCCGCGGCATGTCCATCGCCGGCGGCACCAACGAGATCCAGCGCAACGTGATCGGCGAGCGGATCCTCGGACTGCCCAAGGATCCGGGCATCGATCGCGAGACCCCGTTCAACCAGCTCCGCGCCGGAACCACCGGTGTGGAGCGGAGAAACTGAAAGGTGCGTGATCCTCACGTGAGCCTGCTGCCGACCCCCGAGCAGGAGATGCTCCGCGACACCGTGCGCGAAGTGGTGGCCGAGCGGTCGCCACTGGCGGCGGTGCGCCAGGTGATCGCCGGCCCCGGGGACTACGACGACCAGGTCTGGCTGCTGCTCTCCAGGGAACTGGGCCTGGCCGGGCTCGCGGTACCGGAACCGCTCGGCGGTTCCGGTGGCGGGGCGGGGGAGCTGGTTGCCGTCTTCACCGAGCTGGGTGCGGGCCTCGTGCCGTCTCCCTTGCTCGCCTGCACGCTCGCGGCGACGGCGTTGCAGGTCGTTCCCGGCGAGAGTGCCACGGTCCGCGCACTCGCGGCGGGCGAGCTCATCGCGTCGGTGGCGTTGACCGAGCAACCGGAAGCGGGTGCCGACTGGATCCCGCCGGCTCCCGCCACGACCGTCTCGCGCCGCGACGGGCGGGCCCGGCTGTCCGGGCGGAAGACGATCGTGCTCAACGGGACCGCGGCCGGGGTGTTGCTGGTACTGGCACACGAGGACGGCCGGAACGTACTGTGTCTAATCGACGGGGCCGACCCCGGCGTGCGCGCCGTCGCGCTGCCCCCCACCGACCTGAGCCGGTCGCTGGCCCAGGTCGACTTCGCGGACGTGCCCGCTCGGGTGCTGGACGCGGACGTTCCCGCGGTCCTGGGCCGGATACGGGATGTGGCGAACCTCGTGCTCGCGGCCGAAGGGTGCGGAGCCCTCGCGGCCTGCGTGGCGATGGTGAGTGACCACGCGAAGGCACGCACGGCGTTCGGCCGTCCGATCGGTGCGTTCCAGGCGGTCAAGCACCGGGCGGCGGACATGTACACCTCCTGGGAGCTGGCACACGCGGCTCTCCGTGAGGCCGTCAGGCTGGCGGACGACGAAACACGGTTCGGCCTCGCCGCGGCGACGGCACGCGCACTGGTTTCGCCCGCGTACTTGAGGGCGGCCGGTGACACCATCCAGCTGCACGGCGGAATCGGCTACACCTGGGAGCACGACGCGCACCTTTACTATCGCCACGCGATGTCGAGCCACGCACTGTGCGGAGACCCCGACTTCCAGTTGTCCCTGATCGCCACTTCGGCCGGTATCTGACCACTGTGGACGGACCCGACGGACGATCAGGGTGCAACGGGGCTTTCCACCCGCAACACCTCCACCGCGCGGCTCAGCTCCGTCGCGGCCCAGTCCACGCAGGACGGGTCGATCAGCTGGCTGATCGCGAGTCCGTGCGCGTACGCCGTCAGGCGCGCGGCCTCGGCGGCGGCGTCGAGGCCGGGACGCAGGTGCCCGCCTTCCATGCCGCGCTCGAGGCAGGTGCGCCAGCGGTCCACAATGGACTGATACTGCCGCGACAACCGCTGGGCGACTTCGGGGTCGCTCTGCGCGTGCGAGGTGACGGCGAGCCAGAACCGCCACCAGGTGCGCCGCGGTTCGTCGGACAGTTCGTACCGGTGGAAGACCCACCGGAGCGCGTCCGGTGGGGTCAGCTCGAAGAACTCCGGCGGCAACCGCCAGTACCCGTAGTCGATCGCGTCGAGCAACAGCCCACGTTTCGACCCGAAGTGATAGGTGACGGTCCCCGTGCTCATGCCCGTGGCCCTGGCGACCTCCCGCAGGGACATCCCGGAGACACCGTCGCGGGCCACGCAATCGAACGTCGCGAGGACGATCTGTCTGCGAACGTCCTCGTCACGGGGTCGGGCCATGAAATCAGGTTACCCAGTGACGCCCTGATCAGGTTGTCACCGCGACCGGTGCGGCCCGGCCTTGCCGCTGGTGGCATCGGCGCGGCCCTCGGTTCGCGTGGGGTGCTGCGCAGACTCCAGGTGGCTTTCTCGTCACCGTCGCCTGCTATCGGCCCGGCTCACGGTGCCGGGCTGTGAGCTTTCCTGACCCGGTGCGACGGCGGCCGGGTGGTGGACGCCGACCCGTCCGGGTGGTCATACTCGACCATGGCCGTGAGCGTGGATCGACATGCCTATACGGAACTGAGCACGGCGGACGTGCCCCCGAAGGACGCGTTCGCCTACTGGCGTGAGGTCATCAGCGCCACGATCGTGCGACTCACCGCCGAGCCGGTGGGCCAGGCCCGGTTCCGCGGGCGGCTCGAGCACGTGCCCTGCGGCGACATCGCCCTGACCACGGTGGCGGCGGGCAGCAAGCGGGTGCGTCGCACCCACGCCATGATCGGCAAGGATGACGAGGAGTTCCTCCTGGCGAGCGTCCAGCTGGACGGGTGCGCCCGGCTCGAGCAGGACGGGCGGACCGCCGTGCTGACGGCGGGTGCCATGGCCTTCTGTGACAGCACACGCCCCTACACCCTCCATTTCGACGCACCGCACAGCCACCTGGTGGTCCAGGTGCCGAAGCCGCTGGTGCACGTCCTGGACACCCGCCGGCTGACCGCGCGCACGCTCGGCAGTGGGACACCCGGACCGGCGGTGTCGGCGTTCCTGAGCTCCCTGCGCGAGGTGGCCCGCGCCGCGCCCGGGCAGACGGCCCTGCTGCTCCCGCATGCCGTCGGTCTGCTCTCCGCCGCCGCGTCGTTCGCCGCGATGACCGAACCCGCCCCCCGGGCAGGGGAGGCGCTGCTGCGGCAACGGATCACCGAGTTCCTCCACCGCAACCTCGCCGACCCGCGCCTCGACGCGGGGACCGTCGCCCGGGCGTGCAACGTGTCACGGCGATCGCTGTACCGGCTGGCCGATGGAGAGGGTGTCGCCGCGCGGTTGCGGCGCATCCGCATCGAGCGGGCCAAGCAGCTTCTGGTGGGCGACCCGAGCCGGCCCGTCGGGTCCGTGGCCGCGGCGTGCGGGTTCGACAGCGAGTCCGGGTTCCACCGGGCGTTCCGTGACGCGACCGGGCAAACACCCGGCGACTACCGGCAGGCCATGCTGCGGATCGGCGAAAAGTTCGGCACACCGGGTCAGTGATCCTGGCACGGCGGGTCGGCCGCGGCTGCCGCAGGTCGGCGATGCTTACGGTCTCGGTACCGATGACAATGCGGAAGAGAAACAGTCCCGGGAGGGTGCGCGTTCCCGCCAGTAGACGGAGCCCATGCGGCTCGGTCCGGTGATCGCGGTGCGGGGTCTCCTCGCTATCGCCAGGTCCAGGGCCGGTCACGCCGGTCACGCCGGTCACGCCGGTCACGATCCGCGTCCCGGCGTCAAGGAGTCCCGGGTCCCGCAAGGACCCCAGTCCTTCGCGACCTCTTCTCACCAGACCGAAAGGTAGTCCGATGGAACCAGCGATTCCCGCGCACCTTGTCCAGGAGCGGACCCAGCCGAGTAGCCTGCGTCCGAACTGGGAGCCCAGGGCCGCCGCGTTCGTGGCGCGGTTCGCGCCGCGGGTGCGGCAGATGGTCATGGCCTATTTCGGGGTCCAGTACCGCCAACCGGACGAGCCGGCCCTGGTCGGCGGCGCACTGGCGACCCTCTCGGACAGGTGCGCGGCCACGGACGGGCCCGAGCACGTCGACCGGGCTGTCTACACCGACGAGGCCGGCTACCGAACCGTGCTGACCATCGCGTACTGGGAAGACCCGGCCCGCTTTGACCGCTGGTTCGTCGACGCCAGGGCGGCCTGGCTCGACGAGCGGAACTCTTCGGACGAGGCCGGATTCTTCGTGGAGGTGGTGCGGCCGACGACCTCCCGGTTCGAGACCCTCTTCTCGAGCAACCGCCGCGAGGGCGTCGCCCACCTCTCCGAGAAGTTCTCCGGCCCGGTCGCCGAGCACGAATACTGGGGAGGCGCCCGGGACCGGATCCCGCTCGCCCAGACGGACCCGCTCGACGCCGGCGAGCCGCCCGTCGCGTCCGGCGATCGCCGCCGGCGGGTCGTGCGCGGGCAGCACAACCTGTGCCTGATCCGGTCCGGCCAGGACTGGACGGACACCGACGACGACGAACGCAGGATGTACCTCGAGGACATCGAGCCGACCCTGCGCGCGGGGATGGAGTTCCTGCGCGACGACGGCCTGTCGGTGGGCTGCTTCGCGAACCGGTACGTCCGGCTCCTCGGTGAGGACGGCAACCCCGTCGACAAGACCTTCGGCATGAGCTGGTGGCGCACCCTGGAGGACCTGGACACGTGGGCGCGCGAGCACCCCACGCACCTGTCCATCTTCGGCAAGGCGCTGAAACACCTGTCGACCCTCGGCCCGAAGGTCCGGCTGCGGCTCTACCACGAGGTCACCGTGGCGGCCGCGGAGGAGCAGTACTTCGAGTACCTGGGATGCCACCCCGACACCGGGATGCTGCGCGCGGTGGGGGAGTCCGAGCAGACCCCGGTCTCCGTATCCAGCTGACGCGAAGCCCGCGCGGCTCTTCCCAGACGTTCGCGACCGCGAAGGACGATCACGATGACCGATCACGAAGAGATCTGCCGATCCTGGGCGCGTGCCTGGGAGACCGCCAGCCCGGCCGACTTCGCCGCGCGATACGCGGAGGACGGGAAGTACGTCGACCACGCCTTCCGCGGGACGAAGTCGGGACGCGACGCCATCGAGGAGCACAGCGACATCTGGCACAGGGCGATCTCGAACTTCACGATGGTGCCGCGCGAGATCCACCCGCTCGAGGACGGCGCGTTCATGACGTTCGTGGGCAGGGGCACCTTCACCGGGGACCTGCCGATCCTGAAAGCCACCGGTAAGGACATCGTGTTCCACGGCGCGGTGCGCATCACGACCGACACCGCGGGAAAGATCACCGGGACCGAGGAGTACTACAGCACGACCTTCGCCCAGGCCGGGGGACAGGAGTCCTACGCACTGATCGGGTCGCGATCATGGAGCCGGACGGCATGCACCGCACCGCGACCGTGGACTACGGGATCGTGCTGGATGGCGAGATCTGGCTCGAGGTCGACGGGGGCGAGGAGCGGCTTCTGACCGCCGGTG
Organism: Amycolatopsis sp.; assembly: GCF_035276945.1. GTDB lineage: Bacteria > Actinomycetota > Actinomycetes > Mycobacteriales > Pseudonocardiaceae > Amycolatopsis_E. Next base: position 732 of record NZ_DATELF010000071.1, on the reverse strand, counting down.
ACACGATCGTTCAGCTCGGCGGCCGGCATGGCTGGCGCAACAAGTCAGACCGTCCGGCAACTCTGGCGTTCGTGCTCACCGGGGCCAACGACGCCGCTGCACGGCCGGTGACGGGCTCACCCTGACCAACAGTCGTGCTACGTCAACTTCGCCAAATCGATGACCAGTTCGGACAAGGAGCGAACGAGATGAGCGCCATCGACACCGGGGGTTCCACACGTGGCGACCGCCATTCTGCGACGACGCTGGATCGTGAGCCGAGCGTCGCGGAGGCGGCAGCGGCCGCTGGATGCCCGCACTTCGCGGGTTATGACCCGTTGTCGCCGGAGGAACTGCGTGACCCGTACCCCAGTTTCCGGGTGGCTCGCGACGAGGTTCCGGTGTATTACTCCGAGCGGTACGGCTTGTGGGAGGTGTCGCGACAGGAAGACATCCTTGCGGTTCTTGGCGATCTCGAGAACTTCTCCGCCGCGGCAGCTCTTCCGGTGATGACTCCTCCCGCCGAGGTCATCGACCGCATGCCCGAGTACCCGTGGACGGGCTGTGTTCTGGTGTTGGACGATCCCGAACACCGGGCTTCCCGTGCGATCATTCTGACCCGTTTCCCACGAGTAAGCCCGGTTAGTTGATCTTTGACGTGGTGTTGATCTTGTCGGCGGGTTTTGGGTGTGCTGGTGGCCCGGGTGGTGCGCCGGGTTTGTGTGAGGAGCAGGGTCGGGTCGGGCCTCGGGG
>NZ_DATELF010000070.1:0-2250 GCF_035276945.1 Amycolatopsis sp. | reverse complement strand
TGGTCGAGGATTCCGGCGAGCCGGAGGACGAGGCACCGGTGGCTGTCGCCGCGAGCGGCTCCGCCGAAGATGACGAGGAGGCCGGCAAATGAGCGAGAACACCACCGGCGGTACCCCGGAGACCAGGGGCAACCGCAAGGGCCGTGAAGGGCTGGTGGTCAGCGACAAGATGGACAAGACCGTTGTCGTCCAGGTCGAGGACCACGTCAAGCACCCTAAGTACGGCAAGGTGCTGCGTCGTACCAAGAAGTACAAGGCGCACGACGCCACCAACGCCTGCGGCGTGGGTGATCGCGTGCTGCTGATGGAGACCCGGCCGCTGTCCGCGACCAAGCGCTGGCGGGTAGCCGAGATCCTCGAGAAGGCCAAGTAATTAGGAACCTTGGGTCCCCCACCGGACCTAACCCCAGCCACCCTCCCGGGGCCTCGCCCTTTGAGGCCCCGGGCCAGGGGGGTCATAGGGGGGACGGGCAGTCCCCCTATACGGGGGGTCACCGGGGGGCGGAGCCCCCGGGGAAGATAGAGAGGTTGACGTGATCCAGCAGGAGTCGCGGCTCAAGGTCGCCGACAACACGGGTGCAAAGGAGATCCTCTGCATCCGTGTGCTCGGCGGCAGCGGCCGGCGATACGCGGGCATCGGTGACGTCATCGTGGCGACCGTGAAGGATGCCCTTCCCGGCGCCGGCGTGAAGAAGGGCGATGTCGTCAAGGCGGTCGTGGTGCGCACCCGCAAGGAGCGCCGCCGCGGCGATGGCTCCTATATCCGCTTCGACGAGAACGCGGCGGTGCTGATCAGGGACGGCGGTGACCCGCGGGGCACGCGCATCTTCGGCCCGGTCGGTCGCGAGCTGCGGGAGAAGCGCTTCATGCGGATCATCTCGCTGGCGCCGGAGGTGCTCTAGATGAAGATCAAGAAGGGTGACAACGTGATCGTGGTCGCGGGCCGGGACCGGGGACGCACCGGTCTGGTCGTCGCGGCCTACCCGGACCGGGGCAAGGTCCTGGTCCAGGGGGTCAACGTGGTCACGAAGAACAAGAAGGTCAGCTACCAGGGGCAGCGGGGCGCCAAGGAAGGCGGCATCACGCACGAGGAGGCCCCGATCGACGTGAGCAACGTGCAGCTGGTCGATCCGGACGACAGCAAGAAGGCCGCGAGGGTCGGCTACCGGTTCGACGAGGACGGCAACAAGATCCGCGTCGCCAGGCCGAGCGGGAAGGACATCTGATGGCTACCGAAGCCACCGAAGCGCCGCCGGTACCGCGGCTCAAGGAGCGCTACCGCACCGAGATCGCGCCCGCGCTCAGGGACGAGTTCGGTTTCGCCAACGTGATGCAGGTCCCCGGCCTGACCAAGATCGTCGTGAACATGGGCGTCGGCGAGGCGGCCAGGGACGCGAAGCTGATCGAGGGCGCGGTCCGCGACCTGTCCACCATCACCGGGCAGCGGCCGGCCGTGGCCCGGGCGAAGAAGTCCGTGGCCCAGTTCAAGCTGCGCGAGGGCATGCCCATCGGCGCGCACAGCACGCTGCGCGGCGACCGGATGTGGGAGTTCCTCGACCGGCTGCTGACGATCGCGCTGCCCCGGATCCGCGACTTCCGCGGCCTGTCCGACCGGCAGTTCGACGGTCACGGCAACTACACGTTCGGCCTCGTCGAGCAGGTCATGTTCCACGAGATCGACCCGGACAAGGTGGACCGGCAGCGCGGGATGGACATCACCGTGGTGACCACGGCAAAAAACGACGCCGAAGGCCGTTCGCTGCTGCGACGGCTCGGCTTCCCCTTCAGGGAGGGGTGACAAGTGGCGAAGAAGGCGTTGATCGCCAAGCAGAAGCGGACTCCGAAGTTCCAGGTCCGGGCCTACACGCGGTGTACCCGCTGCGGGCGGCCGCGGGCCGTCTACCGCAGGTTCAGCCTGTGCCGGATCTGCTTCCGCACGATGGCGCACCGCGGCGAACTGCCCGGCATCACCAAGTCCAGCTGGTAACAACCGAGAGCGAGCACACCGCAGGTCCCTGGAACAAGGGAAACCGCGGTGAGGAAGGCCTCCAGGCCATGACGATGACCGATCCCATCGCGGACATGCTGACGCGACTGCGGAACGCGAATTCGGCGTACCACGACACCGTGGGCATGCCGTACTCCAAGATCAAGTCCCACATCGCGGAGATCCTCCAGCAGGAGGGCTACATCGCGGGCTGGCGGGTGGAAGACGCCGAAGTCGGCAAGAACCTCGTGGTCACCCTCAAG
>NZ_DATELF010000069.1:0-12542 GCF_035276945.1 Amycolatopsis sp. | reverse complement strand
GGGGTTGAACACGCGGCGGACCGGCGGGGCCAACCGGCCGTTCGTCTCGGGCGGGAACAGTTCGTCGAACTCCTGCCGGTCCGTGTGCCCCAACCGCTGGTAGCGGGCCCACAACGCCTCGCCCGCCTCGGCCTCCAGCCGGGCCATGGCCGTCTTGTAGCGCTCGACCAGGACCAGTTGCGCCCCAGCCAGAGCCCGGATCTCAGCCGGGTCGGTCACGGCCTGGATGTCCCGAGCGAGATCCCCCAGGTGGTCGATCAAGACTTCATGGTCGGTGCGGAAATCGGTACCGTTTTGCATGGGTCGCAGGTCCTCTCTGCGGTCAAGGCCCCCGGGCCGGTGTTCGCGCACCACCGGGGGTCGTCTTGTGTCTGGGGCACACAGGGGGCACCACAGACCTGAAATAGGCTCGAATGAACTCGATCGGACTTAAAGGTTTTTTCCTTGCCCCGAAACGGAATTTATGCCGGGGCGCAGGTCAGCGAAACAGCGGAATCAGTTCCGCCTGTTCTGAACCCCTTCCGGCGTCGGCGGTGTGCGCCTGATCACGCCCTGCCGAGCTCGGGGTTCCACGACCCTGCCGAGTTCGCTGCCTTGTGTCGCATGCGTCAAGACCAGTGGGCGGTGTTCACCCGATGGGATGCCAAGAGGTAGGGTTCCTCACCGTTCCTGGTGGTTCTTGTTTGTTGGTGTTTACTTCGGAGGTGTGCACCGGTGCATGTCCTAGCCGCAGCGAACCTGCGACTCGACGCGAAGGCGATCGACTACCTGTTACTCGCGTTCTACTTCGTGCTGGTGCTCGGCATCGGCTACCTGGCCAGAAGGCAGGTTTCCAGCAGCCTCGACTTCTTCCTCTCCGGCCGGTCACTGCCCGCCTGGGTGACCGGGCTCGCGTTCATCTCCGCGAACCTCGGCGCGGTCGAGGTCATGGGCATGTCGGCCAACGGAGCGCAGTACGGCCTGCCGACGGCGCACTACTTCTGGATCGGCGCGATTCCCGCGATGCTGTTCCTGGGCATCGTGATGATGCCGTTCTACTACGGCTCCAAGGTGCGCAGCGTCCCGGAGTTCATGTTGCGCCGCTTCAACCGCCCGGCGCACCTGGTCAACGGCATCAGCTTCGCGCTCGCCCAGATCCTGATCGCCGGCGCGAACCTCTACCTGCTGGCCAACGTCGTCAACCTGCTGCTCGGCTGGCCGATCTGGGTTTCCATCATCGTGGCGGCCGTGATCGTGCTCACCTACACCGCGCTCGGCGGCCTGTCCGCCGCTATCTACAACGAGGTGCTGCAGTTCTTCGTGATCGTCGCGGCGCTCCTGCCGCTGACCGTCGTCGGCCTGGTCAAGGTGGGCGGGTGGCAGGGCCTGGTCGACAAGGTGACCGGCAGCCCCGGCGGCGCCACGCAGCTGCACTCCTGGCCGGGTAACCAGCTCACCGGGTTCGGCAGCAACTTCCTGTCGGTGCTGGGCCTGGTCTTCGGCCTCGGTTTCGTGCTCTCCTTCGGCTACTGGACGACGAACTTCGTCGAGGTCCAGCGTGCGATGGCGTCCAAGAGCATGTCGGCGGCCCGCCGCACCCCGATCATCGGCGCGTTCCCGAAGATGTTCGTGCCGTTCATCGTGATCATCCCCGGCATGATCGCCGCGGTCACGGTCACCGAGCTGATGGGCGAGAACAAGACCGCCCTGCTCGCCGGCAACGGCGCCCCCAGCGGCGCGACCTTCAACGACGCGCTGCTGCTGCTCATGCGGGACCTGCTGCCCAACGGCATGCTCGGGATCGCGATCGCCGGCCTGCTGGCCTCGTTCATGGCGGGCATGGCGGCGAACCTGTCCTCGTTCAACACGGTGTTCACCTACGACATCTGGCAGACCTACATCAAGAAGGACAAGCCGGACCAGTACTACCTCAAGTTCGGCCGCGGGGTGACCGCCGGCGCGTCGATTCTGGCCATCGGCACGGCGTTCATCGCTTCGACGTACTCGAACCTGATGGACTACCTGCAGACGCTGTTCTCGTTCTTCAACGCCCCGCTGTTCGCCACCTTCATCCTCGGCATGTTCTGGAAGCGGATGACCCCGCACGCCGGCTGGTCGGGTCTCATCTGCGGCACGGCCTCGGCGGTCACCGTGTTCGTGCTCAACAAGACCGGCGTGATCAGCCTGCCGGGCCAGGGTGTCAGTTTCGTCGCCGCGTCCGTCGCGTTCGTGGTCGACATCGTGGTCAGCGTCCTGGTGTCCCTGGTGACCAGGCCGAAGCCCGACGAGCAACTGGTCGGCCTGGTTTACTCGCTCACCCCGAAGTCGACCAGGCAGCACGAGACCACCGGTGAGGACGCCGGCTGGTACCGCAAGCCCGGTCTGCTCGCCGGGATCGCCCTGGCCCTCACGATCGTGCTGAACATCATCTTCTAGGAGCCGTCATGACCGACCAATCCACGCGCACCCGCCGCGCCGCGTTCGACATCAGGCTGATCATCGCGCTGCTGATCGGGGTCTACGGCCTGGTCCTGACGATCATGGGGCTGGCCTTCACCGCGGACGAGGACATCACCAAGGCGGCCGGGGTGAACATCAACCTCTGGGCGGGCATCGGCATGCTGATCTTCACGGCGCTGTTCGTGCTGTGGACGGTGCTGCGCCCGATCCGCGTTTCGGAGGAGCCGCCGAGCGGCGAATAGCCCGTTTCCGGGCACCCCCGACGAGGCCGGGCGTTACCGTGCACGCGTGCTCGCTAACGTCCGGCTTTTCGTGTTCCTGGCGATCGTGCCGCTCGCGGCCGGATGCGCCGGTCCCGACCTGACCAAGCAGAACTTCCCGCGCACGACCGTCACCGCGTCCGCGCAGGCGGGCGGCCCGATCAACGACGCGGCCGTGACGTTGCCGGCGCTGCGCACCATCGACCCGTGCGGGCTGATCGACAGCGCCACCCTCGCCGATCTCGGCGCCGCCGAGCGCCCCGCCACCTCCGACCCGGACGCCTGCACCAACGTGGTGCGCGACGCCGGTGGTAAGCGGCTTCAGATCAATTTGCGGCTGGGCGGCATCGTCATCGACCCGCGGAAGGCGTCGGGCACCGTGGAAGGGCTGCCCCTGATCGTCGAAAAGGCCGGTGACTCCCATTGCGACGTCACCGCGGTGATCTCACGCTCACCGGGCCTCGGTATCGCGGCCGGGATCGACTACTCCGGCGGCGATGCCTGCGGTGCCGGGCGAACCGTGCTCCAGAAGGTGCTCAGGAAGATCCACGCCGGTCCGCCGCGGCTCGCGACGCCCGCCGGTTCCGCCCTCGCGGTCGACCTGTGCGCCGTGCCCGACGCCTCGGTGACGACCGAAGTGCTGGGCCGGGGCTCCGAGAGTTCGGCTGCCGGCCTGCATCGCTGCGAATGGTCGGGCGGGGCGGCCAACGGTTATCTCTCGCTCCAGCAGACCGGAATCCCGGGCGAGGACGACGGGGTGCCGGTGAATCTCGGTGGCGTCACCGGGTATCGGAAGCTCGAGGTCCGCGCGGGCAAACGGTGCACTATTTCCTGGCTCCAGCGGGCGACCCAGGACGGCGAAGGCGAAGTGATCTCCGTCGAGTACGACAACTACCACGACGACGCCGCGAAGGACGACGCGTGCGGCAAGGCGCTCAAGATCGTCCGCTCCGCGCTGCCGAAACTACCCAAGGCGTGATAACAAGGGGTCAGGTCACGGCCGAGCCAACGGAGGCGTGCCATGAAGAAGATCATCAACGATCCGTCCACGGTGGTCACCGAATCGTTGCGCGGGCTCGCGTCCGCGCATTCCGAGCTGTTGCGCATCCAAGAGGATCCGAACGTCGTGATCCGTGCGGACGCGCCCGTGGCGGGCAAGGTCGCCGTGATTTCGGGCGGCGGCTCCGGGCACGAACCGTTGCACGGCGGGTTCGTCGGACCGGGGATGCTGGACGCCGCCGTGCCGGGGGCGGTGTTCACCTCGCCGACCCCGGACGGCGTGCAGGCGGCTCTGGAGGCCACCGCCGGCGACGCCGGCGCGCTGCTGATCGTCAAGAACTACACCGGGGACGTGCTCAACTTCGAGACCGCCGGAGAGCTGGCCGCGGCGGGCGGGCTCGACGTGCGCAGCGTGGTGATCGACGACGACGTGGCCGTCGCGGATTCCACCTACACCGCGGGCCGTCGCGGGGTGGGCGGGACGGTGCTGCTGGAGAAGATCGCCGGTGCGGCGGCCGAGCGCGGCGACTCGCTGGACGCCGTGGAAACCGTGGCGCGGCAGGTGATCGAGCAGGTGCGGTCGATCGGGGTCGCGCTCACCGCGCCGGTCGTGCCGCATGCCGGCGAGCTGAGTTTCGACCTGGCGGGCGACGAGATCGAGTTCGGCATCGGCATCCACGGCGAGCCGGGCCGCGAACGGATCAAGGCCGAGCCCGCCGATGACCTGGTGGCGAGGATGGTCGGCGCGATCGTCGAGGATCTGCCGTTCACCAGCGGGGATCGCGTGCTGCTGTTCACCAACTCGATGGGCGGCACGCCGCTGATCGAGCTGTATCTGGCGCACGGGATCGCCGAACGGCTGCTCGTCGAGCGCGGTATCACCGTGGAGCGGCGGCTGGTCGGCCCGTACATCACCAGTCTGGAAATGCAGGGCATCAGCCTCACCTTGCTGAAACTCGACGACGCGCTGACCGGACTGTGGGACGCGCCGGTCAACACGCCCGCGTTGCGCTGGAGGGCCTGAGATGGGATGCACGGCCCAGGGGATCGCCGACGCGCTGCGGGCCGCCGCCGGCGTGATCGGCCGGCACCGGGTCGAGCTCATCGACCTGGACCGCGCGATCGGCGACGGGGACCACGGCGAGAACATGAACCGCGGGTTCGCGGCCATAGTGTCCGCATTGGACTCGAAGGTGCCCGAGAACCCGGGCGCGGTGCTCAAACTCGCGGCGACCACACTCATTTCGAAGGTGGGCGGCGCGGCGGGTCCGCTGTACGGAACGGGTTTCCTGCGTGCCGCGACCGCGACGGGCACGATGTCCGAAGTGGACACCTCCGGCGTGGTCGCCGCGTTGCGGGCCGCGCTGGAGGGCGTGCAGGCGCGAGGCAAGGCGGTGGCGGGGGACAAGACCATGGTGGACGCGCTCCTGCCCGCGGTCGCGGCGGCCGAGGCCGCCGCGGGGTCGCCGGGAGCCGATGTCGCCGCGGTGCTCAGGGCGGCCGCCGACGCGGCGGCGAAGGGTGCCGAGTCCACAGTGGATCTGGTGGCACGCAAGGGAAGGGCGTCCTACCTCGGTCAGCGCAGTGCCGGGCACCTTGATCCCGGCGCGCGTTCCACGGCGCTGATCCTGGACGCGCTGGCACAGGAGGCCCGATGAGCGAGAATGGCGGAGCCCCGCTCGTTGGGGCCGACCGGGTGCGGGTGTCCCGCAAGAAGGAGCAGGCCCGATGAGCGAGGATGGCGGAGCCCCGCTTGTGGGGCTGACCGGGTGCGGGTGTCCCGCAAGAAGGAGCAGGTCCGATGAGCGTCGGGCTGGTTCTCGTTTCGCACAGTGCGAAGCTCGCCGAAGGACTCGCGGAACTCGTCGCGCAGATGGCCCCGGACGTCACCCTCGTCCCGGTCGGCGGGCTCGCCGAAGGCGGTATCGGTACCGACTACGACGAGGTCGTGGCGGCCGTGCAGCGAGCGGACTCGGGTGACGGCGTGGTGCTGCTCTACGACCTGGGCAGCGCGCAGATGACCGCGGAACTGGCGGTCGAGTCGCTGCCCGATCCGGACTCGGCGGTCGTGGCGGACGCGCCGTTCGTCGAAGGCGCTGTCGCGGCCGCTGTGGCGGCGCAGGGTGGCGCGGACCCTGTCGCTGTCGCCGAGGCCGCGGCCGCCGCGGGGGCACCGGAACTCGAAGAAGCGGCCGAGCCCGGCGAGGAGAGCGTCCACGGCGTCGTCCTCGAATTGAGCAACGAAATCGGCCTGCACGCCCGTCCCGCCGCGTTGCTGGCCCGGAGCCTGACCGGCATCGAGGCCGACGTCAGCGTCCGCATGGGCGACCAGGAGGCCGACGCGCGCAGCGTGCTGGGGTTGATGGGGCTGAGCGCGCGCAAGGGCGATCAGATCGAGGTTCGTGCCCGGGGCGCCCAGGCCGAGCAGGCACTCCGGGCGGTGACGGAGCTGGTGGAGCGCGACTTCGACGAGTAGGCGCCAAAGCGATAACGAAGCCGTTCGGATGGCCGGGTGGCGGAACCAAAGGGCGCCTGGCGCCGTCTCCGATACGTTGACGCGCCTGCCTGTCACGTTTCGCGCGTCCCGCATGACTGGAGGATGCGCGATGTTGACCAGGTCCCTGGGGGTGTTCCTGCTGTTCGGGGTCGCGGTGGCGGTGACCGGCTGCACCGCCGCCGTCACGGGCAGACCTTCGCCGAACGCGGCGGCGGTGGTTCAGATCCAGGAGGAACGCACGCCGCTGACGTCGGACCGTGCCCTCGGCGACCTCAGCACCATCGACTACTGCAGCCTGTTCGACGCCGCCGCGGTCGAGAAGGGCGGCGCCGACAACGTGGGGGAACTCCAGCAGTCGTTCGGCGAATGCACGGTGTCCGCGAAGCTCAGTGGACAGGCCATCACCGTGGAGGTCGGCTTCCTCGACAAGAACGCCACCGGGCGGATTCCGGATCCCACAAAAAGGCTGCCTCGCGGCTTGGTCGCGCAGCGCGACCTCAACGCCGGCCCGGACGTCTGCACAACGAACCTGGCCTTCCCGGACCGAGTCAGCGTGGAGATCTACACCTACGTCGACGACGTGTCGAACACGGTGAGCGGCTCGCAGGCCCTGTGTCAGGTGAACTCGGCCGTACTGGACCGCATGGTCACCGCGGTGACTCAGAAGAAGGTCGCGCATCTCACCTTCGCCCCGGGCACGCTGGGCACCGTCGACGCCTGCGCCCTGATCTCGGACAGCCGGGTGACCCAGGAGATCGGGATGCCGATGCGGCATGACGAGAACCCGGCGAAGCACCGGTGCCAGTGGAAGATCACCAGCAGCGGACCGCGCGCCACGTTGTGGTTCTACGCGGAGAACCCGTCGCCGGCCGTCCCCGGCACGACGACCGAGACCATCGCCGGCCGGCAGAGCATCGTCCAAAAGCTTTCCGGGAACTACTGCCTGGTGACGACGGTGGTCGGGCCGTATGCCGCGAAGAGCGGCGAGAACGAGACCGCGGGGGTCTACGTCAACATGCTGAGTGCGGTGCCCAAGGACGCGTGCGGCGTCGCCAGGGCACTGGCGAACGTGGCCTGGCCGCAGTTGCCGTCGAGCTGATTTTCGCCGGTAGCTCCCCTTCGGCTGACGGGGTTCCGCGGCGAGGACGGATTCGGTGTTCGTGTTCGCGCTAAAACGCGGCAAATGCTGCCAACCCGCGTCCGACGTGGCACTATCTCTAGTTACTAGCCGGTAACCAGCGGAGGTCGCCATGGTGATCACGAGCGTGGGTGTGGTCGGAGTGGGCACGATGGGCTCCGGGATCGCCGAAGTCCTGGCGCGGAGCGGGTTCGACGTGATCGGTGTCGAGATCGACGAGGCCGGCGTCGCGCGCGGGCGCGGGCATCTCGAACATTCGACCGCCCGGGCGGTGGCGGGCGGCAAGCTGGACGAGGCGGGCCGGGCCGAACTGCTCGGCCGGATCACCCTGGCCACGGCACTGAGCGAACTGGCCGAAGTGGACTTCGTGATCGAGGCCGTGCCGGAAAGCCTCGAGCTCAAAGCCGAGGTCTTCGCGCAACTGGACAAGATCGTCAAACCGGAGACGGTGTTCGCTTCGAACACGTCGTCGCTGTCGGTGACCGCGATCGGGGTGCACACCGCGCGCCCGGGCAAGGTCGTGGGGATGCACTTCTTCAACCCCGCGCCGGTGCTCAACCTGGTCGAGATCGTGCGGACGGTGGTCACCGAGCCGGAGGTGATCGCCGAGGTGGTCGCCTTCGCCGGACGCCTCGGGAAGACGCCGGTGGTGATCGGCGACCGGGCCGGGTTCATCGCGAACGCCCTGCTGTTCGGTTACCTCAACCACGCCGTGCGGATGTTCGAGCAGCGATACGCCACGAGGGAGGACCTCGACGCGGCAATGCGGTTCGGCTGCGGGTACCCGATGGGCCCCCTCGCGCTGCTCGACCTGATCGGGCTGGACACCGCCTACGAGATCCTCGACTCCATGTACCACCAGTCGCGCAACCGGCTGCACGCGCCGGCGCCGCTGCTCAAGCAGATGATCACCGCGGGGCTGCTGGGCCGCAAGAGCGGCCGCGGCTTCTACGCCTACGAATCCCCGGACTCTCCGGTCGTGGTCGACGCCGCCACTTCGTCCACAGTGGACGTTTCCACCGCGCGGGAAGTCCGGCGGGTGGGCGTGGTCGGCACCGGGACCATGGCGACGGGCATCGCCGAGGTCTTCGCGAAGAAGGGCCATGCGGTCGTGTTGCGCGCGCGCAGCGCGGAAAAGGCCGAGGCCGCGGTGGCGAAGGTGGGCAAGTCGGTCGGCAGGGCGGTGCGCAAGGGCAAGCTGCCCGAATCGGAGGCGGCGGCGGTGCTGGCCAGGATCCGGCCCGTGGTGGACTTCGCTGAACTGTCCGAAGTGGACCTCGTGGTGGAGGCGGTGGCCGAGGAGCTTCCCGTCAAGCGCGAGGTGTTCGCCGCGCTGGACGCCGTCGTCAGGCCGGGCGCGATCCTGGCCACCACGACCTCGTCCCTGCCCGTGATCGAGTGCGCCGCGGCGACCGGCAGGCCGGCCGACGTGGTCGGGCTGCACTTCTTCAACCCCGCCCCGGTGATGAAGCTGGTCGAGGTGGTCGCCACGATCGCCACCGCGCCGGACGTGGTCGCCACCGCGCACGCGGTCTGCGCCGCGGTCGGCAAGCATCCGGTGCACTGCTCCGACCGCGCCGGGTTCATCGTCAACGCGCTGCTGTTCCCGTACCTCAACGACGCGGTGAAGATGCTCGAGGCGCACTACGCGCAGGCCGACGACATCGACACCGCGATGAAGGTGGGCTGCGGGCTGCCGATGGGCCCGTTCGAACTGCTCGACGTGGTCGGCCTCGACGTTTCCCTGGCGATCCAGCGGACTCTCTACAACGAGTTCCGCGAGGCCGGCTTCGCCCCGGCGCCGCTGCTCGAGCACCTGGTCACCGCCGGGCGCTTCGGCCGTAAGACCGGTAAGGGCTTCCGGGACTACACCGCCTGAGAAGATTTCCTGCCAAGCTGGGAGTGTGGAACTGCCAAACCTGCCCAACCATCCGCATCTGGCCGAGGTCGTGCCTTCCGTACTCGCGGCGCTCGGTGTCCGTGACTTCACGAACACGCTGGGATTCGACGAGATCGCCGGTGCCTGCGTCCTGCTCGTCGACGGGCTCGGCTGGGAGCTGCTGACCGAGTACGCGGCCGAGGCACCGGTGCTCACGTCCCTGCGCCGGACGAAGTTGCGCGTCGGCTATCCCGCCACGACGGTCGCCGGGCTGGCCGCGATCGGCACCGGGCTGGCCTCCGGCGAGCACGGTATGGTCGGCTACAGCTTCGAGGTGCCCGGAGCCGGGGTGATCAACGCGTTGCGCTGGCGCCGCCACCCGGGTGGCCCGGACCTGGGCGAAAGCCTGCGGCCCGAGGAAGTCCAGCCGCTGCCGACCACTTTCGAGCGGGCGGGCCTCGACGCGTGCGTGGTGTCCGAGGCGCAGTTCGCCCAGTCCCCGCTGACCCGTGCCACCCTGCGCGGGGGCCGGTATACCGGGGTTCACGCGCTCGGCGATCTGGCCGCGTCCGTGCTCGACGCTCTGAGCAGACCGGGCTTCTGTTATGCGTATCACAGCCAGCTCGACATGCTCGGCCATCTCTACGGACCCGGCTCGCCGGCGTGGCGGATGCAACTGCGCCAGGTGGACCGGCTCGTGGAGTCCCTTGTGGATGGTCTGCCCGCCGGCCGCCTGCTCGCGGTGGTGGCCGACCACGGCATGGTGGCCCTGGACGAGTCCACCGTGGACCTCGACGCGGCGCCCCGGCTGTGGGAAGGGGTCCGCGCGATCGGCGGCGAAGCGCGGGCCCGGCACGTCTACTGCGAACAAGGCGCGCAAGCGGATGTGCTTGCGGCCTGGCGGGAAACGCTCGACGGTTCGGCTTGGGTGGCGACCCGCGAGGAAGCGATCTCCGCCGGCTGGTTCGGTCCTCGGGTGGCCGACCGGGTGCGGTCGCGCATCGGAGACATCGTGGTGGCCGCGCGCGCTCGCTTCGGCATGCTCCGGCGTCAGGCGGAGCCGATCGAGTCCGTCCTGGTCGGGCACCACGGCTCGGTCACGTCGGCCGAGCAACTGGTTCCGCTCGCGGTCGCCTATCGTTCCTGAGGCTTCAGGCCGTCGAGCATGACGGTCAGCAGGCGCTCGAACGCCTCGGGATCGGCTTCCACCGCCACGGCCAGGCCGTGGGCGAGCAGAAGCAGGTCGCGAGGCTGGACCTTGTCGCGCACGACACCCGCGTCCTGGGCGGTCTTCAACATGGCCGCCGCGGCTTCGTTCATCAGTATCTTGCACAGCGCGAAGGTCGCGGAGTTCTTGTCCATCGCGACCTTGAGCGTCGCCGCGAGGCCCCGCTTCCGCGTGGCGTACTGGACCTGTTCGCCCATCCACGCGGCGAGTGCCTCCCGGGGCTCGTGCTCCTCCAGCAGCCGGTAGGCGAGGTCGCACAGCCGTTTGATGTCCTCGCTGTAGACCGCTTCGATCAGCGACTCGCGGCGGGGGAAATGCCGGTACAGCGTGCCCGCGCCGACACCGGCGCGGCGGGCGATGTCGTCCAGCGGCGCGTCCGGACCGTGCTGGCGGAACGCTTCGCGCGCGGTGGCCAGGATTCGCTCGTAGTTGCGCCGTGCGTCGGCGCGCATCGGGCGGGGTTTCGTCACTGCCGCCTCCGCGATCCCGGCGGTCACGCCGTCAGGTGCCGGGTCGTGGCGTCGCATCAGGGCCTCCTCGCCGAAGCGGACAGATTCTCCGGATAGGGTTGCGCAACCGGAGACGGCCTCCATATGATAGCTCGTAGCGGAACCGGAGAGTCTGTCCGCTTATTTTCGCGAACCCGATGGAGCTTTTCTTGTCTGGAACAACCCTGCCCGTGAACGTTCCGTCCGCCGGTCTCCGGCACCGGCCGGGCGTCGTGCTGGCCACCCTGCTCACCTGCCAGTTGATGATCGTGCTCGACGTCACCGTGATGAACGTGGCGCTGCCGCGGATCCGGTCCGATCTCGGCTTCAGCGCGTCGGGCCTGTCCTGGGTGCTCAATGCCTACACGCTCGTCTTCGGCGGCCTGCTGTTGCTGGGCGGGCGAGCCGGCGACCTGTTCGGCAGACGCCGGATGTTCATCGCGGGCGTCACCCTGTTCACCCTCGCGTCGCTGGCGGGCGGGCTGGCGGAGTCCCCGGCCTGGCTGCTGATCGCCCGTGTCCTGCAGGGCATCGGGGGTGCCGCCGCGGGGCCGAGCACACTGGCCCTGCTCACCACGACCTTCACCGGACCTCGCGAGCGGATGCGCGCGCTTGCCCTGTTCTCCGCGATGTCCAGCGCCGGTTTCGCGGTCGGGCTCATCCTCGGCGGCCTGCTCACGCAATGGCTGTCCTGGCGGGCGGTGATGTTCATCAACGTGCCCTTCGGCGTCGCGGTCGCCGTGCTCGCCGCCCGGTTCCTGCGCGAACCCGAACGGCATCCGGCCCGGCTCGACCTGTGGGGCGCGGCGACCGCGACCGGCGGTGTCGCCTCGCTGGTGTACGGCTTCATTCACGCCGCATCCGCGGGCTGGGGTGACGGGTCCACCCTGTTCTGGCTGGCGGCCGGGGTGGTCCTGCTCGCCGCGTTCCTGGCCATCCAGGCCCGGTCCGCGGAGCCGATGATGCCGCTGCGGCTGTTCGGCGACCGCAACCGGGCTTCGGCCTACCTGAACTTCTTCCTCGGCCCGATGGCGGGCATGTCGATGTTCTTCTTCCTCAGCCAGTACCTGCAGGAGGTGCACGGCCTCGACGCGCTGGGCACCGGGTTCGCCTTCCTGCCGATGGCGCTGCTGGTCTTCACGCTGAGCCGGTTCATCCCGCGGCTGCTCCCGCGCTTCGGGCCGAAACCGGTGGCGCTGGCGGGCACCGTGCTGATGACCGCGGGACAGGTCCTGCTCACCCGGCTCGACGAGGGCAGCGGCTACTTTCCCGCGCTGTTCCTCCCGATGGTGCTGATGGGCCTCGGCATGGGCATGGCGTTCTCACCGCTCAACGTGATCATCATGGCGACGGTGCCGCCGAGGGACGCCGGCGCCGCGGGCGGCGTGCTGCAGACCATGCAGCAGATCGGCAGCACCCTCGGCCTGGCCATCCTGGTCACCGTCTTTGGCACCGCGACCCGGCACGCCACCGGTCCCGCGCCCCACATCCTGGTAACCGGCATGACCACCGCCTTCGTCGCCTCCGCCGTCATCGCGTCCCTGACCTTCCTGGTCGCCCTCACCTTCCGCGGCGCGCGAGTCGGACTTTCGTGACGCGCGAGTCGGGCTTTGG
>NZ_DATELF010000068.1:0-78644 GCF_035276945.1 Amycolatopsis sp. | reverse complement strand
CGCACCTGCCCACCACCATGCTCAACATCTCGGGGACGCGTGAGCACCACACCCTTCGACCGTGTCGCCACCACCGAACAACCAGGACATACCCGGGCCGACTCGTCAGCGGTCACCACCCGAACCACCCGGACCCCATCGGTGTCCACGCCCACCGCCGCGACCTCGACCCCTGCCATCCCAAACAACAACGTCGCATCTGTAGCTGTATCGTCAACCATGCCCGTGCGTTCTTGAAGATCGACTGCCTCAACAACAGTCATGATCCACAAGAGCCACGGGCACTCTGCGCTTAGGAACCCATCACATACCGCAACCGCCGAAAATCACCCACCAGCCGTCACCCACCGTAACAATCCGCCCGCCCTCCCCGGTTAAACTCGAAGACCCGGTCTGTCACGGTGTCGCGGACTGCGGAGAAGTCGTCGTCCACTGATCGAGTTACCCAGCCGTTTTCCAGCAGCGCGGCGCTGGCCCCGTCCACTCGGGTGTCCGTAGATCGCAAGCCCAGCCATCGGGAGATGAACCACTTGACGGTGGCGGTGTCTCCGTCGAGGACCGCACCGCGAGCGAGCAGCGCGGCGGCCAGGGTGAGACGGGCGACCTCACGCTTCTCGCCAGTGGCGTTCCTGGCCAGGTCGCACCAGTGGCGCAGAACCCGCCGCAGCGCCGGCACCACGAGGGTGTCATCAGTCCAGTTATCGAAGAGTACGACGGGTAGCACCGGGCGCACTGTCGCGCCAAGTGTGCAGGCAGTCCGTTCGCCACCAGGCGCCGCAGCCTGTCGCCGAGGGCTTGATCGCACCGATGCCACCAGGGCGTCGGCCGGCTTTGCCAGACAACGCCACACATCCTGCATGGCCGGCGCGGCGAGGTCGAGTTCCTGATAGATCCGGACCGCCCGATGGGCGACGGCGTCGTTGAGCGCTTGAACTTCGGTAGCCGAGCTGCCGAGACGGCGAAGAAACCCAATGCCCGTCGTGTTATCGCGCGATGCCAGAACACTCCAGACCGGCTCCAAGACGGCCGACACCTCAGCGGTCAACTGGCGTGCTGTCGCGATCACTGGGCTAGACGCGACCACTGCGATTTGCTGGCGCAGGGACAGGAGATCGTCAACGAGGTCCGCCGCTTGCGGCTGCCCGCGCCCTTTCGCCGGGTGCAACTGGGGGTCGCGTTGACTCATTCACCGCTCCTTGCCTTCAGGCTGCTGCTCAGCCCTCCTGTCTTCTAGGGCGAAATCAGGCCGGATTGGACCCTTTCAGACCGCTACAGCGGTCGGTGCCGGTGATTCAGCGCGGGTAGACCCCACCTGACCAGTAAGTTCAGCCCGCTCAAGTATGTTTTGTGATGTCCATCACACGGCCGGGCGATGGACATCGATCGCCTGCCGAGCGGCGTGGAGACGTTCGCCCCTGCGCCCGGTCGCACTCGCCTGCGCGTCGTCTGGCGGAGGCGAATCGCCACCCCACACTGCCGTCGCTGCTCGGTGATCACGAGTGCCACTATGCGACGGCGGGTTCCTCATGGCCGAAGTCGACGTTGTCCAGCGCGGGATCGAACCCCTCGGGTGGGATGTGCAGTTCGTCGGTGGCGTAGGCGCCGAACCGGCGGATGTGCGCGGTCAGATACGGGGAGAGCTGGGCCAGCTCTTCGGCGGTGACCAGCAAGCCCTCGGCGATCAACTGGCGGATGACCTCCATCATGTCCACCGCGGTGTGGAACACGATCAGGTTGGCCAGCAGTGAGGTGAATTTGATCGACTTTTCCTGCTCGGCCGGGTCGTTCTCGGCCAGTACCCCGTTGTTGCCGAACCGCACCCAGGCGGAGAACCCGTTGTAGGCCTCGGCTTTGTTGGTCGCCGCGGTCACCCTTGCCCGCAACCCTGAGTCGGCCAGGAACCGCAGCAGCGCCACCGTGCGCATCACCCGCCCGACCTCCCGGAACGCCTTGTAGATCTGGTTCTTCCGCGAGTTCGACGACAACCGGCGCATCAGCGTCACCGACGACACCTTGCCCTGCTGGATGGAAATACCGACCTTCATTAAATCCACCCAATGATCGCGTATCAAATCCCAGTCGATGACGTGGCGGCCGGGGTCGCCGAACAAGGCGTCGATATGCGGGTAGAGAGTGTTTGCGTCCGGGCGGAAGAACACCAGGTCCTTCCAGTTCCTGATGCGGGGCATGAGGTCGAACCCGAACAGGTGCGCCAGCGTGAACACCGGGAACGACTGGCCTTGGGTGTCCGCGTGGATCGTGGACGGTTTGATGTCCGAACTGTTCTGTAACAGGCCGTCGATAATGTAGATCGCCTCCCACGCCCCACAGCTGATAAACCTGGAAAAGAGGGCGATGTAGGTGTCCGAAACGTAATGGTAGGCGATGCCACCGATTCCTCCATACCGGATCGAGGATTCCGCGAGCAGATTATCGATGTAGGTGTCGATCTGGGTGCCGTCCACCGCGACCGCGCTGCCATCGCCCCAGGCCTTGACCACGTCCAGGCGGGCGAACGCGTTGATCACGTCGGTGATGGCCTTGTTCAGCTTGCCGATCGTGACGTGCCGCAGCGCCGTGTTCGACAGCTCGTGCGCGGAGATCCCGGTCAGGCAGCGTTCCGCCTCGGTGTAGGGCATGCAGACCCCGCACACGAAGGTGGTGAGCGCGTAGCGGCCCTGCGGATCCTTCAGCTTGGGGTCCGACCCGGAAGCGGGGCCGAAGTGGCGCCACCACTCCAGCCAGTAGGCGGTGCGGGCCACGATCCCCAGCAGCGTCCGCTTCGGCAGCCGCTTCTTGATCTCCTCCAGCAATGCCGCGGCGGTGTCCGATGTGCCGGCGCCTTTGCGGGCTTTCAGCGTGGGGACCCCGGCGTCGTCGATGACCAGGTCCGCGTTGTCCGGGTAACCGGCGTCCAGCTCGACCGCCGCCCTGGTCAGCCGTTCTTTCAGGTCCGCGGTGAACTCCTCCGCGGTGGCGGGCAGCCCGGCTTCGGCGCAGAAGTCGGCCAGCTTGGGCTGGCATTCCTCCCACGAGAGCAGGTTGGCCGCCCAGTTCGCGTACTCCTGCGCGCCGGTCGCCGCGACGTCCCCGGTGCGCAGCTCCTCGACCAGGTAGGTGAATACGCACGCCTCGAAATGCCGGCGGTTCAGCTTCCCCGGGTGGGCGCGGTCGCGGATCACCTTCTGCCAGTTGCCCGACGCGAACGAGGTATCGATCGTCACCCGGACCTCCTCGCCCTGCTCGTCGCGGGTGACGTAGTGGTCGGGGATGTGATCGCGGGTCAGCGTCCAGTGCTGCAAGGCCCAGTCCAGGGCGTCGAGCACGCTGCGGTCAGCCGAGGTCGCCTCGAATGTCAGGCGGCCGACCAGTTCGAACATCACCGAGCGCTCCTTGCGGAAGAACCGCTGCATCAACATCTCGTGGTTGTCCCCGTGATACGCCGAGACCTCCTCGATGTCACGCAGCTGCGCCGCCAGGCCGCCGGCGGCCGCCACCTGCGTGCGGATCGCGCCCAGGCCCTCGGCCTGGATCTTCAGCGCGCGCACCACGCTCACCAGCGCCTCGCCCTGCTGCTCCGCCAGCCGCAGCGCCGGCAAGCCACCGTTCCCGCCATCCGGCTCGGGCGTCCCGGCCGCGGTCAGTAGTGCCCGGTGTGCCATCTCGGCCGCAGCCTGTTCGGTCGCGGTGGTCGCCCCGTCCGGGGTGAGTTGCTCGAGCACCGACTTGTAGCTGGCGATCAGTTTCTCGGTCACGGCCCGCTGCCGGAGCCGGATCTCCTCCAGCTCGGTCTTGGCCTTCTTCACGATCGTCGCGACCCGCTTGCACAGCATATCCGCCAGGTCATCGCGTGCCCGTGCCCGCGCGGTGTGGACCATGCAGGCCATCAGCGCCACCTGCTTGTCCGGGTCGTAGTCGCGCATCGTGCCCGCGTCCTGCGCCGCGGCCTCGGCCGCGAAGTCGGCGATCTTCGACTCGGCCACCCCTTCGACCCACTTCTCGGTGCTGCCGAGCTCGTCCACCTCGCGCAGGTACTGCGACTGCTCCTTGAACCGTGACCAGGACGGCCGCTTCGCCGGCTTCTTCATCCGGGTGAACATCGACTCGGTGCCCGGCTGCCAGACGTGCAGCGTCGCCATCAGCCCGGCCCGCTCGGCCTCGCCGATCCGGTCATAGATCCCCGCGATGATCGCCCCGTTGACCTCGGCGCGGATCTTGGTCACCAGCTTGTCCAGCACGGTGAACCCGAGCAGTTCCAGCGACTTCGAGACCAGCGTCTCCAGCGCGACGTTGATCAGATCCGGCGGGTTGTTCATCTTCTCCGCCGCACCCCGGATCGCCTCCGCGGCGACCTCGACCTCCTTCGCCTCGCGCGGGTTGTAGGTCACCCCGACGTGCTTGCGGATCAGGCCACGGTGATGCCGCTGGGTCCGGTCGCTGCCATACACCGGCGACACGCCCATGCCCAGATCCAGGCTCCGACGGACATGGTCGATCACCAGCTCGGGAACCTCGTCGGACTTGGGGAAACGGCCCATGCGCTGGTAGCACTTCAACGCGAGCACCATCCCCAGCAGCGCCTCATCCGAGTCGGTCGCCGCATCCGCCCACGCGATCTCCTCCGGCGTCGGCGTGTAAAACACCTGCAGCTCACGCGCAGAAATCAGCTTCGGAAACCTCGGATACGCAGTCCGTTCGATCGAGCTCAACGCCCCAGTCCCCGCCCTCGCGATCGTCCCAATAGGACGGCGGGAAGCTACCCCAAGATCCACACATCGCCAGGTCGGCCCTGCCAACGGCCCGGGTATGCCGAGTCATGAGGGCAGTCCTGATATCCCGCAACGGCCGTGTTGTTGTCGGTGCTGACCGCCTCCCACCTGCGGCAGCTCAGTTCAAGATCGACTCATTGCCGGAATTTCGCTTACCTTGGCCGACCCCCTTCATGTCCACAGCCACGTCACTGCGTGGAATCGGCCGCCAACTCGACGACCCGGCAAGCCTGGGCCGTGCCCTCGACGAGCTGCTCGCCGCCCGGACCGAGCCGCCGACCCTGCTCGCCCTCGGCGAGCCGACACACGGGATCGAGGCGTTCCCGTTGCTGCGCAACGAACTCCTCGGTCACCTCGTCGAACGGGGGTACCGGTCGATCGTGTTGGAGACCGATCTCTTTGCCGCGTCCGTTGTCGACGACTACGTGGGCGGGGCAACGGCGGAGGTCGACAAGGTGCTCGCGACCGGGTTCAGCCACGGGTTCGGCGCCTTGCCGTCCAACCGCGAGCTCGTCGAATGGCTCCGCGCGTACAACGCCGACCGCGCGCCGCAGGACCGGGTTCGGTTCCATGGCTTCGACGCGCCGTTGGAGATCTCCAGTGCGCCGAGCCCGCGACGCACGCTGTCCTCAGCCAACGACTACCTGCCCGAGGCGCTGCGGCCCGAATCAGCGCGCGAGCTTGACGCGCTGCTCGGCGAGGACGCGGAGTGGACGAACGAGGCGGCCATGTTCGACCCGGCAGCTTCCATCGGCGACTCCGATCGCGCTCGCGCCTTGCGCATCGTCGCCGACGACATCGCCAGCACGCTGCGCCGCGCGGCACCCGGCCTACGCTCCGCCGGCCCGACCGGCTACGCCCACGCCGTCGCGCACGCGCGCACCGCCCAGGGCCTGCTCCGCTATCACGCGGCCATGGCCAGCCCCGCGCCCGATCGCATCGCGACCATGCTCAGCCTGCGCACCGAGATGATGGCCGAGAACCTGCTAGCGATCGTCGCGGAGGAGCAGCGACGCGGGCCGAGTCTGGTGTTCGCGCACAACGTGCACCTCCAGCGCGCGCAGTCCCACATGCCGGTCGGTGGGGTTGTGCCAGAGGACGAGGTGAGCTGGTGTAGCGCTGGCGCGCTCGTAGTGCTCACCCTCGGCGAGCGCTACGCGTTCCTGGCAACCGACGCCAACCCCGACAGCGACCCGGGCACCCTCCAGGGCATGTTGGCCGAGGCGACCACCCGCCGCGCCCTGTTCCCGACACCGGCCCTGCGCGCCGCGCTTCCCCCATCGATCGGCATGAGTAAACCGATCCTGCCCGGCCACCTCCCGCTGAACCCGGCAGAGTTGGACGGCGCCGACGCGGTCATCTTCGTCGCCGACACCGACGGAAAACGCCACCAGTACTGGTAACGGCACATTTTGGCCACCGGGTGTGGTCATCGCTGGGTGCATGGCCGCTCCGGGGGCCGCCTGCGTTCCCGACAACGCGGGCGGCCCGTTGGTGGGGCGCGACAGAAAAGGGGCCGTGGAGCATTCACCCTGGTCAGGACCCTGGTCCGCCAGCACTCGGTAGAGCGAAGCGGCTGAGGGTGCTTCGCGGCGTTCTTGCCGGTCTTGTAAGAACTCCCGAAGTGTCCCGAGCCGCAAAGTAGGAAGCCTGCACTGAGCGGAATTCAGGTGTTGCCGCATCGGGTCATGATGTCCATCGAGGGGCATGATCGGTTCATGCGGGAACTCTTGTACCTGTCGCAGCGGAAGCTGCGACAGTTTGATCTCGGGCACGCTCGATGGCGTGGCGTTCGCGCTCGTGTAACAGGTGAGATCAAGGTGCCCGGCTTCGGCGGCGTCACCGTCGGGAACGACGGTGACGGACCAAAGGCCGCCGTGCCGGATCTGGACAAGGTGATCGCCGCGCTCGAAGGCTCCGACCGGGCTTCCCACTGGTTCACCGAGGATGTCGGGCCTGGGCAGTGGGTGCAGTTCGAGGCCCCGATGAGCTACGCGGTCACCGACCGCGGGGGCGTGATCTTCCTGGACCTTGACCAACGAACGCCTTCCTATCCGACCGGCGGCGACGTTCGCCTGATGCTCCACGGTTCAAGCCGACACATCGTTGGCAGTGAGCCACCGGCCCAGGAGGTCACAGATCGTCAGATTGATGCGGCCATGGGATTCTCCGCAGGAAATCCTCGGCATCTGCTCACCAAACTCCTCATGGACCTTGCTTCGGCGGATGAGCCGCTAGGCCAGAGCGCTTCCATCGCCATCAAACGTGTGGAGCACAAGTTGCCGGGGTCGTATGCACACCTGATTCAGGTGTTGAACCGTAAGCTCGACCTTTCGCACACGGCGGCGTGGATGGCCGGATACGCCCGCATCACCGCAGTGCCGCCGCCCGTGAACGGGAGCCGGATAGTCGTGGCCACGCCGCTCTACGTCGAGTACGTGTCTGCGCCTGCGATGCCTGCCTGACGGGCCCTATGGAAGGGGGACCGTCGGATACGCGAGAAATTTGCCAAGTGGTCGGGTAGGACCTGGTCAGGCGTCTTTGTCGGCGAGTGCGCGGTAGAGCGAGGCGATTGAGGGATGTCTGCCGGCGTTCTTACCGGTCTTGGTGGTCAGTTTCTTCACGATGTCGGGCATCGAGGTGCCCTCGCCGCGCAGCGCCCGGGCGAAGAGCACGTCGTCCTCGTCGATCACCTTGGGCCTGCCGCCGTGGTTGCCGCGTGCGGCGGCTTGCTGGCCTTCGAGCGTCTTCCCGCGGACGTAGTCGCGGTCGAGCTGGGCCGCGAGGGCGAACACGGCGAAGAGTATGGAGCCCATGCCGTGGGGGTCGTAGATCCCGGTGAGCGGTCCAGCAACTCCAGTTGCACCCCGCCGCTTTGCAGCTGGGCGGGCAGGTCATCAGCTCGGCGGCGTTGCGGGCGAGGCGTTTCATCTCGTGCACGGTCAGGATGACCGGTTGGTCCGGTAGCGGTCTTGATCTCGTGGGCGAGGGTGAGGGCTTTCTCCAGTTCGGGGCGGATCTTGATGCGGGTGCCGATCTTCTCGGAGAACACCCGCGTCTCGGTACTGACCGGGCACGTCCTGGGCAGCGTGATCCAGACTGTGCTCAGCCTGGCGATCGTGATCGGCGTGGCGCTGCTGGTCGGCTTCCGGCCCGCCGCGGGGCTGGTCGCGTGGCCGGCCACGGCCGGTTTCCTCGTGGTGGTGACGTTCGCGCTCGTGTGGTTGTCCGTCGCGCTCGGTCAGGTCGGCAAGAGCGTCGAGACCGCGAGCAATCTGCCCATGCCGCTGATTCTGCTGCCCTTCCTCGGCAGCGGGTTCGTCCCCACCGAATCCATGCCGGCCGGGCTGCGCTGGTTCGCCGAATACCAGCCGTTCACACCGATCATCGAAACCCTGCGCGGCCTGCTGATGGACAAGCCGATCGGGAACAACGCGTGGATCGCGCTCGTCTGGTGCGCCCTGATCGCCCTGGGCGGATACCTCTGGTCGAAGAAGCTGTTCAACCGCGAGTACTCGCGATAGCCGCCCAAAACCCTAGGAGGAACGATGCGACACCAATCTCCGGCGACCACTTCCGAGAACACCACCGACCCGGTGCCCCTGCCCGCGCTGCCCTTGGCGCGTCCGGCGGGCCGTCCCTTCGATCCGCCCGAGGAGCTGGCCCGGCTGCGCGAACAGCGACCGCTGGCCCGGATGGTCTACCCCGATGGACACGTGGGCTGGTTGGCGACCAGTCACCGCGCGGTCCGGGCCGTGCTGGCCGATTCCCGGTTCAGCGCGAGATACGAGCTCCTGCATTACCCGTTTCCCGGCGCGCCCGTCACCGAATTGCCCCCGGCACCGCCCGGGGACATGGGCGGTATCGACGCACCCGAGCACACCCGCTACCGCCGGTTGCTCACCGGCAAGTTCACCGTCCGCCGGATGCGTCAGCTCACCGAACGTGTCGAGCAGATCACCAGCGAGCACCTGGATGCCATGCGGCGGCAGAGCCCCGGCAGACCTGGTGCAGGCCTTCGCGCAGCCCATCCCCGCGCTGACGATCTGCGAGCTGCTCGGCGTGCCCTATGCCGATCGCGAGTCCTTCCAGCATCACGCGATGGTGGTGGCCGGGGAGGCCGCCAGTGAGGAGATGGCCACCGCCTACACCGCGCTGCAGGAATACATGCGCGAGCTGGTGCTGGCCAAGCGCGCTAATCCCACCGACGACCTGCTCAGCGACCTGACTACCAGCGATCTCACCGAGGAAGAGCTCGTTGGCGTCGGTGCCTTTCTGCTGGGCGCCGGCTTGGACACCACGGCAAACATGCTCGCGCTCGGTACCTTCGCCCTGCTGCGGAATCCCGGCCAGTTCACCGTTCTGCGCACCGACCCGGACATCGTCGACCGCGCCGTCGAGGAACTGATGCGCTATCTCAGCATCACGCACACCGGGGGGCGGGTGGCGCTGGAAGATGTCGAACTGGACGGCCAGCTGATCAAGGCGAACGAGACGGTCACCATCTCGGTCCAGGCCGCCAACCGCGATCCGGAGAAGTACACCGACCCCGACACCCTCAACCTGCAGCGGCAGGCCACCGGGCAGCTCGGCTTCGGCCACGGCATCCACCAGTGCCTCGGCCAGCAACTGGCGCGCGTCGAGATGCGCGTCGCCTTCCCCGCGCTGGTCACCCGGTTCCCAACGCTGCGCCTGGCCGTCCCGGCCGAAGAAGTCCCGCTGCGCATCGACGCGCTCATCTACGGCGTGCGCTCCCTCCCGGTCACCTGGGAGGAGGGGTAGGGGGTTGAGGACCTCCGCGTCAGATCGTGCGCCAAGCCCGCGGCGGCCCTGGTGAGCGGCTGGCAGAGCGTCGGCGGCCGGGACGCGCACGGCTGTACCGCTGCGCCTCGACCCCGCGGTGGGAGCGGGGCAACGGTGACTGGTCACGTCCACAGCCCGACGGTGTTGCTCTTGACCGCGGCGATGGCGAGTGAGCGGCTGTGCGGGCTGACCGCCACGCTGGTGATTTCGCCGTCCATCGTGCTCACCAGCACGGCGGTCTGGTCCGTGGGCTGGCGCTCGGACGTCGGATGGGTCCGCCTCCCCGAGAACGGGTGGTCGGGGTGGATATCGCTCAACCCCGGGTTCGGGCCGCGGCGGTCGCCAATGTGGTGTAGTGCATCGTGAAGCCACCCCCGATCGCGTCGACAGCGGCTCCAACGGCGTTCAGCACCTCCGCCAGCCTGTCCGGCGCGAGCCGGGTGAGTCCGCCCGTGGTCGGCAGCAGGTCCAGCCACTGCTCGCGGGTGTAGGGCCGCTCCCAGTCGAAGCGCCACTGCTCGGGGTCGCCGAACCCGGACACCTCTCGGATTCCTTCGGCGAACTTGGTGAACCCCTCCTGGTACACGTCGAGGGCTGACCTCCCAGATGGGCGGGCGAACGGCGAGTCGGGCACCACCCGCCGGTAGACGGCGGCGAAAGCGTCCGCCACTTCCCGCGGCGGCTCGAACACATGCCCGAACACCGCGAGCCAACCGCCGGGGCGCAGCACGTGCGCCGCCTTGGCCGCACCCGCGACCGGGTCCACCCAGTGCCAGGACTGCCCCACGATCACCGCGTCGAACATCCGGCCGGCCGGCTCCCATGCCTCGAACGTCGCGATCTCGACCTCGAGGCCGCGACGGCGCGCGAATTCGGCCATCCGCGCGTCGGGTTCGACACCGAGGACCGTGCAGCCGGCCGCTTGGAACTGCCGCGCCTCGATGCCGGTACCGCAGCCGACATCCAGGACGTCGGGGCCCGGGCTGGCGACGACGATCCGCTGCACCAGAGCATCGGGGTAGCTGGGACGGGCCCGGTCGTAGCGTTCCGGGTGCACGCCGAACGACTCCGCCATCTGCCGGCGTTGATGAATTTCGGGCCGGGACGAAGCCGGCTGCTCTTGCGGTAGAGCGGGCATGTGCCCACCTTAATGGGCGCATGCCAACCAGTAAAAAGGCTTTGTTGCCGTACGAAAGAGCCTTACGAAAGACAAGGGAACACAAGCCCCATGGCCCCAACGCCACGGAACCCCATCCCTACTACTGATTAGGAAAGCGCGGTTGCCGACCGGGGTGCACCTCCGCGACGCCCGCGGGCAGCTGTTCGACGCAGCCGAGCGCGTGCTGCTCCGCCAGGGGCCAAACGCGTTGACCAGCCGCGCGGTCACCGATGAGGTGGGCTGCGCCAAGGGTGTCCTGCACCGGCACTTCGCCGGCTTCGACGACTTCCTCGCCGGGCTCGCGCGAGACCGCGCCGCCCGGCTCGGCACCCAGGCCGCGGCCCTGCTCGAGTCCGCCGGAACCAGCACCGTCGGCGACAACCTCACCGAGGCGGTGACCGCCCTGTTCTCCTCGGTCGCTGTGGCGATCATCCCGCTGATCACCTTCCGGGACGAGCTGCGCGCCAGGCTCCGCCAAACCCGGCCGGGTGGAGGCGTCCCGGTCCTGGCGGAAGCGACGGCCATGATCACCTCACTTTCACCGGCGAGGACTCGCCCATGGCGACCCTACTGCTGTCGGTCAGGGGCGCGTTTGCCGAGTTCGAGCGTGCTCTGATTCTCGAACGCCAGCGCGAGGGCATCGCCGCGGCCAAGACCCGCGGAGCCCACCCAGGCCGCAAGCCTGCGCTCACCCCAGACCGGGCCCGCGAGCTGTGTGAGCGGGCCGCCGCAGGGGAACGGAAATCGTTGCTGGCCAAGGAGTTCGGCATCAGCCGGGAGACCGTGTACAGCTACCTGCGGACCGCTGGCGCCGAGACACCTGCCGCGACGGTCACCGGCTGAGCAGGTGACTCCCGGAACATCCCGAGGGGCCGCCACCGTCCGATACCGGCGTGCCTGATCGTTGCCGCGCAACTGAACTCCGTCGCCGTAGTTTCCCTTCGTTTCCCATGCTCCCCGCGGTCTTGGATACCGCGTCCCAGCAGGGGATACAAGGTTGATTCCAGGTTTGCACCCGGGTGGCTGCGCATAGTTGTCCGTGTGGTCGCCGAACCCAACCCCGAGGGGGAGGTCACCGGGCCGCACTCTCGTCGCCCGGACAGGGGTGTCTCGATGGATCGACTGATCTCGGCGGAAGCACTGCGCCGGGCGGCACAGCGGGCGGACGCGCCGCGGCGGCTGACCCGGATCGCCGACGCCGTGCTGGAGGGAAGGCTCACTTGGGAGGAGGTGGCTGGCGGGCGATGCGAGCACCCACTGGCCCTCACGCTGTTCACCCCCAAGGCACGCGAGACAGTGTGGCCGCTGCTGAAGGAGGCGGAGGCCGAGATCCGGGCCGGGGCCGCCCCACCGCCGCGTGACGAGTTCGCGGTGCTGGTCGAGGACGACGAGTACTTCGCCCAGTTCCGCGTGCTCCGCGCGGCGTTCGAGAGCACGAGGATCCGCTGGTGACCGACCGAAAGGAGCCGCGATGAGCGGCGGATACAGCGCGGACATCGACGCGCTGCGCGAGATCGCGCGCAAGGACCTCCCCGGCGTCTGCGACGAGCTGCAGGGCGAGGCCCTGGTCATGTTCAGCCTGGAGAGGACCACCGACACCATCAGCGGCACAGTTGATGGATCCTCGGCCGCCTTCGGCGGCGTGATCCCGGAAGCAGTGGCACTCGGGCAGAAGTACAACGGCCTTCTCGACGCGCTCGCCCACGTCGGCATCGCCCTGTCGGAATCGGTGGGCACCGCCGCGCAGCGGCTGAGCACCATCGCCGACAACTACCAGCGCATCGATGACCATGTCGCGTCGAGAGGGACGTCATGACCGGCGCATTTCCCCCGCACGACGCGGCGCTCGACGCGAGCACCTTCGAGCAGTGCTACCTCCTGATCGCCCAGGCGATCCACGAAGAGACACCAGACTCGGTCACCGATCCGTTCCACCGCATGCCGGACTACCAGAAGATGGTCGGCGAAGCCCTGGCGCCGCTGGACAAATGGCGTTCCCACGCGTTCGACGGCGACCCGGCAGAGCTGCCCCACCAGACCGGGACGCCGTGGTCGGACCTCGACCTGGCCCGCATCGGCCACCTGGCGGATCTCATCGCGAGGATGTCCACGATCGGCCAGAACCTGAACGACCACTGGAGCGGCGCCGGCGCCGAGCACTACAGCGCCTACATGGCCGGCATTTCCGAACGTCTCAACGAATATGCCGGGCCGGGTGGCTACGTACAGCAGGTCGCCGCGGTGCTCGAAGACGCGTTCGCGGTCCGGGTGGCGTTCAAGAAGGATCTCCTGGAGCTGGCCCGGGGCGCCTACGACAAGATCAAGTCGATCCACGACGGCCCGACGCCAGGCGACGTCGGCATGCTCTGCCTGATGCTCGGCTCGCTCGCCTTCGGGGAGATCGGGGTCGTCGGCGCCGGTGCCACGGTCGCTGGGAAGGTCTTCAGCAAGGCCGTGACCTCGCTCAACGACCAGGCGTTCGCGACCTCGAAGGCGAGGGTGTTCATCCACGGTGATCTACCCAAGGACATCATGAAGACTTTCGACACGGCACTCGACCAAGTCGTCGAAGGACACCGGAACGCGGCGAAACAGCTGATCACGCGCATGGACACGCTCTGGCACCAGCTCTGCTACTCCGCCGACGAGAAGTACTACCCGCCCATCCCGGTGATCGACACTTCTCACACGCCGTCCTTCAGCAAGCAGTTCTTTCCCCGCTGACGAGTATCAGCCCTTGAGCCGACCTGGAGGTGGGTGAATAGCGCCTCGGTGATCGGGTCTCCAGCCGTGTTTCGTGCGATCTTGTTTCGAGGTGTGCGCACCGCCTTTGGGTGCGTGCGCAGGAACGCCACCTCCGCATCGAGGTAGGCCCGTAGCACTGCCCTGCGATCACCCGCCCGGCCGGCGCGTTCGGCCGTGGACCGGTCTACACGTGCACGATTGTCGCGGATGCGCTCGAAGGACGCCCTCGCGTAGCCGTACTCGGCGATGGTGTCGATGGTGGCGCCGAGAATCTGTGCCCGGCGCACCGCCCCGGTCACGCTGAGGCCGAGCGATCACTCCTGCCACCTGGTGCCGATGCGCCCGCGCCGATCACACACCGTCACCTTCACAGCGAACCCGCGAACTGGTACAGCGACGGATTCAACCGCAACAACCTCATCAGCCCTGCGAAGGGCCGGCACGGCTGCTTGCGCACTACTCGCGTCCCGTGCCCTTGGTGCTCTGTTTGGCGGCGAGACGGTCGTGTAGGCGGGCGTGGCGAAATTGGTAGAGGGCACCGGTCTGGCGTAGCACGCCACGCCGATGGGCGTCTTCGAGGAACCGGTTCAACCGCATTGGTGTCTGCCCGCGAAGCGCCAACCAGGCCCGGCTGAGCAGGTGGACACCCCACGACCGGGACAGTGCCGTGGTAAGTCCGATGGCGAGCCCGAACACCGCTCCTGCCGTGAGGCCGAGGCTCAACGGGATGTGGTGGGCCATCGCTTGGCCGCCGAGGACGAAGCCGGCGAGCCCGTAGCTCACGGCGCCGACATACCGGAACGCGAACCAGCCGAACAGTGCTGACACGAATCCGGCCGGCAACGCTCGGGCGAGGTGAAAGGGGTCCACGGCCGCGCCGAGGTTGGAGTGCGGCTGGCTGACGGAGATCGCGAACGCGTAGAACAGCCCGATCGACACGGTCACCGACAACGCGAATGCGAGCGTCGCGACGCGATCCTGCGCGTGGGTCGTGGCCGGGCTGGACGCGCGGTTCGCCTCTGTGGGCACCTCCAGCCAGACGTGTAGTCCCATGCCGAATCCGAAGGCCAACGCGAGCATGAGCACCGGCCAGATCGGGAGTGACCAGACCACACCGATCACGACGCTGATGACCAGGCCGATCGCGAACCGGCCGAGGAACGGCAACGCCGTGCCCTGAAAGCGAACCTCGACCCGCAGTGGTGCTGACCGTGTTCCCCAGCCCTGGGCGGCACAACCGCCTACCGCTGTGGAGAGCCCGTAGACCCATGCCAGGGCGGGGCCTCTGGCCAGAAGGCCGGCGATCGCGAACAGACATGCCGCGGGCAGGCTGAAGACAAGTCCTGTCATGGGGCGGGGTATCGCGCGGACTAGGTGCCACCAGGCGAAGTCACGGGTCTGCAGGTGCTGTAGGTGGTGGGCGAGGAAGGTCAGCCATCGTTGGGCCTGATCCGGAGCGTAGTTTCGGACCGCCGAGGGCGGCAATCCCGGCGGTTGGGGACGTTGGGCGTAGGCGGCGGGGAGGAACGCGTCGAGCAGATGGTCCTCGATCGTGGCCCGGTCCGGGAACCGTTGCGGATCAAGGAGTTCTGTCGGGTCGCTTTCGGAGTCGCGGTAGGCCGTCCGGGCGAGGTCGACCATCAGCGGGGTGGACAGCGCCCGCGCGAGTGGGCCGTCGCGGCGCAGGTGGTCGACGACTTGTTGCCAACGGGTGTCGCCGGGGTGGTGGCGCGCGGTGAGGAAGGTGATGGCCTCGTCGAGTTCGACGGGTTCGATCTCCACCACTGCGGCGCTGGCGAGGATGCCGCCGTGCCGGACCGCGTTCTCGTACTCGTTGGCGCGGCAGGTCACCACGAGTGGCCGGCCGCCCGCTATCGCTTGGTCGAGGGCGTCGATCGCGGCGGCGTGCAGGCCCGGTGGTGTCTCGTCGAGGCCGTCGAGCACCGGTATCACCCGCTCGTCGGTGACCAGGCGGGTCGCGGCATCGTGTCCGTATACCTTGGTGTTGCCCAGCCCGGGGTACTCCTCCAACAGCCTGCGCGCCAACCAGGTGCGCAGGTGGTCTCGGCGGGGATTCCAGGACGTTAGCGACAGCAATACCGGCGTCGGGTCGCCCGGCGTGCGGTCGGCCAGCAGCCCGAGGGTCAGCAGGATCGCCAGCACGGTCTTGCCTGCCCCCGGCTCGCCGAGCACCACCAGTTGAGGTACCGGAAGCGCTCGGAACTTCTCGGCTACGTCGGAGATGTCACCGCGGAGGACCTCACTGGCGCCCGTCACTGGCCGGCTGGTGGTCGACCACCGCAGGCGTACCGGCGCCGGCCGGTGCAATGATCGGATCTCGGCTTCCGCGGTCCACTGCCGGGTCACCGCGGTGGCCAGTTCGCGGGCCGCCCGACTGAGTTGAGTATCCGGGGTGGGCTCTTCGGCGGTGGCGTGCGGGGTGGCCAGGCTCGGGTCCGCGGTCAGGATCCGCTGGTGCAGCTGCCGTAGGGCGGGACTGGGGTCGAGGCCGAGTTCCTCGGCCAACCGCGTTCGAGTTTGTTCGTAGTGGGCGAGTGCGTCGGCCTGCCGGCCGGACCGGTACAGGGCGAGCATCAGCTGCGCTGCCAGTCGCTCATCCCACTGGTGAACGCTGGCCCGGCTGACCAACGCGGGCACCAGTTCCGTGTGCTGGCCGTGCTCCAGCCGCAGGTCGGTGAAGTCGAGTTCGGCCGCGAACCGTTCCTTGCCCAGGACATCGCGGACACCGTTCAGCCAGGGCGTGTCCACGCCAGCGAACGGATCGCCCCGCCACAACGCCAACGCTTCGTCGAACAACGCCATCGCGTCCGAGTCGTCGTCTGTCGCGCGGGCTTGTCGTACCAGCTCACGAAACCGGTGCACATCGATCATGGCCTCGTCGACCGAGATCAGGTAACCACCGGGTTGTCGTAGGATGTTCACCCCTGTCATGACGGCCAAGGCCTTGCGCAGCCTGTGCACATAACCGTAGAGCGTGTCCCGTGCGCGTTGCGGGGGCCGGCCCGCCCACACCCGCTCGACCAACTGGTCTGCAGGCACGATCCGATTGGCCTCCACCAGCAGAATGACCACCACCGACCGCTGTCGAAGATGTCCCAGCTCAACCAGTCGGCCATCGACACGGGCCTCGATGTCCCCGAGCAGACGGAACTCAGCCGTCATCGTCCCCCCTCACCGGACGCCTCCCTGGACATCGTTCACGCCACCCGCCGAGCCGGACAACCTTTTACCCACATTTGCCTGCTTTTTGTGGCGCGAAGGTGACAACAGGCGCGATGCGGACCAAGACGAACGCCACGCACTCGTTTCTTGGCCACGCCACAGCTCTCGCGCCACAGCCACCTTGGGTGCCCTGAGTACGCGGCGCTGGATCTGCTGGCACTTGGGGTCTGCTCCGGCAGGCGTGCCTGGCTACTGGTCCTGCTGTCGGTCGGGCATCCCAGGCCAACCATGTGGTCCACGCGTGCCTCACCGTTGCCAAGCAGACCGAGCACCGTCGCCATAGTTCCCCTCGTCTCCCACGCTCCCCGCGGTCTTGGATACCGCGTCCCAGCAGGGGATACAAGGTTGATTCCAGGTTTGCACCCGGGTGGCTGCGCATAGTTGTCCGTGTGGTCGCCGGACCCAACCCCGAGGGGGAGGTCACCGGGCCGCACTCTCGTCCGTTTCGCCCTCTTTCGCGGAGGGCCGAATGCGGGTGGGTGCCTGACGAGGCTGCTCCGTGAGAGCCACGCGGTGGGGGTCCGAACGAAAAGTTACCGGCGGCTGTTCCGCGCCGACCGAGCCCATCAGCCGAACCCCAGCGCGGCAAGGCTGACGGTCCAACGTCGCGAACCGAATCGAGACCGGGGGAGGAATTGATGAAAGTGAGTGAGCGCTCGCTCAGCGCCGGTGGCGCCGTAGCGGCGGCCGCACCACTATCCGGACAGACTCCGGTAACGGATGGCCGCGCAAGGCCAGTAGTCGCACTCTGTCCGAGAACACCCCAGGAGGGACCTGGCTGGTCCCCGTCCCGATGATGCCTCACCCATGTGGCGCCGCCGTCGCCCCGCATCACATGCCGGTCACCGGCGGCCCGGCCCACCCCGCGCGCCCTGTCACAAGAAAGGGGTTTCCCAGCTGATCCAGACAGTTGGAAACTCATCATCCCGCCAACTCGATCATCAATGGAGGGGAGAATTGCCATGATGTTCGCGCGCGCCACAGCCCGCATTACGTGCAACGTGCACGATCGAGGGATCGCCACATCGCGGCCCGGTGTCCGTTTCATCCGAAGAGCTTGGGTGGACACGGACGGTTCCGGTCTGGCAACAGTAAGTGAGAGGTCTGCGGCGGTAACGAAGGTGAGCCTGGCCGTAAAGCCGAATCGACCTCACCTTGGTCGGCAAACATGATTTCGCCGGTTTGCTGAATAGTTTTTTCGCCATTGAGTGAATCGTGAGAGTGGGGAACCGTGGCCATAGCAGAACGTCCGGCACGGGAATTTCCGAATACGCCATCTGGCCAGCTCGGGCCAAATCCAGTTCTCGACAAGCTCCGCGCGACCGAGCCGGTCTCGCAGGTCCAACCGCCCTACGGCGACGACGCCTGGCTGGTCACCCGCTACGCGGACGTTCGGACGGTGCTCATCGACCCCCGTTTCAGCCGCGCCGCCGCGATATCCGAGAACGTGCCGAGGGCGACGCCCGGTATTCCGCAGGCCGACTCGATCATGTCCCTCGACCCGCCCGACCACACCCGGCTACGCACGCTGGTGGCCAAGGCGTTCACCGTGGCCCGGGTCGCGAAGCTGCGCCCGCGCGCCGAGCAGATCGCCAGCGAACTCCTCGACCGGGTCGTTGACCACGGCGAGCCCTGTGACCTGGTCGAGCACTTCTGCCTCCCGATGCCCGTCGCGGTTATTTGCGCCCTGCTCGGCGTCCCCTCCGCCGACCAGGGCAACTTTCGCACCTGGTCGGACGCGTTCCTGTCGACCACCGGTTTGTCCGTGGAGGAGATCGACGAGGCCGGGCTCAACCTTTACTCGTACGTGCTCGACCTGGTGAACGAGCGCAGGAACAAGCCGACCGATGACCTGCTCGGCGCGCTGGCCCAGGCACGCGACGGTGAGCAACGGCTGAGCGAACATGAACTCGTCGTGCTCGGCGTGACCATGCTCATTGCCGGCTACGAGACCACCGGCGGGCAACTCGGCAACTTCCTGTACCTGCTGCTCAGTCGGCCGCAGGTAGCCGACCGGCTGCGCGGCGAGCCCGATCTGCTGCCCTCGGCCATCGAGGAGATGCTGCGCTGCGTGCCGGTTCTCGCCGGGGTCGGGTTCGCGCGGATCGCCACCGAGGACGTTGAACTGTCTGGTACGACCATCAGGGCGGGCGAGGCCGTGCTCACCTCGGAACCCGCGGCGAACCGGGACGAGGAGATCTTCGGCGAGCACACCGAATTCGATATCGAACGTGATCCGAATCCGCACCTGACTTTCGGCCACGGTGTGCATTACTGCCTCGGTGCGCAACTCGCGAGAATGGAACTTCAGGTCGGAATCAGGAGCGTGCTCGAACGTTTTCCGCGCCTGCGGTTCGCCACCGGCCCGGACGGGTTGCGGTGGAAGGAAGGCTCGTTGGCCCATGGCGTCGCCGAGCTTCCGGTGGCCTGGTCCTAACGCCGCGCCGCAGTCAGACTTCGCAACCGAAGGAATTACCGATGAACGATACCCAGGCTTTGATCACGGCCGATCTGTCGCCGCACGCCGATCTCGCCCAGGTACAGCACCAGCTCGAAGAAGATCTCGTTCGGGTGCGGGAACGGCTGCGTTCGCTCGTTGCCACGTCGAACCAGCGAATTCGCGGCCCGATCATGTACTCCGTCACCGACACCGGCCGGCTGCTGCGCCCGACCCTCGCGCTCATCTCGTCCTACCTCGTCGAAGGCGACTGGGGCGTGGCCACCCGCCAGGACGTCATCGACGCGGCGACCACGGTCGAAATCCTGCACGTGGCAACGCTTTTCCACGACGACCTGATCGACCAGGCTACGATCCGCCGAGGCAGACCCACCGCGAACGAAGAATTCGGCGAACCCATCGCCCTGCTCACCGGTGACTATCTGCTCGCCCGTTGCCTGCGGACCGCGGCGACGCTCGGCGTCGCCCAGTTGACGCTGATGGCCGACACACTCGACGACGCCTGCGTCGGGCAGATCATGGAAACCAGCCAGCTCTACGACCCGCTGCGCAGCGAACAGGACTATCTCGCTGCGATCGGCGGCAAGACCGCGAGCCTGATGAAGGCCGCCGCCGCCATCGGCGCGCTGCAGTGCGGCGCGGACCCCGACGTTCAGCACGCGCTCGTGAGCTTCGGGCACAACCTCGGTATGGCGTTCCAGATCTGGGACGACATCCTCGACCTGTGCCGCACGGGCACGGGCAAGACGGCCGACAAGGACCTGCTCAACGGCGTCTACACGCTCCCGCTGATCTACGCCGTCAAGGACGAGCCCGACCGTGTCCTGGCCATCCTTCGCGCGCAGCAGCCGCCGTCACCGCAACAGTGCGACGAGATCCTGTCGATCATGCTTGAGTGCGGTGCGCTCAACCGAGCCGCCGGGATGGCGCAACAGCATGTGACAGCGGCGTTTCAGGCCATTGAGCAGCATCCGAAGTTCGCCGATCGCGCCCCGCTCGCCGGGCGCTATCTCGTCGACCTCGTCAGCAAGCTGACCGCCCGGCATCCCATGCTCCAGTCGCGGGGCGAGCAACCGACCCGAGGCTCCCACTGAGAGATGAACAGGACCGCGCATTCCAGTTCCGAGGTTCTCCCGTCGTACGACATCGCGGTGGCGGTGGTCCAGGACTGGCTCACCGACTACATCTCCCGACCCAACAACTCGATCGGCCGAACCGGCCCAGTCTGCCCGTTCGTCTCGCCGTCCCGGAGGGCCGGATCGCTGGAGATCGTGGTGCGGCCGGTCGGCCCTGACCCCGACCTCGCGCACGTCACCGACCTGCTGTGGGCCGGGCTTGACGAGTTCCACCACGTTGAGTGGAAGGGTTCCAACCCGGCGCTGCGCAGCCTGATTGTGGTCCTGCCCGACCTCGACGAAGCCGCCTGTCAACTGCTCGACGACGCGCATCACGCGGTCAAACCGATCGCGGTGCGCAGGGGCATGATGCTCGGCCAGTTCCACCCGAGATGTGCGGAGCCGGCGACGCGCAACGCCGACTTCCCGGTCAGCCGGTCGCCCGTGCCGCTGGTCGCGATCCGGTCCATGGCCCTGCACGACGTGCTGTTCCTGCACCAGCAGCAGGGCTGGTTCGCGGAGTACCGCCGCCTGTTCGGTAGCCACTACGAGCGGGGCAAAAAGGCCATCGAGCCGTTGTTCGCCGAGCTGTTCCACAAGGCGTGCGCCGAGTACGGGGTGGTGAGATGAACGACGACAACGGTTTTCTCGGGTTCAGCCGCCCCGACCTCGACCGCGAGTACTCGCCGAGTTCGGTCGTCCCGAGCCTCGACGTGTACCTGCACGAGTACGCCGTGCGCAGCGCGAAGGCCCGGCAACGCCAGCGGCCGATGGCCGATATCCGGTACGGTGCCGCTGCCGAAGCGCGGCTCGATCTGTTCCTTGTGGACGGTGATGACGCGCCGCTGATGGTGTTCGTGCACGGCGGCTACTGGCAGGCGGTGAGCAAGGAGGAGTCCGAGTTCGCCGCGACCGACTTCACCTCGGCCGGCATCGCCTTCGCGGCCGTCGACTACGGGCTGGCGCCTGGCTACTCGCTCGACGAGATAGTCCGGATGGTGCGCGAGGCGGTGTCCTGGTTGCACGCCAACGCGCGGCGGTTCGGCATCGACCACCGCCGGATCCACTTCAGCGGCAGCTCCGCGGGCGCCCACCTCGTCGCGATGTCCCTCATCGACGACGGCCGCGCCGCGGGCGCGGTGCTGCTCAGCGGGATCTATGACCTTGAGCCGCTGCGGCACACCCATGTCAACGATGCGCTCGCCCTGAGCATCGACGACGCCGTGCGCAACAGTCCGATCTACCAGCTGCCGAAGCGGCTCCCGCCGGTCGTCATCGCGCGTGGCGGCGTCGAGACTGGCGAGTTCATCCGCCAGCACGACACCATGGCGGCGTTGCTCCGCCAGCGCACCGAGGTCACCGAAGTCGTCTGCGCGGAACGCAACCACTTCGACCTCCCCTATGACCTCGGCGACCCGAGAACCTCGCTCGGCGCCGCCGTACTGGCCCGGATCAAGGAACCCGACGTCGTGCTGTCGGGGGAAGGGTGACGAAGCGATGAGCGAATCCCATCTGCCGACGGGCTGCCCGTACGTCCTCGTCGAGCAGAAATCCAACACCCGCTACACGAGCTACGCGTGCATGGACACATTGCTGTCCCTGCAACACCCGCAGACCGACACGGCGACCGAGCCCGGGTTCATCATCCTCAGCCAGGTCAAGGAACTGCTGTTCAAACTCCTGCACACCGAGTTCAGCACGGCCCGCGGCCGGCTGGCCGATGACCGGCTCGACGAGGCGCTGTGGACGCTGCGCCGCGCCGGCCGGGTGCAGCAGGTCCTCCTGTCTTGCTGGGACGCGCTCGCCGCGCTCGCCCCTGGCGAGTTCGCCTCCTTTCGCGAGGTGCTCGGCACCGCGTCCGGCTTCCAGTCCGTCTCCTACCGGCGGCTCGAATTCCTGCTCGGCAACAAGAACGCGAGCCTGATCGCCCCGCACCGCGACACACCTCAGCACGAGGAGATCTTGGCTCAGTTGCACGAGCCGAGCCTCTACGACGAGGTGATCCGCTACCTCGCGCGGCGTGGCCTGGACATCCCCGCGGAGGTCCTCAACCGCCACGCAGCCCAGCCGTACCAGCCCAACGAACAGGTCGCCCTGGCCTGGCGTCGGGTCTACCAGGCACCGAACCGCGATTACGACCTGTTCCTGCTCGCCGAGGCGCTGACCGATACCGCCGACCTGTTCGCGCGCTGGCGCTACACCCACCTGGTGACCGTGCAACGGCTGCTCGGCGACAAGCCCGGTACGGGTGGCACCGAGGGGGCGGGCTGGCTCAGCCTCATCGCCGAGCACCGGTTCTTCCCTGAGCTGTGGTCGATCCGGTCCACGTTGTGAGCGAGGAGAGATGACGGACATGCCAACGTGGGTCGGCCTCGACCGTGGCCTTGTCGAGGAACCGGACGTCGCCGATCCGCTGCGCGCGTTCCATCAGGAGTTCGTGTGCACCGAACCGGACACGATCTACTTCGACGGGAACTCGCCGGGCAGGTTGCCGGCCGCGAGCGCGGGCTTCCTGTCCCGGGTGGTCGTCGACGGCTGGGGGACCGGGCTCGTGCGGTCCTGGGAGACGTGGATCGACTGGAGCAGGCGACTCGGCGACCGGCTCGCCGCGCGCACCCTCGGCGCCGAACCAGGCGAGGTGGTGATCGCCGACTCCACCTCCGTGAACCTGTACAAACTCGCCGCGGCCGCGCTGGACGCCCGGCCGGGACGACGGACCATGCTCGTCGACACCGAGGATTTCCCAACCAACCGGTACATCCTCCAGGGCCTTGCCGATCAGCGGCGGCAACGCCTGGTGACGCTGCGCTCCGATCCGGAAGACGGACTCGCCCTCGACGTGTTGTGCGCGGCCTTGACCGAGGACGTCGCGCTCGTCGTGTTTGTCGTTGATCTCCTAAGCCACGAACACCTGTCCTCGGCAACGCCCAGAGTGACCTGAGAGGGATGACGGTGACCGCAAAGAGCCCTCTGACCAGTGACGGCCTGGTCGGCATCCTGTTCGGCGCAGGCGCGTTCCAACTGCTCAACGCGGGCTGCGAACTCGGTCTGTTCACGCTGCTGGCCCAACGGCCCGGCCTGTCCTCGGCGCGGATCATGGCCGAACTCGGACTTGCCGAGCGGCCGGTGCGGATCCTGCTGCTCGGCACGACCGCGGTCGGCCTCACCGTCCGGACCGATGGCCGCTACCGCAACAGCGACCTGGTCGACGGCCTGTGCCAGGAGGGCACCTGGGCGATCATCGAGGACCTCGTCGAATTCCAGCACCGGATCACCGGGCCGGCGAGCGTCGACTTCGTCGCGTCGCTGCGCGAGAACACCAACGTCGGGCTGAGCCATATTCCCGGCGACCAGCCCGACCTGTACCAGAGACTCGCCGGACATCCGGAGCTGGCGCGGTTGTTCTACCGCTGCATGAAGTCCTGGTCGGCACTGGCCAATCCGATCCTAATCAAGAACGCCGACCTCGCCGGCGTCCACAGTGTGCTCGATGTCGGCGGCGGCGACGCGGTGAACTCGATCGCGCTGGCCAAGCACAATCCCGATGTCCGGTTCACCGTCCTCGATCTGGCCGGC
This sequence comes from Amycolatopsis sp., assembly GCF_035276945.1. Lineage (GTDB taxonomy): Bacteria > Actinomycetota > Actinomycetes > Mycobacteriales > Pseudonocardiaceae > Amycolatopsis_E. Next base: position 54,776 of record NZ_DATELF010000068.1, on the reverse strand, counting down.
GCCGTGGCCATCGCCCGGGACAAGATCGCCGAGCACGGCCTGGCCGACCGGATCGGCGTCGCCGAGGGCGATATGTTCGCCGACCCGTTCCCCACCGGCCACGACTGCCTGCTGTTCGCCAACCAGCTCGTCATCTGGTCGCCGGAGGACAACCGCCGGCTGCTGCGCAAGGCGTACGAGGTGCTGCCGAACGGCGGGCAGGTGCTCATCTTCAACGCGATGTCGGACGAGGCCGGCGACGGCCCGCTCTACGCCGCGCTGGACAACGTCTACTTCGCGACACTGCCCACGTCGAGCAGCATGATCTACGACTGGGCACAGTACGAGGAATGGCTGTCCGAAGTCGGATTCGCCGGCATCTTCCGGCGGCCCGGTGACACGTGGACACCGCACGGCGTGATCGGAGCGGTGAAGCTTCCACATGCGGAGAGGTGACATGATCAACGTAGGTCTGGGTATCTTTCCCGACGTCGACGAGCGCGAGAAGGGCGCCGCCGAGTACTTCGCCCAGTGCCTCGACTTCGTCGAGCACGGCGACCGGCTCGGCTTTGACCACGTGCGCATCGTCGAGCACTACTTCCGCCGTTACGGCGGGTACTCGCCGAACCCGATCGTGTTCCTGGCCGCGGCTGCCCAGCGCACCCGGCGGATGCGGCTGATCACGGGCGCCGTGCTGCCCGCGTTCAACCATCCGCTCAAGCTCGCCGGCGAGATCGGCATGCTCGACGCGATCTCCGGCGGGCGCGCCGAGATCGGGTTCGCGCGCGCCTTTCTCCCGCACGAATTCCAGCGGTTCGGCGTGGCCATGGACGAGAGCAGGGCCCGGTTCAACGAGGGCGTCACCGTCGTCCGCGACCTGCTCGCGCAGGAAGAAGTGGCGCACGACGGCCGGTTCCACTCGTTCCCGGCGACCACCTCGCTGCCCCGGCCGACGCAGCGCCCGCACCCGCCGTGCTGGGTCGCCGCACTGTCGACCGAGGAGAGCTTCCGGCTCGCGGGCGAACTCGGGTTCGGCATCATGGCCCAGCCGGTCGTGCCCGGCTCGCTGCGCAACAACCTGGACACCTATCGGAAAGCGTGGAAGGACGCGGGCCATCCCGGCGACGGCCGGGTCATGCTCGCCTTCCACATGCTCTGCATGCGCGAGGGAAACGCCGCGCGCTCGCGCGCGCGGGAGCCGATCAACCGGTATCTGCGCATCCTCACCGAGGCCGCAAGCGAATGGACGACCGGTGCGCGGAGCGCCGACTACGTCGGCTACCGGGCGATGATCGAAAAACTGCGCCAGGACGATTTCGACCGGCTGTACGAACGCGGCTCCGCACTGGTCGGTACGCCGGACGAGATCGCCACGATGCTGCTCGACTACCACGAGGCCTGCGGTGGTTTCGACCTCGCCAGCGTGCAGTTCTGTTTCGCCGGCATCGAACCGGCACTCGCACGGGAATCGCTGGAGCTGTTCGCCACCGAGGTCATGCCGAGGCTGAGGAGTTGCTGACGCGATGACGTTCGATCATGGCTCGTCGCGAGCTGTCAGCGACTTCAGGTAGGGGTGTCATGCCAGAGATACGCAGTGACTTCATCACCGACTACGACGGGCTCGCCGACAAATGGTGGGATCCGCGCGGGTCGCTGGCGCCACTGGGCTGGATCGCCCGCGCCCGTGCCACGTTCGTGCCGGAGCCGCGCACCGAAGGGGCCACCCTGCTCGACGTCGCCTGCGGCGGTGGCCTGTTCGGTCCGCACCTTGCCGGCAAAGGGTATCGGGTGGTCGGCGTCGACCTGTCGATCATGTCGTTGAAGCAGGCCGGCCAGCATGGTTTCGACGCGGTCGCCAAGGCCGACATCACCCGGCTCCCGTTCGCGGACGAGTCGATCGAGGTGGTCACCGCGGGTCAGTGCCTTGAACACGTGCGCGACCCGTATGCGGTCGTCGACGAGCTGTGCCGGGTGTTGCGGCCCGGCGGCACGCTCATCGTCGACACGATCGCCGACACCAAGGCCGCCCGGCTGATGGCCATCACGGTCGTGGAGAACCTGCCACTGCCCGGCCGCCCGCCTAAAGGCACCCATGACCACCGGCTGTTCGTGAACCGGGAACGGCTGCTCGCGGTCGCCAGGTCGCACGGAGTCGAACTGAAGCTGCTCGGCCTGCGCCCCAGCTTCAGCGCCGGCCTCGGCTACCTCGCGCGCAAGCGCGACGAGGTGCCCATGGTCCCGACCAGGTCGACGGCCGTGCTGTTCGTCGGCGTGGGAACGAAGTCGTGACCGCCATCTCCCTGGTCAGGTGATTGGATCAATGGACCGTACCGTTGTCGAGTCCGGGTTGCGGGCCACCACGCGCAACTGGCTCGTCGGGGCCCGGCTGAAGACCATGCCGGCCACGTTCGCGCCGGTCGCGGTGGGTACGGCGGTCGCCTACTCGGAGGGCACCGTCATCGCCTGGCGGGCCGCGTTGACCCTGTTGTTCGCATTGTGCTTCGTGATCGGCACGAACTACTTCAACGACTACAGCGACGGCATCCGCGGCACCGACGCGCAACGCGTCGGCCCGGTGCGCCTGGTCGGCTCGGGCCGGGTGTCGTCGCGGCAGGTGCTGCGCGCCGGGATCGCCCTCTACGTGATCGCCGCGGTCACCGGCGTGATCCTCGCGGCGACGGTGTCCTGGTGGCTGCTCGCGCTGACCGTGTTCTGCGCGCTCGGCGGCTGGTTCTACACCGGAGGCTCCCGGCCCTACGGCTACCGCGCGCTCGGTGAGGTCGGCGTGTTCCTGTTCCACGGCATCGTCGCCGTGTGCGGCACCGTGTTCATCCAGCTGGAGCGAATTCCGATGCTCGCGCTCGCCGCGTCCATCCCGGTCGGCCTGATCGTGTGCGCGCTGCTCGTCACGAACAACCTGCGCGACATTCCGACCGACACCGGCGCCGGCAAACGGACCCTTGCGGTGGTCATCGGCGACCGATGGACGCGCGTGCTCTACCTGCTCTGCGTCGGCGTCGCGTTCGCCTCGGCGCTGGCTCTGATCCCGGCGCGGCCCTGGGTGCTGCTCGTGCTCGCCTCGCTGCCGTTCGCCGCCGCGCCGGTGCGCCGTGTCGTCATCGGGATGCACGGTGCCGACCTGGTCGCCGCGCTGGAACAGACCTGTGTGCTGATGCTCGCGTTCGGCGCCCTGCTCACGGTCGGGCTCGCGTGGTGACCGGCCGGGCGGAGGAACCCGATCACGAGGTGCTGGTGATCGGGGCCGGCTTCTCTGGTATCGGCGCCGCGATCGGCCTGCGCAAGGCGGGCATAGCCGACTTCGCGGTCATCGACGAACTCGACGACATCGGCGGATCCTGGCACGTCAACCGGTATCCCGGCATCGCGGTGGACATCGCCGCGTTCTCCTACTGCTACGCGTTCGAGCCGAACGCCTCCTGGTCGCGGGTGTTCCCGTCCGGAGCGGAGGTGAAGGCGTATGCGGACCGCTGCGTCGACAAGTACGGGCTCCGGCCGCACCTGCGGTTGAAGTCCACCGTCACCAGCGCCGAGTACGACGAGTCCGCACACCTGTGGCGGGTCTTCCTCGAAGACGAGAACACGATCACCGCGCGGTTCGTCATCTGCGCCACCGGCTGGCTCACCAAACCGAAGTGGCCCGACATCGAGGGCCTCGACGGGTTCGCCGGCATCGTCGTGCACACCGCCGACTGGGACCCGTCACTCAACCTGACCGGCCAACGCGTCGCCGTCATCGGCACCGGGGCCTCCGCCGTGCAGGTGGTCCCGGCGATCGCACCCCGGGTACGGCAACTGAGTGTCTACCAGCGCACCCCGATCTGGCTGTTTCCCAAACCCGACTTCGTGGTGCCCAAACCGGTGCACCGGTTGTTCCGGATCGCGCCCTGGCTGCAACGCGCGGTCCGCCTGTTCACCGACGCCGGCACCGAACTGAGCTTCGTCATCGCCATGGTGCACAACCGGCAGTTCCCGTTCCTGGTCAGGGCGGGCGAGGCCATTTCCCGGCTCTACCTGCGCCTACAGGTCAAGGGCGACCGCGAGCTGATCGACAAGCTCACGCCCGCCTACGGCCTCGGCTGCAAACGGCCCTCCTTCGCCAAGGGCTACTGGCGCGCCTTCACCCGCCGCAACGTCGACCTCGTCACCGAGCCCATCGAGCGGATGACCGAGACCGGCATCCACACCACGGACGGTGCCGAGCGCGCCTTCGACGTGCTCGTGCTCGCCACCGGCTTCCACGTGCTGGACAACCTGCCGCCGTTCCCGGTGCGGGGCGCCGGCGGCCGGGAGATCCTCGAGTTCTGGCGGACCGAACGGTTCCAGGTGTACGAGGGAAGCTCGGTCAAGGGCTACCCGAACCTGTGGTTCATCGTCGGCCCGTACTCGTTCACCGGCGGGTCCTGGTTCGGCACCATCGACCACCAGGTCACGCACGCGCTGCGGGTGATCACCGAGGCGCGGCGGCGCAACGCGACCGAAGCGGCCGTGCGGCCCGAGTCGCACGACCGCTCGTTCCGGCGGACGCTGCGCCGGCAACGCAACACCGTGTTCTTCAACAACAACTGCGGTGCCTCGAACAGCTACTACTTCGACGAGCGCGGCGACGCGCCCGCGGTTCGTCCGGCATCGACCTACGAGGCCGCGTGGCGGTCCCGCCACTTCGACCTCGACGACTACCGCTACGCGAACCGCGCCGACGAACGCGCAGGAGGCTGATGTGCCGCGATTCCGGGAAACCCAGGGGCGGGACCGGACATTGTGCCTGTGCTACGGGCTGTTCGCGATCGGCGATCTCGTCATCGTCTGCGCCATCGCGATCCGGTACGTGGTCGAGCACAGCAGTCTCGGCGTGCTTGGCGTCATCGGGCACTTCTTCCGCGACGCCCTAACGAACCCGGCCGCCTGGTTCGTCTACACCGACCTCACGCTCGTCTGGATCGTGCTCGCGGTGTACATGATCGTCGAGGCACGCCGGTTCGGTATCCGGTTCGTCTGGCTCTACGTCATCGCCGCTCCGCTGTCCGCGTTGAGCGTGAGTTTCCCGGCCTTCATGTTCGTCCGCCAGCTCAAGATCGCGACCGAGGCAACGCGCGTGGCGCGCTCGCGAGCAGAACTGCCCGCGGAATGACGAGAGGTACGCACTGATGACCACTGACACCACCGAGTTCGCCGCGACCGTCGAGGGGTCCCTTGACGCGGCGGTCGCCGCGCTGCGACGCCGCCAGGACCCGGCGGGCTACTGGAAGGGCGAGTTCGAGACGAGCGTGATCGGCGAGGCTGCCGAGGTCATGCTGCGCCACTTCCTCGGGTTGCCGTGGGAGGAGTCGGCGGCGTCGGCCAAGACGATCCTCAGCGAACAGTCGGCGGCGGGCGGCTGGGCGGCCTACCACAACGGTCCGGACGACCAACTGCTGTCCGTGTTCTGCTACGTCGCGCTGCGCCTGGTCGGCTACCCCCCGGAGGACCCGGTGATGCGCGCCGCCGCCGCCTCGATCCGGGCCAACGGCGGGGTGGAGGCGCTGAACACACCGACGATGCTCGCCTGGCTGGCCATCATCGGGCTGTGGCCGTGGCGTGACATCCCGCTCATCCCACCGGAGATCATCCTGTTGCCGCCCCGAGCGCCCGGCAACATCTACCAGATCGGCGCCGCGGCGCGGGGCATCGTCGTGGCGAGCAGCCTGTTCATGGCCAAGCGCCCGGTCGTGCCCGCCGGGTTCGGCATCGAGGAGCTGTACACCCGGGGCGGACCGGAAGCGCGGCGTTCGCGCGGGCCGGCCGCGCTGGCAACCGCGTTCACCCACTGGTATGCGCGGCATCCCATCGGTTTCCTGCGCAGGCGGGCCGTGACGAAGGCGACCGAGTGGCTGATCCGCACCCAGGAGCGGGACGGCAGTTGGGGCGGGAACTGGCCGCAGACCGCGAACGTCATCGTCGGCCTCGACTCGGTCGGGTACCGCCAGGACCATCCGGTGATCAAGGCGGCCATGGCCGGGCTCGAGAGGTGCGTGGTCACCAGGAACGGGCAGCGCAGACTGGAGATGTGGTCCTCGGTGGTGATGGACACCGCCCTCGGCGTGTCCGCCGCCGCCATGGCCGACCGTGCCGCCATCAGGTCCTCGGCGGATCGCGCGGTGGCGTGGCTGCTCGACCATCAGGTCACCGAACTCGGTGACTGGGCCGTGCTCACCAAGAACCCGGTCGCCGGCGGCTGGCCCTACGAGTTCGCCAACAATGTCAACCCGGACGCCGACGACACCGGCTTCGCGCTCGCCGCTCTCCGGCGGCTCCATCGTCCCGGCACCAACGCGGCCGTCGACTCCGCGTGCGCGAAGGCGAGCCGGTGGCTGGCGTCCCAGCAGTGCGACGACGGCGGCTGGGCAGCGTTCGAACCACTGCGCTGGCGGCTACCCGGACGCGACGCGCTCGCCACCATCGGATTCCTCGAAGCGCCCTCCGCGGACGTCACCGGCCACGTGCTGGAAGGCCTCGCCGGTAACGGCGAGGGCGAGGGACCCGTTGTGCGGCGCGGCATCCGTTGGTTACGCCGGCAACAGCACCAGGACGGTTCGTGGCCGGGCTGGTGGGCCTGCTACCACCTGCACGGCACGAGCGCGGCCGTCACCGGCCTCACCTCCTGCGGCGTGCCGGGCACCGATCCAGCGGTGGAGCGGGCCTGCGCGTGGATCCTCGCGCACCAGGGCGACGACGGCGGCTGGGGCGAGGACATCCGCGCCCTGCACGATCCCGCCTGGATTGGCACCGGCGACAGCACGCCATCGCAGACATCATGGGCGCTGCTGGCGTTGATCGCCGCGGGCCACGCCGACAGCGAACCGGTGCGCAGGGGCCTGGACTTCCTTGTCCGCTCCCAACAGGACGACGGGGACTGGGCCGAACCATGGCACACCTGGGTCGTGCACCACGACGGTCTGTACTGGCGGGACAGCATGTTGCGCCTGATCTATCCCGTCATGGCCATGGCCGGCTACCTGACCAGTGTCGGCGGAGTCGCGCAGCGATGACGAACGTGACAGTGGTCGGCGGCGGGCTCGCCGGAATGACGGCGGCCTGGACCATCCGCAAACTCGGGCTCGGGGTGCGCCTGTTGGAAGCGGCGCCGGAGTTGGGCGGGATGGCCGGGACCAGGGTGATCGACGGCAGGCCCGAGGACCACGGGGTGCACGTCTTCCCGGCCTGGTACCGCAACACGCTCGGGCTTGTCGGGGAACTGGGCCTGCTGGGGAACCTGCGCGAGTGTGACAACTTCTACCAGCTCATGCCTGGAGAGTTCCCGACCTTCCGCACGTTCCGCTCGCTGTTCACCATCGGCGACTTCATCAAGGACATCCGCTCCGGCGTGACCCCGGCCACCGACCGGCTGCTGTTCTACTACGGGCTGATCGACCTCCTTGCCCAGCGGTACGAGGGCCGGGACGAGTCGCTGCGCGACTTCCTGCGCAGCCGTTGGTACCTCACCGAAACCGCGATCGCCGACATCGAGCATCTGTTCGTCGCGTCCAGTGCGGCGGAGAGCTGCCTCGCCTCCGCGGCGAGCTTCCGGGGCAGCATCGTCGCGTTCTCCCGACACCCCGGTCGGGTGCGCATGCCCAAGAGCACCCTGCACGACTCGTTCATCGCCCCGTTCCGGCGACGGCTGGAGACCGACGGCGTCGACGTCCGCACCGGAGTGGAACTGCGCACCGTGTCGGTGACCGCCGGCCGGCTCGACACGATCACCGTCCACGAAACCGGCGCGGTGACCCAGCCCGTCACCGGCCATATCGTGTTTGCCGTCCCACACGGACAGCTCGCCCGCTTCGGCCCCGACGTCTCCGGTGCCCTCTACCCCCGCCACGGCATCGAGGAGCTGACTTCCCGCCCCCTCGGCGCACTGCACGTCTACCTGCGCCGCCGCCTACCCGGCCTGCCCGACGAACACGTGAGGCTGGTCTCGTCGCCGCATGCGATCACCCTCATCGACGTCGGCCAGGTCTGGGAAGGATACGAGAAGAGCCTGCTCAACTGTGTGGTCGGCCGCGTGTCCCTGCTGGCGGGCCTGTCCGAGAGCGAGGCGACCAAGGTCCTCGTCGAGGAGTTGATGACCTACCTGCCCACCATGACCTGGGACGACATCGAGGACGTCTGCTACCAACCACACTTCGCCGAGCCGTTCTTCGTGCCAGGGCCCGGTTCCGACCGCTACCGGCCACTCAGTTCGACTTCGCTGATGAACCTGCATGTCGCCGGCGACTTCTGCGCGGCCCCGGCAGGAGTCGCCGGTATGGAAGGCGCCATCCGCTCCGGCCTTGCCGCCGCTGAATCCGTCCGCCGGGTGCTGTGCCCGGCCACCCCGCCGGTGACGATTCACGACTTCCGTCCCATCAGTCCCGGCGCCGCCCTCGGCCTCCGCGCCACCCTCTCGCCACTCGCCGCGGCCATCCGACTGCTCAAGCGCGGGTCTGCCAAGAAAACGCGGTGAATTATGTTGTACGGCGGATGCGCCTGCCGGCCTTCCTCAACCGCATGGGCTACCTGGAATGTCAGCGATCACGAGAGATTCCGCAGGCCCGCGCTCACAGGTTTTCTCGCCGGGACGACGAGTGGGCGCTCGATGCCCCTGGGGGAACGAGGAGCGGCGCAGGACGACTCATCGTGTTCAGGCAGGTCGACCGTCGCGCACGCCGGAGCCGACGCCGCAGGTCGCACCGCCGGGACGACCGCTAACGCCGATTCTCGCGTAGTGAGTTCGGCCCTAGTTTGATCAGTGGTATTCGTCGCGGAGGCGTCGTCCGCCCCACCAGGGGACGTTGGTGGTGGGGAGGTTGGCTTGGCGGAGGACGGGTGAGCAGGCGCGTCGGTCGAGGCGGACGACGATCTTGTTGTCTCGGTTTTCGATGGTGCCGCCGGTGGTGAGGAATCGGCGTTGCAGGGTGTTGTGGTGGTGTAGCCGGGAATCCGTTGGCGGAGCGCGGCGCAGACGGTGCGGGTGAGTACGGAGAGCGCCACGTCGAGGTCGACGTTGAGTGGGACGGCTCCGGCCGATGGGCGAGGTAGTTTCCCCAGACCAGCCAGGGGTTGCCTGGATTGGCGTCGTTAGGTCGACCACGCCGACGGGTCGCTGGCGATGGAGACCCGGCAGGTGAGCCGTGACACGAGGCTGACCCTGCCGGTGGCCCGCTACGGGCGGGTTCACGCTCCGGCTGTGTCTGGCGACGCCCGGCGCGAACGCCTGTCCATGAGCGACCGGGCACGATCCATTGTGGACAGCGGGCGGCGCCGGTTCGCCAGTTCCGATGCGTGAACAGGGTGTCCGTCCTTTCTTGGGGATGCCGCTCAGCCGCCCGGCGTGACGATGCCGTAGTCGTGGATCTTGCGGTAGATGGTGGCGCGCGAGATGCCGAGGAGTTTCGCGGCGCGGGCCTTGTTGCCGTCGGCGTCTTCGAGGCTGCGCACGATGGCGTCGCGTTCGGCGGTCTCGACGCGGTTCAGGGAGCGGCGGGTGATCGCGCGGTATTCGGCCGGGAGGTCGGCCGGCTGGATCATGCCGGTCCGGCGGCGTTTGATGACGTGCTTCAGCACGCGGTGAAGCTGGGCGACGTTGCCCGGCCAGTCGGCGCGCATGAGCAGGTGCATCGCGGCGGGTGAGCAGGTGAGGTGCCCGCCGCCGGAGAGCCTGTTGAGCAGCAGCGGTACCAGGTCGGCCAGGTCGTCGGCGTGACGTCGCAGCGGTGGGACGGTGACGGTGCGCGGGAAGGGTTCCAGCAGCTGGGGGTCCGTTTCGGCGTCCGGTGACACGGTGATCGCGACCCACGGCGGTTCGGGGCGGGTGCGTGCCTCGCCCAGCATCGCGGTCAGGGTCCGCGTCCCGGCCGCGTCCAGCCGTTCGGCATGGCGGATCACGAGCGCGTCCACCGGATCGTCAAGCAGTTCGCGACGGAGGTCGTCGCGCCAGGTCGTGGGAGTGCGGGTCGCGTCGAGGGTGTGCAGCAGGCCCGCCGGGTTCCGGCGCTGGTGCACGCCCTTCACCAGGGTGTGTTTCCCGGCGCCGGGTTCGCCCGCGAGGACGAGCCATTCCCGGCGGGCGCAGCTGGCGTCGACCTCGTGACAGCATCGCAGCCAGAGCGGGGCCGAGCCGACCACGCCGGGCAGGACCATGGGCAGCATCGGTGCCGGCTTGGCGGTGCTCTCACTGTCGATCTCGAGGAGTTTCACCAACAGCACGCCGCCGACGACGTCGTCTTCGCGGTGCCCGGTGACGCGGCGGCAGTACATGAGCACCTTGCTGCCGCTGGACAACGTGACGGTCGCGGTGGCCCTTCGCGCGTCGGCGAGTTCCTGGTTGGCGCGGGCGAGTAGCACCGACTGGTCGCTGGGCCCGACCAACTGCTGCGCGCTGTCGTTCATCATCACGATGTCGGGGTTGAAGGCCATCACGATTCCGGTGGTGCGCCGGCAGGCCTGCAGGTACGACTGGAACAGCGCCAGTTCGCGCAGGTCGCTGTGGGTGAGCAGGGCTTGCCGCACCTGCTCGGCGGTGGTCCTGGCCAGCGCGATCAGCAGCCTGCCCGCGTCCTTGCGCCAGCAGGTGAGGTCGAGGGCGCCGATCGTCTTGCCGGAGACCGGGTGCCGGATGGGCACCCCCGCGCAGGCGAGGTTTTCCAGGTGCTCCGCGTAGTGCTCGTGGCCGAAGACGTAGGTCGGTCGCCCGTCTTCCAGTGCGGTGCCGATGCCGTTGGTGCCGACGAACCGTTCGTCGTAGCTGTATCCGGGAACCAACTGCACCCGCTCGAGATGCCGGTGCAGGTCGGTGTCGCCGGTGCGCTGGCTGAGCACGACGCCGGTCTGGTCGGTGAGGATCAGGCTGATCGGTTGCCCGGCGAGCTGGTCGCCGAGCCGTTCGAGCACCGGCGCCGCGCAGCGGATCAGCGGGGTGTCGAGGTTCGTTTCGCCCGCGTAGGGCAGGCTGATGCGGTCGGCGGGCACGCGGAATTCCCGGGATCGCCACCACGACGCGAGGATGGCGTCCCGCACCTGGTCGGGGTCGACGGGTTCGAGGGTGAGGAACCGCTCGCGGGTGCGGGCCAGCCCTTCGTCGTCGGGAAGGAGCGCGGCCCGGGCTACGCTGTTCACGCTGACCTCCCGCCACCTCGCCGTGCCGTCTGTGACAGCCTAGGCGCCAAGGTGTCCAGGCCGTGTCTCAAATTGAGACACGCCCACGCCGCAGATCGGGGTCTCATGGCGTTATGCCTGTTCAGGAGACCTACAACCCATGGACCGTGGTGAACCTGGTGTTCCACCATCTGGCCGATCAGGGCCTGCATCCGCGGCTTGGTGACGGCGGTGATCCCGGCGAACCGGCGGCCGCTCTGCTGCGCGCCCTCGGCATCACCCCGGCCGCGGAAGGCGACAACCGGGTGAACGAGGACATGCGGCGTCACCTCGCGGAACTACGGGCCACGCTGGTCGACGACTCCTGACGGAGCTGTCTCATATTGAGACCCGCGTCGCGGCGGCCGGCGCCTGTAATCGGCCATACAGGACGTGCCCAGTTCGCCCACGGGAGTCATCATGAGCCGCCAGAGTGTGGCGAAAGCCCACCAGAAGATCCAGGAACTTTCCTGGGAACCGGCGTATCACCAGCCGGTGTCGCAGTACGGAACCGACTACACCTTCCGCAAGGCCAAGAAGAAGGATCCGCTCAAGCAGGTGCTGCGGTCCTACTTCCCGATGCAGGAAGAAAAGGACCACCGCGTGTACGGGGCCGAGGACGGCGCGATTCGCGGCAACATGTTCCGCCAGGTCCAGGAACGCTGGCTGGAATGGCAGAAGCTGTTCTTGAGCATCATTCCGCTGCCCGAGATCTCGGCCGCACGTGCCATGCCGTTGCTGTTCCGCACGGTGCCCAATCCGGAGTTGCACAACGGCCAGGCGATCCAGATGATCGACGAGGTCCGGCACTCGACGATCCAGCAGAATCTCAAGCGCCTGTACATGAACAACTACATCGACCCGGCCGGGTTCAACTCGAGCCTGCGCAACTTCCACAACGACTACTGCGGCACGATCGGCCGCCAGTTCGCGGAAGGCTTCATCACCGGTGACGCGATCACCGCCGCGAGCATCTACCTGACCATCGTGGCCGAGACCGCGTTCACCAACACCCTGTTCGTGGCCATGCCCGCGGAGGCGGCGGCGAACGGCGACTACCTCCTGCCTACGGTGTTCCACTCGGTGCAGTCCGACGAGTCGCGGCACATCAGCAATGGTTACGCGACGCTGCTGATGGCGCTGTCCGACGAGACCAACCACCAGCTTCTCGAACGGGATCTGCGATACGCGTGGTGGAACAACCACGCGGTGGTGGACGCGGCGATCGGGACGTTCATCGAGTACGGCACGAAGGACCGCCGCAAGGACCGCGAGAGCTACGCGGAGATGTGGCGGCGGTGGATCTACGACGACTACTACCGCAGCTACCTGGTGCCGCTGGAGAAGTACGGCCTCGTCATCCCGCACGACCTCATCGAGGAGGCGTGGAACCGCATCTGGAACAAGGGTTACGTGCACGAGGTGGCCCAGTTCTTCGCGACCGGCTGGCTGGCCAACTACTGGCGCATCGACCCGATGACGGACGAGGATTTCGAGTGGTTCGAGTACAAGTACCCGGGCTGGTACGACAAGTACGGTAAGTGGTGGGAGAACTACGCGCGGCTGAGCAAGCCCAACGGGCACCACCCGATCGTCGCCGAGGACGTCGACTACGTGTACCCGCACCGGTGCTGGACCTGCATGGTGCCGTGCCTGATCCGCGCGGACATGGTCACGGACAAAGTGGACGGACAGTGGCGCACCTACTGCTCGGAAACCTGTCGCTGGACCGACGCCGAGGCCTTCCGGCCCGTCTACCAGGGCCGCAACACCCCGAACATGGGCCAGCTCATCGGCGCGCGCGAGTGGGAGACCCTCTACCACGGCTGGAACTGGGCGGATGTGGTCTCGGACATGGGTTTCGTGCGGGACGACGGCAAGACGATGGTCGCGCAGCCGCATCTGGACCTGGACCCGAAGAAGATGTGGACGCTGGACCACCTGCGCCGGATGCCGCCGGTGCAGAGCCCGAACGTGCTGCTCAACCAGATGACCGACGAGGAACGCGCGGCGTTCAAGGCCGACTACAACCGCCAGGGCCCCGCCGGCCGTCCCTCCCGGTGAGGGAGTCATGGGAGAAAAGCATCGGGTGCGGTTCGAGCCCGTGGGCATCGAGATCGAGGCGGACGAGGAGCAGACGATCCTTCGCGCCGCCGCCGAGCAGGGCGTCATGCTCATGCACGGCTGCAAGGAAGGGCAGTGCGCCTCCTGCAAGTCCTTCATCCTCGACGGCGATGATGTCGAGCACGACCGGTATTCCACGTTCGCGCTGCCCGAGTTCGAAAAGGACGAAGGCTACACGCTGTTGTGCCGGGCGCACGCCTACGAGGACCTGACGATCGAGTTGCTCAACTACGACGAGGAGATGATCCATTCCGGACTGCCGATCCAGCGGGCGGTGGTCGAGGTGGTCTCCAACGACAACGTCACCCACGATCTGCGGCATCTCGTGGTGCGGCTGGTGGAGCCGGAGACGATCAGGTTCTTTCCCGGCCAATACCTGGATTTCGCGGTGCCCGGCACGGGGGAGACGCGGTCGTTCTCGCTGGCCAACACCTCCAGCCGGGAAGGCGGCCGGCTCGAGTTCGTCATCAAGGTGTATCCCGACGGCCTGTTTTCGCGGTTTCTGGACGCCGAACTCGCCGTCGGGGACCGGCTGGAGGTGACCGGCCCGTTCGGGGTCTTCACCCTGCGGGACGCGCCGGAAAAGGATCTGGTCTTCGTCGGCGGCGGTGCCGGGATGGCGCCGATCCTGTCGCTGCTGCGCTCGATGGCCGAGCGCGGGATCGACCGGAAGGCGACCTTCTACTACGGCGCCCGCCGGCGGCGGGATCTGTGCTTCGAGGAGGAACTGCGCGCGCTCGAGGAAAAGCTCGCTGGTTTCCGTTATGTGCCGGCGCTTTCCGAGCCGGGTGACGACGACTGGGACGGCGAGACCGGCCTGATCACCGACGTGCTGCGGCGGTGCGAGCCGGACCTCGCCCGGGCCGACGCGTATGTGTGCGGGCCGCCACCGATGGTGGAGGCGGCCCTGGACCTGCTGCCCGCCCTTGGCGTGGCGGACAAACGCGTCTTCTACGACAAGTTCACAACGACGGGCGAAGGAACACACTGATGACCACGATCGAGCGCAGCGTGCCCAAGCCGGTGTTCACCGACGCCGAAGCGGGCACCAAGGAGTTCCCGGACTCGGGCTCGCGGCATTTCAACTATTTCGTTCCGCAGAAGCGGAAGCAGAGTCACTACGAGGACGTGACGGTCGAAGTCCAGCCCGACCCGCGGCACTACCTGAGCCAGGGCTGGTTGTACGGGTTCGCCGACGGCACAGGCGGCTACCCGCTGGAGTGGACGAGGCTCAAGGCGTGGGGCTCGGACCGGCCGGTGCCCGAACGCGGCCCGGGTTCGGGTGGCCGGGGCTATGACTGGCCGGCGCACGGCTGGCACGAGTTCCGTGACCCCAACGAGGAGTGGGAACTCACCCTCTACCGCTACAACGCCAACGTGGTCCGCCAGTTGAACCAGAACGTCGAGGCCGCCCGCCGGTCCAAGGCCTTCGAACAGTGGAACCGCAACTGGGTGCAGTTCGTGGCGCAGCACGTGGGCGCGTGGATGCACGTGGACCACGGCCTGGGCCTGTACCTGTTCGCCAACGCCAACCGCAGGGCGCCCACGAACATGCACAACACGGCGATCTCGGTGAACAGCATGCACCGCATCCGGGCGGCGCAGGATCTGGCGCTGTACAACCTCACGCTCACCGAGGAGGTCGAGGGTTTCGACGGCACGGCGCACCTGGCGACGTGGGACGAGGACCCGGCGTGGCAGGGCGTGCGCGAGGTCGCCGAGCAGCTGACCGGGGTCTGGGACTGGTGCGAGGCCGTGTTCGCGGCGAACGTGGTGTTCGAGCCGCTGGTGGGCGAGCTGTTCCGGAGCAACCTGGTGCAGCAGGCCGCGCCGGCCAACGGTGACTTCGTCACGCCCACGCTGATCGGCGCCGAGGAGTTCGACTTTTCCGAGCGCGATCTCCGCTACACCACGGCGTTGTTCCGGCCGCTGGTGGACGATCGCGAGTTCGCCGAGCACAACCGGGAGCTGATGCGGCAGTGGCTGGCCGACTGGGTCCCGAAGTGCGTCACCGCGGCGCGGACGCTGCAGCCGTTGTGGTCGCAGCCGGACGCGAAACCGCCGCGTTTCGAAGACGGTCTCGACCGCGCGAAGAGCCGTTTCAGCGGCATCCTGTCCGACCTGGGTCTGGCCGAACCGAAGGAGCTGGCGCAGTGACCGTGTTCAAGACGGCGGAAAGCCCGTTCAAATCAGACAACACCGCGTCCAACCGGTGCGGGTTCACGCTGATGAACAACCAGGTTGGCGCGATCGTGGCGGAGGTGATGGGTGGAAAGGAGAACGTGACCATCACCCCGCTGCCCTCGATGATCCGGGTCGACGCCACGGGCCGGATGGACGTGATCTACGCCGAAATTGACGAGGCCGCGGGTGAGGAGGAGGGTTGGTTCAACGCGGCGGAGTTCGAGGAGAGCATGTCGACCCACTACGGCCGCATGGTCCACCTCGACGACCGCACGATCATGTTCGCCAATCCCGAAGACGCGGCCGAATACCTCGACTTCGACCTCAAACCGGTCTCGTGAAAGGACAACAGCGCGGAGCGGTTCGCGACAGGGCAGGCGACACGTGAGTGCGCTCCGGGCTGAAGGCCGCTCGAACGCGGAGGCGGGCCGGAGCCGTCTCCACGTTCGAGCCAGCGCGTAGATCGCGAAAAAGAAAGGGACGAGGAATGTACACCAAGGACGGAGAAACCTACTTCGTCGTCGACAGCCACGTGCACGCCTGGGACGGCAGTCCCGCGAACCAGGCCAACCGCTACGGCAAGGGCTTCATCGAATGCTTTTACGACTACCACCGCAGCCTCAGCCCGGAAGGCTGGGTCTGGCCGCTGGAAAAGTTCGAGAAGTACTCCGACGAGACGCTGGTCCGGGACCTGTTCGACGAGGGCTATGTGGACAAGGCCATCTTCCAGCCCACGTATCTGACCGACTTCTACGTCAACGGCTTCAACACCACCGAGCAGGACGGCAGGGTGGCGGAGAAATACCCGGGCAAGTTCATCGTCAACGGGTCCTTCGACCCGCGTGACGGCGAGTCCGGGCTCGACGCCCTGGAGATGCTGGCGCACCGGTGGAACCTCAAGGGCGTCAAGCTCTACACCGCGGAATGGAAGGGCATTTCCAAGGGCTGGAAGCTGTCCGACCCGTGGGCATACCGGTACCTGGAGAAGTGCGAAGAACTGGGTATCCGCAACATCCACGTGCACAAGGGCCCGACCATCTATCCGCTCAACCGGGACGCCTTCGACGTGGCCGATGTGGACGACGCGGCGACGGCGTTTCCCGACCTGCGGTTCATCATCGAGCACTGCGGCCTGCCCCGGCTCGAGGACTTCTGCTGGATCGCGACCCAGGAGCCGAATGTCTACGGTGGACTGGCGGTGGCGATGCCGTTCATCCACACCCGGCCGCGCTACTTCGCACAGGTGCTGGGCGAGCTGCTGTACTGGCTGGACGAGAACCGGCTCACCTTCGCCAGCGACTACGCGATCTGGCATCCGAAGTGGCTGGTCGAGAAGTTCGTCGACTTCCAGATCCCCGAGGACATGCAGGCCGAGTACGGCGTGCTGACCCCGGAGATCAAGAAGAAGATCCTCGGGCTGAACGCGGCGAAGCTGTACGATCTCGACGTTCCGGACGCGGCCAAGGTGCGGGAGGAGCCCGCCGACAGCGGTGCCGCGGTCGGGTCGGCCCCGGCGGTTCCGGCATGAGTGGCTTTGCCGGAAGCAGCATGACGACCACCGCCGTCTCCGCGGAGGTCTGGGACGCCCTCGGCAGGGTCCGGGATCCGGAGCTCGACGAGCCGATCACCGACCTCGGGTTCGTGCACGAGCTGACCGTGGCAGGGTCCGAGGTCCGGGCCCGGCTGCGGTTGCCGACCTACTTCTGCGCGCCGAACTTCGCGTACCTGATGGTGGCCGACGCGGTGGACGCGATCCGCGCGGTGCCGGGCGTGGAGACGGTCGAGGTGCGGCTCGAAGACCACTTCGCGGCCGAGGAGATCAACGCCGGGGTGGCGGCCGGGGCCGGTTTCGCCGGATCCTTCCCCGCTGAGGCAGCCGGGGAGCTGGACGAACTGCGGCGCACCTTCCGCCGCAAGGCCCACACGGCCTGCCTCGCCCGGGTGTGCCGGCGGTTGCTGGCGGAGGGCTGGCAGGTGGATGCCCTGGCGGGCCTGCGGCTGGCCGATCTGCCCGAATCGGTGGAACGGGAAAGCCTGGTGCGCCGGCGGGAGGAACTCGGGCTGCCGGCCACTCCGGACGCTCCGCTGGTGGTCGATGACGACGGCAGGCCGGTGGTCCCTGGCAAGGTCGCCGAGCGGCTGCGGTTCGCGCAGGCGGTGCGGGTGAGCATCGACGGCAACGCGGGGTTCTGCCGGGGCCTGCTGAAGACGCGGTACGGAGCTTCGAACAACACGGAGGAGAGGGGATGAAGGCGGTCCGGCTGCATGCCTACCACAAGGACCCAGTCGTCGAGGAGGTGCCGGAGCCGACGGTCCAGGGTCCGTTCGACGTGGTGGTGAAGATCGGCGGCGCCGGGGTGTGCCGCACCGATCTGCACATCATCGAAGGGCAATGGGCCGAGAAGTCCGGCGTGACGCTGCCCTACACGATCGGGCACGAGAACGCGGGCTGGGTGCACGAGACCGGTTCCGCGGTGTCCAATGTGGAGGTCGGGGACACGGTGATCCTGCACCCGACACCCACGTGCGGGCTGTGCCACGCGTGCCGGGCGGGCAACGACATGCACTGCGCGAACGGGTCGTTCCCCGGCATCGACAGTGACGGCGGCATGGCCGAATACCTGCTCACGTCGGCGCGGGCGTGCATCAAACTCGACCCGGCGACCCGGCCCGAGAACGTGGCCGCGCTGGCCGACGCGGGCATCACCGCCTACCACGCGGTGCGCAAGGCGGTGCCGCTGCTGTATCCGGGCACCGTGTGCGTCGTCAACGGTGCGGGCGGCCTCGGCCACATCGGTATCCAGTCGCTGCGGGCGCTGACCGCGACGACGGTCGTGGTGGTGGACCGCAACGCCGAGGCGCTCGATCTTGCCGCGAAGCTGGGCGCGGACCACACCGTGCTCGCCGACGGCAAGCAGGTCGAGGCGGTGCTCGATCTCACCGGCGGGCAGGGCGCGGAGGTCGTGCTCGATTTCGTGGCCGAGCAGGGCGCGCAGCAGGACGCGTTCGCCATGACTCGCCGCAACGGTTCCCATTTCGTGATCGGGTACGGCGGCAACCTCGACATCCCGACGATCGACCTCATCTCCACCGAGCGCAACGTGGTCGGCAACCTGGTGGGCACCTACAACGACCTGGCCGAGCTGATGGTGCTGGCGCAGGCCGGCAAGGTCACCCTGCACACCAGGAAATACCCGCTCGACGCGGCGCCGGACGCGCTGGCCGATCTCGACGCCGGCCGGGTCCGGGGCCGAGCCATTCTCACGCCGTAAGGGAGTATCCACGATGGCCAAGGAACTGCGCTTCGGCGCGCAGGCGCGCGAGCTACTGCTGTCCGGAGTGGACAAGCTCGCGGACGCGGTGAAGTCCACGCTGGGCCCCAAGGGCCGCAACGTGATCATCGAGAAGATCACCGGGTCACCGGTGGTGACCAACGACGGGGTCACCATCGCGCGGGAGATCCATCTGAAGGACCAGTTCGAGAACATGGGCGCACAGCTGGTCAAGGAAGCGGCGATCAAGACCAACGACGTGGTGGGCGACGGCACGACCACCGCGACGGTGCTCGCGCAGGCCATCGTGCGTGAGGGTATGAAGGCCATCGGCGAGGGCGGGAACCCGGTGCTGGTCAAGCGCGGGATCGACCACGCGGTCGCCCGGCTGGTGGAGCATCTGGAGAAGTCGGCGCATCCGGTGCTGACCGAGCAGGACTACGCGCGGGTCGCCGCGATCTCCGCCAACGACGACGACGCGGTCGGCTCGGTGATCGCGAAGGCGCTGCACACGGTGGGCGAGGACGGGGTGGTCACCGTGGAGGAGTCGCCGCGGATCGGGATGTCCGTCGAGTTCGTGGAGGGGTTCGAATTCGACAACGGCTACCTTTCGCCTTACCTGGTCACCGATCCCGGGCGGCTGGAAGCGGTCCTCGACGACCCCTACATCCTGATGTGCGCGGAGAAGGTGACGTCGGTTCAGCAACTGATGCCCGTGCTGGACAAGATCATGCGCGCGCCGCGCCCGCTGGTGCTGATCGCGGAGACGGTGGAGGGTTCCGCGCTGAGCATGCTGGTGCACAACCAGGTCAACGGCACCTTCCAGTCGGTGGCGGTGCGGGCGCCGGGCTTCGGTGACCGGCGGCTGCACAAGCTGGAAGACCTCGCGGCGGTGGTCGGCGGCTCGGTGCTGTCCCGGCAATCCGGGTTCACGATGGAGACGATGACGCTGGAGCACCTCGGCCGGGCGAAGCAGGTCCGGGTCACCGAGAACACGACCACGATCGTCGGCGGTGGCGGGTCGTCCGCCGACGTGGAGTTCCGCGTCAACCAGCTTCGCGCCGAACTCGAACGCGCCCGGTTCGGCGTCGACGAGGACGTGCTGACCGAGCGGATCGGCGCGTTGACCGGGAAGGTGGCGATGATCCGGGTCGGCGCGGCGACTCCGGCGGAGCTGAAGGAGTTACAGCACCGCGTGGAGGACGCGCTTTCGGCGACCCGCGCGGCGATGGCCGAGGGCATCGTGGCGGGCGGCGGCGCCGCGCTGCTGCACGCCGAGAAGGTGCTGTTCGATCTCGACCTCGAGGGCGACTACGCGACGGGCGCCGACATCGTCCGCCGCGCCCTGAGCGAGCCCGCCCACCTGATCGCGGCCAACGCGGGATACCCGGCCCGTCAGGTCATCGAGCGGACCCGGGAACTCGGCGGCGACGACGGCTTCGACGCGTTGCTGGACCGGTACGGGAACATGATCGACATGGGCATCATCGACCCGCTCCGCGTGTGCCGGTCGGCGTTGCGGAACGGCGCCTCGGTGGCGGGGTTGCTGCTCACGACGAACTCCCTGATCGCCGAGGAACAGACGCCCTGGGGCGGCAGCCCGGCGTTGATGACCGAGTACGGCCCGCTCGACGAGGGCCTGCGCCAGCCATCGCCCGACGCCAGCACGCCCCAGTCGCTGGGCATGGGGCCGTCCGTAGGCTGAGCGGTATCCTCGCCGCGCTTACCGCTCGCGGGGATGTGAAAGAGGGAAACGATCGGATAGCCGGCCACGACGACCGGGGCGAGGACATTCGGCCCCGGTACCCGGCGGATCGCTGACCGACCTGCCTCAGGCCCGGATCGCGGCTGCGCAACGGCGAGCGAGGATTTCGACCGGGCGTGTACGCCACCCGCCCGCAGACACTCGCGCCAACGGGCGCCGACTCGCCCGCGGGCATGCTGGCGTGGGTCCTGGATGTGGTGAACACCTTCAAGGACCCCACCAAGGCCACGCCCTCCGACGCGATCGACCGCGACATGCTGCTCACCAACCTCTCGATCCTGTGGTTCACCAACACCGCCGGCTCGTCCATGCGGTTGGACAAGGAATCCCAGCAGTGGGGCGTGGAGCTCCGCGATTCCGGTGGGCACACCGGAATCGCGGTCTTCCCGGGAAACAACACGATTCGCGGCATCGCTGAGAAGCAGAACACCGTGGTGTACTGGTCGGAGTTCGACCGAGGTGGCCACTTCGCGCCGATGGAGGCCCCCGACCTCATGATCGGCGACCTGCGCGAATTCTTCCGCGAACTCCGCTGACCCCACCCGCCCTGCGGCGCCGCCGAAGCCAAACAGCGAACGGGCCCTGGCAGAGCCCGCAGGTCGGTTCCGGCGAGTCCGCGATAACACTGAGCACCTGATCATGCCCGGACAGTGATGTCTCGGATGCCGGAACCCGGCCAGGGCCCCTCTCGCCCAAGTGCGGTCGCGCGATATCGGTTTTTCTACCGATGGTGCGGTGGATGCGGCGCTCCTAGTGTCTGCGCTCTGCGCTCAATGCAAAAGGGAGTCCCATGACCATCACCATCTCCGGCACATCTTTCCGACACGAGATGTCCCACGTCATCGCCCGTGCGGAACTGGAGGTTTCCACTTCATGAACGACGAGCTCTGGTCATGGTCGGCCGGGCGGACCGCCGCCGCGATCCGCTCCGGTGAAATCAGCTCCGAAGAGGCTGTCAGGGCCTCGCTCAAACGCCTCGAAGCCACGAACGGCACGACCAACGCCTTCTGCGAGGTTTTCGAGGATGCCGTCGAGAAGGCCCGGGAGGCCGACCGCGCGCGCAGCCGCGGCGACGCGCTCGGCGCCCTGCATGGTGTCCCGATCGCCCTGAAGCCGAACACGGACCTGGAGGGGTACCCGACGCACGACGGCGTCGAGGAGTACCTCGCCCTGCCCGCCGGCGAGACGTCGCCGGCCATCTGGAACCTCCTCCATGCCGGGGCCGTGCCGGTCGGGCGGACGAATGTGCCCTCCTTCTCGACCCGGTGGTTCTCCGACAACGAACACTGGGGACGGACCCGCAACCCATGGGACCCCGAGGTGACCCCAGGCGGTTCGAGCGGCGGTGCAGCGTCCGCGGTGGCGTCCGGCGTAGTCGCGCTGGCGCAGGGGAACGACCTTGCCGGTTCTGTCCGGTACCCGGCCTCGGCGTGCGGTGTCGTCGGACTGCGCGTGACCTCGGGCCGGATCCCCTCCTGGCACGGCCGTCCCGGCGGCGGCACGCCGCTGACCGTGACCCAGTTCGGAGTCGAGGGACCGATTGCGCGGACCGTCGACGACTTGCGGCTCGGGCTCGCCGTGATGGAGCGGTTCGACCCGCGCGACCCGATCGCCGCACCCCAGGCGGTCAAGGGAAGGCCGGTCGACGACGCCCGACCGAGGATCGCCGTGATCACCGACCCCGGGTCGAGCCCCTACGCCGGACCGGGCCGCCCGGAGACGACGGACGCGACCAGGACGGTCGCGGCGGCGCTCGCCGAGGCGGGCTACGACGTCGAGGAGGTCTCGTTGCCCCTCCTCGCGGAGGCTTCCTCGCTCTGGTTCCAACTCGTCCTGACCGAGTTGCGGGCCATCGGCGCCGTCGGGGAGATGCAGCGCGTAAGCGAGAAACAGACCGAGCGTTCCATCAACCTGTGGTGCGAGATACACGACGACGTCTTCGGTGATGTCTCGCTGACCCAGTTCCTACAAGCCTTCGACCGGCGCCACTACCTTCGCCGGCAGCTCGCGGAGTTCATGGAGGACTTCCCTGTACTCTTGCTCCCGAATTCGGGTGAGCCACCCTTCCCGCATGGAGACGACCTCGTGTCCGTGGACCGCACCCGTGAGCTGCTCCGGCACCAGTGGCCGAGCACGGCGATCCCCGTGTTCGCCTTGCCCGGGATCGGCATGGGAGCGATCCGGCGGGAGAACAAGGCGCCCCTGGGCATCCAGCTCATCGGCCGGTCCTTCGACGAGGAACTCCTGCTGCGCACCGCGAAGGACATCGAGGCACGCTTCGACATGTCGCGGCCTGTCGATCCGTGGATGCCCGCCGAGTCCGTCCGGTGAGGCGCCGGAGCGCGTGGGCGTTATAGAGACGAAACGCGGGCTCCGTACCATTGGCGCGTGACGGACCCCGCACTATCTACGGAGGCCCTGCTGGGCGCCGCTGTCGCGCTGCGCGCGCTGAGCCGCAGCGGGGCCGGCGCTCCAGCGGTCCTCGCCCAGCTCGCCCGGATCGTTCCGTACGACGAGGCTCTGCTATCGGTGTGGGATCCCGTCACGCGCCAGCACCGGCACATCGCCGGTCACATGAACGACAGCCTCCTGTCCTTCCTCGCCACCGAGGGGCACAACGACCCGCTCTTCGAGGACGTCGCGGCGGGGCGCCCTGCACGCTGGCTGTCCGAGCTCACCGAGCGCGACCGCAGGCGGTCTACCACCGTGCGCGAGGTCCTCGAACCGAACGGCATCGTCGAGGGGCTGACACAAGGCCTTCATACCGCCGATGGTCAGTACCTCGGCGTGTTCCACCTAGCCCTGTACAGCCCCCGTCCGATACCGCGGGCGTGCAATGACGTGCTCACACTCACCCTCGACGCGATCACGGCGACGCTGGCGCCGCACCGGACGGAGCCGGACCATGCCGCGCGCCGGCGCGCGGACTCGCTGTCACGCCGAGAGCGCGAGGTACTCACCGAGGTCAGCCGCGGCCTCACCAACACCCAGATCGCGGCGGCCCTGTCGATCAGTACCCGGACCGTGACCACGCACATCGAACACGTCCTCGCGAAACTGGGTGCCCCCAACCGGGCAGCCGCCGTGAGGATCGCGTCACATGTGCTGCCGTGAATCAGTCATCACGCCATGAACTTCGACAGTTACGCGAGCGATGTCGTGTTGGCGGCCGTCGGTGCGATCAACCTGCTGACCCCCGGACACGCGCTCGGCCGCGAGTACCCCGCCGAAAATCCCGGTGACGAGCTGCGGAAGCTGTTGCGGCCACGCCGCGCGAAAAACGCGCCGGAAGTGTCCGAAAAGGACGTCGAGCGGCTCCGCGAGTACGCGATCCGGCTTCGCGAGGTGTTCGTGGCCGTCGACTCCGGACGGATCGACGACGCCTGCGACCAGACCAACGCCCTGCTGCGCGAAACCCACGCCGCGCCGGTGCTGAGCGGGCATGACGGTGAACCATGGCACCTGCACTTCCACGCCCCCGACACCGGATGGGCGCGCAGCTGGGCCGCGTCCATGGCGACCGCGCTCGCGGTCGTACTCGGCAACCCGATGTACGACCGGCTCGGCGTGTGCACGGCGCCGGCCTGCGACCGGGTGTTCGTCGACACCTCACGGAACGGCACCAGGAGGTTCTGCTCGACGCCCTGCCAGAACCGGGTCAAGGCCGCGGCCTTCCGCGCCCGCCGGCGGGTCGGTTTGAGCACGCGATAGCGGAGATTGCGAAGCTCGGCCAGATGCGAACACCAGTGCGGGCGGATGCCCCACTCACGGCCGCGGCAGCTGCCGCACCCGTGCGGCCTCGCGGGTGAGGTGGTCACGCTCCGGCACGCTGGTAGCGGCGCGGGATGCCTCGGCATACAGCTCGGCGGCGCGCTCGAGGTCACCGGCGCGTTCGAGCAGGTATGCCCTCACCGCGGTGTAACGGGGCAGTTCGGGGTCGACTTCAGCCAGCGCCGCCAGGCCGGCCTGCGGTCCGTCGGCCTCGCCGACCGCCACCGCGCGGTTGAGCCGCACCACCGGGCTGCCGGTGAGCAGCAGCAGTTCGTCGTACCACTCCACGATCTGCGCCCAGTCCGTCTCGCCAGCGCTCCGGGCGTCCGCGTGCAGGGCGGCAATCGCGGCCTGCGCCTGATACTCGCCCAGCCGGTCGCGGGCCAGCGCGGCCTGCAGAATCGTCACCCCCTCGCTGATCAGGCCGGTGTCCCAGCGCGATCGGTTCTGCTCGGCAAGCGGCACCAGGCGACCTCCCGCGCCGGTGCGGGACGCGCGGCGCGCATGGTGCAGCAACATGAGCGCGAGCAGCCCCGCGACCTCGGGCTCGGCGGTCAAAGCGACGAGCTGGCGGGTGAGGCGGATCGCCTCGGCCGCCAGGTCGACATCCCCGCCGTACCCCTCGTTGAACACGAGGTAGAGCACCCGTAGCACCGTCCCGAGATCGCCGGGCTGGTCGAACCGCTGCCCCACGATCCGCCGTTTGGCCCGGCTGATCCGCTGCGCCATGGTGGCCTCGGGAACGAGGTATGCCGTCGCGATCTGCCGCGTGGTCAGGCCACCGACCGCGCGCAGCGTCAGGGCGACGGCCGAACTCGGCGACAGGACGGGGTGCGCGCACAGGAAGTAGAGCCGCAACGTGTCGTCCGCGGCGAGCGCCGGACCGGCCGGGGGCTCGGCCTCCACGGCCAGTTCCCGTCCCCGCCGTGACGCCTCGGCGCGGGCGACATCGAGGAATTTGCGCCACGCGACCGCGACCAGCCATGCCTTCGGATCGCGCGGTGGATCGTCCGGCCAGGTCTCCAGCGCACGGATCAGGGCCTCCTGCACGGCGTCCTCGGCCGACGCGAAGTCGGCTCCGCGCCGGACGAGGACACCGATCACCGCGGGCACGAGCTCCCGCAGCAGCGACTCGTTCACTCGCTCACCGTGGGCTGCTCGGTCAGAAACGGTCGAACCTCGAGCCACTCGTGGATCGGCTCGCCGCCGGCCCCGGGAGCGGCGGACAGTTCCCCGGCCAGCTGGACCGCGCGATCCCACGACTCCACGTCGATGACCATCCAGCCGGCGATGAGGTCCTTGGTTTCGGCGAACGGACCATCGGTCACCGGCGGGCGCCCCTCGCCGTCATACCGCACGAACGCGCCCTCGGGCGCCAGTGCCTGGGCGTCGACGAACTCACCCGTCTCCTCCAAACGGGCTGCGAAGTCGCGCATGAACTGCACGTGCGCGTCGACCTCCTCCGGCGTCCATTGGTCCATCGGCGCGTCGTTGACCGAAGCCGGGGCGCCACGGTAGTGCTTCAGCAGCAGGTACTTCATGCCGGTTCTCCTCTTCGTCGCGCGGCCCGTCGTGGCCACTCGTACCCCTGGGACGGAGCCGGCGCCACATTCTCGACACCCGGAAGCGTGCTGAGTTCTGGGACCTGCTTCTGGCCGTTACCGCCCCGGGGATGCCCACACCACCGAACGAGAACCCGCTGGTCTAATGGAGACACGCTGACCCGGTACCGAGCATCCGCCTGGCAAGGCCCACCAGCGCGCGGGCGGCCGGGCTGCTCGGGCCGCCCGCGCGCCACGCGAACACGAGGCGCCCGCGTAGCCGGGGCCGGTTGATCGAGATGGGCCGCAGCCGGTCCGAGCGTGCTTCGACGAATTCGGCGGGGAGAACAGCGACGCCGAGTCCCCGCATGGCCAGCTGGGCGAGGACACCCGGATCACTGGCTTCGAACGCGATCGTGGGGGCGAACCCGGCCGCGGTGCACGCTTCGTCGAGACGGGCCCGCAGACCGGTGCCCGTCGGCAGGCTGATCAGCGGGCGGCCACGGAGCGTGTCGAGCGAGATCGTGGCGTGCACGGCCAGTTCGTGCTGATGGCTCACCGCGGCGACGATCGGCTGGTCGGTGACCGCCTCGAAGTCCAGGCCGGCCGGCGGGGCGCTGCCGATACTGACGATCACCGCGTCGAAACGGCCGGTGCGCAGGCCGTCGACGAGCTGGTCGGACCCGGCCTCGGCGAGAGTGATCTCCACAGCCGGATGATCGTCGTGGAACTGCGCCAGCAGGCCGGGAAGATCGACGTTGTGTGAGGTCACCATACCGATCGCGACGCGCCCACGGAGCAGGCCGGTGAACTCGTCGACAGCCAGCCGCGCATCATCGACGGCGGCGAGCGCGGCTCGCGCGTAGGGGAGAACCGCGGCGCCCACCTCGGTCACGCGCACCGAGCGGCCGGATCGGTCCAGCAGCTCCTGGCCGAGTTCGCGTTCCAGACGGCGAATCTGCGCGCTGACTCCGGGCTGAGCGACATGTACCCGCTCGGCCGCCCTGGTGAAGTTCCGCTCCTCGGCTACGGCCACGAAGTATTCGAGCTGGCGCAGTTCCATAACTGTTGATTCTAGCTTCTAAACAAACTAGTTGTTGGACTTCTAGGTGTGTCGGCGAGAGGCTTTGGTCATGACAGAGGAACGCGAACGGGCAGCTCAGCCCGAAGATCTGGCCCGCTTGTTCGTCGAACGGGCCAACGCCCGCGACGCGGAAGGACTCGCCGAGCTCTACACGCCCGACGCCGTGCTCGCCTACCCGCAGGGCGCGTCGACAGTCGGACGCGAGGCGATCCGAGCGGTGCTCGAAAGGATGCTGGAGCATGCGGCGCTGCCCTTCCCAGTCGAGGAGCCGCTACCCACCGTGCGCTACGGCGATCTCGCCCTCACCTCGACCCGCTCGGCCGACAACACCGGGGGCCGGGTCCAGGTCGCGCGCCGCCAGCCGGACGGGACCTGGCTGCGCGTCATCGACCGGCCCGAGATCCGGAACTGAAGGGAAGATTCATGACGACGTTCGTGCTCGTGCCCGGCGCCTGCCACGGCGCTTGGTGGTTCGAACCACTCGCCCGCGGCCTCCGCCACCACGGCCACGAGGCGCACGCGGTGCCCCTGACCGGCGTGGGGGAGCGGCGGCACATGCTGTCCACTTCGGTCAATCTCGACACGCACATCGAGGATGTGGTGAACCTGCTGACCGACGGGGACATCACCGAAGCCGTCCTGGTGGGACACAGCTACGCCGGGATGGTGATCAGCGGCGCCGCGGACCGGGTGCCCGAGCGGGTCGCCGGCCTTGTCTTCGTCGACGCCTTCCTGCCATACGACGGAGAGTCCTGCTGGACGCTGACTTCGGACGAGCAGCGGGCCTGGTATGTCGACGGCGCCGCCGAGAACGGCTACGCGACCCCACCACTACCGTTCTTCGACCCGCGATCCACTCCTCATCCGCTCGCCAGCCTTCTTCAGCGGCTGAAGCTGCAGGGCGGCTTCGACCGGTTCCGGCGCAAGGAATACGTGTACGCGACGGTGTGGGAGGGAGAGTCGCCCTTCAAATCCTCCTCCGAGCGGGCGCTCGGCGACCCGTCCTGGCGCACGCACCCGCCGCGTGGCCTCGCGCCGCCTTCCGCCGCTCCGAAAGCGCTCGTCAGCCAACGGAGACGGCAATGGAGACGGCAGTGGAGATCAGACGGGTCCGCCAAAGCGAGGGTGAGGCGTCGGCGATCTGTGGGATCGCATGTGCCGCGAACTGGAGGACGGCGGCCCGCTCACCGAGCAGGGCCGCCGGAATCTGTCGCGGATGCCGAACATTTCGGCGTGGCATTGGGACGCGTTCCGCTTGGTCGCCATGGACAACGGACAGATCATCGGTCTGCGACGGAATGCCGCCCTCGCAAGCCCCGCAACAGGTGCGTCCATAGCGAGTTGGCGTCGATGTGCACGGGCGCCGGCCGAAGTGTGGCTCAAGTGCTTGCTCCAGATGGGTCGCGAGTTCGACCCGCCCCCGTTGAAGTCGGCCTCGACGCTCGGATTGCGACCCGGCGATTGGTGTGGGCCGGGAGCGGGTCGGGGTGGAGCTGCTGGTCCGGCACGAGTTGGCCACGCTTGCTCGTCCGCACCATTTGGGGAATCGCGGGCAGGCCGGGCAGCCGGCTCGGCACCCATCGCAAGCAGGTGCGGATACCGGCCGCGGAAGAAGTCAAACCCTGGTCTTGACGGTTCGGCGGTGGCACGATCAGTAGCGGGAAGGGGACCAAAGTTGTCGGAGCGACCAGGAACCCTCGCTGACGATCCGTACAGCGGTCGGCACCCGACCAGCCACGAACGGCTGACGGGACTGCCCTGGGATGCGTCGTACCACGACGGCCCGGCGCCGTGGGATATCGGCAGGCCGCAGCCGGCGATTGCGCGTTTGGCATCCGAAGGCGGATTCGCCGGAGCGGTGCTCGATGCGGGCTGTGGGACCGGCGAGAACGCTCTTCACGTCGCTTCGCTGGGATTGTCGGTTCTGGGCGTTGACGTGGCGGAGACGGCATTGGCGATCGCCCGGGCGAAGGCCGACGACCGTGGGATCGAGGTTGAGTTCGCTGCGGCCGATGCGTTCCAGTTGGAGGGTTTGGGGCGCAGGTTTCAGACGGTGCTGGACTGCGGACTGTTCCACACCTTCGACGGCGACGAGCGACCGGGATACGTGGCGAGTCTGGCCTCGGTGACCGAGCACGACGGAACCCTGTATGTGTTGTGTTTCAGTGACGATGGTCCCGATACTGGCCCGCACCCGATCAGCGAGGAAGAGCTGAGAGCCGCGTTCGACTCCAGCACTGGATGGAGTGTCGTCACCATCGAACCAGACCGGATTCAGACGAGATACCACGACGACGGCGCACCGGCCTGGTTCGCGAAAATTGTCCGTTCTCAAACACCGTCGATTTGAGCCATGGCCGATCTGGCCCCCATGTCCCTACGGGTAGCCGCGACGCTCGGCCTGGTGGAGCGCGCGGAGAGGGCGGGACCTCCGCGCCGGCACTACGACGCCGCTTCTACTTAACATAATGTACATTATCGGCTCACGTGAGTCGGGCTCTCGTGACACCCGAGTCGGGCTTTGACGTCGCCCGAGTCGGGCCTTCGCGACACCCGAGTTCCTGTTCGCGTGAGGGGAACTCGGCGTGCGCCGTAGCCGGACTCGCGTGTCAGGAAGGCCCGACTCGGGCGTCACCCGAGCCCGACTCAGGTGTCACGAGAGCCCGACTCGCGTGTCAGCGAAGGCGCTCGAGGTCCCGGGCGGTGTGTGCCAGTTGCCGCGCCATGTGGCGTAACTCGTCGGCCTCGACGCCGTCCTCTGCGGCGGTGACCACATCCTCGGCGGCGCAGCGCAGTTGGAAGAGCCGGTCCAGCAGCGTGGCGATCTCGGTGTCGGACAGCACGACGGCGTCTTCCGGAAGACCTGTGCGCTGGAGGGCGCTTCGCCGCTCGTAGGCACGTTGGCGGCAGGACTGGCCGCAGTACCGCCGCCGCCGCCCCACTGTGGTCCCCTGCTCCAACCTCCGGCCACACCATCCACAGTGCCGTGCCGCCGTTTCCCGCCGCAACCCTGAAACGTCACGTGACGTTTCAGGGCATTCCACCACCGCATCGCTCACGGGCATGACCCTAACCGGCCACCGAACGCTCATGACGTGGCCACGCCGATGGCGCACACTGGAGCTCGTGCAGATCAACCACCCTTACCTCACCAGCGCCGGCCCCCGAGCGTTCGCGCACCGCGGGTGGCATCTGGACGACCTTGGTGACATGGAGAACTCGCTGTCGTCGTTCCGGCGCGCCGTGGCCGAGGGCTACGAGTACATCGAGACCGACGTGCACGCGACCGCCGACGGCGTTGTCGTGGTGCATCACGACATGCTGCTCGACCGCACGACCGACGGCTACGGCCTGATCGGGAAACAGCCCTGGTCGGCTGTGCGGCGGGCGAGGATCGGCGGGCGGGAGCCCGTCGCGCGGCTGGAGGACATACTCGAGGAGCTGCCGGACGCCAAGTTCAACGTCGATGTCAAGAGTGGCACGGCGGTGGAACCGTTCGTGCGGACGATCGAGCGCACCGGTTCCTACGAACGGGTCGCGGCCGCGTCGTTCTCCGACGCGCGGCTGGCGCGGCTGCGCAAACTCGCCGGACCGAAACTGCTCACCGCGATGGGCCCGCGTTCGGTCGCCACGTTGTGGGCCAACGGCTGGTGGCCGTGGCCCCGGCTGAACCTCCCGGCCCAGGGCTCGATGGCGCAGGTGCCGGTCCGGCAGGGTGTGTTGCGGGTGATCGACCGTTCGTTCCTGCGCGCCGCCGCCCGCGCCGGGATCGAGGTGCACGCATGGACGATCAACGACCCGGTCCAGATGCGTGCGCTGCTCGACCTGGGCGTGCACGGAATCGTCACCGACCGGCCCGACCTGCTGCGCGACATCCTCGTCGAGCGCGGCGTTTGGCCGGCCACGTCCCGGTGAGGCCGCTCCCCTGTGCCCGGCTCAGGCCCGCAGCGGTTCCTCGTGCGTTTCGCCGAAGGCTTCCCGCAGTCGCGTCTCCTGCTCGGCGGAGAGGTTGGTGGTGATCAGGGAGGCACCCGTCTCCTTGAACTGTTCGAGCACCCGGTCGACGACGGCCTCGGAGGAAACGACGAACAGGGCCGAGGTGCCCGGTGTGACCTGTTGCCGGATGGTGTGGATGAAGTCCTCGTCGATACCGGCATGTGCCATCGACCCGGCGAGCGCGCCGACCGCGGCGCCCACGGCCATGCCCAGCAGCGGCACGAAGAAGATCAGCCCGAACAGAAATCCCCAGAACGTGCCCCCGAGCACGCCCGCTCCGGTGAGTTTGCCCAGTTCCCTCGTCTTCGGCTTCTTCCGGTCGTCGGGCCAGTAGACGTAGGCGGCGTCGCTGATTTTGATCAGCTGTTCCTTCTGCAACTCCGACAGCAGGCCGAGCGCGTTCTCGGCGCCGTCCGCCGAATCGAATTTCCATACCGTCAAGGTGGCCATTTCTTCGCCTCCACTGGACTGGGAAATCACCCGTTACAGGGCATTGCCGCCGTATGGGCCCAAGATGGGCCATACGGCCATAAGGGCACTGTGGTCAAAGGCCACCCGGGCGGCATCACCCGTCACGCGTGAGCGGTCCGCTCGCGGGCGGCCCGGGCCGCAGAATCTCACCCGGCGTGGGCGAGGACCTTCCGCCGGTGCCCGTCCGACGATCGTTGGCGAGCCGGGAATCCGGCACAACCAGACAGGAGGGGCCATGAGCCAACACGCGCATCCAGGTACCGGTACCGCCGGCGGTGTCCGAACGGCACCGGCCGGCGAGCGCACCGAGGCCAGGTCGGCATGGCTGGGCTGGATCTGGTTCGCCGGCGCGATGATGATCCTGCTCGGTCTGTTCAACGCCATCGAAGGTGTCGTCGCGCTGTTCAACGACCGGTACTACGTGCTCGGACCGCAGGGTCTGCTGGTGTTCGACCTGACCGGCTGGGGCTGGGTCCACCTGATCATCGGCGCGCTGGCCGTGGTGACGGGGATCGCGCTGTTCAGCGGCGCCACCTGGGCACGTGTCGTGGCGGTCGTGCTCGCGGTCATCAACGCGATCGCGCAGCTGGCGTTCCTGTCCGCGCATCCGGTGTGGTGCACCATCGTGATCGCGCTGGATGTGATCGTCATCTGGGCGCTCGTCGTGCATGGCGCGGAGGCCAAGCGTGCGGCGTTCTGATCAGGGTGCCGCGCCCGCGACGGCGGCTCCCGCGCGGCGGCCGGAGAAGACGCAGTCGGCGATCGACAGGCCGCTCACGTAGGACTCCGAGCAGACGCCGACGGCGGTGCGCCCGGCGGCGTAGAGACCGGGGACGACGGAGCCGTCCGCGCGGCTGACCGCGCCCGACTCCTCGTCCACGGTCAGCCCGCCGAGGGTGATCATCGGGCAGGGGACGCCGCGTCGTGTCCGAAGTGAACAGTCGAACGCGTGGTAGGGGCCGGTCTCCAGCGCTTGGACGTACTCGGCGTCCTTGCCTGTCGCGTCCGGCCCGCCCGCTCCGGCCTCGGTGTTGTAGGTGTGGATGGTCCGGCGGAGCCGGACGGGGTCGATTCCGGTGCGCTCGGCCAGGGCTTCGATGGTGGTGGCCTTAACGTGCCCGGCGGTGAACAGGTAGGTTGCCTGCCACCGCTGGAACCACAGGGTCTGGCTGGAGAGTTGGCTCTTCGCCTCGTCGAGGATCCGCTGGTCGACGATCAGGTAGGCCTTCGCGTCGGGTTGCCGGATGATGTGGTCGCCGACCCGTGCGCCGTAGTAGAGCTCGTTGCACACGCGGTCGCCTTCGCGGTTGACCAGCACGCCTTTCACGAGCGCGAGCGGCGGGGTGAAGAACCGCCAAACCGACACCCGGTGCATCCGGGTGGTCGCCCCGCCCACCGACTCGCCCAGCCGGATGCCGCTGCCGTCGTCGCCGATCGTGCCCAGGGACCACCCGCGGCGGTATTCCGGGGCGTGTTCGGCGAGCATCTTGCGGTTGAACACGAAGCCTCCTGCGGCGAGAATCACTCCGCGCCGGGCACGGAAACGTCGGGTGACCCCGTGCTTGGCCTCCAGCCGCAGGATCGGGCCGTCCAGCAGCTTGCCCGCCGGGCGGAAGTAGATGTTGAGTTTCCGGTTGTACCGGGACAGCAACCGGTGCAGGCTCCGCTGAAGTGGCGCGGTACGGGGAATCTCCCGGCATTCGACCCCGGTCACGCGGCCGGTGGAGTCGGTGAGCAGCTTGGTCACCGCGGTCTGCCGCCGCACCCGGACCCGGCGGGTGAGCGCCGCTCGCTCGAGCGCTTTGAACAGCACCTTCCCCGAGGTTCCGCGGCCTTTGGCGCGGTGTCCCCGTGGCGCGGGCGGCGCGGCGTCGCGGAACGGCGACGCGAGTTCGCTGCCGGAGTAGTAGAGGTAGTAGTCGTTGGTGGGATAGGACGTCTTGATGGGCGACATGCTGCCCTGAAAGGGCACCCCGTGGCCGGCCAGCCAGTTCAGGTTCTCGACGCTTTGCGCGCAGAAGCGGCCCAGCGTGTCGTCCGAGACGGCATCCGCGGTCTCGAGACGGAGGTAGTCGAACATCGCCTGGACGCTGTCGTCGTAGCCGGCCTCCTTCTGGTGGACCGTGCCGCCGCCGGCGTAGACGATGCCCCCGCTGACGACCGTGGCGCCGCCGCCATTGAACCGGTCGACCACGAGCACGTCGGCGCCGTGGTCGGCGGCCTCGATCGCCGCGCACGCACCTGCCCCGCCGAAGCCCACGATGACCGCATCGGCCTCGCCATCCCAACCCTCGGGCATTGACCGCTCCTTAACCGGCTTGTCCGCCCCAGAGTGTAGAACGTGTTCTCTTTTGTGTCGATGTCGCTGCCCTACGTAGGACTTTCGGCCGGAGTCTTTCGCCTCTGGACGGGCCTTGTCATCGAGAGTGAGCTGGTTGTTTCGAGTATCGAGGAGGCGACATGAGCGCTCCCACCATCGAAGGGCTACGCGAGCTGGTACGCGGTGCCGTGATCACCAGAGACGACGAGGGCTACCAGGAGGCACGCCGGGTCTACAACGCGATGATCGACCGGTATCCCCTGGTCGTGATCCGGCCGGTCAACGTGGGGGACGTGATGACCGCCGTCGACTTCGCGCGGGGCAGGGGGGTCGATTTGGCCGTGCGAGGCGGGGCGCACAGCGTTCCCGGCTCCGGCACCTGCGATGACGGCGTGGTGATCGACCTGTCGGCGATGCGCGGGGTGCGCGTCGATCCCACCAGCCGCACGGCCCGCGCGGAGGCCGGGGCGACCTGGGGAGACTTCAACGCGGCCACGCACGCGTTCGGCCTGGCCACGACGGGCGGAATCATCTCCACCACCGGGATCGCCGGGCTCACCCTCGGCGGTGGCATCGGCTACCTCGACCGCGGCTTCGGGCTGTCCTGCGACAACCTCGTCTCCGCCGACGTCGTGACCGCGGACGGGCGGTTTTTGATCGCCAGTGAACGGGAGAACGAGGACCTGTTCTGGGCGCTGCGCGGAGGCGGCGGCAACTTCGGCGTCGTGGTGTCCTTCGAGTTCCGGCTGCATCCGGTCGCCGAGATCTACGGCGGGCCGATGTTCTTCGAACTGGCCGCGGCCGCCGATGTGATGCGTTTCTATCGCGAGTTCATCGCCGACGCCCCGGAGACGTTTGGTGGTTTCCCCGGGTTCCAGATCGCGCCGCCACTGCCGTTCATTCCGCCGGAGCGGCACGGTGAGCCGCTGGCGTTGTTCGTGTCCTGCTGGGCGGGCCGCCTCGACGAGGGTGAGCAGGTGCTCAAGCGGTTGCGGCAGGTCGCCCCGGTCGTGGCCGAGCTGGTGGGCCCGCTCCCCTACCCCGCGCTGAACACAGCGTTCGACGCGCTGGTGCCGCCCGGGCTCCAGCACTACTGGAAGGCCGCCTTCGCCGTCGACCTGACCGACGAGGCGATCACGGCCCACCTCGCGCACGGACCGAACCTGCCCGCGGTCAACTCCACGGTGCACATCTACCCGATCAACGGCGCGTGCCACCGTGTGGCGCCGGAGGACACCGCGTTCGCCTACCGGGACGCGAATTTCGCCACCGTCATCGCCGGGATGTGGCCCGATCCTGCCGTCAATGACGAGGGGATCCGGTGGGTCCGCGACTACTACGCCGCGATCGCGCCCCATTCCGAGGAAGGCGGCTACGTCAACTTCATGGCGGGCGACGAGCAGGACCGCGTCCGCCCCAGCTACAAGGGTAACTATGACCGGCTCCGCGAGATCAAGAGGCGGTACGACCCGGACAACCTGTTCCACCTGAACCAGAACATCAAGCCATAGCCGTCCACGCGATGGCGCCGGTCTCCGGCCCTGCCTGCGCCACCGCTGTGCCGTCGGGAGCCCAGATGCCGGACCGGCCGGCGGCCGGGGCGAAACCTCCGCCGGTCGAGCCGGCGAAGCTGGCCGTGGCGACCCACACGTTGTGGTCGGCCGTCACGCGGCGGGCGTTCTCGTCATGAAGGTTCGCCTCGTCCTCGCCGTGCACGATCCCGGCGACGTAGCCGTCGATGCCGAGCGCGGCGGTGTCGGCGGCGTGTTGCGGGATCCTGGTGTCCTTGCAGATGGCCAGGCCCAGCCTCCAGCCGTCGATGTCGAGCACGACGGGCTTGCCGCCCGGGGCTGAACCGTTCGGCCTCGGCCGTGCCCAGCCACATCTTGCGACAGGCCACCGTGACGCCCGTTCCGTCGACGGCCAGGACGGCGATGTGCTCGCCCACCACGGGGGGCGCCCACCAGCGCCACCGAGCCGGTCCGGGCGCACGCTTCGACGATGGGCGCCAACCGGACATCCCCTTCCGCGATCGGCGGGGCATTCAGCTCGTAGCCCGTCAGCGACAACTCGGGGAAGACGACGACCCGGGTGGCCACGGCGCGGACCACCTCCGCGTGCGTGACCGCGTTCGCCACCACATCGAAGGACACCAGCCGCGGCTGGGCGACGGCGAGGGAAAGTGGCCTTCGCATCCGAACTCCCCAGGTAGAAAAGCCAGAGCCCGATCGTATCGGCCCGGCGTGCGCACAGTGATCGCCCTACTGGATACACTCCCCACCACTGACACGGAGAGTGACCCTCAAGGATCGATCATGGTAGAGGCTTCCCCGAAGATCGTTGTCGTCGTCCCGACGTACAACGAACGGGAGAACCTGCCCATTCTCGTCGGCCGGCTCGCCGAGCTGCCGCCACCGAACCTGCACGTGCTCGTGGTGGACGACAACTCGCCGGATGGCACCGGCGAGGTCGCCGACAAGCTTGCGACCGAATCCCCGGATTCGGTCAGCGTGCTGCACCGCACCGAGAAGGACGGGCTGGGCCGCGCCTACGTCGCCGGGATGACCCGAGCGCTGGAGGACGGGGCGGACGTGGTGGTCCAGATGGACGCCGACCTGTCCCACCCGGCCGAGGTGATCCCGACCATGGTCGAGAGGCTGCTGACCAAGGACGCCGCCGTGGTGCTGGGCTCCCGCTACGTCGCGGGCGGCTCGACCGCCGACGAGTGGGCGTGGCACCGCAAGGCCCTGTCGGCGTGGGCGAATTTCTACGTCAACGCGATCCTGCGCCTGCGCGTGAAAGACGCCACCGCCGGGTTCAAGGCGTGGCGGGCCGAGACCCTCCGCGCGATCGACCTGCCGTCGATCCGCAGCAACGGCTACTCGTTCCAGGTCGAGATGAACTACCGGGTGGTGCGGCGCGGAGGAACCATCCTCGAGGTCCCGATCCGGTTCTCCGAGCGCGCCGAGGGGGCGTCGAAGATGAGCCTGGCCGTGCAGCTCGAGTCCGCGCTCACGCCGTGGAAACTGCTGTTCGGCAAGAAACCGAGCTGACTGTCTGGGGTTCAAGCGCCAGCCCCTTTCACCGTAAAAGGGACGAACAGTGCAGCTGCCACAAGTTCGCCGTGTGCCGCGGTCTATGTGCGCGGCGGCGGGTCCGGGCGAGTACGCTCCTGCCTAGGAGTGCTTTCCATGGCGACCGACGTGATCATCCACCTCGCCGACAACCCGGGCGAACTGGCCCGGGTGGGCGAGTTGCTCGGCGGTCACGGGGTGAACATCGAAGGTTTGTGCACGGTGACCCGCGGGGGCGGGCGGGCCGAGGTGCATCTGCTGGTCGAGGACATGGCGGGCACGTTCACCGCGCTGAACGAGGGCGGCATTCCGATCGTCTCCGAGCAGGAGGTCGTCCTCGTCCCGGTCAAGGATCGGCCGGGGGTGCTCGGCGACGTCAGCCGCCGGCTCGGCCGGGCCGGCGTGAACATCAACCTGGCCTACCTGGCCACCAACACCAGGCTCGTCCTCGGCGCCGATAATCTGGCCGCGGCCAAAGCAGCCATCACCTGACCCGCGAGTTGCGCGCGAGTCCCCCGTTCCCGTCGCGGCGCCGTGGGTCAGGGTGCCTCAGCCCATGGCTTTGCCGGTCGGGTTCGATGAGCGCGACGACCCGCTGCTCGCCGCGTGGGTAGGGGCCGCCGGTGTACTTCGCCGAGATCCGGTCGACGATCTCCCATGGCGGAGGTTGTCGGCGCGGCTTTGCCGGGGACGAGGGTCATCGCTCGACCTCGTAGTGGAGGTGGGTGACGCCGGGCGCGGGGACGGCTTCGACGAGACGGAGACGCACGTGCTCGGGCAGTGCCTGGAAGAAGGGCCGGCCGCCGCCGAGCAGGACCGGCACCTGGTGGAGGACCACCTCGTCGACCAGGGCGTGCTCGAGCGCCGACCCTACGACCAGCGACCGCGGCACGAGTACCACCTGACGGAAAAGGGCGCCGAACTGATAGACCTGCTCATGGTCATGACCGGTTGGGGGGACAAATGGCTCGCGGGCGAGGCCGGCCCGCCAGTGCTCTACCGCCATCACGCGTGCGGCGAGGTCAGCGGTGTCGACCTGCGCTGCGCCCACTGCGGCGACGCGATGCACGCAAATGACGTCGACCTGCTGCCAGGCCCCGGCACAGCCGGGTGACCGAGACAGGGGGCCCGCCGGGATACGCGCGAAGGGGCAATGAGTCGTCGTGCGGGCCGCGTGACCAGCGGGTATTCGCGGTGACCTCCGGCTGATCAGGTGCTGCTTGTCGCTGCGGCGAAGTCGGCGTGGGCCTGGTCGACGGCCTCAGGGTGGGCCTGCCGTTTCTCGTGTTCGGCCAGGGCCCGGTAGATGCTGGCGATGCTGGGGTTTTTCCCGCGGCGTTTGCCGGTGGGGATGTAGAGGTCCGGTCGGATGTCCTCGACGGACTCGCCGTTCGCGCGTCGGCGTAGCACGGTGTGGAGCATGTCGTCGGTGATCACCGGTGGTCGGCCGCCGTGGTTTCCCTTGCGCGCGGCGGCATTCAGGCCTTCCAGTGTGGATTCGCGGATGGTCTCGCGGTCGGTTTCGGCCATGGCGGCGAAGAACCCGAACAGCATCCGGCCGGTCCCGGACGGGTCGTAGATCCCGGCGATCGGCCCGGCGAGCATTTCCAGCAGGATGCCGTGCGCGGTGAGGTGATCCGCGAGGGCGGTCAGCTCGGCGGAGTCGCGGCCGAGGCGTTTCATCTCGTAGACGGTGAAGATGACGCGGCAGTGCGGGGCGTGGGCCTTGATCTGCCGGGCCGCCTCAAGCGCGGCCTCGAACTGGGGCCGGACCCGGATGCGGGTGGAGATCTTCTCGGAGAAGATCTTGTCGCGGCCGATGCCGTGCGCGGCGAGGGCGTCGAGCTGCGACTGGAGTTCCTGAGTGAGGTGCGAGCAGCGGGCGTAACCGATGCGGATGTCCGCGCTCGGGGTGTCCGGCGCGATCGGCGCCGGCGGCGGGGTGCCCGGCCGCCACGGCTGACCCGGCCCGCGGTCGGCCGGGGTCGGCACGCGCAGTTCCTTCGCCAGCCGAGCGACCTTGGTGAACCGGCCGGTGTGATACGTCCCGGCAGCCGCGCCGGAGCGGGACCGGACCGCGGGCGGGGAACCCGGCGCGGTCCGGTGATCACCTCGGCCGGACTGTCCGAAAATGGCCAGGCAGCCGAGGCTGGTCACGGCCTGTGGGTGAACTTCTCGAAGTAGGCCGGTTCGTTGTCGGGGGCGACCGTCAGGCCGAACACGTAGAACACCGTGTTGCCCTGAGCGTCGCGGCCGTCGGCCCAGCCGGGGCCGGTGGACCAGGCAAGCGGGCCGGGGTTGGCGGGGTGCTGAGCACGGAACCCGTCGAGATCCGCGATCGCCTTTTCGACGGACTCGTACGCCGTCGCGAGGATGCCGGGCTGGGCGGACGTGGTGCGGTCGTGCACCACGTACGCGGCTCGCTTGCTGCTCGTCATGGCCGCCATAGTGCCAGCCGCAACCGGCAGCCGACGATGTTGACGGCCTGTACTCCTCGGAAGGCCAGCACGGGGTCGCTCAACAGTGCCTTTCGTTGTCAGCTGGCCTTGATCTCCCTGGTCGCGACCCCGTTGTCACCGCAAGGTCCTTCCAGGCGAGCTGGTTGGGGCACCGGCCTCGCGGGGCTGGGCTTTTTGTGGGCATCGTGCTTCACTCAACCCATGCCCACAAAAAGCCCAGTTGAGGATGAGGTGGTCGCCGCGGTCGGGCGGCTGCTGCGCCGCGGCCTGCCGGTCACCCCGGCGGCCGCGGATCCGGTGCTGCTCGACCTGCGCGGCGTCGTCGCGCGGGCGGTCGATCCGGCCGACGAGGCCAGCCGCACTGCGGCGCTGGACGGCACGCTGCGCGGCCTGCTCGCCCGCTTTCCCGACCCCCGCTACGCGCCGGCGGCGCGGGCGCTGTTCGGTCTGCCGCCGGCTGAGCCCGGCCAGAACCTGACGGTGCGCCGCGACCTCGCGGCCGAGCAGGCCGGGCACGAGGTGCACCACTTCCGCAAGCGGGTCGAGCCGCGCCTGGTCGAGAAGGTCGCCTGGGAACTGCTCGCGGATGCAGACCGGTTCACTCGCTCGCCGATGATCGCGCCGCGGCTGGCGCCGGTGGCCGAGCGGCAGCCGGTGCAGGCGGACCCGTTCGCCTGGGAGGTCGCCGAGCACGAGGAACAGCTGTCCCGGCTGTGGTCGGCGATCTACGCCGCCCGCGCCGAACTGCTGGCCGTCGAGCGGCTGATCAGCCTGCACGCGGACCGGATGGACATCCTCCAGACCGCGGTCACCGCCGCGTGGAGGTGGGCCGCCGCTCGCGCCGAGGCGATCAGCTACACCACCGCGTTCGCCCCCGAGCCGGACGCCTCGGCAGAGGAGCTGGTCGCGCTCGCGGGCTGGACCCCTGTCTTGACCGAGGCGCAGGCGTCCCGGTTGACCGAGGCCGCCACCGGCGGCGCCAGCCGGGAGCAGTTCGTCACCGCCCTGCACGGCGAGACCGGCATGGGCAACACCTGGACCGAAGGCTTCCTGACCCGCACCCCATCCCCCGAGAACACCATCGAGCAGAACGGAACACAGTCTTGACCAGCACGAACCCCGCCCTGGCCGCCGTCCTGAAGGAGGCGGCCACCGGCGCCCCGCGCCGGTTTGTCATCACCGGCGGCCCCTCCTCCGGCAAGGACGACCTGATCGCCGCGGTGCACGCCGCCGGCATCCCGTGCATGGCCGAGGAACCCGGCCGGGAGATCTACCGTCGCCACCGCGAGCGCCTCGGCCGGCACCTGCTCAAGGAGGACCGCCGCGAGTACTCCCTGGAGGTGCTGGACGCGTTCGTCGCCGAGTACACCGCCCACCAGCACGGGATCCGCTTCTACAACCGCGGCATCCCCGACGGCTACGGCTGGGAAGGGTTCTTCGGCCTGAAACCGACCACCGAGCTGGAAGACGCCACCCGCACCTACCGCTACGACGCGATCTTCGTGCTGGACCCGCTGGACACCTTCGAGGACCCCGACGACATCGTGTGGGCCAAGGACCGCGAGATCCGCCGGGTGCACGAGCTGATCGTGCAGGGCTACTACGACGCCGGCTACGAGCCGGTGTTCGTCGCCCCCGACTCGCCGCCGGCGCGGCTGGACTTCATCTGCGCCAACCTCCGCCTGCCCAAACCCAGCCGAGGAGCGTGAATCGCGTTGCACGCCAACGGAAAGCCTCACCCTGAAATGGCGAGGGCGTTGTCTCGCAGCGGAAAGCCGTCACTGCTGATCTCTCCGAACAGCGTGCTGGCCAACGCGCTGCTGCGCTCGATCGACATCCTGCGCCCCCGCGTCCTGGCCGCCCGGCCGGCCCGGATCGAGTTCGTGGTCGGCACCCAGATCAACGGCGCCCCGCACCTGGGGACGAACCTGGTGCAGACCGCGGCGTTCCTGCTGGCCAAGATCGCCCGCCGCGAGTTCTCCATCGACACCACCGTGCGGTTCGGCGTGCTGGACAACGCCCCGCACGACGTCGTGCTCGACCCGGAAACACACCACGCCTACCAGCAGACCTACGTCCACGCCCTGGGCAAGGACGGCATCGGCGAGCTGATCGAACGCTACTACCGGGCGTTCTTCGACTCGCTGTCGGCGGCCACCGACACCGACTACGTGGTCGAGACCTACACCGACCAGCAGGCCACGCCCGGCTTCCGGGCCGAGTTTCTCCGCACCCTCGAACGGCTGGAGGACATCCGCTGGTGGATGGCGCCCAGCCACGGCGTCGTCCACGTCCGCATCCCCTGCCCGTCCTGCGGGTGGGCGGAGAAACGCGGCGATCGGACGAAACTGGCGCACCTGGACGAGGACGGCGCCACGTTCACCGCGGTCTGTTTCGACCACGGGCCCTACGAGGTGCACATCGACCCCGAGGACGACGCGCCCTACCTGGACCTGGCGACGCTGTACCGGAACCTGGTCAAGGAGCGTGCCCTCGGCCGCGACGAGCGCACGCTGCACGTGATGATGAAGGGCGGCGACTGGACCTTCGGCTGTCAGCTTGTCGACGGAGCCCTCGGCGCGCTGGCCACTCCGCCGGCGCAGATGCCGAGCCGGATCTTCACCCCGCAGGTTCTCGCTCCGACCGGGGCGAAACTGTCCAAATCGCTGCTGCGCGAGCGCGGCGCCGACGCGCTCCCGGCCGACGTCGAGCCGTGGATGCTCGACACCACCGCCTGGCCCGGTCCGGTCGACGACTACGTCGACGCGCTGGTCTGGCTGGTCGGCGAGCTGCTGACCGACCCGAAACACTTCTTCCGATCGTTCACCGTCAAGGAACTGGGCCGCCTGATGACCGTACGTCCCGCCGAACCCGCCGTCCGCGCCCACGAGATGGGCATCTACAAGCGCTACTTCGACCTGATCGCCACCGGCCGGAAAACCACCGAGATCCGGGTCAACGACTCCAGCCGCAAGAAGATCAAACCCGGGTCGCTGATCCGGTTTCGCTGCCAGGGCGACACCGTCCTCACCCGCGTCACCGCGGTCAACCGGTACGCCAGCTTCGAGGAGATGTTCGACCACCAGGACGTCGCCTCGGTCAACCCGCTGGCCACCCGCGCCGACCAGCTCGCGAACATCCGCCAGATCTACCCGCCCGAACGCGAAGCCCTCGGCGTCGTCGCGATCGGCATCGAGCTCGTCGACCCGCCCCGCCCCGCCTGACGGGCAGGTCCCCGGCGCTCGCCCGATGCGGCGACCGCCGAGGACACCCACCGCCCCGGGCCTGATGCCCTGGGGCACACGACATCCTGCCTGACCAGCAGGTCAGCGACGGAATCCGGCCCGTATCCCGGCCACCACGGCGGGGTACGGGCCGACGTGGTTGAGGGTGTACCAGCCGCAGATCCAGCGCAGCAGCGCGATCCGGGACAGCCGCCACTCGTCGGCGGCGTCGATCAGCACCTCGCGGCAGAGGTCTTCCCTCAGCCGGACCAGCACCTCGTCCTCGGCGGCGCGGCTCATCGTTCCCCACCACAGGTCGCGGGGCAGGTCGAGCACGTCGGCGAGGATCGCCGCGGCGGCGACGCTGGTGCCGTTGCCGTTGTAGCCCCAGCCGAAAGTGTGCCCCTCTATATTGCTGGTCTGCGGCCGCAGACGGCGCAGCACCGTCACCGACTCCCGCTAGCGCCAAGCCCTCTCCGGCGGATCAGCCGATGACAGGATTGGTGGCCTTTCGGGGTTGAGGGTGTTACCCGGATAACGGGCCATTATCCGGTGGCCCCGATCCACAATGAGACTGGAACTGGCCACCCCCAAATACGTCTCACCGGTCAGACCGCCAGCCGCCGCACCGATCCGGGCGGCGTCGCTTCGCCGAGCAGGCCGCGGCGCGCCAGTTCGGGCCGGACCCCTTCACCGAACCAGTAGGCCTCCTCCAGGTGCGGATAGCCGGACAGGACGAACTCCTCGATGCCGACCGAGTGGTACTCCTCGATCAGGTCGGCCACTTCGGTATGGCTTCCGACGAGGGCGGTGCCCGCCCCGCCGCGGACGAGACCGATCCCGGCCCACAGGTTCGGATGGATTTCCAGCCCGCGCAGACCGTTGCCGAGCCCACCACCGTGCAGCGCGACCATCCGCTGCTGGCCCACCGACTCGCTGGCCACGAGCTGTTGCTGCGCGCGCCGGACCTGTTCGGGGCTCAGCGCGTCCAGCAGCTTCTGTGCCTCCGCCCAGGCTTCGGCGGCGGTGTCCCGGGAAATTGTGTGCAGCCGGATACCGAACCGGACGCGGCGGCCTGCCTGCTCGGCGAGCCGCCGGACCCGGCCGATCTTTTCGGCCACCTGCTCCGGAGGTTCACCCCAGGTCAGGTAGACGTCGGCATGCCGCGCGGCGACGGGCAGCGCGGCCGGGGACGAGCCGCCGAAATACAGCGCCGGCACCGGATCGGGTCGCGCGAGCACCGTGGCGCCCGCGACACGGAGATGTTTGCCCTCGAAGTCGAACGGCGTGCCGCTCCACACTCCGCGCACGATGGTGAGGAATTCGTCGGTCCGCGCGTACCGCTCGTCGTGGTCGTGCCAGTCGCCGAACCGTTGCTGTTCGACGGCGTCTCCGCCCGTGACGATGTTGAGCAGCAACCTTCCCGAGGAGATCCGCTGGTAGGTGGACGCCATCTGCGCGGCGAGCGTCGGCGAGATCACGCCAGGCCGGAAAGCGACCAGGAACTTCAGCCGTTTCGTCTCGCGGATCAGCGCCGCGGTGACCAGCCAGGCATCCTCACACCAGGTCCCGGTCGGGGTGAGCACACCCTCGAACCCCAGTTGTTCGGCGGCCCGGGCGATCTGTGCGAGGTAGTCGATGTCGGCGGCGCGCTGCGCGGTGGGGCC
The DNA here is from genome assembly GCF_035276945.1 of Amycolatopsis sp. Taxonomy (GTDB): domain Bacteria; phylum Actinomycetota; class Actinomycetes; order Mycobacteriales; family Pseudonocardiaceae; genus Amycolatopsis_E. Next base: position 10,673 of record NZ_DATELF010000068.1, on the reverse strand, counting down.
TTGGGATCGGTTCCGGTGAAAGCGTTCGACGATCGTGCGGCCGTCGCCGGAGGTCGGCAGGAACCAGTGCAAGGTCAACGCCATCTTCTCATCCCCTGACGGCGGCGAGGTCGGGCGCGAACCGGTCGTCGACGACCGCGGCGAAGTCGGCCTTGCCGGTGAGCGCCTTGTCTTCGGTGAACGCGTCGGCGAGCTGCTGCTCGGAGTCGATCACTGTGGCGTCCAGCGCCACGGGTTTGTCGAACCTGTTCTGCACCGCGGCGGCGGTCACCTCCGGTTTCAGCCCGGTGTCGGCGGCCCAGGCCCGCGCCCACTCGTCGGGGTGTGCGGTGGCCCAAAGCTGGGCCTTCGCGACCCGCACGACGTAGTCGCGCATCGCGGTGTTCTTGCCCGCGTTGCCGAGCGCGGCCTTTCCGGCGATCTGGAAGGAATAGCCGTTGGCACTTCCGGTGCCGTCGACGAGCACTCGCGCGCCGGAATCCAGTTTCGCTTGCGAGGTATAAGGTTCCCAGATCGCCCACGCATCCACCTCGTGCTGGGTGAACGCGCTGTAGGCGTCGGCGGGTTGCAGGTAGGACAGCTTGACATCCTTTGTGGACAGACCGGCTTCGCGCAGGTTGTAGAGCAGCTGACCGTGCCCCGAACTGCCCTTCGCGACGGCGATTCGCTTGCCCTTCAACTCGCTCACGTCGTGCAGGAGCGAGTCCGCCGGCACGAGCAACGCGTCCCCGGCCACCCCACTGTGTGCCGCGGCCACAACCGAAATCTTCGCGGCGGCCGCGGCACCGAAGATCGGTGGCGTGTTGCCGACCCGGCCGATGTCGATGGCGCCCGCCGAGGCGGCTTCGACCAGCGGTGTGCCGGAGGTGAACGTGGACCATTCGATCCGGTACGGCAGGTTGTCCAACTGCCCCGCGGCCTTCAACATCGCCAGCGACCCGCCCTTCTGGTCGCCGACCTTGAGCGTGACCTTGGCCAGTTCGGCCGCGCTCACCGAAGGTGGAACGGCGGCGGTCCCGCCGGAGTGCCCGCCACCACACCCGCTCAGGCCGAGGGCCAGCAGGATCGCAAGGCTGATCAACCTGCGCGCCCGGTTCCGGATGGACTGCACGCGAAACTCCCCTGACAACAACAGATTTCCAGCAGACTTCCGACAGCCGTGATGGTGGCCAGGGTGGTCCAATCCGGTCAAATGCTCCCAGCTTCCGGGAAGGTCCAGATGGTGAGAAGCGAAATGGGAAGGGCTGCCGGCGCTTACCGTGATCGCCGTGCACCACTCGACCATCCGCAAGGTTCTCCCCGTCGGCGCGGCCGTCCTGCTCGCCACCGCCTGCTCGTCGGCCGCCACGACGGGCGCCGACGCTGGGCCGCCACGTTCCGGCGGCACGCTCACCCTCGCCGTCGGCTCGAACCCGGACTGCCTCGACCCGCAACAGGTCGGCACGAACGCCGCGCTCAACGTCGGCCGCCAGCTCGTCGACTCGCTCACCGACCAGGACTCGGCGACCGGCGAAATCAAGCCGTGGCTGGCCGAGTCCTGGGAGACCAACGCGACCTCGACCAGTTTCACCTTCCACCTGCGCAGTGGCGCGACCTTCTCCGACGGCACCCCGGTGGACGCGCCGGCGGTCAAGACCAGCTTCGACGGGATCAAGGCGCTGGGCGCGAAATCCTTGCTGGGTTCCGGCTATCTCGCCGCCTACACCGGCAGCACGGTGCTGGACCCCCGGACCGTGCGGCTCGACTTCTCCGCCCCCAGCGCGCAGTTCCTGCAAGCCAGCTCGACGATGTCGCTGGGTGTGCTGGCTCCCGCCGCCTACCGGAAGACGCCCGACCAGCGGTGCCAGGGCGACGGACTGATCGGCTCCGGGCCGTTCGTGTTCGAAAGCTTCAAGCAGAACTCCGAACTGGTCATCGCCAAGCGCAAGGGATACGCCTGGGGTTCCTCGCTGTGGAAACACCAGGGTGAAGCCTACCTGGACAAGATCGACTACAAGATCGTGCCGGAGCCCGGGGTGCGCACCGGAAGCCTGTTGTCGGGCCAGCTCGACGCCACCACCGAGGTGCAGCCCGTCGACGAGGCACAGTTCCAGGGCAACGGCTTCACGGAGTCGACTCGTCCGAATCCCGGCGTGGTGTTCAACCTGACCGCCAACGTGACCAGGGGCGTGCTGGCCGACGAGAAGGTCCGTCAGGCGGTCGGCAAGGGCGTCAACCGCCAGGAGGTGACCGAAACCGTGCTGAGCCCCAACTACAAGCCCGCCACCAGCATTCTCGCCTCCACCACTCCCCTCTACACCAACCTGTCCGCCCAGCTCGCCTACGACCCGGCAGGCGCGGCCGCGCTCCTGGACGGCGACGGCTGGGTGCCCGGGCCCGACGGGATCCGGACGAAGGGCGGCCAGCGCCTGGGCGCCAAGGTCGTCTTCGCGGCGGCGTTCAACCAGAGCCAGAGCGTGCTGGAACTGATCCAGCAGCAGCTTCGCAAGGTCGGCTTCGACCTGGCGATCGAACTGCACACGACGGCCGAAACCCTGCAGATCCAGCAGAGCGGCGCCTACGACTTCCTCTGGTACAACGTGACCAGGGCCGACCCGGACATCCTGCGCAACCAGTTCTCCGCCAAGGCGGGCAACCGCAGCCACCTGCCCGCCGGCACTCCCCTGGACACCGCGCTCGACCAGCAGGCGGCCACCGCGGATTCCGCCGCTCGCAAGCCCGGAGCCGAACAGGCGCAGCAGCTCATCGTGGACCACGCCTACGCCATCCCGGTCTTCGAGCTGACCCAAGTGGTCGCCTCCAGCTCGAGGGCGCACGGCGTGTCTTTCGAAGCCTCGTCGCGGCTGCAGCTGTTCGACGCATGGGTCTCATGAGAAACCACGTGATACGGCGGATCCTGCAGGCGCTGGTCGTCCTGTGGGCGGCGTTCACGCTGTCGTTCGTGATCCTTTACCTGCTGCCGGGCGACGCGGTCCTCGCGAAGCTCGGCGGCGGCGAAGGCGCGCAGACGGTGACGCGGGAACAGCTCCAGCAGGCACGCGAGGCCTACGGGCTCAACGACCCCTGGCCGGTGCAGTACGGCAAGCGCTTACTCGCCGCGCTGCACGGCGATTTCGGCACCTCGATCGCCACCGGTGACAGCGCGGCCCACCAGGTGCTGTCCGCGCTCCCACCCACGCTCGCGGTGACCGGGCTCGGCCTGGCACTCGCGGTGCTGTTCGGGGGCGGGGTCGCGCTGCTCGGCACCTACACGCGCTTCCGCTGGCTGAACAACCTCCTGCTGTCGCTGCCTTCGCTGGGCACCGCGCTACCGGTGTTCTGGGTCGGACTGGTGCTGATCCAGATCTTCTCGTTCCGGCTGCGCGTGCTGCCCGCGCTGGGCAACCACGGCGTGCAGTCGCTGGTCCTGCCCGCGATCACCCTCGCGCTGCCGACCGGCGCGGTGATCGGCCAGGTACTGGCGAAAAGCCTGCGAACCCAGCTCGCCGAGCCCTACATCGAGATCGTCATGGCGAAGGGGGCGAGCCGGGCCAGGGTCCACTTCGGACACGCGCTACGTAATGCGGCAATGCCCGCGCTGACCCTGGTCGGCGTGGTGAGCGGCCAGCTGCTGGCCGGCTCGGTGGTGACCGAGACGGTGTTCTCCCGGGAGGGCATCGGCCGCGTCACCGCGAGTGCGGTCAGCCTGCAGGACATCCCCGTGGTGCAGGCGGTGATCGTGCTCGCCGCGTTCTTCTTCGTCACCATCAACCTGCTGGTCGACCTGCTGTACCCGCTGCTCGACCCGCGAACCCGGAACCGGGAGGCGGCCCGTGGCTGACATCGCGACCCTGACCCGCTCCCGGTTCCTGCTCCGCAGTCCCGGGCTGGTGCTGTCGGTGCTCGTGGTCGCGCTCGTCCTCGGCTGGGCACTGGCGCCGAGCCTGTTCACCGGCTACGACCCACTCGCCGGGATTCCGCGCCAGAAACTGAAGGGCCCGTCGGCGGCGCATCTGTTCGGCACCGACGAAACCGGCCGCGACATCTTCGCGCGAGTGGTCCACGGCACGGGGCTGTCGTTGCGGGCCACGGTGCTCGCCGTGCTGATCGCGCTCGTAGCGGGATCGATCATCGGGCTGATCGCCGGTTCGCGCGGCGGCTGGCTGGACTCGCTGATCATGCGGATCGTCGACGTGTTGCTCGCCGTACCGTCGATCCTGCTGTCACTGGCCCTGGTGACCGCGCTGGGCTTCGGCACCACGAAGATCGCGGTCGCGGTCGGGGTGGCCAACGTGGCGCATTTCGCCCGGCTGATGCGCGCGGAGGTGCTGCGGGTACGCACCGGCGTCTACGTCGAAGCGGCCAGAGCCGGCGGAGTCCGGTGGCCCGGCGTGCTCACCCGGCATGTGCTGCCGAACGCCTCCGGCCCCGTGCTGGCGCTGGCCGTGCTCACCTTCGGCGTCGCCGTCCTGGAGATCTCCTCACTGAGCTTCCTCGGCTTCGGCGCCGCGCCACCGGCACCGGAATGGGGCTCGCTCGTCGCGGGTGGCCGCGCCTACCTGGCCGTCGCCTGGTGGATGACGACCCTGCCCGGACTGGTGATCGCGGCCGTCGTCCTGGCCGCGAACCGTATTTCCCGCGCGCTGGAGGGAGCGAACCGTGGCGAATAGCGAACTCCTGGCCATCCGGGGGCTGTCGGTGTCCTACCGCTCGGTGCCCGCGGTGCGGGACGTCGACCTGACCGTCCACTCCGGACAGATCGTGGCCGTCGTGGGTGAGTCTGGCTCGGGCAAGAGCACCACCGCGCACGCCGTGATCGGGCTCCTCCCCCGTGGCGGCCGGATCGACACCGGGTCGATCACCTACGCCGGACGGTCGCTGCCCGGCCTGTCCGAACGCGGCTGGCGGTCGGTGCGCGGACGGGAGATCGCGCTCGTGCCCCAGGACCCGACGGTTTCGCTGAACCCCGTGCAACGGGTCGGCAGACAGGTCGCCGAAGTGCTCCTCATCCACGGAACGGCGGACCGGAAAACGGCGCCCGCGCAAGCGGTGGAACTGCTCCGGCGGGCCGGGATCGACGAGCCGGAACTCCGCGCCCGGCAGTACCCACACGAACTGTCCGGTGGCCTGCGGCAACGGGTACTCATCGCCGCGGCGCTCGCCGGACGGCCGAAGCTGATCATCGCGGACGAACCGACCAGTGCGCTCGACGTCACCGTGCAGCGGCAGATCCTCGACCATCTCGAAGAACTCGCCGCCGAGTCGGGCACCGCGGTCCTGCTGATCACCCACGACCTCGGCGTGGCCGCGGACCGCGCCTCCCGGATCGCGGTGATGTCCGAAGGGCACGTGGTCGAGGAAGGTTCCGGCGGCGCGGTCCTGGCCGCACCCGCCGACCCCTACACCCGGCGTCTGCTGGCCGCCGCGCCAAGCCTCGCCGGCGAGCCGATCCGGCCACCGCGCGCGCCCGGCGAGACGCTGGTCTCGGCGCGTGGCCTGACCAAGGACTTCTCCGGCAGGACCGCGGTGGAGCAGGTCAGTTTCGACATCCCACGCGGCCGGACGCTCGCGCTGGTCGGCGAGTCGGGCTCGGGCAAGTCGACCACCGCACGCCTGCTGTTGCGGCTGGAAACCGCCACCGCCGGCACGGTTTCCTTCGACGGCGAGGACATCACGAGCCTGCGCGGCGAACGGCTGCGGCTGCTGCGGCGCCGGATGCAACTGGTCTACCAGAACCCGTACGCCTCGCTGAATCCGAAACTCACCATCGGCCGGATCGTCTCCGAACCACTGCGCGCGTTCGGAATCGGCGACCGGAAGCGGCGCGCGGCGGAGCTTCTCGACCAGGTCGCGCTGCCCGCGTCGATGCTGACCCGGAAACCGGCGGAACTTTCCGGCGGCCAGCGCCAGCGGGTCGCCATCGCGCGAGCGCTCGCCCTGCGGCCCGAGTTCGTCGTCTGCGACGAGCCCGTGTCCGCATTGGACGTTTCGGTGCAGGCCCAGATACTGCGCCTGCTGGCCGATCTCCAGGACGAACTGGGCCTGACCTACCTGTTCATCTCCCACGATCTCGCCGTCGTGCGGCAGATCGCCGACCAGGTCGGGGTCATGCGGGCAGGCCGGCTGCTGGAACTGGGCCCGGCCGACGAGGTCCTGCGCACACCACGGCACGAATACACCCAGGAATTGCTCACCGCGATTCCGGGAAGCAGAACACCGGAGGCCGCATGAAATTCGCGTTGTACTCGTTGGTGGCCAACTATTCCGGCGGCATGAGCCAGCGTGACCGGCTGCGCCGGGTCATCGACGAAGCGGTGTTCGCCGAGCAACTGGGGTTCGACGCCTACGGCGTGGGCGAACGCCACGGCGAGCCGTTCCTGTCTTCGTCTCCCCCGGTGATCCTGGCCGCCGTCGCGGAAAACACCGAACACGTCCGCCTGCTGACCACGCTGACCGTGATCAGCGTGCTCGATCCGGTCCGCGTGGCCGAGGACTACGCCACCCTGGACCAGCTCTCCGGCGGGCGGCTGGAACTGATGATCGGCAAGGGTAACGACCCCCGCCATTTCCCGCTGTTCGGGCTCGAGGAAAGCCGGCAGTGGGAATACCAGGCGGAGAAGTTCGAACTGCTGCGCCGGCTCTGGTACGAGGAGAAAGTGACCTGGTCCGGGCAGTTCCGGCCACCACTGGACGAGATCACCACCCAGCCACGACCGTTTCACGACCGGCCCCGGATCTGGCACGGCAGCGCGTCCAGCACCGAACCGACCGAGCTGGCGGCGAAATGGGGTGACCCGCTGTTCACCGCGAACGGCTTCCATCCCAAGAAGAAATACGCCGACCTGATCGACCACTACCGGCGACAGTGGGCCGACTACGGCCGCGACCCGGCCGACGCCCTCGTCGGCTCAGGTGCCGGCGGCCTATACGTGGCCAGCACCTCGCAGGCCGCCATCGCGGGCTACCGGCCCCATTTCGAGGCGCTCACCAAGACCGCCGCCTACCAGCACAACAGGTCCGAGTTCACCACCTTGGAAGAGAAGATCGCGAACGGTTCGGCGCTGGTCGGCAGCCCGCAGCAGGTGATCGACAAGATCGGGGACTACCACGCCTCCTTCGGCCACGAAGTCCAAGCCGTCTCCGTCGACGGGTTGGACACCGCCGAGGCCCGCGACGTCCTGGAGCTTTTCGCCGCGGAAATCATGCCCCAGGTACGCAAGGACCTGCCTTCGCGTGCGTGGGCCGAGCCTCAGGCGTGATCGGCGCAGCACGGGGTCGGATTCGGCACCTCGGGCGGCGCGTAGTGCCCCGGCCATAGCGGCGTGACACTCAGGACCAGCTCGCCGTCGCGCCATTCGGGACGGTCGTCTTCGCCGGGCTGACCGGTTCCGCCGACCACGGCCAGGCGTGTGATCGCCGAACGCGCCAGCACGGTGCCCGGTCAGCGTCCCGGTCAGCGCGGCATGACCCGGATAGATCACCGCCGGGCCCGCCGCGTGGGACACGCGCTCGACCACCGCGTCTTCCGCGGCCAGTTCGGGCCGGCCGGTACCGGACGCGACACCAGCCCGCGCCGCCTCGGCGAGTAGACGGGGTCGTTGTGGAAGCCGTTCGTGGTGAAGTCGGTGCCGGGGCCGCGCACCGAGGTGTCTGCGTGGACGTTGTGGGAGTCGGAGGTCGCGGTGATCCACCACGGCTTGCCTTCGGCGAGCAGGCTGTGCCAGAGCCCGCCCACTGTGGCGGCCATCCAGTCGAAGCCACCCCAGGTCCGGTAGCTCTCCAGCGGGTAGCCCGGGAAGGAGTCTGCGCTCGGGCTGTTGTCGTAACTGCCACGGGCGCCACCCGGTCCGTGCGGTGCGGGCGGCCCACCGGCCTGGTGCCCGTGGCGCGCCTTCGATGCCGACCGCGATGGTGGTCGCGCCAGGCGCGGATCTCATGCGGGGAGTCGATACCCTTGCGGGCCGGGTGGTTGGCCAGGAACAGCGCGCGGGCCACACGGCGCAGACGGACCGCGTCGGCGAGGAAGCTCACCCCGGCGATGGCCAGCGCCTCGTAGGCCGTCGTGCCTGCCGTGGTGCCCTTCGCCGCGCCGCTGTAGCCGGTTTCGAACGCCTTGAGCAGCGCGACCTCGTTGCGGCCCGGATGCACGAAGACGGTGCCATACCCGGCGGCCGGGATGTTCCACTCCAGTCCCTGGAAGACCAGGGTGCCAGGGATCCGCGCGCGGGCTGCCACGATGTCCGGGTTGACCTTCTCTCGACCCCGATCTTGGCGTGCATCTGGCTGCCGTGATCGGTGATCACCATCCAGTCGAGGCCATAGGCACCGGCGTGCCGCACCTGGTCGATCACCCGGTACTTGGCGTCGGAGCTGTACTGAGTGTGGATGTGGTGGACACCAGCCACCCGGGTGGGCCATCGCCGTGCCCGCGGTGAGTACGCTGCCCGCCGCCAGGCCAGCGCCCAGCAGTCCGGCCCGGCGGAACATCGACCGCCGGGGCACCTCGTCCGGGATCTCGGTGTCCATCGCGAAGGCAGCGAAACCTCGCCGTGATCGTGATGGCCCAACGGAAAACCTCACTCGTACCCCGACCGGTCATACCGGGCACAGCCTCACGGCTTCGGGAGACCTGGCATGAACACCAAGGGTGAGCCGGGTGTCACAGAAAACAACCCGGACTCTGGGCATTGTTGTTTTTTGGGTGGTTCGTGGTGACGATATGGGCGAGTGGCCCAACGACGTCATGCCGTATATGGCGTTATACACTTGCAGGCAGTGAAAGGCGCCCGCCCTGAGATCGGCAGCGGCAGGCGCCTTCCCACTCGGGCCGATCCGGCTCAACCGCCCAAGCGACGGCGCCCGCTCCGCCGAAAGTGTGTGCAACGCCGGCGCGGCGTACCCGTCTCCATGCACGTGATCGGTGAGCGCGACGATCACACAGCAGACGGCGGAAGGCCGGATTGTCGGTGTGCGAGATCTCCGCGGACAGGTCACCGAGGTAGGCCGCGCTGAGCCACAGCCTCCTCGTCGGTCAACTCGAGGTGCATCCGGATCCCCTCCTGACGCCGGTTACTCAGGATGCGTCTCCGTGTGCCACCGACAGGACCGGGCCGCTTCGAGAGCGGAAGGGACCACTCAGGCGATGGCCGCCTCCCGTGGCTTGGTGAGCTGGACGAAGATCTCCTGCACAACGCGGACGATGACGGCTTCCAGCAGCAGCATCCCGGCCTTGGCGAGAATGGTGGCGAACAGGTCGGGCATCAGGGGTCTCCTCCGTGCCAATGTCGGCGTTTCCGCAGGCCACGGTCATTCATCGGGGTGACCGCTCCACGGGTTCCAGGTGACCCGTAAGTGAACTGATTCAGAAGAGGTGGTGACAATGCGGACGCTCTGGCAGGTCATCACCGGTTTCGAGACAACAGCTCTGCCACGGCTGCCGCAACACTCGTCGCAGTAGCCCGCGAACGCCTTATCCACCACTCCCCCGCGCCCGCGCCTGACTGCTCTCCCGGCCGGCCCGAGCGATCATCGTGCCGAACGCCAACACGCCCGCGACCGGCCACTCGACCAGGCCGAACACCGCCATCAACCCGAGCCCGCCGTAGTAGGCGAGCTCACCGGGAGGCAGCAGAGCCGGGCGCACCGATTTCACCGCCGCGCCCACGTTGTTCTCTGTACTCACTCTCGGTGACGGCAACCGAACGTCAGGGCTGCGCAAACGTGGCATCCGGAACTGGAGCGTGACGAACGGAAGCGTGAGCGTCCGCGCCACAGGCTCCCGAACCTCCCTACCACGCTCTTCGCGCGGCCGCCCGGCCTGGCTTCGAGGAGAAGACGCTGCTGCCATCGCAGGCCCCTTGGACAGAGTTTCTGAGACCCAGGTCATACTACAAGCCCAAACAGGCCAACGTGAACCGCGCGGCAGGCCGCTGATTTTGGACGTTCGCCGACGTCTATCCACTTTGCACTTCTCGCGTTTGCGGCGCCTCCCCTGGGCCCAGCCTCGACGCCTCTACCTACCCCTCTCCCATCCCATCTATAACTCTAAGTAATCAATTGAAGGTTGTCACCCTGCGTCACCATGCGGCCTTATACCGCACCTGTCGATCTCGTCGTGCAACGGCCCCCCAATGCCGAAGCCCTCCCGCATCGGCTACCCTGTTGTCCAGCAAGTCCGAGTGGCGGAATGGCAGACGCGCTAGCTTGAGGTGCTAGTGCCCGTAAAGGGCGTGGGGGTTCAAGTCCCCCCTCGGACACCGGCACTATCCCTACGGGCCGGACGGATGGTTACATCCACGGCCCGTTCTTCTGCCTGGTACATCATCTCCAGGGCCAGTTCCTCGTAGAAGTCCTGCAACTTCTCCGGGCTCGCGCTGTTCAGCGCCCGGCCCCGGTCACTCAGTGAATCGATCCGTGCGTAGACCTCGGCGACGTCGGCCGTCGCGCGCTCCGGTGCCCGCTCCAGTTCGTTCCGCGCGGCGGCTCGCTGGGCTTGTGCGTCGTTGATCGCCTCGACGAGTGCGGCGGGCTCGACCCCGGCTTCGATCGCCGCGCGTAGCCGCCGTAGCTTCGCCTCAGCAGTGTCGAGCCGCTTCTTGGCCGCGTCGTGTGCGCTCGATGCGTTCGCGCCGCCCTGCGACTCGACCAACGCGGCCACCGTCTGGTCAACTTTCTCGTAGGCGAACAGTCCGCCG